>NZ_MDED01000018.1 GCF_002939885.1 Xanthomonas cucurbitae
CACCACCTTCTGGGATGGCGGGAAGGGACTGTTTCCAAGGCTCAACGCAGCTTCAGGGGCCTCAAGGCACCCACACGAATCCGCGATGAGCCCAAAAAAAAGGCGACGATCTTTCGATCGCCGCCCGCATCATTTACAGCAATGCGCAATTACCAGATCACCACCTGCTTGTCGCCCTGGCGCACCATTGCATCGCCCGGCTTGCACGAGAACGCGGCGGCGAAGGCCGGCATGTTCGACGGTGCACCGATGGCGCGGAAGTTGGCCGGCGCATGCGGGTCGGTCTTCAGGCGCACCACCAGTTCTTCCGGGGTGAAGTTGCGGCGCCACACCGTGGCCCAGTTGAGGAAGAAGCGCTGGTCGCGGGTAATGCCGTCGGTCTTGGGATCGTCCTTGCCAGCGGTGGCAGTCTTCATCGCGTCGTAGGCGGTGTTGAGGCCGCCCAGGTCGGCGATGTTCTCGCCCAGCGTCAGGTCGCCCTTGACCTTGTCGCCTGCTGGCGTGCGGTAGCTGTCGAACTGCGCCACCAGCTTGCCGGTGCGGGCCTTGAACGCGTCCAGGTCCTTCTGCGTCCACCAGCCCGGATCGGGGATGAAGTTGCCATCGGCACCGAAGCGGCTGCCCTGGTCATCGTAGCCGTGGGTCATCTCATGGCCGATCACCGCACCGATCCCGCCGTAGTTCATTTCCTCCGGTGCATCCGGGTCGAAGAACGGCGGCTGCAGGATGGCGGCCGGGAACACGATCTCGTTCTGCAGCGGGTTGTAATAGGCGTTGACCGTCTGCGGGCTCATGCCCCATTCGGTCTTGTCCACCGGCTTGCCGATCTTGGACAGGTTCCACTTGTAGTTGAACTCCTGCGCGGCTCGCACGTTGCCCAGATAGCTGTCGCGGCCAGTGCTCAAGCCGTTCCAGTCGCGCCATTTTTCCGGGTAGCCGATCTTGGGCGTGAAGCTCTCCCACTTGGCGATCGCCTTGGCCTTGGTCTCCGGGCTCATCCAGTCCAGCTTTTCGATGCGGGCCTTCAGCGCGGTGCGCAGATTGGTGACCAGGGTTTCCATCTTGGCCTTGGAATCAGCCGGGAAGGCGACCTTGACGTACATCTGGCCCAGGGTTTCGCCGGCCTGGCCGTTGATGGTGGCCAGCACACGCTTCCAGCGCGGCTTGATTTCCTTCTGCCCGCGCATGGTCTTGTTGTAGAACGCGAAGCTCTCATCCACGAACGGCTGGCTCAGGAACGGCGAAGCGCCATCGACGGCGTGGAAGCGCAGGTAGGCGCGCCAGATGGCCGGGTCGGTGTCGGCGATCATCTTGCTCACTTCCTGGTGGAAGGCCGGGATCGCCAGCGAGAACATCTCCGGCGGAGTGACGCCCTGCGATTTGAAGAACTCGGTCCATGACCAATTCGGCGTCAGCTTGTCGGCCTCGGCCGGGCTGACCGGGTTGTAGGCCAGCTTGGTGTCGCGCGACAGTTCGGTGCTGGTCTTGGAGACCTTGGCCAAGCGGGTTTCGAATGTCACCACCTGCTTGGCCTGCGCGGCGGCATCGGCTGCGGCCACGCCGGAAAGCTCCAGTACCTTGGCGATATGCGCCTGGTAGGCCTCCAGCTTGACCTTGTTGCCGGCGCTGGTGTAGTACTCCGGATCCGGCAGACCCAGCCCGCCCTGCATGGCGTAGGCGATGTTCTGGCTGGACTTCTTGTAGTCCGCCTCGGCGCCAAAGCTGAAGAGTTCGTTGCTGCCCTTGGCAGCGCTGCTGCGCAGGTAGTCCACCAGCTTGGCCTGGTCGCTGATGGCGTCGATGGCGGCCAGTTCCGGCTTCAGCGGCTCGATGCCCTGGGCATTGATCTTGGCCTCGTCCATGCCGGTAGACCATAGGTCGCCGACGATCTTTTCCACGCCGGTGGCGCCGGTGTCGGCGGCGGCCTGTTCGACCAGCTGGTGCTGGATCGCGTTGGAGCGCTCGTCGAGCATCTCGAATGCACCCCAGCTGGTGCGATCGCCCGGCACCGGGTTGGCGGCCAGGAACTTGGCATTGGCGTAGGCATTGAGATCGGTACAGGCGCTGCCGTTGGGGTCCAGATCGGCCGCGGTGAAGCGGTTTACCGCCGGCAGCTTGCTCTGGTCCAGGGTCAGGGTCTTGGCGGCTGCCGGGGTGGTGGCCGCGGCGTCGCCCGCAGCGGCCGCAGGCGCGGCGTCTTCCGGCTTCTTGCAACCGCTCAGCGCGGCAGCCACGGCCAGGGTCAGCGTCAATAGATGAGGTGTTCGGATCACAAAGGCTCCAGGAGCAACAGTCGATTGGGAGGCGCCGTCACAGCGGAGCCGTGCCGGCACTCTACCGTTCTGTACGGCCCGGCGCATGGTGTCGAAGGTCATGGATGAGAGATGCCCATGCCGCCGATCAGGACGCGCGCTGGATAATCGCTGGACGGCCAGCGCATTAGTCGGGTGTAGCGCCGCTGGTGCGGACATGCACGCCGTGCAGCACGCCCAGCACCGCCCGCTGTCGACACCCAAGCGGCAACGGAGAAGGCCGCCATCGAAGCGCAATTGCTGATTTCGGCGAGGCTAGAAAGAGGGCCTCGGCGTGACCGAGGCTCAAAGTCAGTGCCTGTGGATCGACGGAAGCGTCGTTGCGACGCTTCCGTCCCGCATCGATCAGAAGTCGTACGACGCAGTGAGGCGCACGTAGCGCGGAGTATTGTAGTTGTAGGGCTGCAGACCCACACGATAGGTGTTGGACACCACGAACGGAGAGTCTCCTTCGTACACGCCATCGACGCGATTGACCGTGCGGTCGTTGAGGACATTGAAGACCTGCACTCCGACGGCCAGCTTGTGGTCGGCGAACGCAGGACGGTAGCTCAAGCCAAGGTCCAGGTTTTTGATCCAGGGTGTACGGCCTGCATCGCCAGGGCGGGATGGCTCGCCGCCACAGTAATGGTAGCCAGAGCCGTAGCCGATCGGATCGTAGTCGAGCGATTCTGCGTCGGGGCCGCCATAGAAGCCCAGGCAGGTGATAGGTGTGCCGGACATGACGCGCAGTGTCGCCGATGCCATCCATTCCGGATTGATCTGATACGCGCCGAACGCCTTGAGCTGGTGTCGGCGGTCGTTGGCAAGGCTGCCGCCAGCGTAATACATCAATGCTGCAGCATCCCAATCCTGGGTCTTGGATATGTCGGCCTGGCCCAGATCGGACTTCACCTGGCCTTCGGTGTTGCCGTAGCTGTGCGACCAAGTGTAGTCGACGCGGCCGTACCACTTTTCGTTGAAAGGATGTTCCACGAACAAATCGACGGACACGTAGCTGCGTTTGGCCTTGTCGGTGAAACCCCAGTCAGCCTGCGACATCGCAACCTGCGTGGAACCGGAGCCGTTGGTATTGGCCAGGCTGTAGGTATTGGTTTTGCCGGGATTGAACATCACGCAGCCGGGGATACTGACAGTGCTGGAGTCGCCGCCGCTGGCGTCGATCTTGTCTGCGATACGAGCGGTATCGCAGACGTCGTCGATGGCCGCCTGCAGCTTGCGATACGTCACCTTTGCGCCTGAATTCCAGCTTTCACCAAGCGTTTTCTCGAACCCGAGAATGAGTTCGTCCTGGTATTGCGACTGCAGGTCTGTCGGTGCAAATGCATTCGGATCCGGTGCCTGGCCGAACTCGCCATTGCTGGAGACCGGCCCGGGTCCGATCGGACGCAGTCCTGTCGGCTCGCCGTTCGCGTCGATGCCAGTGTAGGCGAAGTACTCGTCGGTGAACGTGGAGGCCGATGCACCGCGGATTGCGACCTGGTTGGGCAGGGCCAGGTAATAACGGCCGAGGTTGGCAAAGACCTTGAGCGAGGAATCGCCGAAGACATCCCAACTGGCGCCGAGGCGCGGGGCCCATTGATCGCCGCTGTCGACATAGGGCACATGATCGCTGTTGAAGTTGGTGAACTGATCATTGCGAATACCTAGCGTCAACAGCCAGTTGTCGTTGACCTGCCAGCGATCTTCCAGATAGTAGGCCTTCTGCTCCACGGCCATGCTGGTGGTGGTAGTGAAGATGCGCTGTTGCGCGTAATAGCCATTGGTTCCCGGGCCGGTCGCACCGACACCCAGAGAGCCGCGAACGGGCGTGACCTCGTCGACAGCGCGGTTGTAGGTCCATTGATACCCGGGGCCGGTGGTCCGAACGCCTTCGTCGTACGCGTTGAAATACATATTGTCCACGCCTGCGGTCAGGTCGTGATTACCAAGCCGATAATTCAACTCGAGCCGCAGGTTGCGGGTTTTGTTGATCGGGTCGTCGGCCTTGGAGCGATTGGTGGCCTGATCGTTGGAAATCGGCGTGCCGCCGGTGATTGCCGGATTTTGCAGGTTCAATCCCGAAATGAATGGCAGCGAAGAAACCAGCGGGTTGAACTGTTGATTGTGCTGAGTACTCCTTCCCCACATGGCGTTCAAGGTCAGGTCGTCGGTGATATAGCCGGTGTACTTGAAGACATCGTAGGTATCTTTGATCTTGAAGGTATCCGGGAACAAGCCCGATGGACCGCCGTCCGACAGGGTGTCGTAGCTGTAATTGTTGAAGGAGCCTGCACGCCGATCGGTGTTCTCGATACGCGTGTACTCCAGGATGTTGCTGTCGTTGATGTTCCAGTCCACCTTGCCGTAGAACTTCGGCGAGCTGTAGTTGTAGTGGTTGCGCCCCTGTGCACTTGCCGCCGTGGCGGTGCTGGTGACTGCGCCGTCGGTTTTGTCGGTTTCGCCAGCCACGAAGATGAACAACTTGTCCTCGATCAACGGGCCGCCTGCGTAAGCGCTGTAGACAGTTCGGCTTTGCACATCGCCCTTGCTGCGGCGGTAAATCGTGCCCGGTAGTTCAGGATCTTCGTAGCGGTAACGCGGATTGGCGTTCAATGTGTTATTGGGGTACCACACATCGCCAGCGGAACTTGCAAGATTTTTCGGTTCCCAGATAGCCTGCGCGCCGAAACGCCACTCATTGGTGCCGCGCTTGCCCAGCTGATTGATGACGCCGCCGGTCGAACGGCCGTACTTGGCGCTGTAACCGCCTGTGTAGGTTTCCTGCTGATCGATTGCGCCATAGGGCAGGCTGACGCCGCCCAGGTTGCTCAAGGGATTGCTGACGTTGAAGCCATTGATGTAATACGCGTTTTCGGTGACGCCGGAACCGCCAAAAGAAACCACCGAGCGCGAGCCGTTGTTGAAGGCACCGCTGCCTGCCACCGCGCCAGGCGCCAGCAACGCAATGGCTTCAGCACTCCGGCCCAGCGGCAGCGTTGCCAGCTGTTCGGAGGTAATGACCGAGCGCGAGCTGGTAGAGGTCACATCGATCTTGGGGACGTTGGCCGCGGTCACGGTGATTGCACCAAGCGTGGTCGCATCGGCGTTGCCGCTCGCAGCACTGGCGCTGGCAAACGAAACCTCGGTGCCCGAACCGACGCGCAGTTGCACGTTCTTGCGGGTGTCGATGACCTGATCGCCACGCTTCAGCGTGACCGTGTAGGCGCCGACCGGCAACGAGCCGAGGTTGTAGCGGCCACTTGCATCGACGGTGATGGTACGGCTGAGACCGGTATCGCTCTGCACGACAATGCTGCTGCCGGCTTCTGCCGGGGCGCTGCCGTAGATGCTGCCGGTGGTGCTCTGTGCGTAGGCTGCGCCGTGGCTGAGGCACGCGCCCAGCACGACGGCCAGGGCGGTGCGTTTGAAGCGTTGGTGGCTTGCTTGCTTGCTCATTGCTGACCTTCTTCAACAGAAACATCGGTTAAGGGGCGGTCGCCTGAAGCTCAGGTGGCCTTAACCCGACCGTAATGAATGTGTGCTGTCGAGCGCAAGCGATTGCGATCATTCATTGCTGAATAAGATTGGATCCGCATCGATGTTGCGTAATTCCGCACAAATGCATGCGCGTATTCGCATCTCGATGAACGGGCTCGAGCATGGTTGCAGTCGTATCAGTTGTTTGGGATACGGATCGGGCCAGTTTCCGTGAATAGCGCGCCACGGTGGACGCGTGCGTCGCCGCAATCGCGCGGTGCGCCATCCAAAACGGGAGAAGCCCCGACAAGCGGGGCTTCGGTACACCAGTGGCGGGAGCGATCAGAACCTGACCGTGGTCCCCATGTAGAAGAATCGACCGACGTTGTCGTACAGCGCCGAGTTGAAATCCGAGCCGAAGTAGTTGCGCGGCGGGTCCTTGTCGAAGGCATTGTCGATGCCCAGGTAGACGTCGATCTCAGAGCCGGGGAATTGATAGCCGAACTGGAAGTTGTGGTAGGTGTACGAGCCGTTCTTGATCGTGCTGGCCGAACCCGGGTTGCTGTTGTAGCTCTCCGGGGTCACGCGCAGGTTGCCGTCCACATAGTTCATGTCCCAGGAGGCACGCCATTCCTTCCAGTTGTACTTGGTCTGGAACTGCGCACGCCAGCGCGGGTCGGTCACGTAGGTCACGTACTCGTCGTACTCGGCCGGGAAGTCCTGGAACACCCATTCGCGCGACTGGATCAGCCGGGTGCCGACCAGACGCAGCACGGTGTTGCCTTCGCCGATCTGGAAGCGGTAATCCATCTCCAGATCCACGCCCACGCGGCGTGAGCGGGCCAGGTTCTCGTTGAGCGCCTGCCAGCCGGTGATGCTGTGCTCCGGATAGATGCGGCCCTGCGGATCGGTGAAGCCGCCCAGCGGGGCGCGCTGCACGAAGCCGCAGAAGCTGTTGTTGATGCCGCCGGGGTTGTCCACGCAACGGGTGGCGTTGGTTTCGGCCGTCACTGCGCCGATGGCGTCGCGCAGGTCGATGCGCCAATAGTCGATCGACATGCCGAAACCTTCGAAGAACTCCGGCTGCCACACCAGTCCATACGACAGGCTGCGCGCGCGTTCGGGCTTGAGATCGGGATTGCCGCCGCTGACGCCCGGGCGGGTGGCGGTATAGGTGTCGATCCAGCCCACCGGAATGCCCAGCGCACTGCAGTTGGCCTGCCGCAGTGCCACGTCGCCAGCGGTGCCCGGGCGGTTGATGTTGGTGGGCAGATAGTTGCAGGGATCGTTGATGGTGGCGAAATTCTCGCTCTGCGAGTCGTACAGCTCGCCGATGCTGGGTGCGCGGACGGCCTGCGCCAGGGTGCCGCGCAGGCGCAATGACGGAATGATGGTCCAGTCCAGACCAACGTTCCAGGTCTTGGTCGAGCCGATGCTGCTGTAGTCCGAATAGCGCCCTGCCACATCCAGCGCCAGGCGATCCACGCCCGGCAGGCCGGCCAGCAGCGGGATGGTGCTCTCCACGAATACTTCCTTGACGTTGTATTCGCCGCCGCTGTTGGGGATGGCGTTGAGGAAGGTCACACCGGACGCTGCCAGCGGATCGGTGATCTCCTCGCTTTGCTCCTTGCGGTATTCCACGCCACCGGCGATGCCGATGTCGCCGGCCGGCAACGACAACAGGCTGCTGTTGGCGACCGATGCGTTGAACACCGTCTGCTGGATCTTGGCCTGCGAGCGTGCGGTGCTGTTGAACCAGGCGGCGGCTTCGGGCGTGACCGCGCCATTGCCGAAGATGCTGAAGGGCACGCAGCCTTCGCGCGCCAGCGCCGAGTACACACGGCCGGTGTTGGGGTTGACTGCGGTCGGGTCCAGCGTGGTGCGGCAGACGATAGTGCCGCTGGCGTCGCGCGCGGCGTCGATGCCGGCCTGCCAACGCTCGTTGATGCGGTTGTTGAGGTTGCGCCTGTCGATGGTGGTCTTGCCATAGTTGGCCGAGACGTCGTAGGTCCAGTTGTCGGTGAAGTTGCCTTCGGCGCCGAGCACGGCGCGGTAGGTCTTGCGCTCGATGTTCTCGCCACGGCGGCCGGCATCGACGTTGAAGCGGTTCATCAGGAGTTGCGTGGCGCCACGCGAATCCATCAATGCGCCGAGTTGGGGGCTGACGTACGGGTTTTGCCGGCGCACGCGCAGCGAGCTGTCGAAGGTGGGTTGGCCGAAGAACTCCGAATCGGTCTCGCTGTACTTGCCTTCGAAGAACAGGCGATGGTTCTGGCTCAGCTCGAAATTCACCATCGTGTTGAGGCTCTTGCGATCGAAACCCGGCTGCAGGTCGGCCACGGCATTGAGATCGACGAAGTCGCAATCCACGCAGGCGGTGTTGCTCACCACGGTGCCGCCGTAGCGGTTGCGACGGAAGCTGCCGTCGGGGTCGAACAGGTAGCGGTTGCCGTAGGTGGCCGGATTGCGGAAGTCGAACGTGCCCAGGTTGAAGGTGCCGCCGTAGGACGTGGAATGGTTGCCGCCGGGGCCGCTCAGTACGTTCTGTGGATTGCGCTCGCTCGGCGGCCGGGTAGGGTCGAAGTTGGGGTTTTGTACGCTGATGAGGTACTCGCGGCCGATGGCGCGGTTGCCTCGGCCAAAGCGGTCCTGCGTGCTGTATTCGGCCGACACCGCGACATTGCCGCGGCCTTCGGCGAAGTCGGTACCGGCGGAAAAGCTGGCAAACGAACGGTTGTAGTTGCCTTCGTCGGCCAGGCCGGTCTGTGCACGGGTTTCGAAGCCGGTGAAGGATTTCTTGAGGATGAAGTTCACCACGCCGGCCACCGCGTCGGCCCCGTATACCGCCGAGGCGCCACCGGTGATGACTTCCACGCGCTCGACCCATTCCACCGGGATGGTATTGACGTCCACTGCGGTCGCGCCGGGGCTGGAGCCGACATGGCGGCGGCCGTTGACCAGTACCAGGGTGCGATCGGTCCCCATGCCACGCAGGTCGAGCAGGCCCAGGCCGGCGGTACCGATGAAACGGGTGGAGTTACCCAGGGTGAAGGTCGGCGCCAGCGCCGGCATGCGTGCCATCAGGTCGCTGATGGTGGTGGCGCCGGTGGCGCGGATCTCTTCGGCGCTGATCGCGGTGACGGGGGACGGGGTGACGAAGCCGGTACGCGCGATGCGAGAGCCGGTGACCGAGACCTTGTCCAGGTCGGTGGTGCCGGGAGCCACGCCATTTTCCGTCTGCGCGGCGAGGTGGCCGGCGGGAGCCAGAAGCGCGGTCAGCAGTGCGGCGCTCAGGCGATGACGACGATCAGGCGATGACGACGATCAGGGGTCTGGGGACGACTCGACATGATGTGCTGATTCCTTGCAGGGATGCGATGCGAAGCAGTCGCGCTCACTGAGCGGCGGCTGAACTGAGCATCGAACGTAACAATTCCTTAATCGTGTGTCCATCTTTGTGAAATGTAGCACTGTCTGACACAGATGCCGGTCGCAACGGCGCCGGTGGCCGGCGCCATTGCCGAGTCGGCCGCTGCAGTGGCAGCCGGTACACTGGGCGTCTTTTTCGGCGGCTAGCGCAGGCGTATGGGCGCCGGTGGCGGTTGCGCAAGATGAACTGGATCGGACGATGGAAACGATGACGACAGGCAGGTGGGGCACGCCCGCTCGTGCCGCACGCGGTGGACGCACATGAGCGGCGAACGCAGGATCGCCGCGCATGCGGTACAGGGCGCGCTGGCGCCGCATCCGCGGATTCGCAATGTGATCGCCGTGGGGTCGGGCAAGGGCGGGGTGGGCAAGTCGACCACGGCGGTGAACCTGGCGCTGGCCTTGCAGCGGCAAGGTGCCCGCGTGGGCGTGCTGGATGCCGATATCTATGGTCCCAGCGTGCCGGCCATGCTGGGCCTGAGTGGGCGCCCGGACAGTCCGGACAACAAGTCGATCAAGCCGTTGCGCGCGTTCGGGATCGAGGCGATGTCGATCGGCCTGCTGGTTGACCAGGACACCCCGATGATCTGGCGCGGGCCAATGGCGACTTCCGCGCTGACCCAGTTGTTCAACGACACCCTGTGGGACGACCTGGACTACCTGCTGATCGATCTGCCACCGGGTACCGGCGACATCCAGCTGACGCTGTCGCAGAAGATTCCGGTGGCCGGGGCGGTGATCGTCACCACCCCGCAGGACATTGCCACGCTGGATGCGCGTAAAGCCTTGAAGATGTTTGAAAAGGTGGAGGTGCCGGTGCTGGGCATCGTCGAGAACATGGCGGTGCATACCTGCAGCCACTGCGGGCATCGCGAGCATCTGTTCGGCGAAGGCGGCGGCGAGCGCATGGCGGCGCAGTACGGGGTGCCGTTGCTGGGATCGCTGCCGCTGGAGATCGGCATCCGCGAGCAAGGCGATGCGGGCCGGCCGATCGTGGTGGCGGCGCCGGAGTCGGTGGCGGCGCAGGCCTATCTGGCGGCAGCCAGGCGCTTGTCGGAAGAGCTGGGCAAGCGCCCGCGCGCCAGCATCCCGATCTCGGCCTCCTTGCTCTAGCCGCTCGGCCGGCCGTCACCGGCGGCCGCTGCTAGAATTCGCCGTCTTTCGCGCGGGCCGCCCGGCCTGCCGCCTCCCGTCTTCAAGGAACACCGCATGAGCATCAAGAGCGACCGCTGGATCAAGCGCATGGCCGAACAGCACGCGATGATCGAGCCGTTCGAACCCGGCCAGATCAAGCACGATGCCGCCGGGCAGCGCATCGTCAGCTTCGGCACGTCCAGCTATGGCTACGACGTGCGCTGCTCGCGCGAATTCAAGATCTTCACCAACATCAACTCGACCATTGTCGATCCCAAGCATTTCGATCCGGGCAGCTTTGTCGATATCGAATCGGACGTCTGCATCATCCCGCCGAACAGCTTCGCACTGGCGCGCACGGTGGAATACTTCCGCATCCCGCGCGATACGCTGGTGGTGTGCCTGGGCAAGAGCACCTACGCGCGCTGCGGCATCATCGTCAACGTGACGCCGCTGGAGCCGGAATGGGAGGGCCATGTCACCCTGGAGTTCAGCAATACCACGCCGCTGCCGGCGCGCATCTATGCCAACGAAGGTGTGGCGCAGATGCTGTTCTTCCAGTCTGACGAGGTGTGCGAAACCTCGTACAAGGATCGCGGTGGCAAGTACCAGGGCCAGACCGGGGTGACCTTGCCGCGGACCTGATGGCCTGGAGTGGTGGCATCCCGCTGTTGCAGGCGGTTGGCCGGGTTGGGCGCCTGGGGCTCAGTCCGCCGCCAGCCCACGCTGGCGGTAACGGACCAACTGGTGAATGCCACCCCAGATCAGCATCAACGGCCACCAGGCGGCGATCAGCTCGCCCAGGTTCATGCGGGTCAGGCCGAGGTTGTTGAGCAGGAACAACCCGCCCAGGACGATTAGAAACAGGCCGGGAATCAGTCGTTGCATGGCAATGTCCTCGTTGGGTGTGAGGCCATATTGCGCCTGCCGCGCCCGGCCATCAGGTGCCTGACGTCAGCGATTGCGGATGACAGTCGTCATATCGGGCCGCTGCCGGCTGCCTGCCTGTGCGACACGCATGGCGCAGGGACGGGTGGCCGACGAGAGCTGCATGGTCGAACGGAGCACCTCCAGCGCAAGCACACCGCTCTGACGATTCCCCAATCCCGACTCCCGATTCCCGCCCCATCTACTTCCCGCGCCCGAACAGCATCCCAACCCCGCAGGCCACCAGCGCTGCCGGCCACCAGGTGGCGATCAGCCGGCCGAGGCTGAGGTTGGTCCAGCCCAGGTTGTTGGCCAGGAACAGCAGGCCGACGAGGATCAGGATCAGTGCGGCGACGACATTGGATTTCATGCGAGACAGGCAGTTGGCGAACGGGCGTCTATCGTAGCCGCTGCGCCCACGCAGCGACACGCTGTTGCAGGGCGTCGGGGGCGAAGCGCTGCGCACTGCCGCTGCCCCACACCGGCCCCGGCCAGGCGGCATCGCCGGGATGGCGGCCGACCAGGTGCACATGCAGCTGGCGCACGATATTGCCCAGCGCGCCGAGATTGAGCTTGCTCACTGCCGGCTCCACGCGCAGCAGGTGCGAGAGCTGGTTGATCTCGGCCAGCAACAGGCGCTGCTGGCCGCCGTCCAGGTCGATCCATTCACTGGCATCGGCCACCCGCGGCACCAGCACCAGCCAGGGGAAGCGGATGTCGTCCATCAGCCGCACCTGCGACAGCGGCCCGTCGGCGACGAACACGCTATCGGCCGCCAGGCGCGCATCGAGCTGGAAACCGGCGGCCGCCGGCGACGGCGCGTTCATCCCAGGTGCGCCTGGAAGAAGTCCAGGGTGCGCTCCAGTGCCCGCTCGGCGCTGTCGGCGTGGTAGTGGTTCGGGTCGATGCGGCGATTGAAGGCGTGGCCGGTGGGATACACGAAAGTTTCCATCTGCGGCAGCTTCTCGCGGTGGGCCTGGATCGCCTCCGGCGGAATGCTGGCGTCCCGCTCGCCGAAGTGGAACATCACCGGCGCCTTGGGCGTTTCGTCCAGCAGTTGGGTGTTGCGGCCGCCGTAGTAGCTCACCGAGGGTAGCCCCAGGCGGATGGCCGACAGCAGCGCCACCGAACCGCCCCAGCAATAGCCGACCGTGCCTACCTTGCCGGCGCGGGTCAGCAGCGTGGCGGCGGATTTCACCACCTCCACCGCGCGTTCCAGGCCCACCGCATCGGCCAAGGCCAGGCCACGCTGGACGCTTTCCTGGTCGTAGGGCAGCTGCACGTCCTTTTCTTCCAGGTCGAAGAAGGCCGGTGCCAGCACCTCGTAGCCGCGCGCGGCGTAGTCGTCGGCCACTGCACGGATATGTTCGTTGACGCCGAAGATTTCCTGGATGACCACCAGGCCGCCGCGCGGGCTGGAGGCGGGGGTGGCATGCCAGGCGGCAACCTGGCCGTCGGGGGTGTCGAGCGTGGTCCAGTGACCCATGGAATTTCCTGATGCATGGTGGGGGAGGCGCGCATTATCGACCGGACCGGCATCGTGAAAAGTGAGGGTTTCGCAAAGCCGGCCGGGCCGGCGAGGCGCGGCGGTTCAGAGCGCTGCCCGCACGCCGCTATAATTGGCCCTGCCCAGGCCCCAGGCCGCTCCGTTCCCAGGCTCCTGCTTCCATGTCCCAGCTGAACCCCAAAGTCGGCTTCGTCAGCCTTGGCTGCCCGAAGGCGCTCGTCGATTCCGAACGCATCCTCACCCAGCTGCGCGTGGAGGGCTACGACATTGTGCCCAGCTACGACGCCGCCGACGTGGTGGTGGTCAATACCTGCGGCTTCATCGATTCGGCGGTGACCGAATCGCTGGATGCCATCGGCGAGGCGATGAATGCCAACGGCAAGGTCATCGTCACCGGCTGCCTGGGCAAGCGCCCGGAGCAGATTCGCGAGGCCTACCCGCAGGTGCTGGCGGTGTCCGGCCCGCAGGACTACCAGAGCGTGATGGAAGCGGTGCACGCAGCGCTGCCGCCGCGTCACGACCCGTTCGTGGATCTGGTGCCCGACTACGGCATCAAGCTGACCCCGCGGCATTACGCGTACCTCAAGATTTCCGAAGGCTGCAACCATCGCTGCAGCTTCTGCATCATCCCGTCCATGCGCGGTGATCTGGCTTCGCGCCCGGTGGACGATGTGCTGCGCGAGGCCGAGCGGCTGGTGCGTGGTGGGGTCAAGGAACTGCTGGTGGTGTCGCAGGACACCTCTGCTTACGGCGTGGACTTGAAGTACGCCGAGCGCCCGTGGCGCGACCGCATGTACCAGACCCGCATGAAGGCGTTGTGCGAAGGTTTGTCGGAGCTGGGCGTGTGGACGCGCCTGCATTACGTGTACCCGTACCCGCACGTGGACGACGTGATCCCGCTGATGGCCGAAGGCAAGCTGCTGCCGTATCTGGACATCCCGTTCCAGCACGCGAGTCCGCGCATCCTCAAGCTGATGAAGCGGCCCGGCGCGGTGGAGAAGACGCTGGAGCGCGTGCAGCGCTGGAAGGCGATGTGCCCGGAGATCACGGTGCGCTCGACCTTCATCGTCGGTTTCCCCGGCGAAACCGATGCCGAGTTCGAATCGCTGCTGGAGTTCCTGGACCAGGCGCAGCTGGATCGCGTCGGCGCGTTCGCGTATTCGCCGGTGGACGGCGCCAGCGCCAACGCGTTGCCCGACCCGGTGCCGGAAGCAGTGAAGCAGGAGCGGCTGGCGCGCTTCATGGCCCGGCAGGCGGAGATTTCCGCCGCGCGGCTGGACGCCAAGATCGGCAGCGTGCAGCAATGCCTGGTCGACCTGATCGAAGACGATATCGCCGTGGCGCGTTCGCGCGCCGATGCGCCGGAGATCGATGGCCTGGTGCATATCCAGAACGGCGGCGAGCTTGGCCTGAAGGTCGGCGACCTGGTCGATGTGGAGATCACCGACAGCGACGAACACGACCTGTTCGGCGATGCATTGCCGGCCAATGTCGCGATCCAGCAAGGGCGGTCGTTGAACCTGCAGATGGTGTGATTGGCCCCGGCTGGTGCGCGTCGCTCGGTAGGAGCGCACCTGTGCGCGATGAGGCGTTATCGATAAGGCTCCATCGCGCACAAGCGCGCTCCTACACGTCAGCAGGTTGGGATCAGCTGCCTACTGGCTGCCGTATTCCACCGACACCACCACGAAGCTATGTCTGCCGGCCGGCAACTGCGCCTCGAACGCGTCGTCCACGCGCTTTTTCAATAGCGCGCGGGCCAGCGGCGAATCGATGCTGATCCAGCCGCGCGCGGCGTCGGTTTCGTCCGGGCCGACGATGCGATAGCGCAGCAGCTCGCCGCTGTCGGCGTCTTCCAGCGCCACCTGCGCACCGAAGAACACCGCCTGCGGGTCGGTGGGCGCGGTGTCCACCACCCGCAGCGCTTCCAGGCGCTTGCTCAGGTAACGCACCCGGCGGTCGATCTCGCCGAGCTGCTTCTTGCGGTAGGTGTATTCGGCATTTTCCGATCGGTCGCCCTCGGCGGCGGCGGCGGCCAGTGCACGCACCACTTCTGGCCGACGCACGCGCCACAGCTCTTCCAGCTCGGCCTTCAGGCGGGCATGCCCTTCGGCTGTAATCAACGCGGTGCTTTTTTCGGCAGGTGGGCGCCAGCGGCTCATTGGCGGGTGGGGGAAGCAATGGCGGGCAGCGATGCTAGCGCGCCCGGCGTGCAGGCGCATCTGTCGCTGCACCGCCAGGCGTGCGGCCATGCCCGGGCGCGGGTGGCGGCAGGTGGAAGATGCGCCTGCATCAGCTTCGCGCGCGCCAGATCACCCCCGAGAGACGCGTGTGTGGCCCTTGGTCGTGCTCAACGCCTTCCACCAAAGATGCCGCCCAACAGGCTGCGCACAATCTGCTGCCCGATCTTGCTGCCGATGGTGCGCGAGGTCTGCTTGGCCATGGTTTCCAGCATGCCCTGGCGGCGGCCGGTGCCGAACACGGCGTCCTTGACCGCCTTGCCGAAGCCGCTGTCCTGCGCGTCCTCTTCCTCGCGGGTGTGGGCGGGTGGGGCAGCGGTCTGGGTGGCGACCTGTTCGACGCGGCGTGCCAGCCGTTCGGCGGCCGATTCGCGGTTGATGGCCGTGTCGTAGCGCGTGCCGACCGGGCTGGTCGCGTGCACCTGTGCGCGTTCGGGCGCGCTGATGGCCCCCATGCGGCAACGCGGCGGGGCGATCAGGGTCTGCTGCACCGGTGCCGGCACGCCCTTGCCCTGCAAGGGCGACACCAGTGCTTCGCCGGTGCCGAGGCTGGAAATGGCGCTGGCCACATCGAGCCTGGGATTGGCCACGAAGGTTTGCGCCGCGGTCTTGACCGCCTTCTGGTCGCGCGGCGTATAGGCGCGCAGTGCGTGCTGCACCCGGTTGCCGAGCTGGCCGAGGATGGTGTCGGGGATGTCATCGGGAAACTGGGAACAGAAGTAGATGCCCACGCCCTTGGAGCGGATCAGCCGCACCACCTGTTCGATACGCTGCACCAGCGCGGCCGGCGCATCGTCGAACAGCAGGTGTGCCTCGTCGAACACGAACACCAGCTTGGGCTGTTCCAGGTCGCCCACTTCCGGCAAGCCCTCGAACAGCTCGGACAACAGCCACAGCAGGAAGGTGGAATACAGCTTCGGCTTGAGCACCAGTTGGTTGGCCGCCAGGATGCCGATCACGCCGCGGCCGTCCGGCGCCACGCGCATCAGCTCGGCCAGCTCCAGTGCCGGTTCGCCGAAGAACTGCTCGCCGCCGTCCTGCGACAGCCGCAGCAGTGCGCGCTGGATCGCGGCCACCGACTGCGCCGACACCAGCCCGTAACTGGTGGACAACTCCTTGCGTTCTTCCACCACCAGCGCCAGCAGCGCACGCAGGTCGTCCAGATCCAGCAGCAACAGGCCGCGGTCGTCGGCGAGCTTGAACACGATGTCCAGCACGCCGGACTGGGTGTCGTTGAGTTCCAGGATGCGCGCGAGCAGGATGGGGCCCATCTCGCTCACGGTGGTACGCACCGGGTGACCGAGCTGGCCATACAAATCCCAGAACACCACCGGGCTGGCGACCGGCGCGTAGTCGGCAATGCCCACATCCGTGGCGCGCTGCAGCACGCCGGGCGCGCCATCGCCGGCCACCGCCAGCCCGGCCACGTCGCCCTTCACGTCGGCCAGGAACACCGGCACCCCCAGCCGCGAGAAGCCTTCGGCCAGGGTCATCAGCGTCACCGTCTTGCCGGTGCCGGTGGCGCCGGCCACCAGACCATGCCGATTGCCGAAGCGCGCTTCGAGCATGACCGGGATGCCGTCGGTGACGCCTTTGCCGAGCAGGAACGAGGCCATTGCACAGATCCGATGGGGAAAGACCGGATTCTAGCGGGCAACCTCGCCAGGCCAACGTGGCCTGCGATGAATGGAAGGGCCGATGCGGCCTCGGCAGGACCGGGTCGCGTCCCGGGGCGCCCGGCTCCGTGACCCACCCGCCGAACCCTGCGCTTCCCGGGCCGTCGCCGCGCCCGGCCTGCTCGCCAAGCTAACGGGCCACTGACCCTGGGCGCTGCCGCGCCTTGCCCCGGTGTTGCCCCGGCGGCTACCCTGCCAGCCTTTCCGCTGTCCTGCCGACGATGCCGCTCGCTCATTCTGGTTTGCGCCCATGGCCCGTGCTGGCCGTGCTGGCGCTGTTGTCCCTCGCTCCTGCCGCCCAGGCCCTGTCCAAGCGCGATACCGAAAAAGTCGCCGTGCTGGACGCACGCATGGCCGCCGCGGAGAAGCGCTACCGCGATGCGTTGGTACTGGTGAACAACGCCGACCCCAAGGGCACCGCCGAAGGCGACGCCGCGCTGGAGGACATGGAGGACGTGATCGACGCCTGCATCAAGCAGCGCGGTTGCCTGGTCGCCAACCAGCTGGCCACTTACAAGCGCCTGCTCAAGGCACGCGCCGATGCCGAAGCGCCCGCAGCGCAAGACCCGGAAGACGACGACACCTTGCTGCAGGCCGATCCGGATCATCTCGGTCCGGCCGCCAACGGCGTGCCCGAGGCCGCGCGTGCGGCCTCGTTGCTCAACGACCAGCGCCACGCCTTCGACAGGATGGTGCAGTACAACCCGGCGGTGCAGGCCGGCATCCGCCGTTGGTTGACCGACATGCGGCCGGCGCTGATGACCAGCTACGAGAACTACAGCAACCTGCGCGGGGTGATGTGGCCGGAATGGCAGAAGCGCGGCCTGCCCGAGGCGCTGCTGTTCGGCATCATGGCCAAGGAATCCAATGGCAAGGTGCACGCCAACTCGCGTGCCGGTGCGGCCGGGCTGATGCAGTTCATGCCCGCCACCGGCCGGCGTTTCGGGCTGGGCCCGGACGGCACCGGTTTCGACACCCGTTTCGATGCGCGTAGCGCAGCCGAAGCCAGCGCCGCCTATCTCAACGAGCGCATGGCCGGGCTCAACCGCAGCATCGAGCTGGCGCTGGCCGCCTACAACGGCGGCGAAGGGCGCGCGGCGCGCGTGTTCGCGCAGTCCGGTGGGCGCGGCTTCTGGGAGCAGGACGTCTACAACCAGTTCCCGGCCGAAACCAAGGACTACGTGCCGATGGTGATTGCCGCAGCGTGGATTTTCCTGCACCCACGCCGGTACGGCGTGGACTTCGCCAAGCTCGACGCGCAACCGGCCACCATCAAGCTGGCCAAGTCGACCACCATCTACGAGCTCACCATCTGCCTGGGCGGCATGGGCACGCGCGATGGCTACATGCGCGCGCTGCGCAACCTCAACCCGCGCTACGAACCCGATGGCTGGATGCCCGCCGGCACCGTCATCAATGCCACCAACCGCATTGCCAGCCTGTACACGCGCTATTGCATCAACGGCCCGCGCGCGGACCTGGCGCGCACCCTCATCACCGCCGATCTCAACAGCGCGATTGTCCGTAGCAGCAGCGCCACCGAATACATCCCCAGCGTGGCGGTGGGCGATGTCAGCCCGATGGCTGGCGTGCCGACCACCGTGGCGACAGGCCAGCCGGCGATCGCCAAGCCCAAGGTCAGGCAGGCGCGCAGCTACACCATCGCCAAGGGCGACACGCTGGGCCGGGTGGCGCAGAAGTACCAGTGCGAGATCAAGACGCTGGCCAAGGCCAACGGCCTGAAGGCACCGTCGTATGCGCTCAAGCCGGGGCAGAGTATCAAGCTGGCAGGGTGCGATCGCTGACCTGGCGCGGCCGTTACCGCATCGGCGAACTGCGCCGGGTCGCGCTGGCGCACGTAACGTCGCCGGGAATGCCCTGTCGCGGCCAGGTCCGCTCCTACGAGAGCGGTGCGTCCAGGTTGCCGTAGGAGCGGACCCGGCCGCGACGAAGTCGTCCCCGTAGCCTGGTCGTGAGCAATGTGTTCTCAAGCTGAGCCTGGCGGAAGACGACGTGCATGGCTGCACCACGCGTCGTCGGGAATGCACTGTCGCGGCCAGGTCCGCTCCTAAGAGAGCGGTGCGTCCAGGTTGCCGTAGGAGCGGACCCGGCCGCGACGAAGCCGTCCCCGTAGCCTGGTCGTGAGCAGCGTGTTCTCAATCTGAGCCTAACGAAGACGACGTGCATGGCTGCACCACGCGCCGCCGGGAATGCCCTGTCGCGGCCATGTCCGCTCCTACGAGAGCGGTGCGTCCAGGTTGCCGTAGGAGCGGACCCGGCCGCGACGAAGCCGTCCCCCGTAGCCTGGTCGTGAGCAGCGTGTTCTCAATCTGAGCCTAACGAAGACGACGTGCATGGCTGCACCACGCGCCGCCGGGAATGCCCTGTCGCGGCCAGGTCCGCTCCTACGAGGGCGGTGCGTCCAGGTTGCCGTAGGAGCAGCGGACCCGGTCGCGACGAAGCCGTCCCCGTAGCCTGGTCGTGAGCAGCGTGTTCTCAATCTGAGCCTAACGAAGACGACGTGCATGGCTGCACCACGCGCCGCCGGGAATGCCTTGTCGCGGCCAGGTCCGCTCCTACGACGGCGTCGCTGCACTTTGCTGACGACGTGCGAGCGCCTGGCCCAGTTGCACCGCCGTTTCAGCAGCAAGCCCAGCATCGAGCTGGGCGACGCCCGGCGGCAGCAGCACGATCACGGTCGAGCCGTAGTTGAAGCGTGCCATCTCCGCAAATTTCTCCAGGGTGATCTCCTTGCCGCGGTAATCCTTGCGCGTGATGCGATCGCCGTAACGCGGAATCTCCACGCCGCTCCATACCGTTTCCACGCCGGAGACCAGCAGCGCGCCCACCATCACCGAGGCCATCGGGCCGAACTCGGTGTCGAAGTGACACACCAGTCGCTCGTTGCGCGCGAACAGGCGCGGCACGCTGCGCACCGCATCCGGGCCCACGCTGAACAGCCGGCCGGGGACGTGCACGGTTTCGCGCAAGGTACCGGTCCACGGCATGTGCACGCGGTGGTAGTCCTTCGGCGACAGGTACACAGTGGCGAACAGGCCGCTGTTGAACGGCGCGGCGGCTGCCTCATCGCCCAGCAGTTCGGCGGCGGTGAACGACTGCCCCTTGGCCTGGAAAATGCGGCCGTTCTCGATCGGGCCAAGCTGGCTGATGCGACCATCGGCCGGCATCAGCAAAGCGGCCGGGTCGGGATCGGGCACGCGTGCGCCGGGCTTGAGCGCGCGGGTAAAAAAGGCGTTGAAGGTGGGGTAGGCGCGCGGGTCCGGCTCCTGCGCCTCGCTCAGGTCCACGCCGAACCTGCGCGTCACCGTATCGATCAGCCATTGCTTGGTGGACGGTGTCTGCGAGTACGCCAGCGCGCGTGCCATCGACGACAGCAGCCGATGCGGCAGTACATAGGTCAGGGAGGTGACGAAACTCACGGAGCGGTTACCTTGGTCAGCTGTTGGAAGTCGGCGGCAATCGCCTTGGGATCGAGCGGCGGGCGGATCAGGCCGGCCAGGCGGCCTTGCGGGTCCAGCACGGCGATGCCGGCCGAATGATCCATGCTGTAGTCGTTGGGATTCTGTGCAAAGCCCTTGCCCGGCACCTTCTGGAACACCAAGCCCAGTGCAGTGGCAAAGCGCTCCAGCGCCGGTACGTCCGCAGTGGCGGCCAGGGTGTCCTTGTGGAAGGCATGCGCGTATTCGCCCAGCCGCGCTGGCGGGTCGCGCTGCGGGTCCACCGACACGAACAGCACCCGCGGGCGCAATCCATCCGCAATGCCTTGCCACTGCTGTTGCGCCACTGCCAGATCGGTCAGCGTGGTCGGGCAGACGTCCGGGCAGGAGGTGAAGCCCAGGAACACCAAGGTCCAGTGGCCCTTGAGTTCGCCGGGCACCAGTTGGGTGCCGTCGGACTGGCGCAGGCTGAACTGCGGCAGCGGGCGCGGCTGCGGATAGAAGGTAATGGTCTGGGTGGGCGGCCACGGCGAGCTGGGCGCGCGGCTGAAGAACTTCTGGCCCAGCAACAGCCCCAGGCCGGCGGCCAGCGCCACCAGCAGCACGATGCCCGTATTGCGATTGAACATGGCGGTTTCCAGTGCAACGGACGCTCATGATACCGATCCGACCTCTATAATCGGGGGCCGATTCCTCTTTAGTTGTTGCCATGACTGCCGCCGCGGCCGACGAACTGCACACCATCATCGACCTGATCCGCTACGGCACCAGCCGTTTCAACCAAGCCGGTCTGACCTTCGGCCATAGCTACGACAACGCGCTGGACGAAGCCACCCAGCTGGTGCTGCACAGCCTGCACCTGCCGCACGACCTGGGCCCGGCTTATGGCCAGGCGCGGCTGCTGCGGGCGGAAAAGGAGCGGGTGCTGGGCCTGTTCGAACGTCGCATCACCGAGCGCGTGCCGGCGGCCTATCTCACCGGCGAGGCCTGGTTCGCCGGCCTGAGTTTCAAGAGCGATGCACGCGCACTGGTGCCGCGCTCGCCGATCGCCGAGCTGATCGAAGCCGGCTTCGAGCCATGGCTGGGCGGGCGCGACGTCACCCGCGCGCTGGACCTGTGCACCGGCTCGGGTTGCATCGCCATTGCCATGGGCCACTACAACCCGCAGTGGGAGGTGGATGGCGTGGATATCAGCGACGATGCATTGGCGCTGGCCGCCGAGAACAAGGCGCGCCTGCATGCCGACAATGTCACCTTGCACAAGTCGGACCTGTTCACCGGCCTGGCCGGCCGCCAGTACGACCTGATCGTCACCAATCCGCCCTACGTCACCAACGACGAAACCGACGCGCTGCCGCAGGAGTATTCCTACGAGCCCGAGCTCGGCCTGCGTGCCGGCGACGATGGTCTGGACCTGGTACTGAAGATCCTGCGCGATGCGCCGCAGCACCTGAGCGAAGACGGTCTGCTGATCTGCGAAGTCGGCGAATCCGAGCAACATCTCATCAAGCTGCTGCCGGAAGTGGACCTGGCCTGGGTCGAGTTCAAGGTCGGGCAGATGGGCATCTTCGCGGTGGAATGCCGCGAGCTGGTCGCACACCGCGCGCGCATCGGCGCGCTGGCCGCGCAGCGATGAGCCTGCGCGCATGAGTGCCAATTCGTTCGGCAAGCTGTTCACCGTCACCACCTTCGGCGAGTCGCATGGGCCGGCGATCGGTTGCGTGGTCGATGGCTGCCCTCCGGGCCTGGAGCTGGCGCCGGAAGAATTCACCCACGATCTGCAGCGGCGTGCATCCGGCAAGAGCCGGCATACCTCTGCCCGCCGCGAGGCCGACGCCATCGAGATCCTCTCCGGCGTCTACGAGGGCCGCACTACCGGCACGCCGATCGGGCTGCTGATCCGCAATACCGACCAGCGCAGCAAGGACTACAGCAACATCGCCCAGCAGTTCCGCCCCGGCCATGCGGACTACAGCTACTGGCAGAAATACGGCATCCGCGATCCGCGCGGTGGCGGGCGCTCGTCCGCGCGCGAAACCACCATGCGCGTGGCCGCAGGCGTCATCGCCAAGAAGTGGCTCAAGCAGCGTTATGGCGTGCTGGTGCGCGGTTTCCTGTCGCAGCTGGGCGAGATCCGCCCGACCGGGTTCGACTGGGAGGCGGTGGAAGACAACCCGTTCTTCTGGCCGCATGCCGCGCAGGTGCCGGAGCTGGAGACCTACATGGATGCGCTGCGCAAATCCGGCGATTCGGTCGGCGCGCGCGTGGACGTGGTGGCCGGCGGCGTGCCGCCGGGCTGGGGTGAGCCGATCTACGGCAAGCTCGACGCCGAACTCGCTGCGGCCTTGATGAGCATCAATGCGGTCAAGGGCGTGGAGATCGGCGACGGTTTTGCCAGCGCCGCGCAGAAGGGTACCGAACACCGCGACCTCATCACGCCCGAAGGTTTTCTCAGCAACCATGCTGGCGGCATTCTCGGCGGCATCTCCACCGGCCAGGCGGTCACCGCTTCGATGGTGCTCAAGCCGACCTCCAGCCTGCGTCTGCCCGGCGCCACGGTGGATGCTGACGGTGCGGTGGTGGAGGTCATCACCACCGGTCGGCACGACCCCTGCGTGGGCATCCGCGCCACCCCGATCGCCGAAGCGATGATGGCGCTGGTGCTGATGGACCAGGCACTGCGCCATCGCGCGCAATGCGGCGATGTCGGTGAAATGGCGCCGCAGATTCCCGGTCAGGTCGATGTCTGACGCGCGTCGCGCCAAGGTGTGGGTCAGCCAGCCGTTGTTCGACGATGTGGTCGCGCAACTGGGCGAGCACTTCGAGCTGACCACCACCGCGCGCGTCACCGCCTGGTCGCCGGCCGAACTGGCCGCGCAGCTGGCACCGCTGGACGGTGCGCTGATGACGCTCAACGAGCGCGTCGGCGCGGCAGAAATCGCTGCGGCGCCGCAGCTGCGTGCCATCGCCAACGTGGGCGTGGGCTACAACAATCTCGACATCCATGCCTTGAGCGCGGCCGGCATCCTGGCCAGCAACACGCCGGACGTGCTCACCGAAACCACCGCCGATTTCGGCTTCGCGTTGCTGATGGCCACCGCGCGCCGCATCACCGAGTCCGAGCGCTGGTTGCGCGACAGGCAGTGGGGGCAGTGGTCATTCAAGACCATGCTCGGCGCCGATATCCACGGCAGCACGCTCGGCATCCTGGGCATGGGCCGGATCGGGCAGGGCATCGCGCGGCGCGGCGCGCACGGCTTTGGCATGCGCGTGCTCTATCACAACCGCAGCCAATTGCCGGCCGCCACCGAGCAGGTGCTGGGCGCGCAGTACGTCGATTTCGAGACGTTGCTGGCGCAGTCCGATCACCTGGTGCTGGTATTGCCGTACACCCAGGACTCGCACCACATCATCGATGCCGCGGCACTGAGCAAGATGCGCGCCACCGCCACGCTGGTGAACATGGCGCGCGGCGGGATCGTCGATGAGCTGGCGCTGGCTGATGCGCTGGCCAACGGTCGCCTGGCCGGTGCCGGCCTGGATGTTTACGAAGGCGAGCCGCGTGTGCGCCCGGAACTGCTGGCGTTGCGCAACGTGGTGCTCACCCCGCATATCGGCAGCGCCAGCCTGGCCACCCGCCGCGCCATGGTGCAGCTGGCGGTGGACAACCTGATCGCCGCCCTGGGCAAGGGCCCGCAGGCCGGGCATCCGCCGAGCGCGCTCAATGCCGATGCGATTGCCGCTGCCAACCACGGCGGCGTGATCGTGGGCGCGCGCAACACCGTGTCGACCAAACGATAGGGAACCTCCGCGGCCAGCGTTGGAGGTTCCCCGAACCCAGGCCGCAGTGCTCCCACTCTTTCCCCCTTTCGAAAAAGACATCCTCATGAGCAACGAAAACCGTCGTTTCAACGTCGCGGTCGTGGGCGCCACCGGCGCTGTCGGCGAGACCATGCTGAGCATCCTGGCCGAGCGCCAGTTCCCGGTCGCCACCCTGTACGCGCTGGCGTCCTCGCGCTCGGCGGGCGGGCAGGTCGAGTTCAACGGCGGCAAGGTCGATGTGCTGGACCTGGCCGAGTTTGACCCCACCGGCGTGGACATCGCGCTGTTCTCCGCTGGCGGCAGCGTGTCCAAGGAATACGGCCCCAAGTTCGCCGCTGCCGGTGCGGTGGTGATCGATAACTCCTCCGCCTTCCGTTACGACGACGACGTGCCGCTGGTGGTCTCCGAAGTCAATCCCGAAGCGCTCAAGCAGCGCCCGCGCGGCATCGTCGCCAACCCCAATTGCTCGACCATGCAGATGCTGGTGGCGCTGGGCCCGATTCACCGCCAATACGGAATCGAGCGCATCAATGTGGCCACCTACCAGTCGGTCTCCGGCGGCGGGCGTTCGGCGATGGAAGAGCTGGGCAAGCAGACCAGCGAGCTGCTGAGCTTCCAGGACATCGACCCGCAGCGTTTCCCGGTGCAGATCGCCTTCAACCTGATCCCGCACATCGACGACTTCCAGGACAACGGCTACACCAAGGAAGAGATGAAGCTGGTCTGGGAAACCCGCAAGATCCTCGGCGACGACAGCATCCAGGTGAACCCCACCGCGGTGCGCGTGCCGGTGTTCTACGGCCACTCCGAAGCGGTGGCCATCGAGACCCGCGACAAGATCACCGTCGAGCAGGCGCGTGCCCTGCTGGCTGCAGCGCCGGGCGTGGAAGTGGTGGACGAGCGCGTCCCCGGCGGCTACCCGACCCCGGTCACGCATGCCTCCGGCAAGGACGCGGTGTTCGTCGGCCGCATCCGCGAAGACTTCTCGCACCCGCGCGGCCTGAACCTGTGGATCGTCTCCGACAACATCCGCAAGGGCGCCGCGCTCAACGCGGTGCAGCTGGCCGAACTGGTCGCGCAGGAAGGCTGAGCCAGCGACTCACCCGTAGGAGCGCGCCCGAGCGCGAGGGGCGTTAACGGTAACGCCTCATCGCGCCCAGGTGCGCTCCTACGCTGAGGTGGTCGCGTCGCAAGGCTGATCCAGCCGGTTCACCCGTAGGAGCGCGCCCGAGCGCGAGGGGCGTTACCGGTAATGCCTCATCGCGCCCAGGTGCGCTCCTACGCTGAGGTGGTCGCGGGGCAAGGCTGATCCAGCCGGCTCACCCGTAGGAGCGCGCCCGAGCGCGAGGGCCGTTATCGATAATGCCTCATCGCGCCCAGGTGCGCTCCTACGCTGAGGTGGTCGTGCCGCAAGGCTGAACCAGCCGGCTCACCCGTAGGAGCGCGCCCGAGCGCGAGGGGCGTTACCGGTAATGCCTCATCGCGCCCAGGTGCGCTCCTACGCTGAGGTGGTCGTGCCGCAAGGCTGATCCAGCCGGTTCACCCGTAGGAGCGCGCCCGAGCGCGAGGGGCGTTACCGGTAATGCCTCATCGCGCCCAGGTGCGCTCCTACGCTGGCGCGCATTGTCCGGGTTGGTCCTGTGCGCAGCATGCGTTTGGCGTGGGTGTCGCCTTGCCGCATGGCGACGGCGGCGACTTTTTCGCTCATTCAGCGGCTATATTGGTGCCCATGAGACAGAGGGGCAGCGGCGCGATGCGTCCGATACAAGGGATAGGTGCGTTGCTGCTGATGGCATGCAGCGGCGCCGCCATGGCATTGGGATTGGGCGATATCCGGGTGTTGTCCAAGCCCGGGCAGCCGCTGGTGGCCGAGATTCCGGTCATTTCCAACGAGCCGGGCGAACTGGACAGTGCGCGTGTGGCGTTGGCCTCGGCCACCACCTTCGCACGGGTTGGCCTGGAGCGGCCGCAAGGGCTGGTCAGCAACCTGCAGTTCCAGTTCGCACAGGATGCGCGCGGGCGTGCGGTGATCCGCGTGACCAGCAGCCAGCCGGTGGAGCAGCCGGCGATCAATTTCCTGATCGAGGTGGAATGGAATCAGGGCCGGCTGGTGCGCGAGTACGCCGCCTTGATCGACGCACCCAACACCGCTGCCGCCATTGCCGAGCCCGGTATCGAGGCGCCGCGTGCCGGCACCGCCAATACGATTACGCGCGAAGCCGCCGCCGCGCCTGCAGGCGCGCGTGAACGGCAGGGCGCCGGCACGGCCGCGCCGTCCACGGCTCCGCGCGCCAGTGCGGTCACGGCCACGCAAACCGGCGACGCGCTGCCGGCGGTACGCGCCGGGCAAACGTTGTCCGAGATCGCAGCGACGGTCGCGCGCTCCAGCGGACACTCGCTGGACCAGACCATGCTGGCCCTGCTGCGCACCAATCCGGATGCCTTCATCAACGGCAACATCAACCGCCTCAAGCAGGGCGCGGTCCTGCGCACGCCGCAGGAAGATGCGCTGGCGCAGGTCGGTGCCGCCGAAGCGGCGGTGATGGTGCGCGAGCAGGCCGCGCAGTGGCGGCAGGCGCGTTCGGCCATTCCGCAGCCGGCCGAAGCCGGTGCCGCAGCGACGCCGCCCCGGGCAACAGCGGCGGCCGGCGGCAATCATGGCGCGCGCCTCGAAATCGCCCCGGCAGTGGCGAGTCAAACCAACCACGCCGGCGCGACGTCCGGCACCAGTGCCAAAGGCGAGGGCGAGATGGCGGCCAACCAACAGTTGCAACAGGCCAAGGAAGACATCGCCACTCGCGATGCCGAATTGCAGGACCTGCGCACGCGCGTGGCCGATCTGGAAAAGCTCAAGCAGCAGCAGCAAGCCTTGATCGCGATGAAGGACACCGACCTGGCTGCCGCGCAGAAGCGTCTGGCTGCCGCGCCGCAGAGCGCCCCGCAAGGTGGCGGTGTTCCGCTGTGGTTGATCGGCGGTCTGGTGCTGATCGTGGTGGCGGTGGTCGCGTGGCTGGCCGCACGGCGTCGTAAACCCTCGCCGCTGCCGCCGTTGCCACGGCGCCAGTTTGACTTCATGCCCCCGGGTACTCCGCTCGCCGAAGATGCCGCGCAGAACGCCGCGCCCGCCACCGGAGCCGATGAACGCGACGGGCTGCATGCGTCCGCGTTCGAGCAGGCCGATCTGCGCGAAGACGCGCGTGCCCACCCGGCGCAGCCGCTGTCGGGCGTGCTGCGCCGCGAGCCGCTGTTGGCCGAACCGGTCGTCGCGCCTGTGGTGGTCAACAGTGACGAGTGGCGCGCGCTGCGTGCCGCCCCACCGGCGCCGCCAGCCGAGTCCGAGCCGGCAGCCCTGCCATCCGAGCCGCAGCCCGACGCGGCGCATCCGGCGTTCGCCGAGCCTGCGCCGCCAAGCGCGGATGAGAGCCGCGTAGATCCAGACCAAGCTGTGCAACATCAAGCGCCGCAACACCCGCTGGACGTCGAGCCGGCGCCGGTCGCCCCGGTTGCCGCGCCGAATCCACTTGCCGACCGGCAATTTGCCTTGGCCGGACGCGACCGCCTGGAACTGGCGGTGGCCTACATGGACCTGGGCGACAAGGACACCGCGCGTGGTCTGCTGCTGGAGGTCACCGCCACCGGTGACGAGGCCACCCGCGCCGAAGCAGCGCAGCTGCTGGAGCGCCTGACATGAGTCCGGCCATGGACAGCATGGCCGTGCGCGAGCGTCGCATCGATTACGTGGAGTTCGGCTCCACCGATCCGGAGGCCAGCCGTGCCTTTTTCGAGACCGTCTTCGGCTGGCAGTTCCAGGCCTACGGCCCGGATTACCTGGCCTTCAATGACGGCTGCATGGACGGAGGCTTCTACCGCACGGCGGTCCCGGCACCGGCCGAGGGCGGCCCGCTGGTGGTGCTGTACGCAGACGACCTGGCGCCGATGCTCGAGCGCGTGCGCGCCGCTGGCGGCGAGATCGTCAAGCCGGTGTTCGGTTTCCCTGGTGGCAGCCGGTTTCATTTCCGCGAGCCGGGCGGCTCCACGTTGGCGGTGTGGTCGGAGCGTTCCGCCGGGTAGGGCGGGCCGCCGAGGTGACGCGCCGGTCGTGAGTCCGGGTCTGCGCACCGCCGAGGCGCTGGCAGCGCGCCGGTGCCCGTCATGTGGGGCGTCGCGCCAGTGCTACGAACTCACCCCGGTCAGCTCGCGTTTGCCGCACGTCCGGCAGGTTGGCTGATTCAACAGACAGGCAGGTACCGATGCGTTACGCCCTGGGCGTGGAATATGACGGCAGCCAGTTCCAGGGCTGGCAGCAGCTGGGCGAGCATGGCGGGCCGAGCGTGCAGGCCAGCCTGCAGGCCGCGTTGTCGTCGGTGGCCGCCGCGCCGATCCAGGTGGTCTGTGCCGGGCGCACCGATGCCGGCGTCCACGGGCAATGCCAAGTGGTGCATTTCGACAGCGATGCGCGGCGCGAGCCGCGTGGCTGGATGCTGGGCACCACCGCGCGGCTTCCCGCATCGATCGCAGTGCGCTGGTGCGTGCCGGCCGCCGACGATTTTCACGCGCGCTTTTCCGCGCGCGCGCGGCGCTACCGCTACCGCCTGCTGAATCGCCAGATCCGTCCGGCCCTGCATCGGCAGACCCTGAGTTGGGAGCGTCGCCCGCTCGACGCCGAGGCCATGCAGACGGCCGCACAGGCGCTGCTGGGCGAGAACGACTTCAGCGCATTTCGCAGCGTGCAGTGCCAGGCGCTGCACGCGCGTCGCAACCTGCAGGCCATCGCGGTGCAGCGCGATGGCGAGGTGGTGGAGGTGCAGGTGCAGGCCAATGCATTCCTTCATCACATGGTGCGCAATATCGTTGGCTCGTTGATCCTGGTCGGGTCCGGCGAGCGGCCGGTCGACTGGATCGCAACGTTGCTCGCCGGACGCGACCGCACGGTGGCGGGGCCGACGGCACCGCCTCAAGGTCTGGTGTTTACCGGGCCTCTGTATCCTGCAGAGTGGCATCTGCCTGCCGAGGTCACCCAATGAATCGATCGCTGTACCGCACCCGCATCAAGTTCTGCGGCATGACCCGCGCCGGGGATATCCGACTGGCCGGGGAGCTGGGTGTGGACGCGGTAGGTTTCATCTTCGCCCACGGCAGCCCGCGCCGCGTGGCGCCGGCCGAGGCACGCGCGATGCGCCAGGCCACCGCGCCGATGGTCGATGTGGTGGCCTTGTTCCGCAACAATTCCAAGGAAGAAGTGCGCGAGGTGGTGCGCACCGTGCGGCCAACCTTGCTGCAATTCCACGGCGAGGAAGACGATGCGTTCTGCCGCAGCTTCAACCTGCCCTATCTCAAGGCCGTGCCGATGGGCGGCGGCGTGAACGGCGAAGATGCCAACGCACGCACCCTGCAGCTGGCGTTTCCCAACACCGCCGGCTTCCTGTTCGACAGCCATGCGCCGGGTGCTGGCGGCGGCACCGGCAAGACCTTCGACTGGTCGCGCCTGCCTACCGGCCTGCACCGTCCGTTCCTGCTTGCCGGCGGCATCACTGCCGACAACGTGTTCGACGCCATCGTCGCCACCTTGCCGTGGGGTGTGGATGTGTCCAGTGGCGTCGAGCTGGCGCCCGGCATCAAGGACGGCCACAAGATGCGCAAGTTTGTCGAGGAAGTGCGCCGGGCCGACTGCCACGAGATGGGGTGAATTGGGAATCGGGAATCGGGAAAGCGGCCGGCGCCGCTGGTCGATATCTTTGGTGGGTACTCAGGTGCTCAGCGAAGCGTGCTGATCCTCGGCGAGTGCTGTGCGTAGCCAGTTGGCCAATCGCTCGATGCGCGGGTCCGGGTTGCGTCTGGCGGCGCATAGCACCCAGCGCCCGTCGGTCGGGGTGAATCCCCATGGCGCCAGCAGGCGTCCGGCCGCCAGGTCTGCAGCCACCAGCGGTTGCGGTGCGATCGCCACACCCAGTCCGGCGGCGGCGGCCTCCAGCAGATAGAGCAGGTGTTCGAATTCGGTGCCCAGGCGCAAGACCTCGGGCGCCATGTCGTGTGCCTGCGCCCATTCCGGCCATGCCTGCGGGCGCGAGCGGGTATGCAGCACCGCGTGATCGCGCAAAGCCGTGGGGGCGTGGTCATCCAGGCGCAGGGTCGCTGCCAGCTGGGGGCTCAGCACCGGGCCGATCCATTCCACGCCGAGCGGGTGTACCTGCCACTCGCTCGGCCACGGTGGCGACTCCAGTAGCAAGGCCGCATCCAGGCCGTCCAGGTCGGGGCCGGGCGGTTGCTCGTTGGCCGACAGGTGCAGGCGCAGATCGGGCAGGTCGTGTTGCAGCCGGCCCAGGCGGGGAATGACCCAGCGCGCCAGCAGGCTGCCCGAGCATCCCAGCACCAGCGGTGCCTCGCTCGCGGGGTGGCGCAGGGCCACCCAGGCATCGCCAATCAGGGTAAATCCTTCACCGGCGGCGTCGCGCAACCGGGTTCCGGCGGCGGTGAGGACCAGGCCGCGGCCCTGGCGGGCGAACAAGGCCGTGCCCAGCGACTGTTCCAACGCACGCACATGGCGGCTGATGGCGCCATGGGTCACGTGCAACTCCTGCGCGGCCCGGCTGACGCTCTGCAAGCGGGCGGCGGCCTCGAAGGCGCGCAAGGCGGCCAGCGGCGGGAGCGATACGGTCATGTGTGAGTCCAGGTCACAGGTTGCAGCCATCTTATCGATGTATCGCGCGGCTGGCCTGCGGTAGAGTTGCGGCTTCGCGCATGACCGCACCGCTGCAGAGGATTCCCATGTCGGCCCAGCCCATCAGTGACTTTTACGCCTATCCGGATGCTGCCGGCCACTTCGGCAAGTTCGGCGGCCGCTTCGTCGCCGAAACCCTGATCGGCCCGCTGCAGGAACTGTCTGCCGCCTACGACCAGGCGCGTCAGGATCCAGGCTTCATCGCCGAATACGATAAGGATCTCAAGCACTACGTGGGCCGTCCCAGCCCGATCTACCACGCCGAGCGGCTCAGCCGCGAGGTGGGCGGGGCGCAGATCCTGCTCAAGCGCGAAGACCTGAACCACACCGGCGCGCACAAGATCAACAACACCATCGGCCAGGCGCTGCTGGCCAGCCGCATGGGCAAGACCCGCATCATCGCCGAGACCGGCGCCGGGCAGCACGGCGTGGCCAGTGCCACGGTGGCGGCGCGGCTGGGCCTGGAGTGCGTGGTCTATATGGGCGCCACCGACATCGAGCGGCAGAAGATCAACGTCTACCGCATGAAGCTGCTGGGCGCGACGGTGATCCCGGTGACCTCCGGCTCGGCCACGCTCAAGGATGCGCTCAACGAGGCAATGCGCGATTGGGTGACCAACGTACGCGACACCTTCTACATCATCGGCACCGTGGCCGGCCCGGACCCGTATCCGCGCATGGTGCGCGACTTCAACGCAATTGTCGGGCGCGAAGCACGCGAGCAGATGCTGCAGGACTACGGCCGGCTGCCGGATGCGATCAGTGCCTGCGTGGGCGGCGGCAGCAATGCCATCGGCCTGTTCCATGCCTTCCTCAACGACCCCGGCGTGAAGATCTACGGTGCCGAGGCGGCGGGTGACGGCATCGCGACCGGCCGGCATGCCGCATCCATCGCCGCAGGCCGCCCCGGCGTGCTGCATGGCAACCGCACCTACGTGATCTGCGACGACGACGGCCAGATCACCGAAACCCATTCGATCTCCGCCGGCCTGGATTACCCGGGCGTGGGCCCCGAACACGCGTTCCTGTCCGATAGCGGCCGCGCGGTGTATCAAGGCATCACCGACGACGAGGCGATGGCGGCGTTCCATCTGCTGGCGCATACCGAAGGCATTCTCGCCGCGCTCGAATCCAGCCACGCGGTGGCGCAGTCGATCAAACTGGCGCGCGAACTGCCCAAGGATGCGCTGGTGCTGTGCAATCTGTCCGGGCGTGGCGACAAGGACGTGCACACCATCGCCGCGCGCGAGGGGATCGCGCTGTAGCGTCTTGCCTGGGTTCGCGCACGCATGCTTGAGCATGAGGTGAGCGATGCTTGAAGTGATTGTGCAGTTCGTGACCGAGCGGCCGTTGCAGGCGGTGATCGAGATGCGTTAGTTCTTCGCCACCTGAGCGCAGGTGGCAGCTGGCTTTCCTTACCTTGTGCGAGTGATCCAATGCGTCGTATCGACTCCCGTTTCTCCGAGTTGCGTTCCACCGGCCGCAAGGCGTTGATCCCCTTCATCACCGCCGGCGACCCGTCGCTGGAGGCCACCGTGCCGGTGATGCACGCGTTGGTGCGCGCCGGTGCCGACGTCATCGAGCTGGGCGTGCCGTTTTCCGACCCCATGGCCGACGGCCCCACCATCCAGCGCAGCTCCGAACGCGCGTTGGGCCGTGGCGCCGGCCTGGCCTACGTGCTGGAGGCGGTACACGAGTTTCGCCGCGAGGATGCCGACACCCCGGTGGTGCTGATGGGCTACCTCAATCCGGTCGAAATCCACGGCACCCGGCGCTTCGCCGAGGCGGCCGTGGCGGCAGGTGTGGATGGCCTGCTGCTGGTCGATCTGCCGCCGGAAGAAGCTGAGGAAACCCGCGAAATCTTCAGCGAAGTCGGGCTGGCACTGATCGCGCTGGCCTCGCCCACCACCAGCGAGCAGCGCCTGGACATGCTGTGCAGCACCGCGCAGGGCTACCTGTACTACGTCAGCTTTGCCGGCGTCACCGGCGCCTCCAACCTGCTCGACACCCAGGCCGCCAGCGACCGCCTGCGCCAGCTGCGTCAGCGCGCCGGCGCGCCGGTGGTGGCCGGCTTCGGTATCAAGGATGCTCCCAGCGCGGCCGCGATGGCCGTGGATGCTGACGGCGTAGTGGTCGGCAGCGCCCTGGTCGCGGCCCTGGCCGAAGCCGGCGACGTCCGCAGCGCCCGCGAGCGCGCGGAGGCGTTCCTGGCTCCGCTGCGGGTTGCACTGGATCGCTGAGTCTGTGGTCAGTACGCCATGCTGCAAGTTGTACACTGCGCAGCATTGCAGACCTTGACTCCGAAGTTCGATTCAAGCTTGCAACTGCCGCCGCCACTGCAATTGCATCTCACTGCAGCCGACGGGGTTTGTACGGATTGGCTCGCCAGCAAGCTGATTGCCATGTTGGACGCTGCCGAGCCATTCATTGGAAGTTGATAGCCATCGGGGACTTCCATTGGCGCGACGTAGCCATACAGACGGATCCAGATTGCATCGCGCCCGGTGGCGTCGACAGCAATGCCCAGAGCGTTCTTGAATGCAAGCAAATCCTTCTGGACATCGGGGATCGACAGCAGGCGTGCGTCGATTCTAGGCAGGCGCGCGACTTCGTCGGCGCTGGCGAAAGTTGCGCCGATCTGGTCCTGTTGTACCGGATATATCGCCATACTGCCGCTGCGATTGCACTGTGTGCAGTCCGAACTCATCGCGCAGAATGTTTGCCCGTTGGGAAGCAGGGTGGGACTGCATCCAGAGCCTCCAGGGCAGGCGCAGGTCAGTATCGCGGTAGGGCTGATCGTCCAGGTCCCTTTTTCCTGGGTGAACATGAACCAGCCAGCAGGCACGCTGATGGTCATCGAGCCATCCGGATTGATGTGCGATGTCGTCTGTCCTGGCAGTGGTGGGCCGGTCTCGGCCCCACACAGCTTGGCGTTTGCCTGGCCGGTGCCGATAGCCAAGAGCAGAACCAAACCCAGAACAACGGCTGTAATGCCGGCTGCGGTTTTCATGAGCGTTCCTTGATTCATGACGGTTTGTAGGGTTGCGGAGCGACGCATCATGCTTGACGGGTCGCGGCTGTTTTTCGTACGGGATTGGTGACGGGCGTTCAGGGGGCGTTTTGGTCCGTATCTCACTACCTCATTGATTGGATGGTTGTCAAGAGGCGTTGGGTGCCTGGGATCCTTTCTCGCTGCCATTTCGACACAGGTGCCCGCGAAAGCGTGTGGCGTCGGGCTGGTTTACACTCCTCGCCTTGACGCCCCGTAGGGGTGCTTTTTTTTTACGGAATCGAATGAGCTGGCTCAGCAAATTGATGCCCTCCGGCATCCGCACCGAGAACACCCCGGCCAAGAAGCGCAGCGTTCCCGAGGGTCTGTGGGAAAAGTGCAGCAACTGCGGCAGCGCGCTGTACGGCCCGGAGCTTGAGGAGAACCTGGAGGTGTGTCCGAAGTGTGACCACCACATGGCCATTCGCGCCCGCGCGCGGCTGAACTCGCTGTTTGACCCGGAGACCGCGACCACCGAAATCGCCGCCCAGCTGGGCCCGGTCGACGTGCTCAAGTTCAAGGACCAGAAGCGTTACGGCGAACGCATCAAGGCCAGCCAGAAGGCCAGTGGCGAATATGACGCGCTGATCGCCATGCGCGGCACGCTCAAGGGCAATCCGCTGGTTGCCGCCGCCTTCGACTTCGCCTTCATGGGCGGTTCGATGGGGTCGGTGGTCGGCGAGCGCTTTGCGCGTTCGGCCGAAGTAGCGCTGGAAGTGGGCTGCCCGTTCGTGTGCTTTTCCGCCAGTGGCGGGGCGCGCATGCAGGAAGGCCTGTTCTCGCTGATGCAGATGGCCAAGACCTCGGCGGCACTCGGACGCCTGCGTGAAGCCGGGCTGCCGTACATTTCAGTGCTGACCCATCCCACCACCGGCGGCGTGTCCGCGTCGTTCGCCATGCTGGGCGATATCAACATTGCCGAGCCGCATGCGTTGATCGGCTTCGCCGGCCCGCGGGTGATCGAGCAGACCGTGCGCGAGACCCTGCCGGAAGGCTTCCAGCGTTCGGAGTTCCTGCTCGACCACGGCGCCATCGACCAGATCTGCGACCGTCGCCAGATGCGCGACCGCATCGCCGAGCTGACCGCCATGATGATGCGCCAGGCGCGCCCGCAGGACGCGGCCGCGTAAGCTCAGGCGCGACGCGGTCGCGCCCCATTGCCGCACGCGCATTGGCGCGTGCATCCACATTCAGCAGGAACAGCGCGTCGCATGAGTAGTCGCAAATATTTCGGTACCGACGGCATCCGCGGTCGGGTCGGGCAGGGCGTGATCTCGGCCGACTTCGTGCTGCGCCTGGGCAATGCGCTGGGCCGTGTGCTCATGCAGGGCCGCAGCAAGCGCCCACTGGTGCTGATCGGCAAGGACACCCGCATCTCCGGCTACATGTTCGAAGCCGCACTGGAAGCCGGCCTGGTCGCGGCCGGCGCCGACGTGCAGATGATCGGGCCGATGCCGACGCCGGCCATCGCGTTCCTGACCACCACCTTGCGCGCCGATGCCGGCGTGGTCATCAGCGCCTCGCACAACCCGCACTACGACAACGGCATCAAGTTCTTCTCCGCCGAAGGCGAAAAGCTCGACGACGCCACCGAGGCGGCGATCGAAGCGGCCCTGGACGAGCCGTTCCACACGGTGGAGTCCGAGCGCCTGGGCAAGGCAATCCGCACCCGCGACGCGATCGGCCGCTATATCGAGTTCTGCAAGGCCAGCGTGGCGCGTGGCTTCACCCTGCATGGCCTGAAGATGGTGCTGGACTGCGCGCATGGTGCCACCTATCACATCGCGCCGATGCTGTTTCGCGAGCTGGGTGCGGAGGTGGTGGTGATCGGTGCCGCACCGGACGGGCTCAATATCAACGATGGCGTTGGTTCGACGCATATCGACAATCTCGCCGCCAAGGTGCGCGAGAGCGGGGCACATCTGGGCATCGCCTTCGACGGCGACGGCGACCGTGTGCTGATGGCCGACGACCAGGGCAACCCGGTCGATGGCGATGACCTGCTCTACGTGCTGGCACGTTCATGGCAGGCCTGCGGGCGGCTCACCGGCACCGTGGTCGGCACCTTGATGACCAATTACGGGCTGGAGCCGGCACTGGCTGCGTTGGATATTCCGTTCCAGCGCGCCAAGGTGGGCGACCGCTACGTGCACCAGGCATTGGTAGAAGGCGGCGGCACCCTGGGTGGTGAAACCTCCGGCCATCTGTTGTGCCTGGACCGCGCCAGCACCGGCGATGGCATCGTCAGTGCGCTGCAGGTGCTCGAAGCCCTGCGCCGCGATGGGCACAGCCTGCGCGAGGCCCTGGGTGGTCTGTCCAAGGTGCCGCAGAAGACCGTCAATGTGCGTCTGCAGGGCGGCGCCGCCAAGGCCATCGTGGAAGCGCCCGGCGTGCAGCAGGCCCTGCAGCACGCCCAGGCAGCCGTGCACGGGCGCGGCCGCGCCTTTCTGCGTCCCTCCGGCACCGAGCCGGTGGTGCGCGTCACCGTCGAAGCCGACGATGCCGGTCTGATGCAGGACACGCTCGACCGTCTTTCCGGAGCGGTGCGTGACGCGGCGTGAGTCGCTGATCGTTGGCGTGTGCGTGGTCTGTGCCAAGGCCGCCACGTTCTATCTGTTGTACCGCCTGCTGTCTTGAACGGCAGGCGTCATCCTCTTGAATTCGATTGCAGACATCCGTATGAGCGCCCGTATCCCGACCCTGGACATCACCCGTTTCGATAACGACCGCGAGGCATTCGTTGCCGAGCTCGGAGCGGCCTTTCGGCAATGGGGCTTTGCCGGCATCCGCAACCACGGCATCGCGCAGGCCGATATCGATGCGGCCTACTCGGTGTTCAAGGCGTTCTTCGCGTTGCCCGAGCAGGTCAAGCGCCGCTACCACGTCCCCGGCAGCGGCGGCGCGCGTGGCTATACCCCCTTCGGGGTGGAAACCGCCAAGGACTCCAAGCACTTCGACCTCAAGGAGTTCTGGCATATCGGCCGCGAGATTCCCGACAATTCGCCGTATCGCGAAGTGATGCCGCCGAATCTGTGGCCGGACGAAGTGCCCGGCTTCCGCGAGCGTGGCTACCGGCTGTACCAGCAGCTGGATCAACTCGGCTCGCGTGTGCTGTCGGCGCTGGCGCTGCATATCGGTCTGCCGCAGGATTATTTCGTCGACAAGACCAACAACGGCAACTCCATCCTGCGCCCGATCCATTACCCACCGATCACCAGCGACGATATCCCCAACGTGCGCGCCGGCGCGCACGGCGACATCAACTTCATCACCCTGCTGGTCGGTGCCAGTGCCGCCGGGCTGGAGGTGCGCTCCAACGATGGCGAGTGGGTGCCGTTCACCGCCGACGCCGACACCATCGTGGTCAACATCGGCGACATGCTGCAGCGGCTCACCAACCACGTGTATCCGTCCACCATCCACCGCGTGGTCAATCCCCCGGGCGACGCCGCGCGCCAGCCGCGCTACTCGGTGCCGTTCTTCCTGCACCCGAATCCGGATTTCCTGATCGACGTGCTGCCCTCGTGCACCAGCGCCGACAATCCCAGCCGCTATCCCGAGCCGATCACCGCGCATGGTTTCCTCGAAGAACGCCTGCGCGACATCAAGCTGAAGTGACTGCGCGCCTGCGTGGCCTGGCTGCCGTGTGCGCGGCATGACGCAGGTCGGCGCGACCGGCTGGGACGCCCGCCGTGCCGACATGACGGCGGCCACACTTCCAGCTGCGCGCACTTGCTTGCGTCTGGTTAAAGCTTGCGTTCACTCGCGCCGATAACCCAGTCTGATCGCTAGTGTGACGTCGGACTCGCCTGGCGCCCCGCGAACGCATCGTACGAGGTGGGGCACATGCACGGATGGTGGTTGAGACAGTCAAGGTCGGTTTGCCTGTTGGCGCTCTGCGCGGCGGCCGCCCCGGCGGCGGCCGTGCCGGTTGGGGTCAGTGTGGCCGACGCCAACGGCGCGCTGGTCGATGCAGTGGTGAGCCTGCAGCCGGCACGCCCTGCCGCCGCCAGCGCAGGCAGGACCGTGGACATGGACCAGATCAATTCGCAGTTCGTACCTGCGGTGCTGGCGGTGCGCACCGGCACCTTGGTGCGCTTTCCCAACAACGATCAGATCCGCCATCAGGTCTATTCGTTCTCTCCCGCCAAGCGCTTCCAGCTGCCGCTGTTCCAGGGCACCACTGCGGCGCCGGTACGCTTCGATCAAGCCGGCCTGGTGACGGTGGGCTGCAACATTCATGATTGGATGCTGGGCTACATCGTGGTGCTGGATACTCCGTATTTCGGCAAGACCGGCAGCGATGGCCGCGTGCAGATCGACGTGCCGGCAGGCAGCTACACCCTGCGGGTATGGCACCCGCGCATCCAGGGCGAGGCGACCAGCCAAGCTCTGGCCGTTGGCCGCGAGCCGCTGCAGCGGCGGGTGCTCCTGCAGACCACCGGTCCTGCACCAGTGGCGACGCCGCCGGATGCGCGCGTGCGCGCGCTGCAGGACAAGTTCCGCAATGCCGCCGATCCCAAGAAAGCACATCCATGAAGGCGATACGCCTGCATACCCGTATCGCCGCGCTGGTGGTGCTGGTGGTGCTTGGCACCCAGGTGCTGACCTTTGTCGCGGTGCAGATGGCGACCGAGCGCAGCGTCAAGGCGCAGCTGGCCGAGGAACTGCTGACCGGTGAACGGGTCTGGCAGCGCATCAACCTGCGCCGCGACGAACAATTGCTGCAAGCGGCGTCGGTTCTGGCCGACGACTTTGGTTTTCGTGCCGCCGTGGCCAGCGGCGACGTGCCGACCATGCAGTCGGCGCTGCGCAATCACGCTGCACGCATGGATGCGCCCACGGCCTTGTTGCTGGCCCCCGACGGACAGTTGCTGACCGGGCTGGAAGACCTGCCGCAGACCGGGCAGCTACGGGCGGTGCAGGCATTGCTGCTGCAGGCACAGCGTCATGGGCGGGCGGTCGGCCTGGTGGCGCTGGGCGAGCGGGTGGCGCGGGTGGCGGTAGTGCAGGTACTGGCGCCCAACCGGGTGGGCTGGATTGCCATCGGCAACGAATCCGGGCAAGCCATCGTGCAGGATTTCCGCACCACTACCGGTCTGGATGTCACGTTCCTCAACGATGCGGCGCCGCCTGGCGTGCTGGCCACCACGCTGGAGCCGGCCGCGCGCCTGGAATTTGCGCAGCAACTGCACAGCGTGCAGATTGCGCCGGGCGTGGCGGTGCCGCTGACCTTGGGAGACGCGCGGTATCTGCTCAAGCTGCAGCCGGTGCAGGGAGATCGCCATGTGCAGGTAGTGCTGCAGGCATCGCTGGATCGCGCCATGGCGCCCTACCAGGCGCTCAAGCTGCGCATCCTGCTGCTGGCCGGGCTGGCCACTGCCGCCGCGCTGGGCGTGGCGGTGGTGCTAGCGCGCGGTGTCAGCAAGCCGGTGGCGCAACTGGTGCAGGCTGCCCGGCGCATCCAGCGGGGCGACTACCAGACCGCCGTGCAGATGCCGGCCGGCCGCGAATTGGGCGAGCTGGCGCGGAGTTTTGCCAGCATGCAGCAGCAGATCGCCAGTCGCGAACAACGCATCCTGCACCAGGCGCGGCACGACGCGCTGACCGGGCTGCCCAACCGGTTGTGGCTACTGGAACGGCTGCAGGAGGTTGTCGAGCAGACCGTGGCCGCCGACGGCACCGCAGCGGTGTTGATCCTGGACCTGGAGCGCTTCAAGGAACTCAACGACAGCCTGGGCCACGACTTCGCCGACCAGGTGCTGGTGGAGGTGGGGCAACGCCTGGCCGAGGTCGTGCAGGCGCCGAACATGGTGGGGCGCCTGGGCAGTGACGAATTCATGGTGGTGGTGGCGCAGGCCGACGCCTCCAGCGTGCAGCAGGATGCGCAGCGTCTGCTGCTGCAGCTGCGTCGCCCGTTGGTCTTGCCGCAGGCGCGCATCCAGCTCGAAGCCAGCATCGGCATCGCCCTGATCCCCGAGCATGGCGCGGACCCGGACACCTTGTTGCGGCGTGCCGATATCGCGCGCCGCCAGATCGGCGACACCGCCGCCGTTGGCGCCAGCGTGTATCGCCTGGGCCAGGACGAACAGCATCTGCGCCGCCTGCGGCTCACCGGCGATCTACGCCAGGCCATCGGCGGCAACGAGTTGACCCTGCGGTTCCAGCCCAAGATTTGCCTACGTACCGATCGGGTCGAGCAGGTCGAGGTCCTGGTACGCTGGCATCATCCCGGGCTGGGCCCGATCGGTCCGGACGAATTCATTCCGCTGGCCGAGCACTCCGGGGTGATCCATCCGCTGACCCGTTTCGTGCTGGACGAGGCGCTGCGCTGTCAGGCGCAGTGGCGCCACCAGGGTCTGCAGCTGGGCATGGCGATCAACCTGTCCGCGCTGGACCTGTCCGATCCGGGCTTGCCCGAGTACGTGCGTGCACGCCTGGAACAGCATGCCGTGCCGGCGCAGTCGATCACCCTGGAATTGACCGAAAGTGCATTGATGCGCGATGTGGAAGCGGCGCTGCACATGCTGCATCAACTGCGCAGTGTCGGCGTGCGTCTTTCCATCGACGACTTCGGCACCGGCTATTCCTCGTTGGCCCAACTCAAGCGCATGCCGGTGAACGAATTGAAGATCGACAAGAGCTTCGTCATGCAGCTGGCCGAGGGCACCGACGATGCCTTCATCGTTCGCAGCACGATCGATCTCGGCCACAACCTCGGCCTGAGCGTGATTGCCGAGGGCGTGGAGAATCAGGCGGCCCTGGCGCTGCTGCGTGGGTATGGTTGCGACATGGTGCAGGGCTATCTGTATGCGCCGCCGCTGGAACAGGCCGCGTTGGTGGCCTGGTGCACGCGCCAGCTCGGCGGCGCTGCTCCGGCGCAGGCGGGGCTGCGGCGATGAGCCGTGAGCGCTGCTGCCTGGTGCTTGCCACGGCGCTCGGTCTCGCGCTGCTGCCGGCGCAGGCCATCGCGGGCGACGGGCGTCTGCTCGCCACAGGCGGCGTGTCCACGATCGAAGGCAGCGCGGGTGGCGGTATCGTGCCGTGGGCGACCTTGGCGGGCTACGGCACGCGCGACGAACTTGGCGGTGTAGTGTTCGCCACGCATGTCGATAGCGGCGATTACCAGCTCGACGTGCAGGGTGCGGCATTTACCGTGGGCAACCGCCTGGAGCTGTCGCTTGCGCGTCAGCGGCTGGATCTGGGCACCTTGCAGGATCGTCTGGCGCTGCCGTGGAATGCGCTGGGCCAGGACGTGTTCGGCGCCAAGCTACGCGTGCGGGGCGATCTGGTCTACGGCCGTGGCCCGCAGGTCAGCGTGGGCGTGCAATACAAGCGCCTGCGCGATGGCCGTCTGCCGCTGGCGATCGGCGCCCGCGACGATCACGGTACCGACCTCTACGTCAGTGCCAGCCGCCTCTTGTTGCAGGGCGCAGGCGGCTATCAACTGCTGCTCAACGGCACCGTGCGCGCAACGCGGGCCAACCAGGGTGGCCTGCTCGGCTTCGGTGGTGACCGGCGTAACAGTGATCGGCTGGTCGCCGAGGTCAGCGCTGCGGTGCTGTTGTCGCCCGCATGGGTCGTTGGTGTGGAGTATCGCGACAAGCCGGACAATCTGGGCTTTGCGCGCGAACAGGCCTGGGCAGACGGCTTCGTCGCCTGGTTTCCGAACAAGCATGTCTCGCTGACCGCAGCGTGGGCCGATCTGGGCGACATTGCCACGTTGACCGATCAGCGCGGCCCCTATCTCTCCCTGCAGGTGGCGTTCTGATGAATCGATGGCTGCGTGGTTGCCTGCTGTGCATGCTGTGCCTGCTCGGCGCCTGCGCCACCACGCGCGCGCAGCCGACGTTGTACGACGAGCTCGGCGGGCAGGCCGGTGTCGAGGCCCTGGTGGAGACGATGTTGTCGCGCATTGCCGACGACCAGCGCATCGTCGGCACGTTCGCGCGCGTCAACATCGTCATGCTCAACGCCCGCCTGGTGCAGAAGTTCTGTCACGTTGCCGATGGCCCGTGCCCGGACACCGCCAAGTCGATGCAGCAGGCGCATGCGCACCTGGCCATCCGCGAGGCGGATTTCAATGCCCTGGTCGAGGATCTGAACTGGGCGATGGACCAACGCAAAATCCCCCGTCGCACCCAGAACCGCTTGTTGGCGCGACTGGCTGCGATGCATGGGGAGATCGTCAATCATTGAGCCGCGCGTGTTGCAGCAGGCGGGCTGGGCGACTTCGCTGCCCACGCGGCGGCGAGGTGCCGCCGGTGCATGGCAGGCTCACTGCAATGGCCGCACCCGATGCGAGCCGCGCGCCATCAGGCGCAAGGCCAGCGCATGCGGTAACACGCGCAGCGCCGCATTGACCAGGCGATAGCGCCACCCTGGCACCGCCAGCACCTGCCCGCGCTCCAGCGCGGCGATGCCGTAGTCGGCCACCGCATCGGCCTGCAGCCAGGCCCAGCCGGGCAGGGTGGACATCGCCTCGCGGGTGCCGGTGACGTCGTGGAATTCCGACCACGCAAAGCCCGGGCACAGGGCGCAGACTTTCACCGCACAGTCGGCGTTTTCCAGTGCCAGTGATTCGCTGAAGCGCAGCAGGAAGCTCTTGCTGGCCGCATACAGCGTCTGCCCGTCGGCACCGGGGGTGAGCGCAGCGAACGAGGCCACGTTGAGAATGCGCCCCTGGCCGCTGGCGCGAATCATCGGCAACAACCGCCAGGTGAGTTCGCACACCGCGCCGATCATTACCTGTAGAAAGCGCGCATGCGCGGCCCAGTCGTTGTGCAGATACCGCTCTGGCACGCCGTAGCCGGCATTGTTGACCAGCGTGCCCACCGTCCAGCCTTCGCGCTGGATCTGCGCAACCAGCCTCTGCGCCGCCGCCGGGTCGGCCAGGTCGGCCGGCAGGATCTCCACGCGCACCCGCGTGCCCAGTTCGGCGGCCAGTGCCTGCAGCCGGTCCACCCGCCGCGCGGTCAGGATCAACGGCACGCCTCGCCTGGCGTAGGCTCGCGCGATCTCGCGGCCAATGCCGCTGGAGGCGCCGGTAATCAAGGCGAAGACAGGTGAATCGGACATGCTGGGTTCCTGGCGAGGAAGGAATGGGACATTGGTCGGACACCGGTGTGTCGGCTGTCGTCAGGCCATGGGCTATTCTGTCACCTGTCTTCAACTCAGGAACCTGCGCCTGATGCGTCGCAAACTCGTTGCCGGAAACTGGAAGCTGCATGGCAGCCGCGCCTTCGCCACCGAACTGGTGGCCAAGCTCGCCGCGCACATGCCCCTGGAGGGTGTCGATGTCGTCATCCTGCCGCCCCTGCCTTACCTCGGCGACCTGATCGAGGATTTCGAGGCCCACCACCTTTCCTTCGGCGCCCAGGACGTCAGCAGCAACGAGAAGGGCGCATACACCGGCGAGGTCTCGGCCACCATGCTGGTGGACGTGGGCGCCGAATACGGCCTGGTCGGCCATTCCGAGCGGCGCCAGTACCATCATGAATCCAGCGAGCTGGTGGCACGCAAGTTTGCTGCCGCCATCCACGCTGGGCTCAGGCCGGTGCTGTGCGTGGGCGAATCGCTGGAACAGCGTGAAGCCGGTCAGACCGAGGCAATCCTACGTGCCCAGCTCGAGCCGGTGATCGCCTTGGTCGGTGGTAAAGGCTTCGAGCGGGCCGTGCTCGCGTATGAGCCGATCTGGGCGATCGGCACCGGGCGCACCGCCAGTCCGGCGCAGGCCCAGGCCGTGCATGCCTTCCTGCGTGGCGAAGTGGCGAAAACGGATGCTAGAATCGCCGATTCCCTGCCCATCCTGTACGGGGGCAGTGTCAAGGCCGACAACGCCGCCGAGCTGTTTGCGCAGCCTGACGTCGATGGCGGGCTGGTCGGGGGCGCGTCGCTGGTCGCCGAAGATTTCCTGGCCATCGCGCGTGCGGCGGCCGCTCGTTAACCCATTTAGTTTTGTCCGGGGACGGATTTCGAAATGCTGATGTTGATCCTCAATGTGGTCTACGTACTGGTCGCGCTGGCGATGATTGCGCTGATCCTGATGCAGCGTGGTGCCGGTGCTGCGGCCGGGTCCGGTTTCGGTGCGGGTGCGTCGGGCACGGTGTTCGGGTCGCAAGGGTCGTCGAACTTCCTGTCCAAGTCGACCAAGTGGCTGGCGGTGGTGTTCTTCAGTATCAGCCTGTTCATGGCCTGGTATGCCACGCATGGTGCCCGTCCGACCGACCAGAACCTGGGTGTGATGTCGCAATCTGCCTCCCCGGCGCCAGCAGCGGCCGGCGAGCTGAGCAAGCCCGTTCCGCAAGCCCCGGCTGCCGGTGCGGTGCCGACCGCTCCTGCGCAGTCCTTGCCTGCTGCTGCTCCCGCGCAGCCCGCGCCGACGCAGCAGGTACCTGCGTCCAGCGAAGAAAACGCTTCAGAGCCAGCACAAAAACGCTGAAGCCGGTTACAATACGCCGCGCACTGGGATGCCCAGCGGCGCAACGTATGCCCAGGTGGCGGAATTGGTAGACGCACTACCTTGAGGTGGTAGCGACTTAGGTCGTAGGGGTTCGAGTCCCCTCTTGGGCACCATTGTTTGGCTGCAGTTCCTGCGCATGCGGTTTGCCGCGCGCGGGGTCTGCCTATACCCCATGCCGGCACGCGGCGCGTGCGGGCAGAGGCAAGAGAGAATCGCTGTGCTGGCCGAATATTTGCCGAGTCTGCTGTTTCTGGTTGTCGCCACTGGCATCGGCATCGTGCTGATGCTGATTGGCCGGTTCCTCGCTCCGCGCAGCCCGGATGCGCGCAAGCTCTCGCCGTACGAGTGTGGCTTCGAGGCATTCGAAGACGCGCGCATGAAGTTCGATGTGCGCTACTACCTCATCGCGATCCAGTTCATCGTGTTCGACCTGGAAATCATCTTCATCGTGCCGTGGACGCAGGTGTTCATGGAGATTGGCGCACGCTCGCTGGTCACCATGGGGCTGTTCGTCGGCATGTTGTTCCTCGGCTTTATCTACGTGTGGAAGAAGGGAGCGCTGGAATGGGAGTGATTCAGACCCTGGATCGTCTGATGACCAACCCGATGCCGGAAGGCCGGGTGGAAGACATCCTGCGCCCGGAAGGCGAAAACCCGCTGCTGGAAAAGGGCTATGTCACCACCAGCGTCGATGCGCTGTTGAACTGGGCACGCACCGGCTCGATGTGGCCGATGACGTTCGGTCTGGCCTGTTGTGCGGTCGAGATGATGCATGCCGGTGCCGCGCGTCTGGACCTTGACCGCTACGGCGTGGTGTTCCGCCCTTCGCCGCGCCAGTCCGATGTGATGATCGTGGCCGGGACCCTGGTCAACAAGATGGCCCCGGCGCTGCGCAAGGTCTACGACCAGATGCCCGATCCCAAGTGGGTCATCTCGATGGGCAGCTGCGCCAATGGCGGTGGCTACTATCACTATTCGTATTCGGTGGTGCGCGGTTGCGATCGCATCGTGCCGGTGGACATCTACGTCCCGGGCTGCCCGCCGACCGCCGAGGCGCTGGTCTACGGCATCCTGCAGCTGCAGAAGAAGATCTGGCGTACCCAGACCATCGCACGCTGACACCCGTCTTCTTCTACCGAGAGCAGCCAAGCCCCCATGGCAGAGCAAGCATCCTCCTTCACTGACCGACTTGCGGCACGTTTCGCCGGTGCGCAGATCGCCGTGGTATTGCCGCGCGGCGAAGTGACGCTGGAAGTGTCTGCCGCCGATTGGCACGCGACCTGTCTTGCGCTGCGCGACGAGCTCGGTTTCGAGCAGCTCAGCGACCTGTGCGGCGTCGATTACCTGGGTTATGGCAGCGCCGAATGGGACACCGCCGACGTGTCCTCGCAGGGCTTCAGTCGCGGCGTCGAAGGCAAGGCACTTGGCCGCTTCGCCTGGGGCGAATTCCCCAGCGAGGAAACCTCTGATGGCGCGCAGCCACAGCAGCTGCCCAAGCAGCGCTTTGCGGTGGTCGCGCAGCTGATTTCCTATCAGCACAACCAGCGTCTGCGCGTGCGTTGCTACGCACCGGACGAACAGGTGCCGGTGGTGGCGTCGGTGACCGACATCTGGCCGGGCGTGAACTGGTTCGAGCGCGAAGCGTTCGACCTGTTCGGCATCGTGTTCGATGGTCACCCGGATCTGCGCCGCATCCTGACCGACTATGGATTCGTCGGCCATCCGTTCCGCAAGGATTTCCCGCTGATCGGCAACGTCGAAGTGCGCTACGACGAAGAGCGCAAGCGCGTGGTGTACGAACCGGTGACCTCGGTCGAGCCGCGCGTCGGCGTGCCGCGCGTGATCCGCGACGACGCCCGTTATGAGACTGCCGCCGGTGAAGTGGGCAAGTCGGAGACTGCCAAGTGAGTGAGTTCCGCCAGGCAACCGATGCCTTCGCGAGCAATCCTGTCGAAAGCAAGCAGGAAATCCGCAACTACACGATGAACTTCGGGCCGCAGCATCCTGCGGCGCACGGCGTGCTGCGCCTGATCCTGGAAATGGACGGCGAAACCGTGGTGCGCGCCGATCCGCATATCGGCCTGCTGCACCGTGGCACCGAGAAGCTGGCCGAATCCAAGCCGTTCAATCAGTCGGTGCCGTACATGGACCGTCTGGACTACGTGTCGATGATGTGCAACGAGCATGCCTATGTGCGCGCGATCGAGTCCTTGATGGGCATCGAGGCGCCCGAGCGTGCGCAGTACATCCGCACCATGTTCGACGAGATCACACGCATCAAGAACCACTTGATGTGGGTCGGTTCCAACGCACTCGATCTGGGCGCAATGGCGGTGATGCTGTACGCATTCCGCGAGCGCGAAGAGCTGATGGACGTGTACGAGGCGGTCAGCGGCGCGCGCATGCACGCGGCCTACTACCGCCCGGGTGGCGTCTACCGCGATCTGCCCGATCGCATGCCGCAGTACAAGGAATCGCGCTGGCACAAGGGTGGGGCGCTGAAGAAGCGCAACGCCGGTCGTGAAGGCACCATGCTGGACTTCCTGGAGGAGTTCACCAACACCTTCCCGTCGCGCGTGGACGAATACGAAACCCTGCTGACCGACAACCGCATCTGGAAGCAGCGCACCGTGGATGTGGGCATCATCAGCCCGGACCTGGCGCGTGCCTGGGGCATGACCGGTCCGATGTTGCGTGGTTCGGGCATCGAGTGGGATCTGCGCAAGAAGCAGCCGTACGCCAAGTACGATGCGGTGGACTTCGACATCCCGGTCGGCACCAACGGCGATTGCTACGACCGCTACCTGGTCCGCGTGGCCGAGATGCGCGAGTCCAATCGCATCATCAAGCAGTGCGTGACCTGGCTCAAGGCCAACCCAGGCCCGGTCATGGTGCCCAATTTCAAGGTCGCTCCGCCCAGCCGCGAAGGCATGAAGGACGACATGGAAGCGCTGATCCATCACTTCAAGCTGTTCAGTGAAGGCTACTGCGTGCCAGCCGGCGAAACCTATAGCGCGGTCGAAGCGCCCAAGGGCGAGTTCGGCTGCTACCTGCTGTCCGATGGCGCCAACAAGCCGTTCCGCGTGCATCTGCGCGCGCCGGGCTTTGCGCATCTGTCGTCGATGGACGCCGTGGTGCGTGGCTATCTGCTGGCCGACGTCGTGGCGATGATCGGTACTTACGATTTGGTTTTCGGTGAGGTTGACCGATGAAGGCGACGGGTAATTTCGAAGCGGCGCGCGACGTCGATCCGCAGGTGGTGCTGAGCGACAAGACGCGCGCGCACATCGATCATTGGCTGGCCAAGTTCCCGCCCGACCGCAAACGGTCGGCGGTGCTGCAGGGCCTGCACGCTGCGCAGGAACAGAACCAGGGCTGGCTGACCGACGAGTTGATCGTCGGCGTGGCCAAGTACCTGGAACTGCCGCCGGTGTGGGCCTATGAGGTCGCCAGTTTCTACTCGATGTTCGAGACCGAAAAGGTCGGCCGCCACAATGTGGCGTTCTGCACCAACATCAGCTGCTGGCTCAACGGCGCCGAAGATCTGCTGGCGCACGCGGAGAAGAAGCTGGGTTGCAAGTTGGGTCAGTCGACGGCCGATGGCCGCGTCTACCTCAAGCGAGAAGAAGAGTGCCTGGCGGCCTGTTCCGCAGCGCCGATGATGGTCATCAACGGCCATTACCACGAGCACCTGACGAAAGAGAAGGTCGACGCGCTGCTGGACGGGCTGGAATAAGACATGGCACATCATCACGCACCTACCGGTCCGGTCGGTCCGGCACCGTTGCCGCACCAGGTCGTCTACACCACCCTGCACTACGATACTCCGTGGTCGTACGAGAGCTACCTCAAGACTGGTGGCTACGCCGCGCTGCGCAAGATCCTGGAAGAAAAGATCGCGCCGGCCGACGTGATCGAAATGGTCAAAGCATCGAACCTGCGCGGCCGTGGCGGCGCGGGCTTCCCGACCGGTTTGAAGTGGTCGTTCATGCCCAAGGGCACCATGCAGAAGTACATCCTGTGCAACTCGGACGAATCCGAGCCGGGTACCTGCAAGGACCGCGACATCCTGCGTTACAACCCGCACTCGGTGGTGGAGGGCATGGCGATCGCCTGCTACGCCACCGGCTCGACCGTGGGCTACAACTACCTGCGTGGCGAGTTCCACCACGAGCCGTTTGAAAACTTCGAGCTGGCGCTGGCTGATGCCTATGCCAACGGCTGGCTGGGCAAGAACATCCTCGGCAGCGGCGTGGATATCGATATCTACGGTGCGCTGGGTGCCGGTGCCTACATCTGCGGCGAAGAAACCGCATTGATGGAATCGCTGGAAGGCAAGAAGGGCCAGCCGCGCTACAAGCCGCCGTTCCCGGCCAATTTTGGCCTGTACGGCAAGCCGACCACCATCAACAACACCGAGACCTATGCGTCGGTGCCGGCGATCATCCGCAACGGCCCGGAGTGGTTCCTCGGCCTGAGCAAGACCAAGAACGGCGGCCCGAAGATTTTCTCGGTCTCCGGTTGCGTGCAGAAGGGCGGCAACTTCGAAGTGCCGCTCGGCACCACATTCGACGAACTGCTGGAAATGGCCGGCGGTCTGCGCCCAGGTCGCAAGCTGAAGGGCGTGGTGCCCGGCGGTGTGTCGATGCCGGTGCTGAAGGCCGACCAGGTCGCTGGCCTGCAGATGGATTACGACACCTTGCGTGCGCTGGGCACCGGTCTGGGGTCGGGCGCCATCGTGGTGCTGGACGACAGCGTCTGCTGCGTGCGTTTCGCCTGCCGCATCTCGCAGTTCTTCCACAAGGAATCCTGCGGCCAGTGCACCCCGTGCCGCGAAGGTACCGGCTGGATGCACCGCGTGCTGGAGCGCATCGTCGCCAGCAAGGCCACGATGGAAGACCTGCATCAGCTGCGCACCGTCGCCGGCCAGATCGAAGGCCACACCATCTGCGCGTTCGGTGAAGCGGCCGCATGGCCGATCCAGGGCTTCCTGCGTCAGTTCTGGGACGAGTTCGAGTACTACATCGTCAACGGTCGTTCGATCGTCGACACGCAAGTCGGAGTGGCCGCATGAGCGCCCAACCAGTGAACCCGAACGTGCCGCCGGATCATGTGACCGTCGAGATCGACGGCCAGAGCCTGGTCGTGCCGAAGGGCTCGATGATTATCCAGGCCGCCGACAAGGCCGGCATTCCGATCCCGCGTTTCTGCTACCACGAGAAGCTGCCGATCGCCGCCAACTGCCGCATGTGCCTGGTGGATGTCGAGAAGTCGCCCAAGCCGTCGCCCGCCTGCGCCACGCCGGTGATGGATGGCATGAAGGTCACCACGCGTAGCGAAAAAGCGCTGAAGTACCAGCGCAGCGTGATGGAATTCCTGCTCATCAATCACCCGCTGGATTGCCCGATCTGCGATCAGGGCGGCGAGTGCGAGTTGCAGGACGTCTCGCTCGGTTACGGCCGTTCGGTGAGCCGCTTCAACGAGCGCAAGCGCGTGGTGCCGGACGAGGACATCGGTCCGCTGGTTGCCACCGAGATGACCCGTTGCATCCAGTGCACCCGCTGCGTGCGTTTCACCGCAGATATCGCCGGTACCTACGAACTGGGCGGCATGTATCGCGGCGAGAACCTGCAGATCGGCACCTACGACGGCAAGCCGTTGACCACCGAAATTTCCGGCAACGTCATCGACGTATGCCCGGTGGGCGCGCTGACCAACAAGGTGTTCCAGTTCCGTGCGCGTCCGTGGGAACTGATGGCGCGCGAATCGCTGGGTTACCACGATGCGATGGGCTCGAACCTGTTCCTGCATGTGCGTCGCGGCGAAGTGCTGCGGACCGTGCCGCGCGAGAACGAGGCGGTCAACGAGTGCTGGCTGTCCGATCGCGATCGTTATTCGCACCAGGGCCTGTATTCGGAAGACCGTGCGGTCAAGCCGCTGAAGAAGATCAATGGCGAGTGGGCCGAGGTGAGCTGGGCCGAAGGGTTGGCTGCCGCGACCCAGATCCTGCGCGACAACGCCGGCGATCAGCTCGGCGTGCTGGTGCATCCGTCCACCTCGAACGAAGAGGGCGCGTTGCTTGCCCGTCTGGCCGAAGGGCTGGGCAGCGGCAACCTGGATCACCGCCTGCTGAACCGCGACTTCTCCGACGCGGCAGTGGCGCAAGCCTTCGCAACGCCGCTGGCCGAGATCGAGCAGGCCGATGTGGTAGTGTTATTCGGCAGCAACGTGCGTCATGAGCTGCCGCTGCTGCATGCGCGGTTGCGCAAGGCGCACATCCAGAACGGCACGCAGATCCATTCGGTCAACCCGGTCGATTTCGATTTCGCCTTCACCCAGGCTAGCCGCACCGTGGTCGCGCCGTCGCAGCTGGCAGCTGCGCTCGATGACGCCACCCTGCGTGATGCGGTCAAGGGCGCGAGCCGTGCGGTGATCGTGGTCGGCGCTTTGGCCGAGAATCATCCGCAGGCTGCGGCGCTGCGTGCAGCTGCACGTGACTTCGCCACCGCAACCGGCGCCTCGCTGTGCCGCATCCCGCAGGGCGCCAACGCCGTGGGCCTCGTGTCGCAGGGCGTGCTGCCGACCGCACGCGATGTGGCCGGCATGCTGATGCAACCGCGTCAGGCTTACGTGTTGTATGGCATCGAGCCGGGTCTGGATTTTGCCGACGCCGCCGCTGCGCGCAGCGCGCTTGCCGGTGCCAAGGTGGTTGCATTCAGCCAGTTCGCCTGCGCTTCAACGCGCGATGTGGCCGACGTGATCCTGCCGATCGGCGCGTTGCCGGAAATCGATGCCTCGCTGACCAATCTCGATGGTCGCGTGCAGACCGCACGTGCCGCAGGCCGCCTGCCGGTCGAGGCGCGCGAAGGCTGGCGGGTACTGCGTGCGCTCGGTGGCGAGTTGGGCCTGGCCGGTTTCGAGTTCACCGATCTGGTCGGCCTGCGTGCCGGCATGCAGAACCGCACGGTGAGCCCGGTCGCTTCTGCGCAGCCGGCCGTCTCCGGCGCGGGTCTGGAAGTGGCGGCAACGGCGGCGATCTATCGCACCGATGCCGTCGTGCGCCGTGCCGCCGCGCTGCAGTCGCATCCGCTCAACATCGCCCCGTGCGTGGCGATGCATCCGGAGCAGGCCTCGCAGTTGCAGGTCGGCGAAGGGCAGATGGTCAAGGTCGGCACCGACGCCGGTAAGGCGACGCTGCCGGTGGTGCTGGACAAGCGCGTTGCACCGGGCACGGTGTGGATTGAGTCCGGCCACGGCGCAACTGCGCCGCTCGGTGCCGGTCGCGTAACGGTGGTGGCTGCATGAACGAATTGCTGTTGAACGTGGTCGACCCCCTGCACCAGTGGTTTGTTGGTCTGGGCGATGGCGGCATCCTGCTGTGGACCGTGTTGAAGATCCTGCTGATCGCCGTGCCGGTGATCGTCACGGTGGCCTTCTACGTGGTCTGGGAGCGCAAGCTCATCGGCTGGATGCACGTACGCCACGGGCCGATGTACGTGGGCATGGGTATTTTCCAGGCCTTCGCCGACGTGTTCAAACTCCTGTTCAAGGAGATCGTGCAACCGGCCAGCTCGCACAAGGCGATGTTCATCATCGCGCCGCTGTTGACGCTGGCGCCGGCCTTTGCCGCCTGGTCGGTGGTGCCGTTCGATGCGCAGTTGGTGTTGTCCAATGCCAATGTGGGTCTGCTGTACCTGCTGGCGATGACCTCGTTGGGCGTGTACGGCATCATCCTTGCGGGCTGGGCGTCCAATTCCAAGTACGCCTTCCTGGGTGCGATGCGCTCGGCCGCGCAGGTGGTCAGCTACGAAATCGCGATGGGCTTTGCGCTGGTCGGCGTGATGATCGCCTCCGGTAGCGTCAACCTGAGCCAGATCGTGTTCGCGCAGGCCGGCAACTCCGGGTTCTTCGATTGGTTCCTGATTCCGCTGTTCCCGCTGTTCATCGTGTACTGGGTCTCCGGCGTCGCCGAAACCAATCGCGCGCCGTTCGACGTGGTGGAAGGCGAATCGGAAATCGTTGCCGGCCACATGGTGGAATACTCGGGCGGCGCGTTCGCGCTGTTCTTCCTCGCCGAATACGCCAACATGATCCTGGTCAGCTTCCTGATCTCGATCTTCTTCCTCGGTGGCTGGCTGAGCCCGATCCAGGGCTGGGTCAATGCGGATATCTCGCCGTGGATCGACTGGCTGTGGAAGGGCGGTTGGCCGTGGCTGCTGATGAAGGTGTTCTTCTTCGCCAGCGCCTACATCTGGTTCCGCGCCAGCTTCCCGCGCTACCGCTACGACCAGATCATGCGCCTGGGCTGGAAGGTGTTCATTCCGCTCACGATCGTGTGGATCGCAGTGACGGCATTGATGGTGTTTTACGGCGTGATCCAGAAGGGCGTGTAATTGATGAACAAGATCACCCATTACTTCAAGAGCCTGCTGCTGCTCGAACTGCTCGGCGGTTTGTGGCTGACGTTGAAATACACGTTCAAGCCCAAGTACACCGTGCTGTACCCGATGGAGAAGTTCCCGCAGTCGCCGCGTTTCCGTGGCTTGCACGCCCTGCGTCGCTATCCCAACGGCGAAGAGCGCTGCATCGCGTGCAAGCTGTGCGAAGCGGTCTGCCCGGCGCTGGCGATCACCATCGACTCGGCCAAGCGCGAAGACGGCACCCGCCGCACCACCCGCTACGACATCGACCTGTTCAAGTGCATCTTCTGCGGCTTCTGCGAAGAAAGCTGCCCGGTGGACTCGATCGTCGAGACGCACATCCTCGAGTATCACTTCGAGAAGCGTGGCGAGAACATTGTCAACAAGCCGCAGCTGCTGGCGATCGGAGACCGGCTGGAAGCCGAGATCGCCGAGCGTCGCGCTGCCGATGCCGCCTTCCGTTGAGGTCATGATGGACTGGGTCTCTATTGCTTTCTACGCCTTCTCCGCCATCGCGGTCGTTTCCGCCGGCGCGGTGATCAGCGTGCGCAATCCGGTGTACGCCGTGTTGTGCCTGATCCTCACCTTCTTCTCGATGGCCTGCATCTGGCTGCTGGTCGGTGCCGAGTTTCTCGGCGTCACGCTGGTGCTGGTCTATGTCGGTGCGGTGATGGTGTTGTTCCTGTTCGTGGTGATGATGCTCGACATCGACACCAGCCGCCTGCGCGAGGGCTGGGTCAGGTACATGCCGGTCGGTGTCATCGTCGCCGTGGCGATGCTGGTGCAGATGGTCACCCTGATCGGCGTCAAGGCGCGTAGCGCCACGCCATTTCCGGCCGACAACGCCGCAGCGCAGGCGGCTGACGTGTCCAATCTGACCTGGCTTGCCAAGAGCCTGTACACCGAGTTCCTGCTGCCGTTCGAGTTTGCGGCAGTGATCCTCACCGTGGCGGTGGTGGCGGCGGTGATGCTGACCCTGCGCAAGCGCACCGGCATCAAGATGCAGAATGCGTCCGAGCAGTCGCGGGTCAAGGCTGGCGATCGTCTGCGCATGGTCAAAATGGCGGTTGAAAAGCCGGTACAGGTCGCACCGCAGCCGGATGTGATCGACGGACAGGAGGCAAAGTCTTGATTACCTTGGGCCACCTGCTGGGATTGGGCGCGGTGCTGTTCTGCATTTCCCTGGCCGGCATCTTCCTCAACCGCAAGAACGTCATCGTGTTGCTGATGTCGATCGAGTTGATGCTGCTGTCGGTCAACGTCAACTTCATTGCGTTCTCGCGCGAGCTCGGCGACACCGCCGGTCAGTTGTTCGTGTTCTTCATCCTGACCGTTGCCGCCGCGGAGGCCGCCATCGGTCTTGCGATCCTGGTGACTCTGTTCCGTACGCGCCGCACGATCAATGTGGCCGAAGTCGACACGTTGAAGGGCTGACCCGTAGATGGAAATCACTCTCTCCAAGAGTCTGCTGATCGCAGTGGTGCTCGCACCGCTGGTCGGCAGCATCATCGCCGGCCTGTTCGGTCGTCAGGTGGGGCGCAAGGGCGCACAGTACGTCACCATCCTCGGCGTGGCGGTCAGCTGCGCGCTGTCGTGCCTGACGCTGTACCAACTGGTGGAGCAGGGCGCCAGCCCGTTCAACCAGAACCTGTACACCTTCTTCGACGTCGGCAACTACTCGGCGCATGTCGGTTTCATGGTCGATCGTCTGACCGCGATGATGATGGTGGTGGTGACCTTCGTGTCGCTGCTGGTGCACATCTACACCATCGGCTACATGGAAGAAGACCCGGGCTACCAGCGCTTCTTCAGCTACATCTCGTTGTTCACCTTCTCCATGCTCACGCTGGTGATGAGCAACAACTTCCTGCAGCTGTTCTTCGGCTGGGAAGCGGTGGGCCTGGTGTCCTACCTGTTGATCGGTTTCTGGTTCAAACGCCCGACGGCGGTGTTCGCCAACATGAAGGCGTTCCTGGTCAACCGTGTCGGTGACTTCGGTTTCATTCTCGGCATTGCCGGTGTGCTGCTGTGGTTCGGTTCGCTGGATTACTCCACCGTGTTCGCCAATGCGACCACCATGGCAGGCGCCAAGGTGCAGCTGTTCGCCGGCCACGAATGGAGCGTGATGACGCTGATCTGCATCTGCCTGTTCATCGGTGCGATGGGCAAGTCGGCGCAGGTGCCGTTGCACGTGTGGCTGCCGGACTCGATGGAAGGCCCGACCCCGATCTCGGCGCTGATCCACGCCGCGACCATGGTCACCGCCGGTATCTTCATGGTGGCGCGCATGTCGCCGCTGTTCGAACTGTCGCAGACCGCGCTGAACTTCATTTTGTTCATCGGTGCGACCACGGCCTTCTTCACCGGCCTGATCGGCATCGTGCAGAACGACATCAAGCGCGTGGTGGCGTATTCGACGCTGTCGCAGCTGGGCTATATGACAGTGGCGCTGGGCGTGTCGGCCTATTCGGCGGCGGTGTTCCACCTGATGACGCATGCCTTCTTCAAGGCGCTGCTGTTCCTGGCGGCCGGCTCGGTCATCATCGGCATGCACCACGAGCAGGACATGCGCAAGATGGGTGGCCTGCGCAAGTACATGAAGGTGACCTACTGGACCAGTGTGATTGGTACCCTGGCCCTGGTCGGTACACCGTTCTTCTCCGGCTTCTATTCGAAGGACACCATCATCGAGGCGGCCGCGCATCACGCCCACGAGTCGCATAGTTGGGTTGCGACCTATGGTTATTGGGCAGTGCTCGGTGGCGTGCTGGTGACCAGCTTCTACAGCTTCCGCCTGCTGTTCCTCACCTTTCACGGCAAGGAACGCTTCCGTGATGCCCATGCGCATGCCCACCACGACAGCGCGCATGCCGATGCACATGGCAGCCATGCGCATGACGATCACGCGCATGACGATCACGGCCACGGCCACCACGGTGCGCATGAGCCGCACGAGTCCAAGTGGGTGGTGACGTTGCCATTGATCCTGCTGGCGATTCCATCGGTGGCGATCGGCTTCTTCACCATCGGCCCGATGCTGTTCGGTACCGATTGGCAGGGTCACCATGCAGCGCACGCGCTCAAGGGGCAGGCAGTGTCGTTCTTCACCGGCATCGTGGATTTCTACGATCCGGCGCGCGACACCGTCGGCGCACTGGCCGAAGAATTCCACGGCCCGGTCGCGTTCGCGCTGCATGGCATGCAAGCGGCGCCGTTCTTCCTGACCGTCGCCGGTCTGTTGCTTGCCGCGCTGTTCTACCTGTGGAAGCCGGAACTGGCCACCAAGTCACGCAAGGCGTTCGCGCCGGTCGTATGGCTGCTGGAAAACAAGTACGGCTTTGACAAGCTCTGGATCAATGGCTTCGCCGGTGGCGGCGTGGTTCTTGGCAAGGCGTCCCGTGCAATCGATACCCATGTGGTCGACGGCGTGGTCGTCAATGGTTCTGCCCGACTGATCGACCTGGCTGCAACTCTGCTGCGTCGCACGCAATCCGGTTTCCTCTATCACTACGCCTTCGCAATGATCATCGGTTTGATCGCCTTGTTGGCGGTACTGATGCATTTCTGGCGTTGACCTGTACGGAATAAGAAAACGTGTCGAACTGGCCTTTACTGTCTATCTTGATCTGGCTGCCGATTATCGGTGGCGCCCTGATCCTTGCGTTGCGCAACGCCGAGACCGCCCGCTGGGCGTCCCTCGCGGTGGCGGTGGCGACCTTCGTGCTGAGTCTGCCGCTGCTGGGCTATGACACCGCCAATGACGCGATGCAGTTCATCGAACTGCATGCCTGGATCCCGTCCTACGACATCGGCTACAACCTGGGCGTGGACGGTATTGCGGTCGCGTTGATCGTGCTGACCACGCTGGTGACGGTGCTGGCGCTGATCGGCGCGTGGCGCTCGATCGACAAGCGCGTCAACCAGTACGTGGCGGCCTTCCTGATCCTGGAGGGTGTCACCGTCGGCATCTTTGCTGCCACCGACGCAATGCTGTTCTACGTGTTCTTCGAAGCGATGCTGATCCCGATGTTTCTCATCATCGGCGTCTGGGGCGGCCCGCGACGCATCTACGCGGCGATGAAGTTCTTCCTGTACACCTTCCTCGGCTCGGTGCTGATGCTGGTGGGCCTGGTCTACCTGTATCTGAAGGGCGGCAGCTTCCAGCTCGCCGACCTGTACGCACTGCAGCTGACCGCCAAGGAGCAGACCTGGATCTTCTTCGCCTTCCTGATCGCCTTCGCCGTCAAGGTGCCGATGTTCCCGGTGCACACCTGGCTGCCAGACGCGCACGTGGAAGCGCCAACCGCCGGTTCGGTGATCCTGGCCGCGATCGCGCTGAAGATTGGCGGTTACGGTTTCCTGCGCTTCAACCTGCCGATCGTGCCGGACGCCAGTCATGAATTCGCTTGGTTGGTCATCACGCTCTCGCTGATCGCGGTGATTTATGTCGGCCTGGTGGCGCTGGTGCAGGACGACATGAAGAAGTTGGTGGCGTATTCGTCCATCGCGCACATGGGATTCGTCACCCTGGGTACCTTCATCGCCTTCACCCTGGTGCGCGAGTACGGCAGTACCGACGCTGCCCGCCTGGGCCTGCAGGGCGCGATGGTGCAGATGATCTCGCACGGTTTTGTGTCCGGCGCGATGTTCTCCTGCATTGGCGTGCTGTACGACCGCATGCATACCCGTCGCATCGCCGACTACGGCGGCGTGGTCAACGTGATGCCATGGTTCGCCACCTTCGCGATGCTGTTCTTCATGGCCAATGCCGGCTTGCCGGGGACCAGCGGTTTCGTTGGCGAGTTCATGGTGATCCTGGCCAGCTTCCAGAAACATCCGCTGATTGCGCTGGCTGCCGCCACCACGCTGGTCATCACCGCCGCCTACACACTGTGGCTCTACAAGCGCGTGTTCTTCGGCGAAGTGGCCAATGCGCATGTGGCCGAGCTGAAGGACATCAATGGCCGAGAAGCCTTCGTGCTGGGGGTGTTCGCTGCCGGCGTGCTGGCCCTGGGCCTGTATCCGAAGCCGCTGACCGATCTGATGGAACCGTCGATCGCCAAGCTGGCGACCCAGATTGCAACGACCAAGCTCTGAACCGCTTGCCGTCCGTATTGATTTCCAGGATTTGATGATGACCACGCCAACGCTCGCGCCGTTGACCACCGCTGACCTGGCTCCGCTTGTACCGGAGCTGGTGCTGATCGGCGGCGCCTTTGCCCTGCTGATGCTCGACCTGTTCGTGAGCCAGCGGAACAAGGTCTGGACCCACCTGTTTTCCGTCGCCGTCCTGGCTGTGGTGTTCCTGCTGCTGGCCACCGGCACAGGCGGGCAGGGGGAGATCTTCAGTGGCATGTTCGTACGCGATACCGCTGCCGACGTGATGAAGACCGTGATCGTGCTGGTCAGCGGCCTGAGCCTGGTGTATGGCTGGACTTACCTGCGCGAACGCAATCTCTATCAGGGCGAGATACCGGTGTTGGTGTTGTTCGCCACCGCCGGCATGATGCTGCTCGCCTCGGCTGGTAGCCTGCTGATGGTGTATCTGGGTCTTGAATTGCTTGCGTTGTGTTCGTATGCGCTGGTCGCCTCCAATCGCGACAACGGCTTGGCCACCGAAGCGGCGATGAAGTATTTCGTGCTGGGTTCACTGGCCTCGGGCTTGTTGTTGTACGGCATGTCGCTGGTCTACGGCGCCACTGGCACCTTGAGCCTGGCCGGCATCCATGACGCCATCGAAGGCTCGGGCGAACGCACGCTGTTGCTGACCGGCACCATCTTCATGATTGCTGGCGTTGCCTTCAAGCTGGGCGCCGCGCCGTTCCATATGTGGCTGCCCGACGTCTACCAGGGCGCGCCGGCTCCGATTGCGCTGTTTATCAGTTCCGCGCCCAAGTTGGCCGCCTTCGGCATGGCTTACCGCCTGCTGGAAGTGGGCATGGGCCCGTTGTCGCCGCAGTGGCATCTGCTGATCGGCGGTCTGTCGGCAGCCTCGCTGGTGATCGGCAACCTGATGGCGATCGCGCAGAGCAATCTCAAGCGCATGCTGGCCTACTCGACGGTTTCCCATATCGGCTTCCTGCTGATTGGCGTGGCCGGCGGCGGGGAAGAGGGCTATTCGGCCGCGATGTTCTATGCGGTGAGCTACACCATCATGTCCACCGCCGCGTTCGGCGCCATCATTGCGCTGTCGCGCAATGGTTTCGAGGCCGAGAACATCGACGATTTCAAGGGCCTCAACGCGCGTAACCCGTGGATGGCCGGGCTGGTGCTGTGCATCATGGCGTCGCTGGCAGGCATCCCGCCGTTCCTCGGCTTCTGGACCAAGTTGGCCGTGCTCGGCGCAGCGGTGAAGGGCGACATGCTGTGGCTGGCGCTGGTGGGCGTGATCTGTGCGGTGATCGGTGCGTACTACTACCTGCGCGTCATCAAGGTCATGTACTTCGATGAGCCTGTGGGCCAACCGCTGCCGGCCAACAACGATCGTGTGCTCGGCACCGTGCTTGGCGTCAACGCGCTGGCCTTGCTGGCCCTTGGCCTGGCCTGGAACCCGATCATGGTGTGGTGCCAGCGCGCGTTCGCCGGGCTGGCTTGAGGCCAGGCGTTATGCGAGGCATCGCATTGAAATAGCGCTGTGATAGGTGTTTCGTTTTTGTTGCATTGCGGTTATCATTTGCCGCGAAGTTGAACAGCCACCACGGTGTTCAACAGATGAAAAACTAGGGCTTGCAATTGCCGCTCAAGTTCTTCATAATTCCGCTTCTGCTGCGGGGTGGAGCAGTCTGGCAGCTCGTCGGGCTCATAACCCGAAGGTCGCAGGTTCAAATCCTGCCCCCGCTACCAAGTTTCGAATTGTTGCGTTATTGCAATGATTCAACTTCTTGGATCGTAAGGACGCATGTTCCCGTCCTTGCGCCGACCCTGAGAGGTCGGGCTTTTTTCACGCAAGGGGCCCATCGGGCCCCTTGTTTTTTCCGGAACCGGAAAGTTTGCTGCCGGTTGCTGGGGTTTTACTGGCAATCATCTGATCAGGGCAGTCTGTGAGCGAAAAAGCGACCGAAATCGCGAATCTGCTGAGTCCAACGGTTGAATCCCTGGGCCTGGAGCTGCTGGGCGTGGAATATCTTCCCGCGCCAGGCGGCGCGACCTTGCGTCTGTACATCGATGTACCGCTGGTCGAACAGCCCGAGCGTGTCATCAACGTCGATGACTGCGAGCGCGTCAGCCGCGAAGTGTCTGCCCAGCTCGACGTGGAAGACCCCATCAGCGGCAACTACACGCTCGAAGTGTCATCGCCGGGTGTTGATCGTCCCTTGTTCACCCTTGAGCAGTTCGCGCGCCATGCCGGCGAGTCGGCCAAGATCGTGTTGAAGCTGGCGCAGGACAGTCGGCGCCGCTTCCAGGGCCAGATCGTGCGGATCGAATCCGAGGCAAACGCGGTGGTGTTCGCCATCGACGGCAAGGACGTGCAGGTCGGCTTCGACAATATCGACAAGGCGCGCATCGTGCCCGATTGGGTCGCGTTGGGTCTGGCGCCGCAAAAACCGAATAAGCCCGGCCCGAAAAAACCCGGGCACGACAAGAAGAAACCATCCAACGAGTCGGCGGCTGGCAAGCCGCGCGCGGAGTGACGAAATGAGCAAGGAACTTTTGCTGGTAGTGGATGCGGTGGCCAACGAGAAAGGCGTTCCGCGCGAAGTGATCTTCGATGCGATCGAGGCCGCGCTGGCTTCCGCAGCGAAGAAGCGCTATCCCGACCAGGACGTGCTGACGCGCGTGACCATCGATCACAAGGACGGCAACTACGAGACCTTCCGCCGCTGGGAAGTGGTGGCCGACGACGTGGTGATGGAGTCGCCGGATCGCCAGGTGCGCCTGATGGATGCCATCGACGAAGCCGACGGCGTGGATGTGGGCGACTACATCGAAGAACAGATCGAGAACCCGGATTTCGGCCGTATCGCCGCCCAGGCTGCCAAGCAGGTGATCGTGCAGCGTGTGCGCGAAGCCGAGCGCCAGCAGGTGGTCGATGCATGGAAGGACCGCGTGGGCGAGTTGATCACCGGTGTGGTCAAGCGCGCCGAGCGCGGCAACATCTTTGTCGATCTGGGCGGCAATGCCGAGGCCTTCATTCCCAAGGACAAGGGCATTCCGCGCGACGTGTTGCGTCCCGGCGACCGCGTGCGCGGCTACCTGGCCGAAGTGCGCTCGGAGCCGCGTGGCCCGCAGCTGTTCATCAGCCGCGCCGCGCCGGAATTCATGATCGAGCTGTTCAAGCTGGAAGTGCCGGAAGTCGGCCAGGGCCTGGTCGAGATCAAGGCCTGCGCACGCGATCCGGGCGACCGCGCCAAGATCGCGGTGATTGCGCACGATACCCGCACCGATCCCATCGGCGCCTGCATCGGCATGCGCGGTTCGCGCGTGCAGGCGGTCTCCAACGAGCTCAATGGCGAGCGCGTGGACATCGTGCTGTGGAACGAGAATCCGGCCAACTTCGTCATCAACGCGATGGCGCCGGCCGAAGTGCAGTCGATCATCGTCGACGAAGAAAAGCATGCGATGGACCTGGCCGTGGCCGAAGACCGCCTGGCCCAGGCGATCGGCAAGGGCGGCCAGAACGTGCGCCTGGCCAGCCGCCTGACCGGCTGGCAGCTCAACGTGATGACCGCCGACCAGGTGGCCGCCAAGTCCGAGGCTGAACAGGCATCGGCGCGCCAGCTGTTCATGGACCGCCTGGAAGTGGACGAGGAAATCGCCGCGATCCTGGTGTCCGAAGGCTTCAATACCGTGGAAGAAATCGCCTACGTGCCGGTTGGCGAGTTGCTGGCGGTGGAAGGCTTCGACGAAGACATCGTCGAAGAACTGCGTGCCCGTGCCCGCGATGCGCTGCTCAACGCCGCGCTGGCCGAGGAAGAAGGCCTGGAAGGAACTCAGCCCACCGAGGACCTGCTGGCGCTGGAGGGGATGGACGAGGAGACGGCCTTTGCGCTGGCCGAGCACGGCGTGCGTACCAGCGAGGACTTGTCCGACCTGGCCGCGGACGAGATCGTCGACTTCGGCATCGAGGGCATGACCCAGGAGCGCGCCGCGGCGCTGATCCTGGCGGCCCGCGCCGAGGAGATCGCCCGTTTGGAGCGCGGCGAATGAGCCGGCAATGAACCGCGCCCTGACCCCATCAGGGCTTAGAATCAGCGTTTCCCTTGCTCTGGGCGAGGGGGCGCCAACCAGATCATAGGATCCGAATGTCGCAGCAAACCACCATCCGCAAGCTTGCCGAACTGGTCAACACGCCGGTCGATAAACTGCTGGTTCAACTGGCCGAGGCCGGGATGAAGTTCAGCGGTCCCGACCAGGTCGTGACCAGCACCGAGAAGATGAAACTGCTTGGCTTCCTGCGTCGCACGCATGGCAAGGCCGACTCGCCTGCCGATGCGGCGAGCGAAGCGGCCAAGAAGATCACGCTCAACCGGCGCAAGCTGCAGGAAGTGACGGTCAACGCCGGCGGCACCAAGACCACGGTCAACGTGGAAGTGCGGCAGAAGCGTACCTACGTGAAGTCCGAGAACGAAGGCAGCGGCCGCGCCGCGCCGATGACGCCGGACGAAGAGCGGGCCGACATCCTGGCCAAGCTCGCCGCCTCGCGTCAGCGCAATCTCGACGAGCAGCAGGCATTGGCCGAAAGCGACCGCGTGCGCGACGAAGCAATCCAGCGCAAGCGCGACGAAGAACAGGCCGCCAAGGATCGCGCAGAAGCCGAGCGCAAGGCTGCCGAGGAAGCCGCTGCGGCTGCCAGCGCGCCGGCCCCGGTCGCCGCTGCGCCAACGCCGTCTGCGGCCCCTGCCGCGCGTGCGCCCTCCTCGCCGTCGTCGGCCCCGCGTCCGGCACGCCCGGCAGGTGCGTCGCCCGCATCGCGTCCGGCCACGCCGGCGCGCCCGGACGATCGCAACAACGCGGCCAAGCACAAGACGCGCGGTTCGCACGTCATGGTGGCCGGCGTCGAGGACGACGATGCGACCAAGCGCTTTGCAGGTCAGTTGCATCTGTCTGCGGCCGATCGTGCGCGTCGTTCCAACGTGCGTGGCAAGCCGACCGGTCGTCCGGGTTCGTCGTCGTCGCGTCGCGGCAATGACGGTGGCCGTGGTGGTAACCAGGGCAATAGCGGTCCGCACGGGTTCGAGCGTCCCACCGCACCGGTGGTGCGTGAAGTGGCGATCGGCGAGACCATCACCGTGGCCGACCTGGCGCAGAAGCTCGCGCTCAAGGGCGGCGACGTGGTCAAGGCGCTGTTCAAGATGGGCGTCATGGCGACCATCACCCAGAGCATCGATCACGACACCGCGGCACTGGTGACCGAAGAACTCGGCCACAAGGCCGTTCGCGCCGACAATGCCGACTTCGAGGACGCGCTGCTGGCGCATGCCGAAGACGCGCAGGGCGATGCCGCGCCGCGTCCGCCGGTGGTGACCATCATGGGCCACGTCGATCACGGCAAAACGTCGCTGCTGGACTACATTCGTCGTACCAAGATCGCTTCCGGCGAGGCGGGTGGCATCACCCAGCACATCGGTGCTTACCACGTCGAAACCGACCGTGGCGTCATCAGTTTCCTGGATACGCCCGGCCATGCCGCATTTACCTCGATGCGCGCACGCGGTGCCAAGATCACCGACATCGTGGTACTGGTGGTTGCGGCCGACGATGGCGTCATGCCGCAGACCAAGGAAGCGGTGGCGCATGCCAAGGCAGCGGGTGTTCCGTTGATCGTTGCGGTGAACAAGATCGACAAGGCCGGCGCCGACCCGTTGCGGGTCAAGAACGAACTGCTGGCCGAAGACGTGGTGGCCGAAGACTTCGGTGGCGATACCCAGTTCATCGAGGTGTCGGCCAAGGTCGGGACCGGCGTGGACACGCTGCTGGACGCGATCTCGCTGCAGGCCGAAGTGCTGGAACTCAAGGCGGTGGCCGACGGCCGCGCCAGCGGTACCGTCATCGAGTCCTCGCTGGACAAGGGCCGCGGCCCGGTTGCCACGGTGCTGGTGCAGCAGGGCGCGTTGAAGCGTGGCGATTACCTGGTGTGCGGCATCCAGTACGGCCGCGTGCGTGCGTTGTTCGACGAAACCGGCCATCAGCCGGCCTCGGCGGGCCCGTCGATCCCGGTGCAGGTGCTGGGCCTGTCCGGCGTGCCGGAAGCCGGTGACGACTTCGTCGTGGTTGACGACGAGCGCCTGGCCAAGGACGTGGCGCAGCAGCGCGAGACCAAGCGCCGCGAGTCGCGTCTGGTCGCCTCGGCCACCAACCGCATGGAAGACATCCTGGCCCAGATGGGCAAGGGCGAAGGCCAGCAGGTATTGAACCTGGTCATCAAGGCCGACGTGCAGGGTTCGGTGGAAGCGCTCAAGCAGTCGCTGGTGGCCTTGTCCAACGACGACATCCGCATCAACGTGATCCACTCCGGCGTAGGCGGCATCACTGAGTCCGATGCCAATTCGGCCGCGGCCTCCAAGGCCACGGTGATCGGCTTCAACGTGCGTGCGGATGCGTCGGCACGCAAGATCGTCGAGTCCAACGGCATCGATCTGCGCTACTTCTCGATCATCTATGACGTGATCGACCAGGTGAAGCAGGTGGCCTCCGGTCTGCTCGGGGTGGAAATCCGCGAAGAGATCATCGGTATCGCGCAGGTGCGCGATGTGTTCCGCAGCTCCAAGTTCGGTGCGGTTGCAGGCTGCATGATCATCGAAGGCGTGGTGAAGCGCAGCAAGCCGATCCGCGTGCTGCGCGACAGCGTGGTGGTGTTCGAGGGCGAGCTGGAATCGCTGCGCCGTTTCAAGGAAAACGTCGAGGAAGTGCGCAACGGGACCGAGTGCGGTATCGGCGTGAAGGCCTACAACGACGTCAAGGCCGGCGACCAGATCGAGTGCTTCGAGCGTATCGAGGTTGCCCGTACGCTGTAATGGAAATCGGGGCCTGCGGGCCCCGATTTACCGCGCTGGCGCATGGCGTCACGCACGTTCTGCAAGGCGAGGGCGGCATGGCCGCCCGCGTTCGTTTTTGGCTTCGGTGCCATCTGGCCCTCCGAATCAACCAGGTCCACGACCATGCCAACCAAATCATTCCATCGCACCGACCGCGTTTCCGCGCAGGTGCGTCGCGACCTCGGCACGATCGTGCACGCGGCGGTGCGCGACCACGGCCTGCCGTCGGTCAGTGTGTCCGACGTTGAAATCAGCCGCGACCTGGCCCATGCCAAGGTGTTCGTCACTGCGTTGCAGCAGGAGCGCTCGGCCGAAGCGGTCAAGGGGCTGAAGGAAATCGCCGGGCAGCTGCGCACGCAACTGGCGCGCGCGATGAAGCTGCGTCACGTGCCCGAGCTGCATTTCCACTACGACGACTCGGTCGATCGCGGCGAGCGCATCGACAACCTGCTGCGTGACCTGGACGACGTCGGCCCCGCTGCCGCGTCCAGCGACGCCGACGCCGACGCCGCCGAGCCGCGCTGAGCGCGGCGTCACACGGGCCGCCCACGCCGCGGTCGTGATCTTCGCAGGCACGTCATGCCCTGATTCGAGCATCGATCCTTTGAAATCCCGCATCGTCTATCGCCCGCTGCACGGCATCCTGTTGCTGGACAAGCCGGCCGGGCTCAGTTCCAACAATGCCTTGCAGGCCGCGCGCCGCCTGCTGCGGGCAGAGAAGGGCGGCCACACCGGCAGCCTGGATCCGCTGGCCACCGGCTTGCTGCCGTTGTGCCTGGGCGAGGCCACCAAGATCGCCGGGCTGCTGTTGGGTGCGGCCAAGGCCTACGACGCCGAAGTGGTGCTGGGCGTGACTACCGATACCGACGATGCAGATGGCGAGGTCTTGCGCGAGCGTGCAGTGCCGGCGCTGAGCGAAGACGCGTTGCGTGCGGCCTTGGCTCCATTTATCGGGCGCATCCAGCAGCAGGCTCCCATTTACTCCGCGCTCAAGCAGGGTGGTGAGCCGCTGTATGCCAAGGCACGCCGGGGCGAGATGATCGAGGCCCCGGTGCGCGAGGTCGAGGTGCATGCGATCGAGTTGATCGGCTACCAGGCGCCGCGTCTTCAGCTGCGCGTGACCTGCGGCTCCGGCACCTATATCCGCAGCCTGGCCCGTGATCTGGGCGAAGTGCTCGGCTGCGGCGCGCATATCGCCTCGCTGCGCCGGCTCTGGGTGGAGCCGTTCCGGTCGCCACAGATGATGACCCTTGAAGCGTTGAGTGCGGCATTGGAATCGGGGGCGCGGGCGGAAGATCTGCTGCTGCCGATCCAGGCCGGTTTGGCCGATTTTGCGCAGATCACCTTGGACCAGGCCCATGCGACCCGGTTCCGGATGGGCCAGCGCCTGCGTGATGACGCCTTTCCTGCGGGCCAGGTCGCCGTGTTCGGCCCGGACGGAACGCCTTCGGGACTAGGCCTGGTGGACGAACAGGGCCGGTTGTCGCCGCAGCGGCTCTTCAACGGGCTGAACGATAATCCCGGTTGTTAAGGTTTAGTCAACTTGTCCCTGCGGCCGCACGACGTTACACTTTCGCGGCCCCGAATCGGGGCACCTCTGCGCCACGCGCGCTCATCCCAAGCAAACGGCGAGTCCGGCGGTGCGTCATGCACGTTCCTGTCGACCACGCATCTATCGAGAACACATCATGTCTGTCGACACCCAGAAAGTTATTGAAGACAACAAGCGCAGCGCCCAGGACACCGGTTCGCCGGAAGTGCAGGTCGCGCTGCTCACCGCACGTATCGAGCTGCTGACCGGTCACTTCAAGACCCACAAGAAGGATCACCACAGCCGTCGTGGCCTGCTGCAGATGGTCAACCGTCGCCGCAGCCTGCTCGATTATCTGAAGAAGAAGGACAACGATCGTTACAAGTCGTTGATCGAGAAGCTCGGCCTGCGCCGCTGATCGAGTCCTACCGCCGCGGCGCAGCGATGCGCCGCGGTTTTGTTTTGGTCTTTCGCAACAATGTCATCGCAGCAGTTACGTACATGGGCCGGAGCCTCCCGGCCGCCCGTTCTCGGCATGGGTCGACGACGGTCCAACGCAGACAGTTACACCTAAGGAAAAAACCTCCGTGGCAAAAATCACCAAAACCTTCCAGTACGGCAAGCACACCGTCACCCTGGAGACGGGCGAAGTCGCTCGCCAGGCGAGCGGTGCCGTCATCGTCAAGATGGACGACACCGTACTGCTGGTCACCGCCGTCGCCGCAAAAACCGCGCGCGAAGGGCAGGACTTCTTTCCCCTGACGGTCGATTACCAGGAGAAGTTCTATGCCGGCGGCCGCATCCCGGGCGGCTTCTTCAAGCGCGAAGGACGTGCGACCGAGAAGGAGACGTTGATCTCGCGCCTGATCGACCGTCCGATCCGTCCGCTGTTCCCGGAGGACTACAAGAACGAAGTGCAGATCATCGCCACCGTGATGTCGATGAACCCGGACATCGATGGCGACATCGCCGCGCTGATCGGCGCATCGGCTGCGCTGTCGCTGGCCGGTACCCCCTTCAACGGCCCGATCGGCGCCGCCAAGGTGGGCTACAAGAACGGTGAGTACATCCTCAACCCGACCATCACCGACCTGAAGGATTCGCAGCTGGAGCTGGTGGTCGCCGGTACCGCCAATGCGGTGCTGATGGTGGAATCCGAAGCGGCGCTGCTCTCGGAAGAAGTGATGCTGGGCGCGGTCACCTTTGGTCATCGCGAACTGCAGAAGGTCATCAACGCGATCAACGAACTGACCGTCGAAGCCGGCACCAAGCCCAGCACCTGGGTGGCCCCGGCCAAGAACACTGCGCTGATCAACGCGCTGAAGGAAGCGGTCGGCACCCAGCTGGCCGGCGCCTTCCAGGTGCGCGACAAGCTGCAGCGCCGTGACGCCATTTCTGCCATCAAGAAAAACGTGTTGGAGTCGTTGGCCGGCCGTGTGGCCTCCGAAGGCTGGAATTCCGCTGAGCTGTCGAAGGAATTCGGCGAGCTTGAATACCACACCATGCGCGACTCGGTGCTGGACACTAAGGTGCGTATCGACGGCCGTGCACTGGACACCGTGCGCCCGATCGCGGTGCAGGCCGGCGTGCTGCCGCGTACCCACGGCTCGGCGCTGTTCACCCGCGGCGAGACGCAGGCGATCGTGGTCACCACGCTGGGCACTGCCCGCGACGGCCAGGTGATCGACGCGGTCAGCGGCGAGTACAAGGAAAACTTCCTGTTCCATTACAACTTCCCTCCGTATTCGGTGGGCGAGTGCGGTCGCTTCGGTGCGCCGAAACGTCGCGAAATCGGTCACGGCCGCCTGGCCAAGCGCGGCGTGCTGGCGGTGATGCCGAGCCTGGAAGAATTCCCGTACACCATCCGCGTGGTCTCGGAAATCACCGAGTCCAACGGTTCGTCGTCGATGGCCTCGGTGTGCGGCTCCTCGCTGGCACTGATGGACGCCGGCGTGCCGGTGAAGGCACCGGTGGCAGGTATCGCCATGGGCCTGGTGAAGGAAGACGACCGCTTCGTGGTGCTGTCGGACATCCTGGGTGACGAAGATCACCTGGGCGACATGGACTTCAAGGTGGCCGGTACTGCCGAAGGCGTGTCCGCGCTGCAGATGGACATCAAGATCGAAGGCATCACCGAAGAGATCATGAAGCAGGCATTGCAGCAGGCCAAGGCCGGCCGTCTGCACATCCTGGGCGAGATGTCCAAGGCGCTGACCACCCCGCGTCAGGAGCTGAGCGACTACGCGCCGCGTCTGCTGACCATCAAGATCCACCCGGACAAGATCCGCGAAGTGATCGGCAAGGGCGGCTCGACCATTCAGGCCATCACCAAGGAAACCGGTACGCAGATCGACATCCAGGACGATGGCACGATCATCATCGCCTCGGTCAACGCCATCGCTGCGCAGGCGGCCAAGTCGCGCATTGAGCAGATCACCTCGGACGTGGAGCCGGGCCGCATCTATGAAGGCAAGGTCGCCAAGATCATGGACTTCGGTGCGTTCGTGACCATCCTGCCGGGCAAGGACGGCCTGGTGCACGTCTCGCAGATTTCCAGCGAGCGCGTGGAGCGGGTCGGCGACAAGCTGAAGGAAGGCGATCTGGTCCGCGTCAAGGTGCTGGAAGTGGACAAGCAGGGTCGTATCCGTCTGTCGATCAAGGCAGTGGAAGAGGGCGAAGGCGTGCAGGCCTCGGCCGAGTAATCGCTGCAGGTCGATGCATCACAAGAAAGCGGGCTTCGGCCCGCTTTCTTGTTGTGTGCTTGATTCCTTCTCCCATCGGGAGAAGGTGCCCCGTAGGGGCGGATGAGGGTACGGACGAAGCCAGGTGCAGTTGGAACGGAGCAAAGGCCTCGTGCCCCGCCCCCTCCCCCCCGGCGGGAGGGGGCTTTGAATCCTGGCTCACTCAGGCTGTTGCGTCGGCACAGGCTGCGTTTCCAGGCGCGGCGGTACGACGCGAGGGAAGCCGGGCGGCATCGTTTGTTGCGCAGGCGCGGTGCCGGGTGTCGACAGCGGCGCCGTCGGTGCCACCACTGCGGCATCAGGACGCAGCTTCAACAATGCAGCCCAATCGCGACGATTGAAATCGCACAGCTCTTCGTGCGTGGGCGTGCATTCGCTGGCGATGCCGAGGCCGTCTTCGCCCTGGTCCTGGCTGTTGTTGGATTGTGGCGTGGGCAAGACCACGCGGCCGGCCCGGTCCAGCGGCATCTTGCGCATCATCACCGTGTTGAAGACATTGCCGCCGATCAGGTACAGCGTGCGGTCGCCGCCGACGTTGGCGGCCACCACCACATCGCAATGCGACTGCCAAGGCATCGGCGCACTGCCGCCAAGCGCGGATTTCAGGCCGGCGTAGCCGAGCGCCACGCTGCGCCCGCGCAGCAGGCATAGCATGTCGCCGGGAGCGGGTTTTTCCACCGCCGGGTCGGTGAACTGGTAGGGGCCGGTGGCGCCGTCGTCGTAGGCACTACGGATGTAGTCCAGATGGCGCGCCGAGCGATGGAAGCCGCTCAGTCCGGCTTGCGTCATCACCCAGGAAATGAAAGCGGCCGACCAGGGATTGTCCACCAGGAACGCGCGGCAATCGCTGGCTGTGTAACGCGTGCCATCCAGTGCGGCGCAACTGGATGCTCCCGGCTGGCCGTTCATCGAAGCGAGCGTGCCGCTCTCGCGCCAGTAGCTGGCCACGCGCTGCCAGGCCACCAAGCCGTGGTCGGCCAGATAACCGGATTCCGCTTCAGTCACGCCCAGGTTGGCCAGGCGGCCCTTGGTGTCGATGAAGGGGCGTTGCCACAGGCGATGCTCGTTGCAGGCGCTGCGCACGATGGCGATGGCGGCCGGGCTGGTGCCGAAGCGTGGCGGAACGTCGCACACTTCCGCCGCAGCGGCGCTGCCCCCCAATCCTGCAAGCAGCACACAGATCCACGGCCAAGGTCTTGCAGTCATCGAACGTCCCGCACGAAATCTCAATGGCTGCAGGCTGCCAGAGCGGCCTGCGTGCAGGCGTGAAATCAGCGCGGTGGTGGTCCGAGCTTGAGCGATAGATCCACCGCTTGAACGTGCTTGGTCAGCCCGCCGATGGAGATGCAGTCCACGCCGTCCTCGGCAATGGCGCGGATGCCGGCCAGGTCCACGCTGCCGGAGACTTCAAGTGGGATGCGTTGCGCGCACGGCAACGCGGCGACGATACGCACCGCCTCGCGACGCATGGCCGGATCGAAGTCATCGATGAGGATGCGGGTGCAGCCCACCTGCAAGGCTTCGCGCAGTTGCTCCAGCGTTTCCACCTCCACCACCAGCGGCAGCTGCGGCTGCTGCGTGCGTGCGGCACGCACCGCCGCGCTCAGCGAGCCGGCGGCGCGGATGTGGTTTTCCTTCAGCATCACCGTATCGAACAAGCCGATGCGGTGATTGTCGCCACCACCACAGCGCACCGCGTATTTCTGCGCCGTGCGCAAGCCGGGTAGCGTCTTGCGCGTATCCAGGATGCGCGCGCCGGTGCCGGCCACGGCGGCGACATAGGCCGCCGTGGTGGTGGCAGTGGCCGAGAGCGTCTGCAGGAAATTCAGCGACGTGCGCTCGGCACTGACCAGGCTGCGGCTGCGGCCCTGCAGCAGGGCCAGCACGGTGCCGGCGCTGACGCGCTGGCCTTCGTGGACGTGCCAGTCGATGCGCACCTGCGAATCGAGCGCGCGATGGGCGGCATCGAACCAGGGCCGGCCGGCGATCACCGCGTCCTGCTTGCACAACAGGTAGGCGCTGTCGGCCTGGTCGGGCAAGAGCGCGGCAGTGACGTCGCCGCTGCCGATATCCTCGGCCAGCGCGCGCGCCACGTCCGCCTCGACCAGCTCCACAGGCGGCGCCTCCGGCAGGCTGGTGCGCACGGGCGAAGTCACTTCTCGGGGAAGTCGGCAATCTGCGCGGTGGCGATGGCTTCTTCGGCCAGCAGCACCGGAATGCCGTCATCGACGCGGAAGATCCGCTTGCGGTCGCGGGTAATCAACGCTTCGCGCAGTGTTTGCGCCTGCACGCTGCCATCGGCGCGCTGCAGGGTTCCGCCGGCGATGGCGGTGTTGAGTGCTTCCAGGCCCTTGCCATCCAGCAGCGCCAGTGGCTGGCGGGTATCGGGCGAGCACAGCAGGTCGAGCAGTTTGCGATCCATCGAAGTCTTGTCTTGCGTGGAGATTGGCTAGAATACGTCTTTACCGCAGGGCAGGGCCATGACCTCCAACCACTCCGCGCCGCTGGTCGGCATCGTGATGGGCTCCCGTTCGGATTGGGAGACCATGCAACACGCAGCTCAGAAGCTCGATGCGCTGGGCGTGCCCTACGAAGTCAAGGTGGTCTCGGCGCACCGCACGCCGGATGTGCTGTTCACCTACGCCGAGCAGGCCGGCGCACGCGGCCTGCGCGCGATCATTGCCGGTGCCGGCGGCGCGGCGCACCTGCCGGGCATGCTGGCCGCCAAGACGGCGGTGCCGGTGCTGGGCGTGCCGGTGCAGTCCAAGGCGCTCAATGGCATGGATTCGCTGCTGTCGATCGTGCAGATGCCGGCTGGCATTCCGGTGGCCACTTTCGCAATCGGCAACGCTGGCGCTGCGAATGCGGCCTTGTTCGCGGCAGCGATGTTGGCACCCGAGCAGGCGCAGATCGGGCAGGCGCTGGCGCAGTTCCGCGCCAGGCAAACCGACGATGTCATGGCCAGCGACGACCCGCGCCAATGACGACGCTCGGCATTCTGGGAGGCGGCCAGCTGGCCCGCATGCTGGTCCTGGCCGGTGCGCCACTGGGCGTGCGCTTTGCGACGTTCGATCCGGCCGCCGATGCCTGCGCAGGGCAACTGGCGCCGCTGCAGGTGGGCGCCTTCGACGATACCGCTGTGCTGGCTGCATTCGCCGCGCAGGCCGATGCGATCACCTTCGATTTCGAAAACGTGCCCGCAGCCAGTGCGCAGCACTTAGCAGCGCAGCTGCCGGTGTTTCCGCGTCCACAGGCGTTGGCGGTGGCGCAGGACCGGCTCAGCGAAAAGACCCTGTTTCGCGAGCTCGGCATCCCGGTGCCCGAATTCGCCGCAATCGACGATCGCGCCGGCCTGGACGCCGCACTGGCATGCATCGGTGCGCCCTGCGTGCTCAAGACGCGCCGCTTCGGCTACGACGGCAAGGGCCAGTTCCGGATCAAGACGCTGGCCGATGCCGATGCCGCGTGGGACGCACTGGGTGCGCAGGCCGAGCGGGTCGGGTTGATCCTGGAGGCCTTCGTGCCGTTCCAGCGCGAGGTCAGCGTGGTGGCGGTGCGTGGTCGCGACGGTGAATTCCGCGCCTGGCCGTTGACCGAAAACTGGCATGTGGATGGCGTGCTGTCGGCGAGTCTGGCGCCGGCCAGCGTGGACGCCGCCATGCAGATGCTGGCCGAAACGCGCGCGCGCGCGATTGCCGACACCCTGGATTACGTGGGCGTGTTCGCGCTGGAGCTGTTCGTGCGCGATGGCCAATTGCTGGCCAACGAAATGGCGCCGCGTGTGCACAACTCCGGGCACTGGACCATCGAAGGCGCCGAAACCTCGCAGTTCGAGAATCATGTGCGTGCCGTGCTTGGCCTGCCATTGGGCAGCACCGCCATGCGCGGCCATGCCTGCATGTTGAACTGGCTGGGTGCGATGCCCGATGCCGAAGCGTTCCTGGCGGTGCCCGGTGGGCACTGGCACGACTACGGCAAGCACCCGCGCGAGGGGCGCAAGGTCGGGCATGCCACGCTGCGTGCCGACACGCCGCAGGCACTGATGCAGGCTCTGACGCAGGCCGGCGCGGCAGTGCAGCGCGATGTCCAGGTGGCGCCGGTGGTCGCGCGCCTGCGCGGTGAGTAGGTTGCGGCGGCTTGCGTGCGATATCGCGATCCAGCGGCATCGGCAACGGAGGCCGCAACGCACCGCTTGATGCGCGCGCGATTCGGCCGGACGAGCTGCCGCATGATCGCCCGTGCAACTGCCCTCGCGCGCCGGGCGGCTAGCGCAGCCGGCTGGCCACGAAGTCCCAGTTGATGAGTTTCCAGAATGCATCCAGGTAGCGCGCGCGGTCGCGCTGGTAATCCAGGTAATACGCATGCTCCCAAAGATCGCAGGCCAGCAGCGGCGTGTCCGGCCCGGTGAGCGGAGTGGACGCATTCGGCGTGGCGACCACCGCCAAGGTGCCGTCCGGGCGCTGCACCAGCCAGGCCCAGCCAGAGCCGAATGTGCCCAGCGCGACGCGGTTGAATTCCTGCTTGAAGTGCGCAAAGTCGCCGAATGATTTGCCCATGTTGTCGGCCAGCTTGCTCAGCGGCTCGCCGCCGCCGCGTGGGCGCAGGCACTGCCAGTAGAAATTGTGATTCCAGACCTGTGCCGCCAAGTGAAACAGCGTGCCCTGCGCCCGCGCGATGATCTCTTCCAGCGTCAGCTCGGCGAACTCGCTCCCGTCGATGCGCGCATTGAGCCGTTCCACGTCGCTGCGGTGGAGCACGCCGTGATGGGCTTCCAGTGTCGCGGCAGACAAATGCGGCTCCAGCGCGGCGCGAGAGTAGGGCAGGGCAAGGTATTCGATCGGCATGATGGGCAGGGCAGCGAAGGGAGTCCGGCGGCGGGTCGCGTGAAGGCTTACAATGCGCGCCTTTGCGGAAGTCTATCCGACCCGGCGGTCGGGCCTGCCGCTCCCAGTCAGGAGAGTTCAATGCCGGTGATGGAACGCATCCAGGCCGAAGTCGAACAGCACCCGATCGTGCTGTTCATGAAAGGCACCCCGCAATTCCCGATGTGCGGCTTTTCCAGTCGCGCGGTGCAGGCCCTGGTGGCCGCCGGCGCCGACCAGCTGCGCACCGTCAACGTGCTGGAAGAACCCGAGATACGCGCCAACCTGCCGCGCTATTCCAATTGGCCGACGTTCCCGCAGTTGTTCATCCACGGCGAGCTGATCGGCGGTTGCGACATCACGCTGGAACTGTTCGAAGCCGGCGAACTCAAGCGCATCGTCAGCGAGGCCTACCAGCCGTGAGTGTGTCGCAGGACGGGGTGGGAGCGCAGGCGCTGGCCGGGCGAATCGTCCTGATTACCGGCGCGGCCGGCGGGTTAGGTACCGCCGCCGCGCAGGCGTGCGCCGGTGCGGGCGCCACGGTGGTGCTGCTTGGCCGCAAGCTGCGCCCGTTGGAACGCGTTTACGACACGCTTGCCAAGCTGGGCCCCGAACCGCTGCTCTACCCGCTGGATCTGGCCGGCGCCACGCCGGACGACTATGCCGCGCTGGCGCAGCGGTTGCATGCCGAACTCGGTGGCCTGCACGGGCTGCTCCAGTGTGCTGCCGAGTTCGGCGGCCTCACCCCGGCCGAACTTGCGGCGCCCGCCGACTTCGCCCGCAGCATCCACGTCAACCTCACCGCGCGCGCCTGGCTGACGCAGGCCTGCCTGCCGCTGCTGCGCCAGCAGGTCGACGCGGCAGCCGTGTTCGTGGTGGACGATGTCGCACGCGTCGGGCAGGCTTACTGGGGTGCCTACGGGGCCGCGCAGCATGCGCAACGCGGGCTGATCGCCAGCCTGCATCACGAAACCGCCGCCGGCCCGGTGCGCATCCACGGCCTGCAGCCGGGCCCCATGCGCACCGCCTTGCGCGCGCGCGCCTTCACCCACCAGGAAGACCGCGACGCGGCCGACCCGGTGCGCTACGCCACTGCTTGCGTCAGCCTGTTGTCCCGGGCCGGTGCCGCGCACCGCGGCGCGATCTGGAGCCCGTCCGCATGACCATTCTTTCGGCAGCCCTGCTGCTGTTCCTGATCCTCGACCCGCTGGGCAACATCCCCGTGTTCCTCAGCGTGCTCAAGCCGCTGCCGCCCAAGCGCCAGCGCTTCGTGCTGGCACGCGAACTGCTGATCGCCCTGTGCGTGCTGATGGCGTTCCTGTGGGGCGGCAAGTACGCGCTGGAGCTGATGCACCTGCGCCAGGAGTCGGTGGCGATCGCCGGCGGCATCGTGCTGTTCCTGATCGGCATCCGCATGATCTTCCCGCGCCCGGAAGGGCTGATGGGCGAGCTTCCCGATGGCGAACCCTTCATCGTGCCGCTGGCCATTCCGCTGGTGGCCGGCCCCTCGGGCATGGCGGCGGTGATGCTGATGGGCAGCAATGAACCCACCCGGTTGTGGGACTGGAGCCTGGCGCTGATGATCGCCTGGATCGGCGCCTCCTCGATCCTTGCCTCCGCACCGCTGCTGTACAAGCTGCTGGGGCACCGCGCCCTGACTGCGGTCGAACGCCTGATGGGCATGTTGCTGGTCGCCATCTCGGTGCAGATGTTCCTGGATGGGCTGGGCACCTACTTCAAGCTGCCTGTGTCGATCTAGGGCGGCAGCGACGGCCGGCGTTCCGCCTGCACTGCAATCGGCGACGTCCCCAAGCCGCGCTGCGCAATTGGTGGCAGTCCGTCCGCAATGCGGGGGGCAAGCCATTTCGCGACGCTAGTCTACTTTGCGATGAGATCCTGATCGGCCGGGCATTTCACGTCCTTGTCCGCGAAGTGCATGTTGCACCAAGCGAACTTTGTCACGCCGCCGTCACAATCAGGCCTTAGCGTGTTAATCTGTTGTTAACCGTTGCGGCAGCAACCAGTCGCGCGGCGAGGGACCCCAGATCATCGGCAGCCCAACCCCGGGAACGGTTGGGCTGACTGCGCTTTTTGTCACTGCCCAACTTGTATCGAGGCCACCGAAATGACCCACCCCCGTTGTCTCCGCATGTCCAAGCTCACGCTTGGCCTTGTTGCCGCGCTCGCCGCCGCCCCCGTGTTCGCCCAGAGCACCTCTGCCGGCGTTGCTGGCCTGGTGACCGGCAGTGGCGGGCAGCCGGTGCCCAATGCCGAAGTGACGATCACCCACGTCGAATCCGGCACCGTGAGCCGCGCCACCACCGATGCCAGCGGACGCTACAACGCGCGCGGCCTGCGTGTGGGTGGCCCGTACACCATCACCATCACCAAGTCCGGCGAAGGCACCAAGACCGAAGACGGCGTATTCCTGAACCTCAATCAGGTCAACAGCGTCGATGCGTCGCTGGGCGGCGACGTCACCACGCTGGGCGCCGTGCAGGCCATCGGTGGCGACTACGGCTCGGCGCTGTTCAGTGCCAACAAGATGGGCACCGGCACCAACGTGACTCGCGAGCAGATCGAATCGCTGCCGTCGATCAACCGCAACCTGCAGGACTACGTCCGCCTGGATCCGCGCGTGGCGCAGACCGACAAGGCGCGTAACGAAATCTCGGTGGGCGGCCAGAATCCGCGCTTCAACCTGATCCGCGTGGATGGCATCAACACCAACGACGCGTTCGGCCTGGAGTCCAATGGCCTGCCGACGCCGCGCCAGCCCTTCTCGATGGACGTCATCGACGAAATCTCCGTCGACGTCGCCAATTACGACGTCACCATCACCGGCGCCACCGGCGGCGTCATCAATGCGGTCACCAAATCCGGTACCAACGAATTCCACGGCTCGGTCTACGGCACCTACCGCGAGAACGATTGGTCGGGCAAGAACCAGAACAATATCCGCCCGCAACTGTTCGATAGCGAAACCACCTATGGCCTGACCCTGGGTGGGCCGGTCATCAAGGACAAGCTGTTCTTCTTCGCCAACTACGAAAAGTACAAGGGCAAGGGCGTTTTCACCGGTGCCTCCGGCTTTGGTCCGATCGGTTCGGGCGAGAGCAACACCGTGCAGATCCAGCAGGCGCAGGTCGATCAGATCATCGACATCTCGCGTAATGTCTACGGCTTCGATCCGGGAACCCTGGCGCTGCCGGCGCTGGATTCGGATTCCGAAGAGAAGGGTTTCAAGCTCGACTGGAACATCTCCGACAAGCACCGCGCTTCGCTGCGTTATGGCGAAAGCGAGCAGAGCACCGCCAACCTCAACGGCTTCGGCAATCAGTCGCTGTCGCTGAACTCGTATCACTACGTTCGCGACTTCAGCCTCAAGACGTACACCGCCCAGTTGTTCAGCGACTGGACCGATACGTTCTCCACCGAAGCCAAGGTGTCCTACCGCGATTATTCGGCCGTGCGTACCGCCGCTTCGCAGCTGCCCGCCATCGCCGTGCGCATTGGTAACAACACCGTCAACCTCGGTACCGAGCAGAGCACCCAGGCCAACGAGCTGCGGACCGAAACCTGGAATGCCTTCTTCGCTGGCACGCTGTTTTTGAACGATCACACCGTCAAGTTCGGCTTCGACTACGAAGACAACGACCTGTTCAATCTGTTCGGCCAGCGTGTCTTCGGTTCGTACACGTTCAACTCGATTGCCGACTACGCGGCCAATCGCCCGCTGAACTATCGGTATTCGCGTTCCAACAGCGGCAACGTCGAGGACATCGCAGCGGACTGGGGAATGCGCAACGTCGGCGTTTTCCTGCAGGACACCTGGGCGGTCAATAACAACCTGACCCTGACCTTCGGCCTGCGTTACGACGAGCCGATGGTCAAGAACAGCCCTGCCTACAATGCAGCGGCTTCGACGCTGTTTGGCTTCCGCAATGACCAGACCATCGATGGCAACGGTCTGTTCGAGCCGCGCTTCGGTTTCAACTACACCTTCGACAGCGATCGTCCCACCCAGCTGCGTGGCGGCGTGGGCCTGTTCCAGGGCGCCGCGGCAACCGTGTGGTTGTCCAACCCGTACTCCAATACCGGTCTGGCCTACACCGACTACAACTTCTCCAGCCAAGCCCTGGTGAACTCCAACGGGATTCGCTTTACGCCGGACATCAACAACCAGCCGATTGGAAACGGGTCGGTGAATGGCGCCACCCAGTCGGTCGATTTCGTCGACAGCAAGCTGGGTCAGCCGTCGGTGTGGAAGGCCAATCTGGCATTCGATACCGAATTGCCCTGGTACGGCATCGTCGCGTCCGCCGAGGCGGTGGTGACCAAGGTTAACGAGGCGATCTACTATCAGCAGCTCAATCTGGGTAGCACCAGCCGCGTGGGCCAGGACGGCCGTAACCTGTACTGGAATACGCCAGGGCTGAATCCGGCCTGCTGGCTGGAGGACGGTCGCAACCCGACCGGTGCGGGCGCTCCGGCGGCATGTCTGCGTGGCACAGGTTCATCGGTTGACGCACGCGGTTTACGCGATACACGTTTCAACGATGCGATCATCGCGCGTCCGACCGACAAGGGGGGCAGCGAGAGCTTCACCTTTGGTCTGAACAAGCCCTTCAACGGCGGCGACTGGTCCTGGGGCCTGTACTACACCTACACCGACGCCGACGAGGTCAGCGGTCTGACCAGCTCGGTGTCGGGTTCGCAGCTGGCCAATACCGCAGTCTTCCAGGCAAATGAAAATGTTGCTTCGACCGCAGCGTATGAGGTCAAGAACAGCTTCCTGGGGACCTTGAACTGGAAGCACGCGTTCTTCGGCGACTACGAGACCAAGGTGGGTCTGATCTATCAGGGCCGCAATGGTCGTCCGTACAGTTACACCTTCGACAACGACGCCAACGGCGATGGTCGCCTTAACGACCTGTTGTATATCCCGGCCGGCCGTGGCGATGTGCTGTTCGGTACAGCAGCGGAAGAGCAAGCGTTCTGGAAGTACATTGAAGGCAATGAGTATCTGGCCGCCCGTCGTGGTCAGGTCGCCGAACGCAATGGCGCACGTAACTCCTGGATCAACCAGTTCGATCTGCACATCGAGCAGGAAATCCCGGGCTTCTTCAAGGGCAACAAGGCCTCCCTTTGGTTGGACGTCATGAACGTTGGCAACCTGCTCAACAAGAAGTGGGGACGCGTCGACGAGTACGGCTTCCCCGGCATGCGTGGCGTAGTCGAGTACGGCGGCATCGATGCGGCCAGCGGCAAGTACGTGTATCGCTTCAATACGCCTGACCAGTCGACAATCTACGATGATCGTGGCATCTCCCGCTGGGCACTGCAGCTGGGCTTCCGCTACCAGTTCTGATCGCTATTGGCGTGGCACGCGTTGCGGAAACGGCCGGGGCAACCCGGCCGTTTTCTTTTGTGCGGGCGAGTACGCTAAAGTCCTGCGCAGACGACAGGAGCAAGCTATGGAACTCAGCAGTACGGCGGCGCGGGCGCTGCCGGTAGTGGATGCGCGGATCTATCCGCGTGGTGGCCTGGACGTGCTGTCCAAGGCGGAAGTGGCCCGGCTGCGCGATGCATCCGGTGGCGGCATGCACGAGTTGCTGCGCCGTTGCGCGCTGGCCGTGCTGACCAGCGGCAGCGCCTCGGACGACCCGCGCGCCGCACGCGACCTGTATCCGGATTTCGATATCCAGGTCAACCAGCAGGACCGTGGCATCCGCATCGACCTGAGCAACGCACCGGCAATGGCCTTTGTCGACGGCGAAATCATTCGTGGCGTGGCCGAATTGCTGTTCGCCGTGGTCCGCGACCTGGCCTACATGGCCATCGAACTGGAAGCGCAGCGGGGCGATCTGGACACCAGCGAAGGCATCACCAACGCGGTCTTCGGCCAGTTGCGCAACGCGCGCATCCTGCAGCCGTCGGACCCGAATCTGGTGGTGTGCTGGGGCGGGCATTCCATCTCGCGCGACGAATACCTCTACACCAAGCAGGTAGGCTACGAGCTCGGCCTGCGTGGCCTGGACATCTGCACCGGCTGCGGCCCGGGTGCGATGAAGGGTCCGATGAAGGGCGCCACCATCGCCCACGCCAAGCAGCGCAAGCACCACACGCGCTACATCGGCGTGACCGAACCCGGCATCATCGCGGCCGAATCGCCGAACCCGATCGTCAACCATCTGGTCATTATGCCGGACATCGAAAAGCGGCTGGAGGCTTTCGTCCGCATCGGTCACGGCATCCTGGTGTTCCCGGGGGGCGTCGGCACGGCCGAAGAGATCCTTTACTTGCTCGGTATCTTGCTACGCGAGGAGAATGCGCACCTGCCGTTCCCGCTGATCCTGACGGGCCCGACCATCGCCTCGGCGTACTTCGAACAGATCGACCGCTTCATTCGCCTGACCCTGGGCGATGCCGCCGCCTCGCGCTACGAGATCATCGTCGGCGACCCGGTCGCGGTGGCCCGCCGCATGGCCGAGGGCATTCACGAGGTGCGCTCGCACCGCAAGGATCACAAGGACTCCTATTACTTCAACTGGTCGGTGCACATCCCGCTGGAGTACCAGCAGCCGTTCGTGCCCAGCCACGAAGCCATGGCCGCCCTGGACCTGCACCACGGCCGCCCGGCGCCCGCCCTGGCTGCGGACCTGCGGCGCGCCTTCTCCGGCATCGTCGCCGGCAACGTCAAGGAAGACGGCATGCGCCGCATCGAGGAATTCGGCCCGTTCGAGATCAACGGCGCCCCCGACATCATGCAGGCCCTGGACGAACTGCTACGCGGCTTCGTGGAGCAGCGCCGGATGAAGATCTCTGGCGATTATCGGCCTTGTTATCGGGTGGTGACCTGAGGCCCGCCGCAGGCCGCAGTGCCTGAAGTGGGCTGAACCAAGGTCAGTAGCAAACTGCCGGCCTTGCCTTTGCGCGTACGCCAGTAACCCTGAAACGACCGTTCGTCCCCCAGCGCTTGTCGCGTCAGGGCTTCAGGGTGCATTTTGGGCACGTCACGCTGGGGAGCGTCCAATGTCTTTTCGCCGACCTACCGGCTTCACTCTCGTGGAATTGATGATCACGATCGCCGTCTTGGCGATCCTGTTGACGATTGCATTTCCCAGTTTCCGTGGAGTGATCCGCTCCAACCGCGTCGCGAGTGCTACCAACGAGAGCATCGGGCTGTTATCTCTTGCCCGCAGCGAGGCAATCCGCAATCGGCGAGGTGGGGGTGTCTGTGGTAGCGCGTCAGGAGCAGCCTGCGACAATAATTGGGCAAGTGGGATGCTTGCCTGGGCGGATGCCGATGGCGATGGGGTCTTCAAGAGCGGCGACACCGTCTTGCGCTTTGTTTCGATAGACCGGTCACTGACAAGTTCAGGTCCATCTGGCGCGGCGATCGCTTTTGATGGGCGCGGGCGCAGGGTCGCGTCCACCAATCAGCAAATCACACTGCAGCCAACAGTGTGCGACGGGCAGGCGCTGCGTCGTACCTTGGTAGTCAACGGTGCTGGTCAGATCACGTCTCAGAAAGGCACCTGTCAATGATGTATTCCCGTTCATTCGTATCGCGCTCACGATCCCAAGGCTTCAGTTTGCTTGAGGTGCTGATCACCATTATTGTGCTTGCGTTCGGCTTGCTCGGGTTCGCGTTATTGCAGACGGCCAATGTCCGCTTTGTTCAAAGCGCCAATTACCGTACCCAGGCCACCAACCTGGCCTACGACTTGCTGGACCAGATGCGCAGCAATCGCTTTCAATCCGCTTGGTATACAGATGCCACGTTTTCCGCCAATACAGTAACTTCGACCAGTTGTAGTCGGACCCTGGGAAACTCGGTCACCATTGCAAACAACATTGCGCGCTGGAAATGCCAAGTGGTACAAGCTTTGGGCGAAGGGGCCAGTGCAACCGTCCTCAACACCAATGGCCAGGTCACCGTAGGTATCGCGTGGGGAGACCAGCGCTGGGACGCCAGTAATCCTGATGCACGGACCACGTTCACTCTGGTATCTCAGCTATGAATCCTCGTGCCATAGCCAAACGCGGCATTGCCGGCATCAGCCTGATCGAAATGATGATCGCGATGGTGATCGGGTTGGTGTTGATGCTTGGGGTGATCCAGGTTTTTTCCGCATCCCGCACCGCATCGATGCTGGCTGAAGGAAATGCACGCGCTCAGGAAAACGGTCGGTTTGCTTTGGAGTTCTTGCAGCGCGACATTCGTATGGCAGGGCACTTCGGCTGTGTCAACGACCAAGCGCATTTCGTACGTGGGGAGGGCGATCCGGTGGTCACGACTGGCGCAGCGAGCGGCTCCGGCCATCCGCTGGATTTCAGCGTCAGTATTCAAGGCTACGAAGCGCCTAACACAAAGCCGCCAGCAAGCCTGACGATCGGCGCTACCTGGGCGCTGCCTGCCAATCTGCCATCGGCGATCTCCAAGCTCAATCCTCGTGGTGGTAGTGACATTCTGGTCCTGCGCTATCTCGCACCGGAAAGCGTGCCGATCACTACATTGACCTCAGGGAGTACTAGCGTTGCGAGCTTCGATGCTACCGCTGGACGGCGCCTGACCGAGGGTGGGCAGGCATCGCCAAACCTGTTTGGAATCGCAGATTGCGCGCATGCCACCGTATTCAAGGGCGCCTATGAGAGTGGCAAGGTCACTGCCAACGGAACCAATCTATCCAAGTATTCGACCAGACCTAGTGGTCAGGCGCTGATTTATCGCGCCGAGTCGTTGGTGTACTACGTGGGGACGTCAGCCGCTTCGGGTGAGCCGGTGCTGATGCGGGCACGTTCCAATGGAGCGGACGACTACGCTACTCCGGAGGAATTGGTCGAAGGTATCGAGAATATGCAACTGTTGTTCGGTCTCGACCAGACCGACAATATGTCCACTACCTCGCCGCCAGTGGGTAATATCAGTAGCCAAGCTGTGGCAAGCGATGTCTCGACTGGAACGGATGCTGTCGCAGCTGCCCAATGGCGGCGTGTTGGGCAGGTCCAGGTCGGTATCCTGGCGCGCAGCCCGACACCATCCGCAGCCGAGAGGCCTGCCAATGCAGTTCGCAACCCGAGTGCGCTGGGAATATCTTTCGCGCAACCCACTCAGGCGGACGGGCGCTACAGGATGACTTACGAGTCTACGATTGCACTGCGTAATCGACTGTTCGGGAATTAACTCATGAATACCTCAGCTCGTTTGCGTCCAATGCCCACTCGGCCACGCGGGGCGGTGCTCTACGTCGCGTTGATCATGCTGATTTTATTGGCGCTGATCGGTATCGCTGGTATGCAGGTGGCAGGAATGCAGGAAAAAATGGCATCCAATTACTTGCAGACCAATATCGCATTCCAGAATGCCGAAGGAGTGACGCGGCGAAGCGAGCGGGCCATTGAGGCTATCGCCAATCGGACGGATGCACCCACTGGCGCTCCGTTGGTGGATACCGATATTCAGCAGAACTGCGATGTTGCATTCGACCCGGTTGCATGGGGTCGCAGCAAGGCAACAACCGTGAGTCAGGCGGTCAGCGTAAGGCGCATCGACTCCTGCATCATCGGTGGCGGGTCGCTTGCGATGGGGGGGCCGCTTGACCCGGTGACTCCGGTGTACCAGATCACCACATTCGCCAACGATGCCGCGACGGATGCTTCGTCGTCTGCATCCATCGATACCATCTTCAAGCTCTGAGGCTGTCGACATGTCGCGTCGCATTTTTCGAACTGCTGTTGCTTCTGCGATCGTTCTGGTCGCGGTAGGGGGCTACTTCGTGTATAACCTGATTGCTGCGCAGGGGCAGGGGACCTTGGCACAATCTCCGTTGAACAACGCAACCTCAATACCACCTGCTTTCATCATGGCGGTAGATGATTCGAATTCGATGACATTCGAACGCCTCTTCAAGGGTGGGGATGGGCGTATGCGATGGAATGGCAGCAGTTTTTTTAGTTCTTCCGGAAATTTCTTTGATGTTGGTGGAAGTTGCACGTTCACGTCGGGTAACAATACATTTGCTTTTAATGACTGCTACTCTTATCTTTTTCCTTTTCCAGGTTATAATAGTTCGTATAGTCCTGGGGTGGCTATTCCGCCGCTCGATCAATTCGGGTTTGCAAGATCGCCGGCATATAATGCGGGGTATTACGATCCAAATGTCACCTATGATCCTTGGAGCTTGGCTTCAAAGGGTGGGGACAGTCCAGCGTTGTGGCCCGCTGCTGATTTTGATAGGGCTAGGCCAGATCCTCGTGATCCCTTGATTTATGGGGGGGCGGATCAGCAAATCAGTATGAGTAGAAATGGCACTATCGTGAACCTCGGTTTGCCTAGAGAAAATTTGGATGACAGCCCGTTTAGGTTTATCGCGGGAATGACTATTCCTGCTCGGACACGCTATCGCACGTCCGGAACTGGTAGGGTCTGTAGCAATAATAACAACAATGGCTTGGCTGGAACGGGTGGTTTGTGGTTAGCTCTTGCGTCTAATGCTACGGTAGCCATCGATTGTTCGGTGCAGATTTCTTATACTCCCGCGACATTCTATCTTCCGGCTGCTGCTCCTGCGCCAACGGGATACCTCACTGGCGACAGCAATCGTCCGATCATCGCAAATGCTTGTGGTCCTAATTGTAATTTGCGTCGATATCAAATAACGCGAGACAATTATGCGAATGTTGGCGCTTTCAATGATGCTAAGCAGAACTTTGCAAATTGGTTTCAGTATCAGCGGAATCGCATTCTTGCCATCATTGGTTCTGAGTCGCGTGCATTGGCTGCTGTTGACAAGATGCGGGTAGGTTATTTCAGTATCAATAATTTGACTCCAGTGAGTATGTATAATATTGACGAGGACGCTGAGCGCGCCTCGCTTTTCGAGCAGATCTACCGCCTGGAGCCAAGTGGCGGAACCCCGAACCGTACTGCCGTGGATTATCTGGGTAAGCAATTCAAGCGGACTGGAGACGGCGCTCCGGTATTGCGTGCGTGCCAGAAGAACGGTGGCATGTTGTTCACGGACGGATACTCCAATATCAACAATGTGGCCGGTGGATATGGTAACGCTGATTCTACCGGCACCGTAGATTTTCCTGGTGCGCCATTCGCTGACAGCTATAGCAATACGATTGCCGATATTGCCGCCTCCTACTATTCTGGTGCATCGACTCCTTTGGTGACGGGCCCAAGTTTTCCAGCTGGTTTGGTGCCAGTTGACGAGAGGTGCGCGACTCTTTCGAAGACATCTGCGGACTGGAAGCGACTGGACTGCCAGAAAGATTTGCATATGAACTTTTATGCAATCACTCTGGGGGCGCAGGGAAATATCTACGAGGTCAATCAATCGGCCACCGATGATCCTTATGCCGATGCTCCCAATTGGAATGGTAATGGCGATCCAGTTGTCGACGACGATGGTCGCGTGATCGACGAACTCTGGCACGCCACGATCAACAGCCGTGCCCAGTTCATCAATGCCAAGAGTCCTGCCGAGGTGACAGCCGCCATGCGCCGTGTCCTGTCGGCAGCCAGCGCAGCCAATTCCCCCTCTGGAACCTTGGCGCTGACCGGCGCGCGGATTGGTGCTGGGTCCTTGACCGTGACGCCGGAGTACCAGATCAGGAACAATGGTACGGACTGGTCCAGTACGCTGAAGGCAAGCCAGGCGTCGGTCGATCCGGATACGCGAGAGGCGCGGTTTACGCAGCTCTGGGAAGCGTCGACGCAAATGCCCGACGCCAGCGCTCGCAATGTGTTCTTCAGCGATGGTACCAACGTGCGCAAGTTCGATGGAACGACCATCAGCTTGAGCGGCCTATGTGGCCTCTCTCGAACACTGTATCCCGGTCAGACCCTCTGCTCCGAGCAGGATCTAGGGACAACGCTGGGTGCGACTGCAGCAACGGCAGCCAACTATCTGCTGGGCGATCGAAGCGGCGAGGTTCAACAGAAAGGCAAGCTGCGTGACCGGACCACCGTGCTTGGCGATATCATCAACTCTGCACCGGTCATCAGTGCGCCCATCGATGACTACGGATATCGCGCTCTCGGCGGAACACTGGGGACGAGTTACACCAACTATCTAAACAGCAAGCGTACGAACCAGGGGTATATGGTGTATGCGGGGGCTAACGACGGCATGTTGCATGCATTCGATGGAGGGATGAGCGGTAACGGTACCGTTACCGGTAGTGGGGGGCGCGAGCGTTTCGCCTATATTCCGGCTACGTCATACGGACATATGGGCAACCTGTTGTTGCCCTATCAGTCCAGTAAGGGCTCTGCTCAGCCGTTCGATCATCGATACTTCGTTGATGGGCCGCTTGCAGTGGGCGACACTTACTACGATAACAGCTGGAAAACCACCTTGGTTGGAACGACTGGTGCAGGTGGTCGCGGTGTATTCGCATTGGATGTGAGCAATCCGACAACGTTCGGTGCCAGTAGCCGTCTTTGGGAAATCAACGACCTCAGTGGCGATTCCACGGTGCGTTCGAATATTGGGCATGTATTGGGCAAGCCTGTCATCGTTCCTGTGCGTGCTGCAAATGGGGCAGTGAGTTGGAAAGCGATCTTCGGTAACGGCTACGAGAGTGCCAGCGGCAAGGCAGTGTTGTTTGTTGTAGATATCGGAACGTCCGCGACCCCAACCGTACGTATGATCGAGGCGACGGAATCCAATAATTCCATTACTGGACGGAATGGGCTTGGTAACCTCATTGTCTTGGATCGGGTCGACACAATGACGATTGATCCGGCCTCCAACAAGCCTGCTCGCATGCGGGACGGGTATGCCGACACGGTTTACGCTGCCGACCTTCGCGGCGCTATCTGGAAGTTTGATCTCACTTCGACGGCATCTTCGGTAACCGTGCCGGCATTCACCACAGGAACGTATGTCGAGGCCGGGCAGACATTCCGCCAGCCCATCACCGGTGGCTTGCAGGCCGCGTCCGGTGAGAATGGCGGGGTTCTGGTCATGTTCGGCACTGGCAGCTTCTCTTTTACCGCTGACAGTCTGCCAACCTCGGCGCAGCATACGCAGAGCCTGTATGGCTTCACGGACCAGGTCGATGGGGTCATCGCCACGACCTTGACCAGGTCGAACTTGATGCCCTACACAGTGGTGACTACCGGCGGCACAGCAACAAGAACCTTGCAGGCGGGCACCTCCCCGGCGTCAGTGTTGGGGTGGTATGTGGATCTGCCACCAGGGGAGCGGTTCGTGGGCTATCCAGAACTCGTGTCCGGAATTTTGTTCCTGCCCACGTATGCGCCACTTGCAGCAACGAGTGGCTGCAGCACCGACGGTGTGAACTGGCTGTTTGGTTTGAATGCGCGTACAGGTGCTGGTGCCTTGTCTGGTGTTCGAATGGGTGCCATTAGCGGCTCAACCCTCGCAGCCGGTTCTGCCGGCATCTCGCTCAATACCGGAGGAAATGCGCCCGTAAAGGATTTGGGTGTGTCTGTTGTGCCCCGGCTCGAGCCGAAGGTTAATCCGAAGGACGGCTCAGCCGCACCTGTGGTTCCCCAAGGAGCCGGCTGCTGGATGGTCGTCAACGTCGCAGGTGCCGGACCCATGTATGTTCCTTATCCTTGTGGCCGCCAATCGTGGCGCCAGATCCAGTGACGGAGGTTCCGATGTCGCCACGTTTTTCTCAATCTTTCTCCAGCCGGCTGTCTCATCGCGCCGGGAGCAGCGGGTTTACGCTCATCGAGTTGATGGTTGTGGTTGCTATTGTCGGGATCCTGGCGGCGGTCGCGTATCCGTCCTACGCTGAGCATATCCGCAAGTCGCGTCGGGCTCAGGCCAAGGCAGATCTGGTTGAGTATTCGCAACTGGCCGAACGCTCGCACACGACCAACAATACGTACGCAAGCTATCGTTTTGGGAACGGTTCGACGACCACGCAGTCGCCGCGGGAAGGTGGGACTGCGCAATACACCATTACATTCACCGGTAATCAGTCCAGCTTTACGTTGACTGCAGCTCCGCAGGGCAATCAAACCAAGGACACATGCGGCACGATGACGTTGAACCAAGCTGGGGTGAAGACCCCGAGCGCTTCGACTACCCCCGGTTGTTGGTAGTGGCCCAGGGGTGTTGCACTCCCTAAAGCTTGCGTCTAGAATACGCCTCCCCGCCCGAATAGCTCAGCCGGTTAGAGCACTTGACTGTTAATCAGGGGGTCGTTGGTTCGAGTCCAACTTCGGGCGCCAAGATGATCGAAAAAGCCGCGACGTGTCGCGGCTTTTTCGTTTTCGCGTCATCGCGTCTGACAGCTGATCGGAGCGCTGTGGCGCACGGTGCGTGCTCTGCCCGTGTTGTTCACGACGACGTCAGCCAGTCGTTGGGCGTTGGCGCAGAGGCTGATGGTGATGTTGGTGCCGCTGCTTAGACCGCTGGGCAGGAACCGTACGACGGGTCGGCCATGCGTTGCCCGGGCGTCGATACCGTCGGCCGCCGGGTAGTGTTCGACCTTGAAGATCGAGGATGCATCCGCTGGCTGTCCTTCGCGGCCCGGGTCCTTGAACAGGATCCAGCCGCGGCTCCAGTCACTGTCTGTTCGGCAACGTGAGCCGTCCGCCGATGGACACAGGCTCACGGGCATGCGTTGTGCGACAGCCAGGCTTCTTGCCAATGCAAGATGGGTCGTCAGCAGATGCATTCGCGTCGTCGCCCGTTGCCAATCCAGAAGGCGCTGGAAGCCGGGTAGGCCAATCGAAGCCATGGTCGCCACGAGTGCCATCACGAACATCGACTGCATCACGGTGTACCCTTTCGCATTCGAATGTGGCGCTGCCTGCATCGTGATTCTCCTTGAGGCCGAGCCAGTAGTCTCAATGCTCGTTGCTTGCCGGAAAACGCCTGTATCACGTGCGTGAGTGTCAGATTTCTACCCATCCCGGCCTCCGTCATTTCGTACCGTCCTCCCCCGAGATCCGCTTCATGACCGACCGCTTTGAGCTCGTATCCCCGTACTCTCCAGCCGGCGACCAGCCCGCCGCCATCGAGAAGCTGGTGGCCAACTTCGAAGCTGGTCTGGCCAAGCAGACGCTGCTGGGGGTGACGGGGTCGGGCAAGACCTACACCATTGCCAATGTCGTGCAGCAGGTGCAGAAGCCGACCCTGGTGATGGCGCCCAACAAGACCCTGGCGGCGCAGCTGTATGGCGAGTTCAAGTCGTTCTTCCCGAACAATGCGGTCGAATACTTCGTCAGCTACTACGACTACTACCAGCCCGAGGCCTACGTGCCGTCGTCGGACACCTTCATCGAGAAGGACAGTTCGATCAACGAACACATCGAGCAGATGCGTCTGTCGGCGACCAAGACCTTATTGTCGCGTCGCGATTCGCTGGTGGTTGCCACCGTCTCGGCGATCTACGGCCTGGGTGCACCGGAAGATTACCTGTCGCTGCGCCTGATCCTGTCGATCGGCGAGCATATCGATCAGCGCCAGTTGATCCGGCACCTCACCGACCTGCAGTACACGCGCAATGAGTTCGAGCTTACCCGCGGTGCGTTTCGCGTGCGCGGGGAGGTGGTGGACGTGTTTCCGGCCGAGTCCGATACCGAGGCATTGCGGATCGAGCTGTTCGATGGTGACGTCGAACAGCTCACCTTGTTCGATCCACTGACCGGCGAGGCCTTGCGCAAGCTGCAGCGCTACACCGTGTACCCGAAGACGCATTACGCGACCACGCGTGAGCGCACGTTGAGCGCAGTGGACACCATCAAGGATGAATTGAAAGAGCGCCTGGAGCAGCTGTATTCGCAAAATAAGCTGGTGGAAGCGCAGCGCCTGGCACAGCGCACCCAGTTCGACCTGGAGATGATCGCCGAAGTGGGCTTCTGCAACGGCATCGAGAACTACTCGCGGCATCTCACCGGCAAGGCGCCTGGCGAGCCGCCACCGACGTTGTTCGACTACCTGCCGCCGGACGCGTTGCTGGTCATCGACGAATCCCACGTCACCATTCCGCAGATCGGCGCGATGTACAAGGGCGATCGCTCGCGCAAGGAGACGCTGGTGGAGTTCGGCTTCCGGCTGCCGTCGGCACTGGACAACCGGCCGCTGCGCTTCGAAGAGTGGGAGGCGCGTTCGCCGCGCAGCATCTATGTCTCTGCGACGCCGGGTCCATACGAGATGCGCGAATCTGCAGGCGAGATCACCGAGCTGGTGGTGCGCCCCACCGGCTTGATCGATCCGGTGGTCGAGATCCGCCCGGTCGGTACCCAGGTCGACGACCTGATGTCCGAGGTGCACGAACGCATCAAGCTGGGCGACCGTGTGCTGGTCACCACGCTGACCAAGCGCATGGCCGAGAATCTCACCGAGTACCTCAGCGAGCACGGCATCCGCGTGCGCTACCTGCACTCGGACATCGACACCGTCGAGCGGGTAGAGATCATCCGCGATCTGCGCCTGGGCAAGTTCGATGTGCTGGTCGGCATCAATCTGTTGCGCGAAGGCCTGGACATGCCGGAAGTGTCGCTGGTGGCGATCCTGGATGCGGACAAGGAGGGCTTCCTGCGCTCGACCGGCTCGCTGATCCAGACCATCGGCCGCGCCGCACGCAATCTGCGCGGCAAGGCGATCCTGTACGCGGACAAGATCACACGCTCGATGCAGGCCGCGATCGACGAGACCGACCGCCGTCGCGAGAAGCAGGTCGAATACAATCTCGAACATGGCATCACACCCAAGTCCGTGGCGCGTCCGATCTCCGACATCATGGAGGGCGCGCGCGAGGACGCGGCAGAGAAGAAGGCCGGCAAGGGGCGGTCGAAATCGCGTCAGGTGGCCGAGAATGCGCCCGACTACCGCAGCATGAAGCCGGCGGAGATCGCCGCCAAGCTCAAGAGCCTGGAGCAACAGATGTACCAGCATGCCAAGGATCTGGAATTCGAGGCGGCCGCGCAGATCCGCGATCAACTCCAGAAATTGAAGGCTGCCAGCTTGGTCTAGCGCAGGGCGGTATGCCGACCCGGCAAAGGACTTGTGGACGGCAACGCCCTGCGCTAGAATGCGCGCCCTGCACAGCGCAATGCTGCAGCAGGAATCGGGCGGTTAGCTCAGCGGTAGAGCACTACCTTGACATGGTAGGGGTCACAGGTTCGAACCCTGTACCGCCCACCACTTGCAAGCCAAGTGGCGCAACACCTTCAGCCAAGATGTGATTTCCATATTGGCATCGACTGACCCCGCAGTGACCCAAGCTCTCGTAGCCTGGGCACGTCGCGGGAAAAGTCTTGCACGAACTTCTTCGATGAATTGCCAGCGTCTCCGAAGATGGGGGGCGAGCTTCGCGTTGCTTCTGGCGTACCGCCTGCGTTGCCCCCGTGCAAGCCTGAAATCACCATTCCGATGGAAGACGCGCCGTGCACAGTCTTCGTTGCGCGGTTTTTGAACGATGCGGCTGGCTGGCTGGCCGGATCGGCGCACCCGCTGGGTGCAGAGGTCGCTTGATGTCGGCACCTTCAGCCCTCGAGCCAGAGGTGATTTTTCCATCACATGGCTTGCTTTAGCATCGCGAGCGCGCTGACAGAAAGGAAGGCTGGCGATGGGGGAGTTTCAGCACACGGTGCTGAGAGGGTGTTTACATAATTAACCAGTCAGCCGCGCCAGCAGCAATCGCGCTTGAGCCAGCCAAACCCACGCCTCGGCCACCTTGGGCAGCCG
>NZ_MDED01000019.1 GCF_002939885.1 Xanthomonas cucurbitae
GATCTGGTCTTTGAGTTCGGGGCTGTAGCGGGCCATCGCGGTCTCCATCTGAGGATTCAGGGGAGCGGACAACTATCGTGACATGGGGGGCACACGGCCGATGAATGCAATCGATTGCTGTCCTTGCGGCGCCTGTCTGCACGCCTACTTCCCAAACTGGCCATGCGCGCCCAAGGTGGCGTGCGCGCATGCCGAGCAGACACCCCGGCTTAAGGAGGACCGGCACGCCCAGGAGCGTGCCGGTCCTCGATCATGCGGATTCTTCCTGCGGCTTGGCCTGCTTGGAGCGCCCGCCTTTGCTGCCGATGCGCGACATGTGGTCGCGGTCGCGACTGACGGCCTGGCCGCCCTTGCGGCCCGCTTCGCGTGCCTCGTCGCTGGTGAACTCGTGCGCGTTGCCGCTGGCATGCGCAGCCTTGCCGCCGCTGCTGGCCAGGATGCGGCGCTTCTCCGGGTCCAATGCTGCAAAACCACGCCGGCTACGGGTGTTGTTCTGTCCGTCTTCCACTGTGCCTCCTCTGATCCATCGGTACGTCATTGGGTAATCGGTGTACCGCAACAATCGTGCCAACCCGGAAAACCAGGCTGGGCGGTGGAAACTGGGCAAATGCAGGAAAAAACCGCTGCGCTGGCAGTGCAAATCTTGCACACCTGACCGCGGTCGCGTGGCTGCCTCGCCGCGCACGTAGCGAGCGCCACCAAGCCTGGCGGGGCTGAGGGCGGCCAACACACCGTTGCGCTGGCGCGAAACGGTGCCCCGGCGAGACGCCCATGACGCATGCCGAACCGGCGTCATCTCTGGCCTGAAGCTACGGGCAGATCGGCACACGGATGGATGAGTCGTGCACTCGGCGGCTATGTCACCGGTGTCTTTTTTTGCCCTGGACATTCTGGATGGAGCGCGGGACGACTGCGCCCGCGCTGAAGCACCACGGGCGTCTGTCGACAGACCTGGAGTAACCGCGTTGCAGCTGCCCACTCCCCCCGACGACAGCCCTGCCGAGGGCGCCACCACCGGTGGTCTGGGGCCGCAGGCGATTGGAAGCGCCGTGGCGGTTCAGCCCATTGCCTGTTGCAGCAAGGTGGGCGCGCGATCATCGCAGGCCAGCGCCGCTTCGCCGAGCGCCTCGCCTACCAGCAGCAGAGTCGGCAAGCCCGGCAGCAGTGCCGCTGCGGTGGCACCCAGTTCGCCCAGCGTGGTGAGCCGACGTTGCTGGTCGGGGCGCGTGGCCGCCTGCACAATGGCGGCTGGCGTACTGGCCGGCAGATGCGCCAGCAGCGCCGCGGCCAGCGCCTCCGTGCGCCGCAGGCCCATGTAGATGCCCAGCGTGGTGCCGCTGGCGGCCAGTGCCCCCCAGTTCGGCTCGCCGTGGTCGTGCGTATGCGCCGTGACGAAGGTGATGCCGTGGCAATACTCGCGATGGGTCAACGAGACTTGCAGCGCGGCGGCGGCGGCGAACGCGGCGCTGACGCCGTTAATCACCTGCACACCGACACCGGCGCGACGCAGGAAGCCGATCTCTTCGCCAGCCCGCCCGAACAACAAGGCATCGCCACCCTTGACGCGCACCACGCGCAGACCCTGCAGCGCGTAGCGCCGCATCAGCCGACAAATGAATTCTTGCGGCGTGGAGCGGCAACCGCCGCGCTTGCCGACGCGGATCACGCGCGCCTGCGGTGCCAGTTCCACGATCTGTGGGTTGGCCAGGTCGTCGAGCAACAGCACCTGCGCCACTGCCAGCGCCTTGACCGCCTTGATGGTCAGCAGTTCCAGATCGCCGGGACCGGCAGACAACAACACCACATCACGCGCGCAGGAAGGGATGACGGACATGAGAGATCTCGCAGTGTGTGGAGGGGTGAAGCGCATCAGGCCAGCCGCGGTTGGCGGCACAGCCGGGTCAGTTGCGGAACGCAGGAGCCGCAGACGGTGCCGCAGCCCAGGCGTTGTTTGAGCTGTGCCACATCGGCGCCGTCGTCGATGGCCGCATGGATCGCCGACGCCGCGACATTCATGCAGGTGCAGACGATCGGATCGCTGGGCACAGCAGGCGTCTGTGCGAACACCGCCAGCCGCGCGCAGCGCCACGGCTTGCCTGCCAACGCGGTGCTCAGCAGCGCCTGATTGGCCTCGCTGGGCTGCGCGGCAGTGAGCAACAGGCCGTCGATATGACTGAGCCCGTGCTGCGTTCGCCAGCCGACGCGGCGCATCAGCCCACGGCGCAGATCGCGGTATTCCAGAACATCGGCGCCGGCGGGCAGCTGCAAGGCGGCGACCAGGCGATCGATCCAGCCAGCCTCGGGCGCACGCTCACAGGCGGCATGCAGCACCGCCCACTCACCGGCGGCCTCCGGCAAGGGTTCGGCATGCAGGCGCAGGCTGGCATAGCCGCAGTCGCGCAGCAGCGGCTGCAGCGCCTGTTGCAGCGCCAGTGCATCGCCGCGCCGCGCGGCCAGCAGATGCCAGCCGAACACCGCCTTTTCCACCCGCACCGCCGCGTGCTTGAGCTCGGGCTGCTGCGAGCGCGCATCCACTGCCGGCGTACTCACTTCGTTGATGCCGCCGCTGGAAAGGGTCTGCCCGCTCCAGTGCATCGCCGCGAACACGGTGCCCGAGCGCAGCTCGTCGGACAGTTCCAGCGGCAGCACCAGCGCACCACGCTTGCTGGCCACCTGCACCAGTTCGCCGGCCAACAAGCCGCGCCGCGCCGCATCGTCCGGATGCATGCGCAAAGACGGTTCGGGACTGTGCGCAAACGCAGCCGCCACCCGCCCGGTGCGCGACATGCCATGCCACTGGTCGCGCAGGCGACCGGTCAGCAGCCGCATCGGGAAGCGCGCCGAGGTCGCCTCGGCCACCTTGCGATACGGGGTGGCATGGAAGCGCGCACGCCCATTGTCAGTGGCGAAGACGCCATCGGTATAACGCCGCGCCTGCCCCTGCGTGCTGCCGGCTGGAAACGGCCATTGCTGCGGACCGGTATCCAGCACTGCGTAATCCAGCCCGCCGATGTCCAGGTCGCGGCCCACCGTCAACGCGCGGTGTTCGTCGAAGACCTGCGCGGTGGTGTCGAAGGCGAACAGCCCGGCCGCGGCGCCGGGTTGCAACTTGGCCTCCAGCCGGCGTGCCACCGCGTTGGCGATCCACCAATCCGCACGCGACTGGCCCGGTGGATCCACCGCCTTGCGCACGCGGGTGATGCGGCGCTCGGAGTTGGTCACGGTGCCGTCCTTTTCGCCCCAGCTGGCGGCAGGCAGCAGCACATCGGCATACGGCACGGTGTCGGTGCCGGAAAACGCCTCCTGCACGATCACCAGCTCGGCCTGCTCCAGCGCCGCGCGAATGCCGGCCACCTCCGGCATCGAGTGCACGGGATTGGTGCACACGATCCACACCGCCTTCAGCGTGCCGGCACGTAGGCGTTCAAACAATTCCACGGCCGGCGTGCCCGGCGTGGGGCTGATGCGCCCGGCCGGCACGCCCCACAGCGCTTCCACCTCCGCGCGATGCGCGGCATTGCCGATCTCGCGGTGCGCCGCCAGCATCGTCGCCATGCCGCCCACCTCGCGCCCGCCCATCGCATTGGGCTGGCCGGTCAACGAAAACGGGCCTGCACCGGGTTTGCCGATCTGCGCGGTGGCCAGGTGCAGATTGATCAATGCCAGGTTCTTGTCGGTGCCGTGCGCCGACTGGTTCAAGCCCATGCAATACAGCGACAGCGCCGCCGGGCTGCGCCCGAACCACTCGGCCGCCTGCACCAAGTCCTCATGCGAGATCCCGCAGATCTCGGCGCTCATGCGCGGGGTGTATTCGCGCAGCATCCGCTTGAGGGCATCGAACTCCTGGGTATGGCCCGCAACGAAACGCGCATCCACCAGACCCTCCCAGATCAGGTGATGCAACATGCCGTTGAAGAGCGCAACGTCGGTCCCCGGTTCGATCGCCAGGTGCAGGTCGGCCATGGCCGCGGTGTCGGTACGGCGCGGATCGATCACGATCCAGCGAATCTCCGGGTTGCGTGCACGCGCAGCTTCCAGCCGGCGAAACAGCACCGGGTGCGCGTAAGCCATGTTGCTGCCGGCAAACAGCACCGTCTGCGCCAGCTCCAGGTCTTCATAACAGGTGGGCGGGCCGTCTGCGCCCAGCGCAAGCTTGTAGCCGGTGACGGCGCTGGACATGCACAGCCGCGAATTGGTGTCGATGTTATTGGTGCCGATCAGACCCTTGGCCAGCTTGTTGAAGACGTAATAGTCCTCGGTGAGCAACTGCCCGGACAGATAGAACGCCACCGCATCCGGGCCATGCGCCTGGATGATGGCCGCCAGTTTGCTGGTGACATGCTGCAAGGCCTGATCCCAGCTCACCGGCGCACGCTGCGCCTGCCGGTGCCGACGCAACTCGGGGGCCAGCACGCGCCCCTGCGTGCTGGTGGTGGTTTGCGGCAACGCCAGCCCCTTGCTGCACAGACGGCCATGATTGGCCGGGTGCTGCGGGTCGCCTTCGATGCCCACGATGCGCTCGCCGGCAGCATCGTGCTCACTGTGGATCAACACGCCGCAGCCGACACCGCAGTAGCAACAGGTCGAGCGCGTGATGCGGTGCATCGGCGATGCCGCAGACGCGTGCGCAGCGGTCTCCGATGCCGGCGGCGGCAGGCCCTCGCTCATGCGGCCGGCTCGGCAACGGCCTGGGGCTCGGGGACCGGCTGCAACACGATCCACACCGCACCGGCCTCCACCTTCACCGGATACTGCGGGGCGCAGCCCACGTCCGGTACACAGGCCTGCCCGCTCTGCAGGCCGATCGCCCAGCCATGCAATGGGCAGGTCACCGTGTCGCCGGCCACGATCCCTTGCGATAAAGGGCCACCCTTGTGCGGGCAACGATCGCGCAGCGCAAATACCTGATCGCTAGCGGCGCGGAAGATGGCGATCGGCGGCAGGCCGTCGACCTCCAGCACGCGCGCACCCAGCGCCGGCAACTCCTGCAAGGCACACACATGCACCCACGCGTGATTGGGCATGCTCATTCCTCCACCGTTGCCGCAGGCGCCGCGATCCGCAGCGGTTGATATTCCTGGCGACGCTCGCCGGCGATGCGTGCCTTCCACGGGTCGACCAGGCCTTCCAGCGAAAACAGCAGGCGCTCGTACAGCGCTCGCCGGTTTGCCGCGTCGTCCACCACCTGCGCACGGATGTAATCCAGGCCCACGCGTGCGATGTAGTGCACCGTGCGGTCCAGGTAATAGGCCTGCTCGCGGTACAGCTGCAAAAATGCGCCGGTGTACTCGCGCACTTCCTCGGCGGTACTCACCTTGACCAGGAAACGCGCCACCTCGGTCTTGATGCCGCCGTTGCCGCCCACGTGCAGCTCCCAGCCCGAGTCCACCGCGATGATGCCCACGTCCTTGATGCCGGATTCGGCGCAATTGCGCGGGCAGCCGGACACCGCCAGCTTCACCTTGTGCGGGCTCCACATATTGGCCAGCATGGTCTCCAGGTCGATACCCATTTGCGTGCTGTTCTGCGTGCCGAAGCGGCAGAACTCGCTGCCCACGCAGGTCTTCACCGTGCGGATCGACTTGCCGTAGGCATGGCCCGACGGCATGCCCAGATCGCGCCACACATCCACCAGATCTTCTTTCTTGACCCCGAGCAGATCGATGCGCTGGCCACCGGTGACCTTGACCATCGGCACCGCGTACTTGTCGGCCACATCGGCAATGCGGCGCAGCTCGCCAGCATTGGTCACCCCGCCCTTCATCTGCGGAATCACCGAGAAGGTGCCGTCTTTCTGGATGTTGGCGTGTGCGCGCTCGTTGATGAAACGCGATTGCGGATCATCGATGGCCTCATGCGGCCACGTCGACAGCATGTAGTAGTTGATCGCCGGCCGGCAGGTCGCGCAACCGTTGGGCGTGCGCCATTCCATGAAGGCGTAGGCCTGCGCATGGGTGAGCAGCTTGTGCTCGCGGATGGCGCGGCGCACCTCGCCGTGACTCAGGTCGGTACACGCGCAGACGGCCTTGGTTTTTGGGGTTTCCTGGAAATTGGAGCCCAGGCAGTTCATCAGGATCTGTTCCACCAACCCCGTGCACGAGCCGCAGGAACTCGCTGCCTTGGTGTGCTTCTTCACTTCATCGACGGTGAACAGGCCCTGTTCGCTGATCGCCTTGACAATCGTGCCCTTGCACACGCCGTTGCAGCCACAGACTTCATCGCTGTCGGCCATTGCGCTGGCGCGGTCCTGGCCGCCGGTGCCGGCATCGCCCAGTGCGCTTTCGCCGAAGATCAACTGATCGCGTTGCGCCTGGATCGGCGTGCCGTCCTTGAGCAGCTTGAAATACCAGCCGCCATCGCTGGTGTCGCCATACAGGCAGGCGCCCACCAGCACGTCGTCGCGGATCACCAGTTTCTTGTAGACACCGCCGGCCGGATCGGACAACACGATCTCCTCGCAGCCATCGCCCCCCATGAAATCGCCGGCCGAAAATAGATCGATGCCGGTGACCTTGAGCTTGGTCGCCGCCACCGAGCCGCGATAGATACCAATGCCGAATTGCGCCAGATGGTTCGCGCACACCTTGGCCTGCTCGAACAACGGCGCCACCAAGCCGTAGGCGATACCACGATGGTTTGCGCATTCGCCCACCGCATACACGCGTGGGTCGAAGCTCTGCAGGCTGTCGTTGACCACGATGCCGCGCGAGCAGTGGATGCCGGCTTCTTCGGCAAGGCGCGTGTTGGGGCGGATGCCGGCGGCCATCACCACCAGATCGGCCGGGATTTCGCTGCCATCGGCGAATCTGGCCCCGATCACTTCGCCCTGCGCATTGCCGAGCAGCGCGCTGGTGGCGGTGTTCAAGCGAAATTCCAGGCCACGTGCGCGCAGTGCCTGTTGCAGCAGGTTGCCGGCCACCGGGTCGAGCTGGCGTTCCAGCAGCCAGCCGGCCAGGTGCACCACGGTCACGTCCATGCCGCGCACCTTCAAGCCATTGGCCGCTTCCAGGCCAAGCAGGCCGCCGCCGATCACCACCGCATGCTGCTTGCTGCGCGCAGTGTCGATCATGGTGCGGGTGTCCTGGATATCGCGATATCCGATCACGCCCTTCAGCGCATTGCCCGGGATCGGCAGCACGAACGGCACCGAGCCGGTGGCGATCAGCAGGCGGTCGTACTCGGCCTCGGTGCCGTCGGCGGCAATCACCCGGCGGCGCACGCGATCGATACGGGTGACTTCGGTGTTCAAATGCAGATGGATGCCGTTGTCGCGATACCACTGCAACGGGTTCAACACGATGTCGTCGAACTCCTGCTCGCCGGCCAGCACCGGCGACAGCAGGATGCGGTTGTAGTTGGGATGCGGCTCGGCGCCGAACACGGTGATGTGGTACATGCCCGGCATCAGCTTGAGCAGTTCCTCCACGGTGCGGATGCCGGCCATGCCATTGCCGATGACGACGAGTCTGGGTTGCTTCATTGCCTGAATTCCTGTCGACATGTCAGACGCGCGCCGCGCCGGCGGTGGACCATTCGCTGCGCCACTGGGTCTTGACGCCCGCCAGCAATCCCCAGCCGCCAAGCGCGAACGCCGCGAACAACCACATGCCCAACGCATAGCTGCCGGTGTGCTGCTTGAGCACGCCCAACCCGGCCGCAAGCACAAAACCGCCGATGCCGCCGGCCATGCCGATCAAGCCGGTCATTACCCCGATATCCTGGCCGAAGCGCTGCGGCACCAGCTGGAACACCGCACCATTGCCGGCGCCCAGGCACAACAACGTCAGCACGAACAACGCCAGCGTGATCGTCGCGCCGCCGGCACCGAACCCGGCAATGCCTACCAGCGTAGCGACCAGCAGATACACCGCCAGCAAGGCACGCGTGCCGCCCACGCGGTCGGCGATCACGCCGCCCAACGGGCGCATCACCGAACCGGCCAGCACGCAGGCCGCAGTGGCCCAGCCCGCAGTACGCGCGTCGAAATCGAACTGATCGTGGAAGTACCCCGGCAAGGCACTGGCAAAGCCGGAAAAGCCACCGAAGGTGATCGCGTAGAACAACATGAAGCGCCACGCGTCGCGGTTGCCCACCAGCACGCGACCATAATCGGACCACTGCTTGCGTGCGACCGGTGTCGGTGCCTCCTTGGCAATCGACGCAAACACCATCAGCGTGAGCACCAACGGGATGCAGGCCAGCCCGAACACGTTTTGATAGCCGAAGGCGGCAGCAAGCATCGGGGCGAACAACGCCGCCAGCACCGTGCCGGAATTGCCTGCACCGGCAATCCCCATCGCGGTGCCCTGATGCTCGGGTGGATACCAGCGCGATGCCAGCGGCAACGCCACCGCAAATGAAGCACCGGCGATACCGAGCAGCACACCCAGCAGCAGCGCCTGCCCCATGCTGTGCACGCCCAGTTGCCAGGCGCCGAACAGTGCAGCGATCACCGCGAGCTGCGCGACCATGCCGGCGCGCTTGGCGCCGATGCGATCGGCGAACATGCCCAGCACCAGGCGCAACACCGCCCCGCACAGAATCGGCACCGCCACCATCAGGGCGCGCTGCTGTGTATCCAGGCCCAGCGATTGCGCAATCGGCACCTGCAACGGACCGAGCAGATACCACACCATGAAACTCAGGTCGAAATACAGGAAGGAAGCGAACAACGTGGGCGTGTGCCCGGATCGCCAGAACGAGCGCTGCATAGGGACCTCTTCGAATGCGATGGTCAAAAAAAAACGGCGCCCTCCGGTAAACCGGAAGGACGCCGTTGTCCTGGATGCGTGCGGATCGTCGTTGAACCGCCGCACCGTGTACGGGTTGTTGCAGGCACGCCGTTGCACCTGCACGTCAGTGCTACGCAATCACCGTGCCAACTTGTTCACCCGGGCATCATGACCAGACAAGTCGTTGAAAAATGGTTGATTTGATTGTGAGACGTCTGCCCATTACGGGATGCAGCGGTGCTGGTGCCAGTGCCTCGTTCCCGGCTTTCGTGCAGTGATGCACCAAACCTGTGCGGTGGGTTTTCGAAGTGTCGCCGCGTGCCGGTCAGTGCGCGGCACCAAGCCGGAGCAGCCACTGGATCGCTCGCCCCATGCACACCGACCATCTCGACCGGTCCTTGCCCGCTCACCGTCGCGGGACCTTATGCGGCATGGATGCCGCATAAGAGCCTACATGGACGTACTTGCGGCGTGTCCCGCGATGGTGGGCGGGCAAGGGCCTTGCAGCCACGTCTCAGATCAATGCTGAAGCACGTAATGCACAATTCAACCAACAAGCGCCAGACGCGTTTTTCGGCTTGAATACTGCGAGAAGGCGCAACCAGCCGCCTCAAAGCGTGTTGAACAACCGATTGCTGCGGTGATCGCTGTCCGGCACTGCCACACCCACGCGCGCCGCAGCACGACGGTAGTTGTCCAGGCGATGGATATCGCGTAACCGCGCAATATCGTCGTGCTGGATGGCATGCCACCCCCACCGCTGGAACTGGCTCAGGAACCATTCGCCATCGGACAGCCACGGCATGTTCACCGCACCGTCGCGATGAAAGGCCAGCGACGTCGCATCGACATGCGGTGCATCGGCGTCGGCATCCAGGCACGCAGCAAGATGCGCTGCCGACACCCCGATATGCTGCGGTTCGGCCAGCCACTGCGCACACTGTGCGCGGTGGTCTGGCCCGGTATCCAGCCAGCGGCAGGCCTCCAGCACGCAGGCCGTCAGCTGCTGCGTCAGCTCTGGCTGCAGGGCGGCAAATTCGCGCCGGCACGCCAGCACCTTTTCCGGATGGCCGGGCCACAGCTCACCGCTGCGGATGACCCGTGTCCCCACGCCTTGCGCCTGTGCCACGGCCGCCCACGGCTCGCCGGAGCAATAGCCATCCACCAGCCCGCTGCCCAGCGCGTCGGGCATCTGCGGCGGCGGGATGCTGAGCACATCGACAGCACGCATCGGGTCCACCCCGCCGGCGGCCAGCCAGTAATACAGCCACAACGCATGCGTACCGGTGGGAAAGGTCTGCGCAAAGACCGCGCGTCGCCCCAGGCCGGCCAGTGCCTGCGGCAACGCCTGGCCGTCGGCCAGCGCCTGCGCCAAGGCAGGCGCCAGGGTGATCGCCTGACCGTTGTGGTTGAGCGTCATCAGCAAGGCCATCGCGCATTGCGGCCCGGCAATGCCCAGGTCGATGGCGTACACCAGGCTGGCCAGCGCGTGGGCGGCCTCCACCTCGCCCGCCAGCAGTCGATCGCGCACGCCCGCCCACGAGGCCTGCCGTTGCAGATCCAGGTGCAGGCCATGCGCATGGTCCAGCCCCAGCCGCTGCGCAGCCACCAGCGGCGCGCAATCGATCAGCGGCATATAGGCCACGCGCAGTACGGGAAGGTCGGCTCGACTCATCGGTTCATCCCAGCAATTCGGCCATCGCCACGATGCGACGCGCCACTTCGGCCAGCTTGACGCCCTGCTTCATTGCCTGCTGGCGCAGCGCGGCATAGGCATCGGCCTCGCTGAGGCCGCGTTTTTCCATCAGCAGACCCTTGGCGCGGTCGATCTGCTTGCGGTCCTGCAAGGCTTGCTGCACGTCGTCCAGGCGCTTGCGCATGCTGCTTTCGTGCGCAAACCGCGCCAGCGCCACCTGCACGATCGGCGCCAACCGCGCCGGCGCCAGGCCATCGACCACATACGCGGTAACACCCGCACCGACCGCGGCATGGATCAGTGCATCGTCGCCATCGCCGGAAAACATCACCACCGGTCGCGGCGCATGCGTGTGCAGCATCGACAACTGCTCCAGGGTGTCGCGCGAGGGCGAATCCACGTCGATCACCACCACATCCGGCTGCTGGCTCTGCACCGCATGCAGCAAGGCACCGACCGAAGCCACGTCATCGAGCACCGTGTAGCCGGCGCGGGTGAGTGCCTGGCGCAATTGGCCGATCGGCTTTTCGGTATCGTTGACCAGCAAAACACGCATTGGCGGCAGCGAGGCGTGTGGACGTACTCCGATGGTGCCATGCAACATGCCGTTGGTGCGAGTCATCTTTCCGGGAGTGAGCCGATGCCGTTGTTTCCGTTGTTCGCCAATCTGCAGGGGCGCGCCGTGCTGGTGATCGGTGGCGGCGAGGTCGCCACGCGCAAGGTGCTGGCGCTGCTCAAGGCCGGTGCGCAGATCCGCCTGTACGCGCATGCGCTCTCGCCCGAGCTTGCGGAGCTGATGCAGGCCGGTCGCTTCGAGCAACTGGGGGGCGCATTCGATCCTGCCTGGATCGATACGGTATGGCTGGTGGTTGCGGCCACCGACGACACCGACTTGAACCAACGCGTGGCCGCCGCCGCAGGCGCACGCCAGCGCCTGGTCAACGTGGTGGACGATGCCGAGTTATCCACCTATCAGGTGCCGGCGATCGTGGACCGCGACCCGCTGGTGATCGCCATTTCGTCCGCAGGCGCCGCCCCGATGCTGGCACGGCGCCTGCGCGAGCGGCTGGAGCGCGAGCTGGATGCATCAGTCGGCCGCTTCGCCGGCCTGTTTGCGCAGCATCGCGAGCGCATCCGCAGCCAGTTCCCGGACATGAACCGGCGCCGGCGCTGGTTCGATCGCGTCATCGACGGCCAGGTGCCTCTGCTGCTGCAGTCCGGCGACGAGGCAGCGGCCGAAGCCGCATTCACTGCGGCGTTGGACGACGCCGGCACGGTGCCGGCGCGCGGCAGCGTGCAGCTGGTGGGTACCGGACCAGGCGATCCAGGCCTGCTCACCTTGAAGGCGCTGCGTGCGATGAACCTGGCCGACGTGCTGGTGGCCGGCGACGACATTCCCGATGCAGTGCTCGAACTGGCGCGCCGCGACGCCTCCCGTCGCAGCATGCCGCACGCTGCCGAAGCGCAGCTGGCCCTGCTGCTGCAACTGGCCGGCGACGGGCTGCACGTGGTCGCGCTGCGCAGCGGCACCGGCTACGACGACGTTGCTGCCGCGCCGATAGAATCCGCGTTGCGGGCACAGGGGCTGGTCTGCGAACGCGTGCCGGGCATCTACCAGGAGCGGCGCAAGCGGCCTGCTGCGTAATCGCTCAGGTGACCACGGCTGCGGAGCACTGCGCGCCTTTCAGGACGCAGCAGAAAGCAGTCTGCAGCTGGCATGCAAGCGTCAATGGCAGGCAGCGTGCAGGGCAGCGACATACTTGCTCCAACACGTCACTCCTTCGGCAGTCGCTTGCGCGCACTGTCGCGCACATCGATGTCGAAGGTCACCTGCAGCGCCATGTGCTCCGCATGCCCGGCGCCCGCGTCGAAGCTGAAATGCAATCCCTCGCGGCTCGGCAAGCGACGCACATGCTCTTCCAGCGCGTCGCGCGGCACCAGCAACTGCCAGTGGTCGGTGGCGCAATTACAGGCCGCGTGACCACCGGTCAGGCTCACACTGTGGCGTACCAGGCGCGCCCCCTGCCCGCTGGGCAGCCGGCTCAGATTATCCACGCTCTGCCCGGCCAGCAGCCTCGCCAGTTCGTCCTCGTCGATACGGAACCGCACCTGCTGGCCTTCAATCTGGATTTTCATGGATGAGCTGGCTCCACTGCTCGGGCGTATTGCAATTGACGAACGCGGCGCGTTCGCTGGCGGTGACAGCCACGCGATGACACTGCAGCAATTGTTGCAAGGCGCGCAGCGAGCGGCCTGAAGCCACCCCTGCCATCAGCGCCGCCAAGGACTCGCGCACGCACGCATCGATGCACAGCCGCATCGGCAGCATCTGCGCGTCGAAGGTGACGCAGCGCTGCGGCGCGGCAGCCAGCAACCGCTCCAGCAGCGGCATCGACAACAGCGGCATATCCACCGGTACCACCACCAGCGTGGTCGCATCGCTCAGCTGCGCGATCACGCTCGCCAGGCCACCGAGCGGTCCCAGGTCCGGCTGTGTATCGACGATACCGGGATGTCCAGGACGATCGCCACTGACCAGCACCTCCTGCGCGCCTGCGCTGTGTAGTAGTGCCTGCATGTGCGCAAGCAATGGCCGCCCGCGCCAGGGCAGCAGGGCCTTGTCGCGTCCCATCCGCGATGAGCGCCCGCCCGCCAACACCAGGCCGGTCCAGCCAGGCGCCGGCGGCGGAGGTCTCATGGTTCGAACGCTGGCGCGGCTGGCTGCAGATGCCCCACGCCGTAGACCTGCACCCGCGTGCTGGGGGCAGCACCTTCCGGCTGCGGTTCCAGCACCGCCCAGGCGTTGGCCTGCAACAAGGGCACCACGCGGAACGATTCCTGCTGTGGCAGCACCTGCACCGACAACACACCCGCGCCATCGCACAACAGGCGTGCGCGCAGGTGTTGTCGCCAGATGGGGCGTGCCTGCAGCGGCGTGCGCAAGACCACCGGCAGGCCATGCTCCGGCGGCAGGCCGAGCAGCCCACGCAAGGCCGGCTCGACGAAGAATCGCAGCCCCGCAGCGCTCGCCATCGGGTTGCCCGGCAGGCCGACGTACAGCACGCCGTCGGGCAGGCGCGCCAGCAGCACCGGCTTGCCCGGCCGCACCGCCACCTTGTGGAACAGCAGCTGCGCGCCATGCCGGGCCAGCGCATCGGGAATGAAATCGTAGCGCCCGCGCGACACCGCGCCAGTGCTGAGGATCAGTTGCGCGCCAGATGCACGCGCCTGTGCCAGGGCCAGATCGAATGCTGCCACCTCATCGCCCACCCGCCCCTGCCAGACCGGACGCGCACCGGCCGCACGCAGCTGGCTGAGCAGATAGGCACTGGTGCCGTCGCGGATCTGCCCCGGCTGCAACGGCTGGGCGGGGTCGCCGACCAGCTCGCGGCCGGTGGCGATCAAGGCCACCGGGGGTTGCCGCATCACGTCCACCCGCGCGCAGCCCAGCCCCGCCAGCAGCAGTGCATGCGCACCACGCAACACGGTGCCGGCCGCGATCACCCGATCGTTGACGGCCACGTCCTCGCCACGCCGACGGATATGCTGGCCGACACGCACGTCCGCCCGCAGGCGGATCCGCCCGGGACGCCCGTCCTGCTGCGCCGCCAGCACATCGATCTGCTCGATCGGAACCACCGCATCGGCGCCTGCCGGCAAACCGGCTCCGGTCATGATCTCCCAAGCGTCGCCGGCTGCATGCGCAGGATCCTCGCCTGCAGCCAGGGTCGCAGCGATGCAATGCTCGCTGCCCGCCGCAGCGCCCTGCCCTGCCGTGGCCAGCGCCACCCCATCCATCGCACTGTTGTCGAAGGGCGGCAACGCGTCCGGGCTCAACAAATCCTGCGCCAGCACACGGCCTTGCGCATCGGCGCTGTCCACCGATTCGCTCGCAAGCGGCATTACCTGCTGTTGCAGGCACGCAAGCGCCTCGGCATAGCTGATCGTGAGCAAGGCGATAGCCGGGTTCGATGAATACCCGACTAGAATACCCGGCCGTCCGCGCAGCAGGTATCGCACCGGTCGCAGTAGCCGCTTGCGACTCCGCCACGACGCCGGACGCTGCTCGAATACCTGCCCCGCGCTTGCAGCGCAGGCAACGCCGCGGTGATGGCATACCGCCTGCACTGGCCGGTCGCGCCCCTGTACGGGCTTTGCGCGACAATAGCCGCATGAGCAACCACGATCTCGTTCCCGCCGACGCCCGCGCCCGCGCCTTGCACGGCGCGTTGCTGATCGACATCCGCCACCCGCACGAGCGCGTCGGCGGCCAGGCAGAAGGCGCGCTGGCCATCGCACAGGCCGAACTGGAACAGTTCCCCGCCCAGCACCTGCCCGATACCGGGCGCGAGGTCCTCCTGATCTGCCAGAGCGGCCAGCGTTCCGCGCGCACCGCCGCCCAGCTGCGTGCGTATGGCTATGCGCGGGTGCAATCCGTGCTGGGCGGCACCGCCGCATGGGTGCGCGACGGGCTGCCCACGGTGCGGCCCAGCCTGCCGCCGGACGAGCAGGACTTCCTGGAGCGTTATTCGCGGCATCTCCGGCTGCCGCACGTCGGCCTCGACGGCCAGCAGCGCCTGGCGCGCGCACGCGTGCTGCTGATCGGCGCCGGCGGCCTCGGCTCGCCGGCCGCGTTCTATCTGGCCGCCGCCGGTGTGGGTCACTTGCGGATCGCCGACGACGACGTGGTGGACCGCAGCAACCTGCAGCGCCAGATCCTGCACACCGAAGACAGCGTTGGCAGCGCCAAGGTCGCGTCGGCCGCGCAGCGGCTGGGCGCGCTCAACCCGCGCGTGCAGGTCGAGCCGGTGCGCTGCCGCGTCACCAGCGACACTGTGGAACGGTTGCTGCAGGACGTGGATGTGGTGGTCGACGGCGCCGACAACTTCCCCGCCCGCTATCTGCTCAACGACGCCTGCGTCCGCCTCGGCAAGCCGCTGGTGTACGGGGCGGTGCAACAGTTCGAAGGCCAGCTCAGCGTGTTCGACGCCGGCCGCCAGCGTGGGCAAGCGCCCTGCTACCGCTGCCTGTTCCCCGAGCCGCCACCGCCCGAGTTCGCACCCAATTGCGCCGAGGCCGGCGTGCTTGGCGTCCTGCCTGGGGTGATCGGCCTGCTGCAGGCGACCGAAGCGGTGAAGTTGCTGCTCGGCATTGGCGACAGCCTGGCCGGGCGCCTGCTCAGCTTCGATGCACTGGCGATGCGCTTTCGCGAGATCCGCCTGCGGCCGGATCCGCACTGCCCGGTCTGCGCGCCCGACGCACGCTTTGCCGGCTACCCGGATTACGCGGCATTTTGCGGTAGCGCGATCGATTGAACCCGGCCATGGCGCCGCCGCGGTGCGCCAGCGCAGGTCAGCACGTCACCCGGCATCGTCGTTGACCCACTGCAGCGGGCACATGGCCGCCTTGCACACGCTCACAGGGCATAGGGAATCACCCGCACGATTTCACCGGCCTCGAAACGACGCGCCTGCTCCGGCAGCACGATCAACGCATTGCTGTCGGCGGCACCGCGCAGCAGGTGCGAGGCATCGCCGCGATGCGGCAACGCGCTCAAGCGCCCATCCGCGCCGCATTCCAGCCGCCCGCGCAGGAATTCCCGCCGCTCGTGGCGCTTCTCCCAGGGGCTGGCCAGCGCGGCATGCCACAGCGCTCGCGGCTCGCTGCGACCCTGCAGGCCATCCAGCAGCGGCACGCCGTAGGCGATCAGCGTCGCCAGTACCGACACCGGATTGCCTGGCAATCCCAACACCAGGCAACGCCCGATCTGCCCCAGCACCGCCGGCATCCCCGGGCGCATGCGCACGCGCCAGAAGTGGATCCGGCCCAGTTCCCCGATCAACCGCGGCAGATAATCCTTTTCGCCGGCAGAGACGCCGCCACAGGTGATGACCACATCGAAGGCCGCCGCCGCATCTTCCAGCATGCTGCGGATGCGTTGCGGATCGTCCGGCAGGGTGGGCCAGGCGGTAGGCGCATAGCCCAGCGCCCGCAGCTGCGCCATCAGCATGTCGCGGTTGCTGTTGTAGATCTGCCCGGGGCCCAGCGGTATGCCCGGCTCCACCAGTTCGTCGCCGGTGGCCAGCACCGCAATGGTGGGCCGCGGCGCCACCGCCAACCGCGAGACGCCAAGCGCTGCCGCCAGCCCGATGCGCGCCGGGGTCAGTACCTGCCCGGCCTGGATCACCAGGTCGCCGGCACGCACATCGCTGCCAGCCAGGCGCACGGAGGCACCCGCGCCTGGCGCAGCGAGGATGACCACGATCCCATCGCGCTCTTCGGTGTCTTCCTTGGGCACCACGGTGTCGGCACCGGCCGGCAGCGGCGCGCCGGTGGTGATGCGCAGGCATTGCCCCGGACCCAGCGTGCCGTCCCAACGTTGGCCGGCAAACTGTTCGCCGACCAGCTGCAGGCGGGTTTGCGCGTCCACCAGATCGGCATGCCGCAGCGCAAAGCCGTCCATCGCACTATTGGCGAACGGAGGCAGCGCCAGCGGCGCAATCAGATCGCCGGCGCTGATACGCCCATCGGCGCGTGCGTTGGGAATGGTTTCGTCCGGTGGACGATGGGCGCCCGCCACGGCATGCAGGATCTGCAGCGCCTGCGCGTAGGCAATACGGCTGGGATACTCGTTCATGCCGCGAAGGATACCAGCGCCCTGCGAAAGGCCGGTGCGCAGTGCCACTTCAGAAGACAGTGCTGCAACACGCAGCAGCCCGTGCGCGGCCGCTTGCGTCGTCGCCACCACGCCACGCATGCGCGGCGTGGTGGCGGACTTACTTGCCCTTGACGTGCCGCATCAGGCGCCGCTTGCGCGCCACCTGGCGGTCGGTCAGCGGGTTCTTCTTGCCTTCGTACGGATTGGCACCTTCGCGGAAAATGAAACGCACCGGCGTGCCGACCAGCTTGAAACGCTTGCGGAAAAAGTTTTCCAGATAGCGCTTGTACGACTCCGGCAACACCTTCAGCCGCGTGCCATGCACGATGAAGGTTGGTGGGTTCGCACCGCCCGGATGCACGTAGCGCAGCTTGGAGACGTGGCCGCGGATGCTCGGCGGCGGATTGGTCTCGTAGGCGATTTCCAGCGCCTGGTTCACTTCGCTGGTGCTGAACTCGTGCGTTGCCGAGGCGTGTGCGCGGTGAATCGCCTGGAACAGTTCGCGCATGCCCGAACCATGCAACGCGGAGATCCGCACCGCCTCGGCCCAGTTCACGAAGCCCAGCTTGCGCGAGAGCAGGTCTTCGGCCTGCGCCCGCTGGTAGTCGCTTTGCCCGTCCCACTTGTTGATCGCCACTACCAGCGCACGGCCGGCATCCAGGATCGCGCCAAGAATGGTCGCGTCCTGATCGGTCACGCCTTCGGTGGCATCGAGCATCAGCACTGCCACCTGGCATTGCTCGATCGCCTGCAACGTCTTGAACGCGCTGAACTTCTCCACCGCCTCTTCCACCTTGCCGCGACGGCGCAGGCCGGCGGTATCGATCAGGCGGTATTGGCGATTGTCGCGCTCCAGGTCCACCGCGATCGAATCGCGGGTGGTACCCGGTACATCGGAGGCGATCATGCGCTCCTCGCCCAGCAACCGGTTGACCAAGGTGGACTTGCCCACGTTCGGCCGACCCACGAAGGCGATGCGCACGCGCGCCGGGTCGTTGTCCAGCAACTCGCCGGAGCCTTCCTCCGGCAGCCGTGCACCGACTTCTTCGAGCAGCTCGTCGATGCCCTGCCGATGCGCGGCAGACAGCGCCACCACGTCGGAGAAGCCGTAGCGCGCAAACTCCGAGCGCACGGTCTCTTCGTCGGTGCCGTCGATCTTGTTGATGACCAGCACGGTCGGGCGGGCCAGCTTGCGCAGCCAGGCCAGGATCTCGTCGTCGAGGGAGGACGCACCTTCGCGGCCATCGACCATGAACAACACCAGATCCGCTTCGCCGGCGGCGGCACGCGCCTGACGCGCGGTGGCACCGGCCAGGCCTTCTTCCTCGCCGGCGATACCGCCGGTATCGACGACGATGAACGGTTGCTGCTCGTCGAGGCGGCAGACACCGTAATTGCGGTCGCGGGTGACGCCGGGCTGGTCGTGGACCAACGCGTCGCGGGTGCGCGTCAGCGCATTGAAGATGGTGGACTTGCCGACATTGGGCCGTCCAACCAGGGCGACCAGGGGCAGCATCGCAAGGTCCTTATTGTGCCAACCGGAAGGCGCTGAGATCGCCGTCGGTATTTTGTACCAGCAGAATGCCATCAACGACCTGTGGCTGCGCCAGCAGCGTGTCGCGTCCAGCGCGAGCGCGCGCGGCCAGTGCGCCATCGCTGAGCTTCAGCCAGTGCAGATAGCCCTTGTAGTCACCGACCACGGCATAGTCGCCCTGGATGGCCACACCGGTGAGCGAGCGGCGCGCCAAGGCCGCCTGCGACCACATCGCCGCACCGGTGGTCTTGTCCAGGCCCCATACCGAGCCGGCGTTGTCGGAGACCACCACCACGGCCGACGACACACCAACACCACCGGCGCCGCCATGATCGCGCGTCCACAGCGGACGGCCGCTCGGGCCTTCCAGCGCCAGGGTTTCGTTCTTGAAGCTGGTGGCATACAGCGTGGTGCCATCGAGCACCGGCGCACCATCCACGTCGGCCATGCGCTCCAGCTCGGTGCGACCTTCCGGCACGCCAATGGCCTGCTCCCACAACGGGCGGCCATCCTGCAGGGCCAGCGCGCTCAAGGTGCCGCTATCGTTGCCGACGAATACCACGCCCGGGCCGATGACGATCGGCGCATTGCCGCGCACCGACAGGGTGGGGCCTTCCTCGGCATGGAACCAGCGACGTTCGCCGGTGGCGGCATCGAATGCAGTCACGCGGCCGTCGTTGCTGCGCACCAGCACCAGATTCTGCGCGATCGCCGGTGCGGCGATCACCTCATTGGGCACCTTGCCGCGCCACTTTTCAGTGCCGTCGGCCTGATTCAGGGCAATCACATCGCCAGACAGGCTACCGATCACCACCAGCCCCTCGCCCACCCCGGGACCACCGGACAGGCGCTGCTTGAACTTGCGGTCGTTACGCTCTTCCTTCTTGGGCTTGTATTCCCATACGCGCTTGCCGGTCTGCAGGTCCAGCGCCTGCACGCCGCCGGTGATCGCTGCGGCATACACCTTGCCGTCGGCCACGGCCGGTCGCTGACGCACGCCGATGTGCCCTTCGCCCTTGCCCACGCCAGTGGACCACAGCTTGTCGACCTTGACCGATGACTCGAAATCCACCAATTCCGCCGGTTCCTGCGCCTTCTTGGCCGCCGCATCCTTGCCCGCGAACCAGCCCTTGACGGTGCTGCAGCCAGCCAACGACACGCCCATCAGGGCAAGCAACGCCACGCGCTTGTACATATCGACCTGCTTCATCAAATCTGCTCCGCCGGATCGGGCACCTTGCCGCCCACATCCATCAGCTTGGTTTCCAACAGCCGGCGCTGCGGCGAGGCCACGTCCACCGTGGTCAATGCCCGGGTATACAGGGCACGCGCATCTGTGGGCTTGCCCTGCGCAACCAGCGCATCGCCGCGAATCTCCAGGCTGGCATGGTCCTGCGCATCGGCCAGCAGCTTGATCGCTTCGTCCGGCTTGCCACTTTCGATCAGCACGCGCGCCAGGCGCTGCTGCACGACCTGCTTGAGCGCGCCTTCGGCCGGCACATCGCGCAAGGTCTTGATCGCTTCGGCATTCTTGCCGGCATCCACCTGGGCCTTGGCCAGACGCAGCGCCGCCAGCTCGGCATAGATGCCGCCCTTGCCGTCGTCCAGCGCCACGATGTCCTTGGCGGCCTTGTCCAGGTTCTTGGCCTGGATCGACTTCACCACTGCCTCGTAACGGGCATTGGCCTCCACCAGTTCGGTGTTGGCACGCTTCTGCCACCACTGCCAACCCAGGATCAGTGCCAGGCCGAGCAGGACGCCGCCCACCAGGCCCGCACCATTCTTTCTCAACCAGGACCGAACCCGTTCGCCTTGTTCGTGTTCGTCCAGCAGATCGTCGATCGCCATGCGTACTCTCGCTCCGTCATCCCGGAGGCGCGGAACATCAAAAGGGAAAAATGAAAAACCGCAGTCCGCTTCACTCGGAAGCAGGCACCACGGAGCCATCGGAGGATACCGCAAAACGTGCCACGTTCGCGCGCTGGAACGGTTTCACATCGACGATACTGCCGCCTTGCTGAACCTCTACCGCCGAGGCGTTGCCCAGCACGATGCGGCCCACCTGGCCCGGCGCATAGTTGCGGCGCTCGCCGGCATGGATCAATGCTTTCTCGACCGCACTGCCATCCGGCGCCAGGATCTGCACCCAACTATCGCCACTGAAACTCAGCGAAAGGCTGCCAGCCTGTGCTGCGCTTGGCGCCTGCTCGGCTGCCGGGGTGGCGCTTGGCACGGGCGTCATCGAGGCGATGTAGGGCGCAGCCCGCTCGCGCGGCACAGTGGCCGGCTGTGCTGCGGAGGCCGTGCCCCGGGTGTTGGCGGCCACCGGCATGCTGTCCAGCGACACGGTGCTCGGCGCCTTGCCATCCAGGTGCGAGCGGGTCGCATACCAGACCGGCACCGCAAACACGCCGGTAATGACGACATACATCGCCTTGCGCGCCGTGCTTTCGACAATGCGACGCGCGCGTGGCGTATGGGTATGGCTGACCAGCTTGACCGGTTCGACCGGGGCAATGGTGGCCTGCTGCAACAACGGCTCCAGATCGACCCGCAGCAGACGCGCATAGCTGCGTAACTGACCACGCACGAAGACCGGCGCGCCCAGACGCTGCCAGTCTTCCTGCTCCAGCGAACGCACCACATGCGCCGGCATGCGCAACTTGCCGGCCACCTCGTCCAGGCTCAGACCTGACGCTTCGCGCGCCTCGCGCAGATGCTGTCCGCAGCCCTTTTCCTGCTCGAAAGGGTTCGGATTGGAATCACTGATCACAATGCATTGGCCCCGGGGTGAGCGGTCGCTGCGTCAGGAAATTCCTTGACCAACCGCTGTTGGTAACGGCTGGCAGCTACCTTGTCGCCCAGCCCTTGCTCAATCTGAATGGCGAGTTGTAACACGGATGCCGTTGCCGGTGCAGCCGCAAGCCTCCGTTCGACAAACGCGCGTGCCTCGAAAAAGTTGCGCCGACCCGTTTCCAGCCGCGCCATCGACTCGAGCGCGTAGGGGTTGTTCGGATCGATGTCCAATGCCTTGCGCAGATCGCCCAGCGCACGTTCGGATTGACCTGCCTTTAGTGCGCAACCGCCGGCATTTCCCAGTGCCGACGCTGGCGAGGCGTACGCTCTGTCGGCCAAGGCACGATCGAACCAGGCAAGCGACTCGCCAGGTGAGCCGTTGGCACACAACCAGGCGCCGTAGTTGTTGAGAATGTCACCGCGCTGGGGAGCCAGTTCGGCAGCGCGACGGTAGGAAGCGCCAGCGCCGGCCATATCGCCCCTGCCCCCCTGGATCAGGGCCAGCATGCCAAGGGCATCCACCGACTGCGGATCTTTCTTCAACGCGGCCCGAACCTGTTCCTCGGCGCCAGCGTAATCGCCGGTCTGCAGCCGATTGTTGGCAAGGCCCAGCTTCTCCTGCACCGCGAGGCGGCTCTTGGTGGCCTTGCCATCGCGGAACGAATACACCGGCGCCACTTCTTCAACGCTTTCGGCCACACCGGCCTTGGGATTGCGCCAACCGCAGCCAACCGCGCACAACGCGATCGCCACGGCCGCCATTAACGCGAATTCACGCTGCCGCATCTCGATCGGCCTGCCCTTCCAATGTGCGGCGGAACTCCGCCTGGCGACGGGTGCGGTCCATGACCTGGCCCTTGAGCTGCCCGCAGGCTGCGTCGATGTCGTCGCCGCGGGTACGGCGCACCATCGTCAGCACCTGTGCGTCGAGCAGGATCTTCTGGAATGCGCGAATCTCCGTCTCGCCGGAGCGCTCATAGCGCGTGCCGGGGAACGGGTTGAACGGAATCAGGTTGACCTTGCCGGCATCCTTGGATTGCACCGCATTGTCGAACTGACGCATCAACCGGGCCAGCTGCCGCGCATGTTCCGGCTGGTCGTTGATGCCTTTCATCAAGGTGTATTCGAAGGTCACCGAATCGCGCTTCTTGCTGCCGCGCAGGTAGCGGGCGCAGGACTCCATCAACTCCGCGATCGGGTACTTCTTGTTCAGCGGCACCAGGCTCTCGCGCAGGGTGTCGTTGGCCGCATGCAGCGACACCGCCAGCGAGACATCGCTTTCGGTGGACAACCGGTCGATCATCGGTACCAGGCCAGAAGTGGACAGCGTCACCCGCTTGCTGGCCAAGCCGTAGCCCAGATCGTCGCGCATCACGCTCATCGCGCGCACGACGTTGTCGAAATTCATCAGCGGCTCGCCCATGCCCATCATCACCACGTTGGTGAGGCGGCGCCAGCCTTTGGCAGCACTGCCGTGCGGCACGTTGCCCAGATGGCGCGCCGCCACCCACACCTGCCCGATGATCTCGGCAGTGGTCAGGTTGCGGTTGAAGCCCTGGGTGGCGGTCGAACAGAACGTGCAGTTCAGGCCGCAACCAACCTGGGAGGACACGCATAGCGTGCCGCGGCCCTTGTCGGGGATGTAGACCGTCTCGATCGCATTCTTGCCGTCGGTGCCCATGGCCAGCAGCCACTTGTGGGTACCGTCGGTGGAGGGCTTGTCGAAGACCACATTCGGGACCAGCACCTCGGCATGCTGGTGCAGCTTCGCACGCAATGCCTTGCCGAGGTCGGTCATCTGGTCGAAATCGGCGACGTAGCGGTGGTGGATCCACTTCATCACTTGGTGGGCACGGTAGCGCGCTTCGCCGAGCGTGTCGGCGAAGAAGCGCTCCAGTCCCTCGCGATCGAGGTCGAGCAGGTTCTGCTTGCGCACCGGTGCTGCGGGGACGGGAGCGTCCTGCAGCACGGAGGGGATCACGACCTCATTCACGATTCGACTCTCTCGGCCTCAGCGCGAGACCACTTCGGTAGCGGCAAAGAAATACGCCACCTCATTGGCAGCGTTCTCGACCGAGTCCGAGCCGTGGGCGGCATTGGCATCGATCGAATCGGCGAAGTCGGCGCGGATGGTGCCCGGCGCAGCGTCCTTCGGGTTGGTGGCACCCAGCAGGTCGCGGTGCGCGGCAACGGCGTTCTCGCCTTCCAGCGCCTGGATCATCACGGGGCCGGAAATCATGAACTCGACCAGCGCGTTGAAGAACGGACGCTCGCGGTGCACGGCGTAGAAGCCTTCGGCTTCACGGCGCGACAGCTGCTTGTACTTGGCGGCCACGACCTTCAGGCCGGCCTTTTCGAAGCGGCTGTAGATTTCGCCGATGACGTTCTTGGCGACGGCGTCGGGCTTGATGATGGACAGGGTGCGCTCCAGCGCCATGGGAATTCTCCGTTGGGCGGGCCACTGAAGGCCCGAGGTTATCATGAAAAAAACCCGCGTCAAAACGCGGGCTTAGGCTTCTTTGCGATGGTCAATTCTATCTCGTTGGCTATTTGTTTGCATACCGCCCACTGAATCGTGCTGCAGCGCCGCATGACCGGGCGCACTGCTGGCCCTAGAATCAAACAATCGTTTGATTGAGCCTGACCCGACGCATGCCCAAGCCAGCCCACTTCTCCACCAAGGACCGCATTCTCGGCGCGGCCGAGGAGCTGTTTGCCCAGCATGGATTCGCCGGTACCTCGTTGCGCCAGCTCACCACCCAGGCCGACGTCAACATCGCTGCGGTCAACTACCACTTCGGCTCCAAGGAAAACCTGGTCAACGAGGTGTTCCGCCGGCGCATGGACGAGATGACCAGCGCACGACTGCAGCAGCTGGAAGCGGCGAAGAAGTCACAGCCCGGCGAACTCACCGCGGTCCTGGCGGCGTTCGTAGAGCCTGCGCTGGCGATGGCGCAGGACCGCCAGAACGGCGGCGCCTTCGTGCGCGTGATCGCGCGCGCCTACGCCGAAAAGAACGACAACCTGCGCAAGTTCCTGTCCGACCACTACGGGCACGTGCTGCGTGAATTCGGCAAGGCCATCGCCGCCTGCGTGCCGGGGCTGAGCAAGGAGGAACTGTACTGGCGCCTGGACTTCCTGGCCGGTGCGCTCACCTATGCGATGGCCGACTTCGGCCTCATCAAGCGCCCGGCCGGCGTCAGCGAGGCCGACCACCGCGCCCGCGCGGCGCGCGAACTCATCCGTTTCGCGGAACCCGGTTTCCGCGCTCATTCCACACCGTAAACGTTCCACCAAGAGGCTATTGCCATGTCCAATCCGTTGCTAGTTCGTCGCGCCGCCGTGCTCGGTGCCGGCGTCATGGGCGCGCAGATCGCCGCCCACCTCACCAATGCCGGTGTCGATACCGTGCTGTTCGACCTGCCCGCCAAGGATGGTCCGGCCGACGGCATCGTGCTCAAGGCCATTGCCAACCTCGGCAAGCTCAGCCCTGCCCCGCTCGCCAGCAAGGCGTTGGCCGAAGCGATCACCCCGGCCAATTATGAGAGCGGCCTGGAGCAGTTGCGCGACTGCGATCTCATCATCGAAGCGATCGCCGAGCGGATGGACTGGAAGCAGGACTTGTACAAGAAGATCGCGCCGTTTGTCTCCGAGCAGGCGGTGCTGGCCTCCAACACTTCCGGCTTGGGCATCAACAAGCTGTCCGACGTGCTGCCCGAGCAGCTGCGCCACCGTTTCTGCGGCGTCCACTTCTTCAACCCGCCGCGCTACATGCACCTGGCCGAGCTGATCCCGGCCAAGGGCACCGACAAGGCCGTGCTGGAAGGGCTGGAAGCGTTCCTGGTCACTACCCTGGGCAAGGGCGTGGTGTATGCGAAGGACACCCCGAACTTCATCGGCAACCGCATCGGCGTGTTCTCGATCCTGTCCACCATCCACCACACGCAGGAATTCGGCCTGGGCTTCGACGAAGTGGATGGCCTGACCGGCCCCTTGGTCGGCCGCCCGAAGTCGGCGACCTACCGCACCTCGGACGTGGTTGGCCTGGACACCATGGCGCACGTCATCAAGACCATGGGCGACACCCTGCCGGACGATCCGTGGCACCAATACTTCACCTCACCGAAGTGGCTGGACGCGCTGATCGCCAAGGGTGCGCTGGGCCAGAAGGTTGGCGCCGGTATCTTCCGCAAGGTCGGCAAGGACATCGTGGTGCTGGACCTGGAGAAACAGGACTACAGGGCTGCCGATCGTAGCGCCGCACCGGAAGTGGTCGAGATCCTCAAGATCAAGAACCCGGCCGAAAAGTTCGCCAAGCTGCGTGAAAGCCAGCACCCGCAGACGCAGTTCCTGTGGGCCACCTTCCGCGACCTGTTCCACTACAGCGCCTATCACCTGGCCGATATCGCCGAAACCGCGCGCGATGTGGACCTGGCCATCCGCTGGGGCTACGGCTGGTCGCTCGGCCCGTTCGAAACCTGGCAGGCCGCCGGCTGGAAGCAGGTGGCGCAGTGGATTGCCGAAGATATCTCCAACGGCAAGAGCATGAGCAGCGCGCCGTTGCCGAACTGGGTATTCGATGGTCGCGATGGCGTGCATGGCGCGGAAGGCTCGTACAGTCCGGCACGCGACGCCAAGCTACCGCGCTCCGCGTTGCCGGTGTACAAGCGCCAGCGTTTCCCGGACCCGCTGCTGGGCGAGAAGTTCTCGCCGGGCGAGACCGTGTTCGAAAACGACGGCGTGCGCATGTGGCACGACGGCGACGATGTCGCCGTGGTCAGCTTCAAGACCAAGATGAACACCGTCTCCGACCACGTGCTCAATGGCCTTCAGGAAGTGGTGGGCCGCGCGGAGAAGGATTTTGCCGGCCTGGTGATCTGGCAGCAGAAGGAACCCTTCTCCGCCGGTGCCGATCTGGCTGGCGCGCTGGGCCTGCTGCAGGCCGGCAAGGTGGACGCGTTCGAAGCCCTGGTCGCCAATTTCCAGGCCACCAGCCAACGCATCAAGTATTCGCAGGTGCCGGTGATTTCGGCGGTGCGCGGCTTGGCACTGGGCGGCGGTTGCGAATTCCAGATGCACAGTGCCAAGACCGTGGCCTCACTGGAGAGCTATATCGGCCTGGTGGAAGCCGGCGTCGGCCTGCTGCCGGCCGGTGGCGGCCTGAAAGAGCTTGCGGTGCGCGCCTCGGTGGCGGCGGGTCCAGGCGGCGATGTGTTCGCCGAGCTGAAGAAGACCTTCGAAACCGTGGCAATGGCCAAGGTCTCCAACTCAGCGGTCAATGCGCAGGAGCTGGGCCTGCTGCGCGCCACCGACAAGATCGTCTTCAACAGCTATGAGGCACTGCACATCGCCAAGGCCGAAGCGCGTGCGCTTGCTGAAGGTGGCTACCGCGCCCCGCTGCCGGCACGCCGCATCCAGGTGGCCGGCGATGTGGGTATCGCCACCTTCAAGATGTTGCTGGTCAACATGCTGGAAGGCCGCTTCATCAGCGAATACGACTACGAGATCGCCACCCGCATCGCCACGGTGGTCTGCGGCGGCGAAGTCGATCGCGGCGCGCTGGTGGACGAAGAATGGCTACTCAAGCTGGAGCGCAAACACTTCGTCGAACTGGCCCAGCAGGAAAAAACCCAGGCGCGGATTGGGCACATGTTGAAGACCGGCAAGCCGTTGAGGAACTGAGAATCGGGAGTGGGGAATCGGGAATGGGTAAACCCCCAACCGACTCCCCGCTTCTCCCAATTATCTGCCGGGTAATGAAGATGGCGAACTCAGGCGAATCCGCACTTGCGATTCCCGATTCCCGATTCTCGATTCCCGGCTATCGGAGATAGCCAAATGAGCAAGCAGATTCAAGAAGCCTACATCGTCGCCGCCACCCGTACCCCGGTCGGCAAGGCGCCCAAGGGCGTGTTCCGCAATACCCGTCCCGACGATATGCTGGCGCACGTGCTGCGTGCAGTGGTGGCGCAGGCGCCGGGGATCGATCTGTCGCGCATTGACGACGCCATCATAGGTTGCGCCATGCCCGAGGGCGAGCAAGGGATGAACGTGGCGCGTATCGGCGTGCTGCTGGCCGGCCTGCCCAATACCGTGGCCGGTCAGACCATCAACCGGTTCTGTTCGTCCGGCATCCAGGCCATCGCGATGGCGGCCGACCAGATCCGCCTGGGCAATGCCGACCTGATGCTGGCCGGCGGTACCGAGTCGATGTCGATGGTGCCGATGATGGGCAACAAGGTCGCGATGTCACCGAGCGTCTTCGCCGACGACCACGTGGCCATTGCCTATGGCATGGGCATCACCGCCGAGAAGGTGGCCGAAGAGTGGAAGGTCTCGCGCGAGGACCAGGATGCGTTTGCGCTGGCCTCGCACCAGAAGGCCATCGCCGCGATCGCCGCCGGCGAGTTCCGCGACGAGATCACCCCATATGAGATCCATTCGCACCAGCCTGACCTGGCCGGCAATGTCATCGCCCTGCGCCAGCGCCTGGTCGATACCGACGAAGGCCCGCGCCCGGACAGCTCGCTGGAAGGCCTGGCCAAGCTGCGCCCGGTGTTCCGCAACGGGCAGTTCGGCGGCAGCGTCACCGCCGGCAACTCCTCGCAGATGAGCGATGGCGCCGGTGCCGTGCTGCTGGCCTCCGAGCAGGCGATCAAGGATTACGGCCTCACCCCGCTTGCGCGCTTCGTCAGCTTCTCGGTCGCGGGTGTGCGCCCGGAAGTGATGGGTATCGGCCCGATCGCCGCGATTCCCAAGGCGCTCAAGCAGGCCGGGCTGACCAAGGACCAGCTCGACTGGATCGAGCTCAACGAAGCTTTCGCCGCACAGGCGTTGGCGGTGATCCGCGATAGCGAGCTGGATCCGTCCAAGGTCAATCCGCTGGGCGGCGCGATTGCACTGGGCCACCCGCTGGGCGCCACCGGCGCGATCCGTGCCGCCACCCTGGTGCACGGCCTGCGCCGCCGCCAGCAGAAGTACGGCATGGTCACCATGTGCATCGGTACCGGCATGGGCGCGGCGGGCATCATCGAGGCGCTGTAAGCCACGCCGTGTCAGATCAGCCGTCTTACCCGATCAGGTAATCGACGAAGGCGTGCACGAGCACGCCTTCGCTCGTTCTGCAGTGCGCTGACGAACAGCCCGCCTCGCGCTACCGTTGCAACGACACCACAGGCCGCAGCTTAGCGCGCAACCAGCCATTGCCCGACGCGCGCACCAGCAAACACCAAGGCCAGCCCGGCCACCAGCGTCACCGCCAGATAGACGCCGATCATCGTGGTGCGATCGCTGCGCGCAAAGACCAGGCATTCCATCATCAACGACGAGAACGTGGTCAGCCCGCCGATCACGCCGACGATCAGCAGCGCCCGCAGCGGCCAGCTCGACGGGCCGCGCGCCTCCAGCCATACCAGCAGCACGCCAGCGACGAACGAGCCGGCCAGGTTCACGGTCAAGGTTCCCCACGGAAACCCGGCGCCGAAGCGCTGCAGCAGCGATGCGCCGATCGCAAAGCGCAAACCGGAGCCGAGCGCACCGCCGGTCATCGCCAGCAACAATTGCTGCCACCACACCGGGGCATTCATAAGCCCCCCCCGCACTCGTTGGCCGGCAGTGTCATCGAAGAAGAAGTCGCGTGCGTGAGCGGCATCATCAATCCTCAGTCAAAAAACGATGCCGGGCACGGACCTGCCGCCCCGGCGAGGGTGGGCAGGCATCATCAGCGCGCAGAACGCGTGCGGTTCAAGGAGGAATGCCATCTCCTGCAGCAGTGATTATGCCGGGGGCTTGCCGGCCTTGTCAGCTCGCGCTTGTGCACGCGCCGCGCGCAGGCGGTCGAGCTTTTCCTTGAGCTTGATCTCCAGCCCGCGCGGCACCGGGTGGTAGTAGACCTGCTCGCCCATTGCGTCCGGAAAGCCGGTCTGGTCCAGCGCGATGCCGCCTTCGGCGTCATGGTCGTATTGATAGTCCTGCCCATAGCCGAGCGTCTTCATCAGCTTGGTCGGCGCGTTGCGCAAGTGCAGAGGAACTTCCTGGGTACCGGTGGCGCGCATGTCGGCCTTGGCCTGGTTGAAGGCGGCATAGCCGGCATTGGACTTGGCCGTGCTGGCCAGGTACAGCACCAATTGCGCAAAAGCCAGCTCGCCTTCCGGACTACCCAGACGCTCGTAGATGTCCCAGGCTTCCAGCGCCATGCTCTGCGCGCGCGGATCGGCCAGGCCGATATCCTCGATCGCCATGCGAGTCAGCCGCCGCGCCAGATAGGCCGGGTCGCAGCCGCCGTCGAGCATGCGCGTGAGCCAGTACAGTGCCGCATCCGGGTTGGAGCTGCGCACCGATTTGTGCAAAGCCGAGATCTGGTCGTAAAACTGCTCGCCGTTCTTGTCGAAACGGCGGGTGCGGTCGGCCAGTACCTGCAACAGCGTTTGCGGCGTGATCTCGCCACCCTCGCCTGCGGCAAGCTCGGCGGCAATCTCCAGCAGCGTCAAGGCGCGGCGCACATCGCCGTCGGCGGCGCTGGCAATCTCCAGCAAGGACGCGTCCGAGACCTGGATGCGCTCCTGCCCCAATCCGCGCTGCGGATCGTGCAAGGCGCGCTGCAATGCTTCGACGATCTCCTGCGGCCACACCGATTCCAGCACGTGCACGCGGCAGCGCGACAGCAACGCGGAGTTCAATTCGAACGAAGGGTTCTCGGTGGTCGCGCCGACGAACAGGATGGTGCCGCGCTCGATATGCGGCAGGAAGGCATCCTGCTGCGCCTTGTTGAAGCGATGCACCTCATCGACGAACAATACCGTGCGCCGGCCGCTGGCGAACCGCTGCGCGGCCTCGGCCAGCACCTGGCGCACATCGGGCAGCCCCGACAACACTGCGGAAATCGCCTTGAATTCGGCATCCGCGTAGTGCGCCAGCAGCAAAGCGAGCGTGGTCTTGCCGCACCCGGGCGGACCCCACAGGATCATCGAATGCACGCGACCGGATTCCACCGCGCGACGCAGCGCACTGTCGGGTGTCAACAGGCGTTTTTGCCCCACCATCTCGTCCAGCGTGCGCGGGCGCATGCGCTCTGCTAACGGCGCCATCGCGTTGAGGCCGGGATATGGCAGAACGGGCGTGATCGAGTGGGGGCGTTTGTGTTTGCTCACTCCTTCACTATATCGCCTTCGTCAAGTGGACGTTCCACAACGCAGTTTTCGACCATGCCTGGCGGAAACGCTGATGTTCTCTTTCCAATCGACCACTTCGCGCAGCTACGATGCCTCGAACGCGCAGCGCAATACTCTTAATCAGTAACAAATGACCGCATGCAACAGCTTGGCTGCCCCCCCATCGGCGGCGAGCTACGCCAGCGCAAGCGGCATGTTCAGCATACGGATTCCACCATGCCCCGCATTCCGCTTCGTCCCTCTGCCATCGCCGCTTGCCTTCCAGGGATGGCCGAAACCATCTCGCATCCATCCAAACCTTCAGCGAAGCGGCAGACGCACAACAAATTGGCTACCCCCGATCCATGCGCGTTCGAGGCGGAACTGATCCAGGCACAGGAAGATCCGCTGGGTTGGTCCGCAACGCTACTTGAGCAAGCGAAGCAGGCAACTGTCTTCGACTGCGGGTTGAAAGCCGCTCCCAAGCGCAAACACGCTCTTCTGCGGCCCTTCAGGAAGGCCGCAGAGCTATTGGGCCTCAGTAGTGGTGCGCCAGAACCACATACGGCCCTGCTGCGCTATTCCTCGGTGCAGTGCGAGAGGAACAGACCAGCCGATCCATCGGAACGCAGCACCAATGCCACCGTTGATCCGCAAGCAGCCCCGTTGCTTTCAAATGCCGCCAAGGATCTCAATGAGGCGCTGATATCCCGCCTGGAGCAATCCAACCGCGATTTGGCCGCACGGATCTCCCGGCGTCGCCAAGACGAATTGAAGTACGCGCATGAACAAACGCTACAAGCCGCACATGCGCAGTTGGCCTTGAGAGCCCGACGCGCCGCCAATCTTAACGACAGCATCAGCGTACTGACGCGCGCACGCGCCGAACTGCTGCAACGGCTGCATGGATGCAAAGTGCAAACTGATGCAGTATCGGCGACGGTACAAGATCTCGAGTCGGAAATTCTCTCCGCGCGCGCCGCATTGAACGCACTACCAGACGATCAGCAGTCGCGCGCTGTCGCAGCGCGCGCGGCGCCATCCTTGGCCAACGCGCATCAGAGCGTAGATTCCTCACAGCTGCAGCGCGTCCGCACTCGGCTCGAAAACGCACTGAAGGATGCGCGCGCGCGCGGCGATGCACTGGCCAAAGCGGTTTTTTTCGGCCGCGGCCTCGCACAGGCAGAACAAGCAGAACAAGCACTTGCGGTTACTAATGCGGAGATCGATCAGTTACGGAGCGCGTATGCACAAGCGCGCGATGCGTTGCAGTCATATCAAGCAAGCAGCGCGGCCAATGAGCCGGTGTCTGGCACGCTTGCGTCGCACCTTGCTGCAGAGCGAAACCGAGAATTGGAGGTACTGCGCACACGACTGGGGCGCAACGAGAACATGCTGACCCTGCAACGCACGCATGCCGAGCGCTGCCAGCGGAATGCGCGGCGCCTACAGGAGCACCTCGCCCAGGTCGACGCAAAACTGAAGCAGGCGCAGCATTCGTCGCGGATCAACACAAAGGAGTTGTGGCAGCAGGAGCAAACGATCAGCGTGCTGGAAGCAGCGAACGGCGAAATGCGGCGTATGGTGGAACATGCAGCCGCGCAGCCGCCGGTTGATGAGGTTCGGCCCAAAGCTGCCGATCTCGTCGCCGACACCATGGAGGCATTGCTCCACGTCCTACCCGGCTTTCGCAAGGAAACGATCACCCCCGTGAGTCGACAGGCGCTACGCACCTGGGCTGGCGGCCTGCAAGGCCGCAGCGCTGCGTTCGGGACCGACGCCTTGCAGCCGGTCGACGCGTTGCACATCGCCCTGCAGGCCTTATCGATCGCCAGCGAGGGCGATGCCACGGTAGCGGTCAACGTGCTGCAACGCTTGGGCGTCGTGCAGTTGCGTGAGCTGATTCCGCCACCAGAGGTCTCCATCGCTACCGAGGTGGTCCCGCCGATGGATACCGTCACCGCCTGCGTCGGCCTGTTGGCCGGCGTTCCGCGCGGCATGCAGGTTCTTTCGCACATGCTGCACGAAGAACCCACGCCCCCCTCCAGGGAGTGTTTGGAGGCGGCGCAGGTCCATCTGCGTGCCAGCCATCGGCTTGCACTGATGCCAGACGCAGAACAGACTGAACGCACCTGGCTGGGCGATGCGCAAATGGGAGCGCGCCATGCCCTGCATGGCGCCTCGCCGCTGCAGGGCCTGCAGTCTGCAACGGATGCCCAGCGCGGCGCATTTCATGCGTTCCGCAACGGCTACGAAACCACTCGGGCAGGTTCACCCTATGCCCGCGTTAACGCATGCCTGCAGATGTTTGCGCAATGGGCGGTAACAGACAGCGGAAGGCGGGGCAATCGCGCCCTCAATCCCTTCAACGCACTCGAGCTGGGAATGAAGGTCGGCGCCTCCGAAGCGCTTCCGACAGCTGTGCGGCGGGCCAACGACGCTTTTCGCGAGGCGGCCGGCCACCTTACCAGCTGGCTCGTCGCGCGCCGCCAGATCCAAATGGCGTGCGGGCGAATGCCGTCGCAGGAAGAGCTGGCGATGCAAGCGCTTTCGGAGTACGCGCACTGGCTCCCACACGAGCAGAATGCGACCGAACTGACCTTCACTGCCAAGGTACTGGCCAAGATTGAACGGCGCGCTCAGGATCTTCAGCGCTCGGCGGCTGCCTCCGTGAGCGAAACCAACGATCGGCAACCGGCGGAGTGCCATCCGGCGATCGCGTCCGCCTGGGTTGCATTACGTACCGGCCGCATGCGTCTGCCTGAAACGCTGCGGCTGATCCAACGCGGCTTGCTCCACCACGCCGTACAGCCGACCGACATGCCGATCGGTGCAGCGCCCCTGGATGAAGAACTGGCGTCGGTCGCGCGCAACCACTTTCATCAGGCCGTTGGTAATGCCAGTCGTTTTCTTCATGAGGGCGACACGTCCCGCGTCAGGTCGCCACGCGCGCTGTTCGAATGCCTGCGCAACCTGATGGAACGGCTGGAATGGCGCGACAAGCTGCGTCTCACCGAGCAACGAGTGATAGGACTCAATACGACGCCGCTGTCGGCCGCGCTTGCGATCATCCCCAGCGGCCTGGGACTGAAATTATCCGCAGGCTGTCAGATCAGTTCCGATCGCTCGGTGGAGATTTACATGGGACGGACCGGGCTGTCGCTGCAGATCGGACGACAGAAGGCGCGGCAGTTCAACGCCAGTACGGGCATTAGCGCGGGCGTGCTGCTGCCGGGCACCGAACGCGCACCGGTGGGTATTACGGGAGCAGCCGATTGGCGCATCAAAAATGAATCGGGCATCGAACATGGCGTGCAGATCCGGGTACCACGACGGGGCAAGGGTCAGGAGCTGGAGCAGCGCGCGCAATTCCTCGCCATGTTCGAACATCTGCTGGAGCTCGCAGAACAAGCCGGCGGCGATACAGGCCAGTTGACCAGGCAGGATTTTCTGGCGGAGCTACTGGCGCACCATCCCAGCATCACCGTTGGCTTGATCGGCCATGCCGAGCGCAACTCTTCGGCCACCGAATCCAGCGTCACCATCGCTGCGGGCGTGCGCGTGGGAAAAATGGATGGCCAACCGCGTCGCGCCACCCTGGGGGCTTCGCTCGGGCTAAAGGCACGGCGGGAAACCTCCCGTTCGCAGACGCCGATCGAAGGCTACATGACGATGGTGCTGAAGGATTCAAGCGCACAATCCAGGGTAGAAATCGCAGGGCGCGGAACGGCAAGTCTCGTTGCTCAGCAGTGGACGCACCCGAGCACTGGCAATGTGCCGTCCACACCAGTGGCGCGGCTGTCCATGGCTACGCTCGATTTCGGCTATAGCAGAGAGCTGCGTTCGGGTGGCAGCAATACGTTCTCCACCTTGTGGATGTTCAATAACGAAATCGATCCTGTGCGCACAGATCGTGGCTTAGAATTCTTCAACTTCACGTCATTCAAACGCGAGGTGAAACGCAACTGGCAGTTATGGACCCACTACGGAATCTCCAAACTGCAAGGCAAGGTCGATGACCAGCGGCTCTACATGGTGGCCGAGCGCCAGTTAGAGGACTTCGTCGAACGGGTCCGCATCCACATGCAAGACAACAAGTTCGCTTCGCTGGTCGTAGACTGGGTATTACAGGCCGATGCTGCGCCGCGCCTGGACGCATTGCGCGCGCAGGCCCAGCTATTACGGGGCGCCGGCTGCGAAGCTCAAGCGATGGAGGCTGATCGCGCCTTCGATGATCTGATCAGCCACCCAGGCATCTGGGAACCGACCATTCTCATTCTGCGCGAAAAGGGAAAACGCCAGCGCGAGCGTGGCATCGACTTCTTCATCAAACGCCAGGTTAACCAAGCGGCCGAGGCGAGTCGTACGGTTGGTCAATGGATCCCGTACGAGCCAGTCCCGTAGCGCTGCCGGCGTCACCCCCGAATGGCGGGGTTTCCGTCACGTCACGGCGAACGCTGCGCCCCCCACCCCGGCAGGCACAGCCGAGCTGCACCATGCATTTATGCCGTGCGTCCGCAGACGCATCTAATGCGCGTCGCCCACCACGTCCACGCCCTTGGCCGGCGTGTACCGGAAGGTGTCTGCAGCAAATGCAGGATTGCGCTTCCAGCCGCTGAAACTGATGGCGGTGTGCTGCCCCACCGCGTCCACCACTTCCATCTTCGCCAGGCCGTCCTTACCGAACCCCAGCGAGGCCATCTGGAAGCTCGCCTCGGTGTCGACCTTGGGCGTCAGCGACAGCCACTGCAGGCCGTCGCGCGGCGCCGCTTCTTCGCTGACGTCGTACTGCTTGTCCAGGCGCGCCGGGTCGATCAGGGCGACCAGCGGGCTGTTCTGCTCTTCGCTGCCCTGTGCACGCACGGTCACCTGCTCCAGGTCGGGGTCGAACACCCAGACCTTCTTGCCATCGGCCACGATCAACTGCTTGTAGGGCTTGGCATATTCCCAGCGAAACTGGCGTGGCGCCGACAACGCCACCCGCCCGCTGGAGCGTTCCTTGACCCGACCGTTGGCATCGCTGACCTGCTGGCTGAACTGCCCGTCCAAGCCCTTCAGGCCACGCGTGAACGTCTCCAGCTCCTGTCGCGCACCGGCAAAGGCGGTACCGGCGAACAGGGCGGTGGCAAGGACGGCATAACGGAGCTGGCGATGCATCGCGGTCTTCCAGAAGGAACTGCGTCAATTCTGAAGCTTCACAGATGAATGGGCGAGCGCTATCGCGCGGATGCGTTCATGTGAGGCGCGTGCCCGCGCTGCGCGCTCACTGCGCCGTCTGCACCTTGCTCAGATCGCCGTAGACGATCTGGCCGCGAAAGCCCCGGCGCACCTGCTGGTAGAGCTCGCGAAACGCGCGGTAATCCTGTGGCTGGCACAAGGCCTGCGGCCCACGCACGGCAGCGCGTTGCAACCGGTGCACGGCGGTGACGGTCTGCCCCTGCCGCGTCCATTCCACCGCGTAGTCGCCTGCCTTGTTGCGGAACCGGCTGCTGCGCGGGATGGCAATGATGGGCACGGTGTCGGGCAAGGTCACCACGTAGGTTTCCTCGCGCACGCTGTCGTTGCAATAGAACGGCGTCAGATTGTCTTCGGCCGAGGTGGTCGTGTAGATGTCACGGGTGGATTCGGCGCCAGGCATCTCCGGCAGGGTCATGCCACCGACCACGGAAAAATCCACCGCGTCGCTGGCCTGGAAGGTGTAGCGATAATTGAACGGCGTCTCCAGATCCAGTGGATCGCCCTGGATCAGCAGATCGCCGATGCCGACGAAGCCGGACTGGGCAATGATCGATTCCTCGATGCGGTTGCGGTTCTGCGCATTGAGCTGCACGAACATCGCGCGCAACCCCACCTCACCGGTTTGCCCGCTATCCAGCGTGGTCAGCCCCTGCAGGCCACCCTGCGGGGTGAAGCGATAGTCGGTCCGCGCAACATAGCGATTGACCTTGCGGTCGTTCGGCGGCGTGTGGGTGAGCTTGCCGTCGCGCGTATGCACCACCGGTGCGCCCAGGTCGCCGGCCGGCAGCTGGCCGAAGCGCGCATACGGGTTGGTGGAATCGACGTAGAGATCGAAGGCCGGCAGATAGGTGATGGCGTGATTGAAACGCCCCAGCACCGGGATCGCCGGCAATGTCGACCCGCCCTCCGCACCGATCAGGACCGGCGTACTGGCGATGCCCTTGGCCGCCAGCAACGCTTCCAGGATCACCGTGTGGTCCTTGCAGTCGCCATAGTGGTTGGCCAGGATGCTGTCGGCACTGTTGGGCTCCAGCCCGCCATTGCCCAGGTACACCGCCACGTAGCGGATATTGCGCGCCACCCATGCGTACAAGGCCGCGGCCTGCGCACGCGGGGCGTCGATGCCCTTGGTGACCTGGTCGGCCAGCGCCTGGATTGCCGGCGTCACCGCCGCCGCGCGCGCGCCCTTGACGTGATAGGCCAGGCCCATCTGCGACCAGCTGTCGAAGGTGCTGGCCATCAAGGTGGGGCTGAACTCCCAGGTTGCCGCGCTCCAGTTCTGGTTCTTCATCGGCACGGTGCGCTGGTAACGCCACTCCCAGCGCGCCTGATCGCCACGCACCACCGGCTTGGTCCCGCCCTGTAGCCCACGCACCGACAGATGCATCGGCAACGATTTCGGCGCCACCAGGGTCACCACCGCATCGTCGTATTGCGCAAACACGCTGAAGGTCTCCCACAGGCTGAAATAGCCGGGGAAATAGGGGGTATTCTGCGCCCGCCGCACCCGGTAGACGATACGTGCGCCGGGCGCCAGGTTCGGGAACACCACCACCTTGACCTTGCGGTCGGCATATATCGCCGCCGAGGCGCTGGAATAGCTTTCCTGGGTGTAGATCTTGTCGCTGGCCACCTCCTGGCGCAGGCCTTCGGCGGTGACGGTATAGGCCTGAAGCACCTCGAGCGTTTCCATCTTCTCGCTGTAACTCAGGCGCACCTGGCTGAACTGCTCCACCGCCGACTTGGTCTTGAGCAGAATCTCGTATTCGTCGGTCTCCACGCTACTGGCATCGGCGCGTACTTCGTAGTCGGCGCGATAGCGCACGAAGCTGAAGTTGGTGTCGGCCTGGGTGCGTGCCGCCCCCGGGACAGGCGCCGCCTGCTGTCGGGGCTGTGGCTGGGCCAGCAGCGGCGCGGAGAACAACAGCACGAGCAACAACAAGGGACGATGCAGCATGGGTCTCGATCACGACAGGCCAAAGTGGCGCTTGGCGCACAGGGTAGCCGTTGTGCCCGGCAATGACAGACATGGGCTTCCCACTCTGCCGCATCACTGCGCATGCCCTCCTGCCGACACTCCAGCAAGGTGAGCTGGATCCGACGCTGGCTGCGCCTGTCGCCTGTCGCCGGACAACGCGATGCGATGCTTCGGTACGTTCAACGCTACCGAATCCAAGGGCGGCGCGTGGTCACCAGAAACCCGCAAATCCCCGCACCCGGCGCCCTGCACGGCGGTGATGGCCGCCGCGCTTACTTCGGGGGCGGCGGTGCCAGCACGCTGCGGTCGCCGTTGTGCTCGGGCGGGCTGACCACGCCGGCCGCTTCCATCGCCTCGATCAGGCGCGCGGCGCGGTTGTAGCCGATCTTCAAGCGCCGCTGCACGCCGGAGATGGAGGCGCGCCGGGTCTCGGTGACGATGCGCAGCGCCTCGTCATACAACGGGTCCGACTCGTCGCCACCACCGCCACTGCTTTCCGGCAGGCCGGTGGCACCGACCACGGTGCCATCGCCCATGGTCTGCACTTCGTCCAGCACGCCTTCGACATAGGACACCGGCCCGCTGGCCTTGAGGTGCTCGACCACCCGATGCACTTCCTCGTCGCTGACGAAGGCGCCGTGCACGCGGTCCGGCAGTGCGGTGCCCGGCGGCAGATACAGCATGTCGCCGTTACCCAACAACGCCTCGGCGCCGGACTGGTCCAGGATGGTGCGCGAGTCGATCTTGGAACTGACCTGGAACGCCACGCGGGTTGGAATATTGGCCTTGATGAGGCCGGTGATGACATCCACCGACGGCCGCTGCGTGGCCAGGATCAGGTGGATGCCGGCCGCACGCGCCTTCTGCGCCAGACGAGCGATGAGCTCTTCGACCTTCTTGCCGACGATCATCATCATGTCGGCGAATTCGTCGATGAAGATCACGATGAACGGCAGCGTCTCCAGCGGCCGCGGTGCTTCGCCCAGCTCCGGGTTCGGCTTGAACAACGGGTCCATCATCGGCTGGCCGGCGTCGATGGCGTCCTTGATCTTCTTGTTGAAACCGGCCAGGTTGCGCACGCCCACCGCGCTCATCAGCTTGTAGCGGCGTTCCATTTCGGCCACGCACCAACGCAGACCGTTGGCGGCCTCCTTCATGTCGGTGACCACCGGTGCCAGCAGATGCGGGATGCCTTGGTAGACGCTCAGTTCGAGCATCTTCGGGTCGATCATCAGCATGCGCAGCTCCTTGTGCGAGGCCTTGAACAACAGGCTCAGCACCATCGCATTGACCGCCACCGACTTGCCCGAGCCGGTGGTACCGGCCACCAGCAGATGTGGCATGCGCGCCAGGTCGGCCACGGTCGGGCGGCCGGCGATGTCCTTGCCCAGCGCCAGCGTCAACGGGCTGGCCGACTTGTCGTATTCCTTGGAGCGCAGCAGCTCGGACAGGAAGATCATCTCGCGGGTGACATTGGGGATCTCCAGCCCGATCACCGACTTGCCCGGAATCACGTCCACCACGCGCACCGACTTCACCGACAGCCCGCGCGCGATGTCCTTGTCCAGCGAGCTGATCTGGCTGACCTTGATGCCCGGCGCCGGCTCGATCTCGAAGCGTGTGATGACCGGCCCCGGATAGGCGCCAACCACCTGCGCCTCGATGCGGAAATCCTTGAGCTTGAACTCGATCTGCCGCGACAGTGTTTCCAGCGTTTCTTCCGAATAGCCCTTGGCCTGCGGCTTGGGGTCGTCCAGCAACGCCAGCGGCGGCAGGTCCGAGCCATCGGTACTCACGCCCTGGAACATCGGGATCTGCGTATCGCGCTTGGCGCGTTCGCTCTTTTCCACCACCGGTGCCGGCGGCGGCTCGATCTTGACCGGCTCGCGCTTGGCCTGCTTGACCGCATCGACCTTGCGCACTTCCTCGCGCTCCTCGCGCATCACCCGGGTCTGCTGCCACTCGCTGGCCTGGTGGGTCTTGCGCTGCATCAGCGGCCCCAGCGCCAGCACCCACTTGCCGATGCGCTCCATCACCGCGAACCACGACAAGCCAGTGGCCAGGGTGATCGACACCAGCAGCAGCACCACCACGAACAGGTTGGCGCCCAGCGCGCCGAAGCCGGCGCTGAGCGAGCCGCTCACTTGCTCCCCAAGAATACCGCCAGCCTCGGCGACTTCTCCATGATAAAGACGCAGATGCAGGAAGCCGGTCGAAGAGATCAGGAAGCCGACCATCCCAACCAACCGCAGCGAGGGTCCAAGGTCGCTCTGACTCTGCTCCTCGCGCTCGCCGATCAGGGCAATCCAGGCCACCGCTCCCAAGATCACTGGCAACAGAAAGGCCACGTAACCGAGCAAATACAGCAACACGTCCGCCGCCATGGCACCAAACCGGCCGCCCATGTTGTGAATCGGCGCGACCAGGTTGCCGGTGCGCGACCAGCCGGGATCGGTGGCCGAATAGGTGAACAGGCTGGCCAGCAGGTACAGCAGCAGCGGCGCCACCGCGATCAATGCCAGATCGCGCCAGAGCTTCTGTCGGCGCGGAGTGTCGGCGGCCGCCGTCTTGCGCGACGACGTCTTGCCTTCTGCGGGCTTGCTGCGTTCGGGAACCTGCTTTGCCACCTGTAGCCAGACCTTAGAAAAATGCTGTTAGTGGTTGATAATAAACGACTGCGGCCGCAGTGACAGCAGTCAGGCGACCGCCGGCTGCCACGGCATGCAGCCGTCAACGAAAAACGCCGCACAAGGCGGCGTCGGACCTGCAACGTGGGTGGGCCATGCCATCTGCGGTTCAAGCAGTTCCATCGCGCCGCCTTGATTCACCGGGTGTGGACCGCCACTCTATGCCGCCACGGGAGCGCGAATCTGCGCGCCAGCCCTGCCATTTCCTAGATCGCGAGTATACATGAGCGCCTCTTCTGCCAGCCCCGCCAAGCATTCCCGCCTGCTGATCCTGGGCTCCGGCCCGGCCGGCTGGACCGCCGCGGTCTACGCCGCCCGCGCCAACCTCAAGCCGGTGGTCATCACCGGGCTGCAGCAGGGCGGCCAGCTGATGACCACCACCGAGGTGGACAACTGGCCCGGCGACCCCCACGGCCTGATGGGCCCGGACCTGATGAACCGCATGCAGGCGCACGCCGAGCGCTTCGACACCGAGGTGATCTTCGACCACATCCACACCGCCGACCTGTCGCAGCGCCCGTTCCGGCTGATCGGCGATAGTGCCGAGTACACCTGCGACGCGCTCATCATCGCCACCGGCGCCACCGCCAAGTACCTGGGCATTCCCACCGAGGAAGCCTTCAAGGGCCGCGGCGTGTCCGCCTGCGCCACCTGCGACGGGTTCTTCTACAAGGACCAGGACGTGGTGGTGGTCGGCGGCGGCAACACCGCGGTCGAAGAAGCACTCTACCTGTCCAACATTGCCCGCAAGGTCTACCTGGTGCACCGCCGCGACACTTTGCGCGCGGAAAAGATCATGCAGGACAAGCTGTTCGCCAAGGTGGCCGCCGGCAAGATCGAAACCGTCTGGCACCACGCAGTGGACGAAGTGCTGGGCAACGATGCCGGCGTGACCGGCGTGCGGGTCAAGTCCACCCTCGACGGCAGCACCCGCGACATCGCTGCGCACGGCTTCTTCGTCGCCATTGGCCACCACCCCAACACCCAGTTGTTCGACGGCCAGCTGGCGATGAACAACGGCTACCTGGAGATTCGCTCCGGCCTGAACGGCGCGGCGACCGAAACCTCGGTGGCCGGCGTATTCGCCGCCGGCGACGTGGCCGACCAGCACTACCGCCAGGCGATCACCTCGGCTGGCTTCGGCTGCATGGCGGCGCTGGATGCCGAGCGTTATCTCGACAAGGGCGTCTGAGGTGATTGCCAACCGCCGGTCGCGCCCTGCGACCGGCCTGCCCAGCAGGCAGCGCGGATGAGCGTTACCGCGCGCTGGTGCCGTCGGCTGGACGAATTGCCGGCTGGCGCCTGGGATGCGCTGCACGATGGCACGCATCCCTTCATCGGCTATGCGTTTCTGCAGGGACTGGAGCAGGAAGGCTGCCTGCGTCCGGACTGGGGCTGGAACCCGCTGCATCTGACCCTGTGGGAAGGCGACAGCCTGGTCGCCGCCGCGCCGGGATATCTGAAACACAACTCGCACGGCGAATTCGTGTTCGACCATGCCTGGGCGCATGCGTACGCGCGCTACGGGCAGGAGTATTTCCCCAAGTGGCTGTGCGGGGTGCCCTACTCGCCGGTGACCGGCCCACGCCTGCTGGGCGCCCCAACGTGGCGGCCGCACCTGCTGGCGGCCATGCGCGAGCTGGTGGAGCGCAGCGGCCTGTCGTCGGCGCATGTGAATTTCCACCCGGTGGACGAAGACACCGCCTTCGATACCGACTGGCTGGAACGCAACGACCTGCAATACCACTGGCACAACCGCGCCGGCTGGACCAACTTCGAGGCGTTCCTTGGCGCCATGGACCACAAGCGGCGCAAGAACATCCGCCAGGAACGGGCCAAGGTGCAGCGCGCCGGTATCCGCATGCGCGTGGTGCATGGCGACGAGGCCAGCCAGGACGACCTGGCGGCGATGTATGGCTTCTATCTCAAGACCTTCAACGAGTACGGCAATTCGCCCGCACTCACGCCGCAGTTCTTGCAGCATCTGGCAACGGCCATGCCGCGCCAGCTGGTGATGTTCCTGGCCGACCTCGACGGCCGCCCGATCGCCGGCGCGCTCTGCCTGCGTGGCCACGACACCTTATACGGCCGTTACTGGGGCGGCGACACCCTGCCCGGCCTGCACTTCGAAACCTGCTACTACCAGGGCCTGGAATACTGCCTGCGCGAAGGCCTGGCCCGCTTCGAGCCCGGTGCCCAGGGCCAGCACAAGATCGCGCGCGGCTTCCTGCCCACCCTGGTACGCAGCCGCCACTGGATCGCCGACCCCAGCTTTCGTGCGCCGCTGGCGCAATGGTGCGCGGACGAGCGCGTGGCGGTTGCCCAACAGGCCCTCGAACTGGCCGAGCACAGCCCGTTCCGCGACTGCACCGGTGCGCCGACTCCAGCGCACAATGCGCCGATGCACCCGTGTGAGGGACGGGCAAGGCTCTAAACTCGTCAGATGTCGCGCGCTCTTCCCTTCCTGCTTTCCGCCGATCCCGCCGCGCCGTTTCCGCCTGCCGAGCAGGCATTGCGCGAGCCAGATGGCCTGCTGGCGATCGGTGGCGACCTGTCGGTGCCGCGGTTGCTCAATGCCTATGCGCATGGCGTATTCCCCTGGTTCTCCGATGGCCAGCCGCTGTTGTGGTGGAGCCCAAATCCGCGCATGGTGTTCTGGACCGAGAGCGTACGCCTCTCCTCTCGCTTCAGGCGCCAGCTGCGCACCAGCACCTGGACCGTGCGCGCCGATACCGCGTTCGAGCAGGTCATTGCAGCCTGCGCGGCGATTCCGCGCGCAGGCCAGGACGGCACCTGGATCACGCGCCCCATGCAGCAGGCCTACATCGAGCTGCACCACCTCGGCCATGCGCATTCGCTGGAAGTATTCGACGGGACACACCTGGTGGGCGGCATCTACGGGGTGGCGATCGGCCGAATGTTCTTCGGCGAAAGCATGTTCAGTGCGCGCAGTGGCGGCTCCAAGGTGGCCCTGGCCGCCCTGGCTGCGGACCTGCACGCCCGTGGATGGCCGCTGCTCGATGCGCAGGTGGAAAACCCCCACCTGCTGAGCCTGGGAGCCGAACGCCTGCCGCGTGCAGACTTTTTGCATTCCGTGCAGCGGCAGGTGGCGCAACCGGAGCCGGCAGGCAGTTGGTCCGCGCGCTATGGCGAGCGGCTGGCGCGTGAGCTGCATGAAGCTCGCTTAACATAAATTTGCACCACCGGGAGATGGGGCGTAAAATGCCGTCCCTTACGGCCCTGCCGGGCCAGCCGTGATTGCACAGGATTACATGTCGAAAGACGACTCCATTGAATTCGAAGGCAGCGTCAGCGAGACGCTTCCCAACACCACCTTCCGGGTCAAGCTGGAAAACGGGCACGAGATCATCGCCCACATCTCCGGCCGCATGCGCAAGAACTACATCCGCATCCTGACCGGTGACCGGGTCAAGGTCGAGATGACGCCATACGACCTCACCAAGGGCCGTATCACCTACCGCATGAAGTAAGCGGCTTTGGTGCTGAGACGCGAGGCGGCCCATGGCCGCTTTTTGTCGTGCCTGGAATTTGCAGCGTACTGCCTTGCGGTGGCATTTGTCGTCACAACAGCCATGACGCCGCACAAACAGCCAGACGCAATGCGATAGGTCCGCCTCCAGACCCTAGCCGCAGACCTCTGCGTCAGGCAGGCACAAAAAAGCCGCTCAGAGGAGCGGCTTTTCGTTGACCAGAACTTGCGATCAGTCGACCGTGGCAGGCAGCAAGCGCTCCGGTTCCGGATGCGCCTCCACTAGCAGCTCGCCTTCCTTGACGTCGATGTTGACGCGACCACCTTCCACCAGCTTGCCGAATAGCAGCTCGTCGGCCAGCGGGCGCTTGATCTTCTCCTGGATCACGCGCGACATCGGGCGTGCGCCCATCAGCGGGTCGAAGCCATGCTGGGCAAGCCAGTCGCGCGCGGTTGGGGTGGCCGACAGCGAGACATGCTTTTCCTGCAACAGCATTTCCAGCTCGATGATGAACTTGTCCACCACGCGCAGGATGTGGTCGAACCCCAGTGGCTGAAACTGCACGATGGCATCCAGACGGTTGCGGAACTCCGGCGTGAACCCGCGGCGGATCGACTCCATCGCATCGGTGGAATGATCCTGCTTGGTAAAGCCGATCGACCGCCGCGATGCCTGGGTGGCACCGGCATTGGTGGTCATCACCAGGATCACGTTCTTGAAGTTGGCCTCGCGCCCGTTGGTATCGGTGAGGATGCCGCGGTCCATGACCTGCAACAGGATGTTGAAGATGTCCGGGTGCGCCTTCTCCACCTCGTCCAGCAACAGCACGCAGTGCGGTGTCTTGACGATCTTCTCGGTCAGCAGGCCGCCCTGGTCGAAACCGACGTAACCCGGAGGCGCGCCGATCAGGCGGCTGATCGAATGCGCTTCCATGTACTCGGACATGTCGAAGCGCACCAGCTCGATGCCGAGCTGCAGCGCCAGCTGCTTGGTGACCTCGGTCTTGCCCACACCGGTGGGGCCGGCAAACAGGAAGTTGCCGATCGGCTTTTCCGGGTTGGCCAGGCCGGAGCGTGCCAGCTTGATGGAGCCGGCCAGTGTCTCGATCGCCGGATTCTGCCCGAAGATCACCATCTTGAGGTTGCGCTCCAGATGCTGCAGCACGTCCTTGTCGGTCGCGCTGACCTGCTTGGCCGGAATCCGCGCCATCTTGGCGACGATGGTCTCGATTTCCTCGATGTCGATCAGTTCCTTGCGCTTGCCTGCCGGCAACAGGCGCTGGCGCGCACCGGCCTCATCGATCACATCGATCGCCTTGTCCGGCAGCAGCCGGTCGCCGATGTGCTTGACCGACAAGTCAACTGCCGCCTGCAGCGCATCGTCGGCGTAGGTCACCCCATGGTGCGCCTCGTACTTGGGCTTGAGGCCCTGCAGGATCTCGAAGGTCTCGCCCACGGTGGGCTCGACGATGTCGATCTTCTGGAAGCGACGCGCCAGGGCACGGTCCTTTTCGAAGATGCCGCGGTATTCCTGGAAAGTGGTGGAGCCGATGCAACGCAGCTCGCCCGAGGCCAGCGCCGGCTTGATGAGGTTGGAGGCATCCATGGTGCCGCCCGACGCCGAGCCGGCCCCGATGATGGTGTGGATCTCGTCGATGAACAGCACCGCATTGGGCACCTTCTTCAGCGCGGTCAGCACGCCCTTCAGGCGCTTTTCGAAGTCGCCGCGATACTTGGTGCCCGCTACCAGCGCGCCCAGGTCCAGCGAGAAGATCACCGCATCGGCCAGCACGTCCGGCACGTCGTTATCGACGATGCGCTTGGCCAGTCCCTCGGCGATCGCGGTCTTGCCCACGCCCGCCTCGCCCACGTACAGCGGGTTGTTCTTGCGGCGGCGGCACAGCACCTGGATGGTGCGCTCGATTTCATCGGCACGGCCCACCAGCGGGTCGATCTTGCCGTTGCGCGCCTGCTCGTTGAGATTGGTGGCGTACTCGGCCAGCGCGTCGCCCTTGCCCTCGCCTTCCCCGCCCTCGCTCTTGGGCTCGCCCTCGGACGCGGAGGGCTGCTCGCTGTCTTCGCCCAGCTTGGCGATGCCGTGGGACAGATAGTTGACGATGTCCAGCCGGGTGATGTCCTGCTGGTTCAGGAAATACACCGCGTGCGAGTCCTTCTCGCCGAAGATGGCCACCAGTACGTTGGCGCCGGTGACTTCCTTCTTGCCGGACGATTGCACGTGGTAGACGGCGCGCTGCAGCACGCGCTGGAAGCCCAGCGTCGGCTGGGTATCGCGGCCGTCGTCTTCGGCCAGGCGCGAGACCGCCGCCTCGATCGCCTGCTCCAGATCGTTGTGCAGGCGCAGCTGGTCTGCCCCACAGGCCTTGAGCACGGCCTGTGCGGAGGGATTGTCCAGCAGCGAGAGCAGCAGATGCTCGACGGTCATGAACTCATGACGCGCCTCGCGTGCTCGCTTGTAGCACTGGCCGATGGTTTGCTCTAGGTCTTTGCTGAACATTGGTCACTCCGAACGGCTGTTGCCAACAATATGCGGCTTTTGTCGGGATTTTCCACAACCCTATCCAATAGGCATGTTCAGACAGCGTTAGCACGCGATTGCAGTCACACTGTTGCGCTGCTGGAATGATCCAGCAACGGTCTCAGCGCTGTTCCATCGTGCACAGCAACGGGTGCTGGTTCATCCGCGAAAACTCGTTGACCTGCGCCACCTTGGACTCGGCGACTTCGCGGCTGTAGACCCCGCAGACGCCGCGCCCACGGGTGTGGACGTGCAACATGACCTGGGTGGCGCTTTCCAGGTCCAGGTTGAAAAACTGCTGCAGGACGGTCACCACGAAGTCCATCGGGGTGTAGTCGTCGTTCAGCAGCAACACCTGGTAACGCGGCGGCGGCGCCACCTCCGGCTTGCTGGCTTCAACGGTCAGGCCGTGATCGTGTTCGTGTGAGGTCTTGCGAGGCATCCGGCCATTATACGGTTCAACGCCACGCGCATTGGACGATTTGCGCCGCGGCCCGCACAATTTGTCTCCAATTTCCCCCTTGGCCCCCATGACCGACTCCCTGACCGCAGCTGCGCCGGCGCCGCCGCCCTCGACCGACGCGGGCAACGCTGCCATGGCTGGCCCCCGCAGTGGGCGTATTGACCACTCTTGCGCGCTGGGCTCCGGCGGCTTGCCTGGCAACCCGTCCGCCCGCCAGGAGCGGCGGCGATGAGCGCCCCGCAGCCGCGCTGGCACCCCGATGTCACCGTGGCCACCGTGGTGGTGCGCGACGGACGCTTGCTGCAGGTGGAAGAGCGCATCGGCGACCGCCTGCTGCTGAACCAGCCGGCCGGGCATCTGGAGCCGGATGAAAGCCTGCTCGACGCCGCCGTGCGCGAAACCCTGGAAGAGACCGGCTGGGACGTGCGGCCGACCCATTTCATCGGCAGCTACCAGTGGCTGGCCCCGACCGGCCAGTGCTACCTGCGCTTTGCCTTCGTGGCCGATGCGCTGACACACCACCCCGAGCGCAGCCTGGATACCGGCGTGGTGCGGGCACTGTGGATGACGCCGGACCAATTGCGTGACGCCAGCGAGCGTTGGCGCAGCCCCCTGGTGTGGGAGGTGGTGGCCGACTACCTGGCCGGACAGCGGCATCCGTTGGCACTGGTGCGGCACGTCGCATGAGGACGCCGCGCATCGTGGTGGGCGTGTCCGGCGGGGTGGATTCGTCGGTGGCGGCCTGGCAACTGGCGCAGCAGGGCGAGGCGATCGCCGGGCTGTTCATGCAGAACTGGGCCGACGACGGCAGCGGCGATTGCCGCGCCGAAGACGACCGCCGCGACGCGGTGGCGGTCTGCGGGATGCTGGGCATCCCCTTCCACTTTCGCGATTTTTCCGGCGAATACTGGAGCGGCGTGTTCGAGCACTTCCTGGCCGAATACGCAGCCGGGCGCACCCCGAACCCGGACGTGCTGTGCAACCGCGAGGTCAAGTTCAAGCACTTCCTGGACGCCGCACAGGCACTGGGCGCCGAGCGCATCGCCACCGGGCATTACGCCCGGGTTGCCCACAGTGGCGGGCGCTGGCAGCTGCTGCGCGGCGCCGACCGGGGCAAGGACCAGAGCTATTTCCTGCATCAGCTGGGGCAGACCCAGCTGGCCGCCACCCTGTTCCCGGTCGGCGAGCTGGAGAAAAGCACGCTGCGCCGCATCGCCCAGGATGCGGGCCTGCCGACCCATGCCAAGAAGGATTCCACCGGGATCTGCTTCATCGGCGAACGCGACTTCCGCGAGTTCCTGGGCCGCTACCTGCCCGCCCGCACCGGCGAGATCCGCGACCCGCAGGGGCAGCGCATTGCCGAGCACCCCGGCGTGTTCTATTTCACCCTGGGCCAGCGCGAAGGCCTGAACATCGGTGGGGTGCGCGGCCGCGCGGCCGCGCCGTGGTACGTGGTGGGCAAGGACGTGGCCAGCAACGTGCTGTACGTGGACCAGGACCGCGACAGTCCGCTGCTGCAGTCGCGCTGGCTGCAGTCCGAGCTGGCCCACTGGGTCGCCGGTGCGCCGCCGGCGCGCCGCTTCAATTGCACCGCGCAGACGCGCTACCGGCAGCCGGACGAGCCGTGCACGGTGGCCGTGCAGGACGATGGCAGCATGCAGGTGCGCTTCGAGCGACCGCAGCGGGCGGTGACGCCCGGGCAGTCGCTGGTGCTGTACGACGGCGAGCAATGCCTCGGCGGCGCGGTCATTGCCGCCACCGATGCACCGCTGGAGCGTCAATTGGCAGGATCTTCTTCTTCCCCCGAGGGTGTGGCTTGATGAGTGTTTCCATGGATCACCGTGTGCTGGCGCTGGCCGGCGTTGCCCAGGCCCTGCAGCAGGTGCGGCGGATCGCCGAAACCGGGCATTCGGAGGCGGCCACGGTGCGCACCGCCATCGACAGCGTGTTCCGGGTGGATGCGGCCTCGCCGGAGGCGGTGTACGGCTCGACGGCGGCCCTGGCGCCCGGCCTGCGCCTGCTGCACAACTACTTTCGCAACCAGGGCCAGGACGATGTGCTGCCACGGCTGGCGCTGGCGGTGCTGCAGCTGGAGCGCCGCTTCGTGCGCGACACCGCCACCGTGGCCACGGTTTCCAGCGGGATCGCGGCGGCGGCGCAGCAGGCGCAGCGCCTGGACGACAGCGCGCATCCGGAGGTGTTGAGCGCGCTGGGCGGGCTGTATGCGCAGACCATCAGCCACCTGCGCCCCAAGGTCATGGTGCAGGGCAACCCGCACTACCTGGGCCAGGCCGGCGTGGTGGCGGAAATCCGCGCGCTGTTGCTGGCGGCGGTGCGCTCGGCGGTGCTGTGGCGGCAGATGGGCGGCAGCCTGTGGGATTTTCTGTTCGCCAAGCGCGCGATGAGCGAGGCGGTGGATCGCGCACTGCGTTGAGCAGCGCCGAAATGCCGGATGAAAGCGCCCACAACGGGCGCTGGCGTCCGCCAGTGGCGGCGCGATGCGCGAGGCAATCTGGCGATCGTCGCTAAAGACAACGGGGGGAGTGCCGATACAGCAACCGTGACTCCGCCGAGAACGCCCATGTATTCACGTCCACTCATCCGTCTAGCCGCCCCTCTGGCTCTGACCTTGCTGTTCCCCTTCGCTGTCGGATTCGACTGGCCCGCCTCGGTGCGCTGGGCGATCCTGGCGACCATGACCCTCAGTTGGTTGGGTTTTGCTGCCTGGGTGACGTATTCCCAGTTCCGGCCCAACCCGGACCAGGCCCGCATCCTGCGCGAGCAGGACCAGTTGCTCAACGAACTGCGGACGTTCGTCAGCAACGAAGTCGACGGGTCGCGCTCTGAAGTCGAGCGTGCCCGCGAACTGATCCGCCAGGCGGTGTCCGGCCTGGGCGGCAGCTTCGAAGCGATGAACCGCAAGTCGCGCCAGCAGAGCCAGGCGTTGGCCCGCATCGTGGACCGTGCCGGTGACGACGGCAGTGCCGGCGTCGACGTCGCCCGCTTCGCCCAGCACGCCAGCTCCCGCATGGAGCAGTTGGTGGAAGCGCTGGAACAGGTGAGCGGCCAGAGCACCAACACGGTGCATCACATCGACGAGATGGCCCAGCATCTGGATGGCATCTTCGCGTTGCTGGAAGACGTCAAGTCGATCGCCGACCAGACCAACCTGCTGGCCTTGAACGCGGCCATCGAAGCCGCGCGCGCCGGTGAAGCCGGTCGTGGCTTCGCGGTGGTCGCCGACGAGGTGCGCAACCTGTCCGAACGCTCCACCACCTTCAACGAGCAGATCCGCAAGCTGGCGCACAGCTCCAAGGAATCGATCGCCAAGGTGCGTGAAACGGTCTCGCAGCTGGCCTCGCGCCACATGGACCGCTCCCGCGAGGCGCGCCATGAATCGGCCGCCATGCTGGAGAACGTCGCCCAGATCAACGCCTCGTTGGGCGATGGCATGCGCGAAATCTCCGAATGCGCCCGCTCCATCGACGGCAGCGTGGCCGAAGCGGTGCGTGCGCTGCAGTTCGAAGACATCGCCACGCAGACCCTGAGCGGCATCCACACCCACCTCGATCGCCTCACCGCGATCAACCGCGAGGCAGTGGCGCTGCAGGAACTACTGCATCGCAATGGCGGCGTGTACGACAGCGACCTGGTCGCCGCGCTGCAGAAGGTGTCCAACCGCTTGCGCGACATGCGCGTGGAGTGGGAACGCCCGCCGCACAAGCCGGTGGCGCAGCAAGGCATGGGTGCCGGCACGGTCGAGCTGTTCTGAGACCGATGCCGACCCGCAACGTCTGATCCCGACATTCCCCGGCCTGCCGGGGATTTGTCGTTCCGTACCGACCTGGTGTTTCGTCATGACGCTACTTGCCCCCACCATCGATGCGGACCCCAGCGATGCGCTGCAGTCCGCCGCATTGGCTGCCACGTACGCCGAGCGCATCGCGCAAGGCGACGCGGCCAAGCCGGTGGTGCGGCGCGTGCGCCTGCCGGCCGCGCTGGAGCGGCTGGAACTTGCCGCCCGCGCAGAGGTCAAGGCGCTGGTCAATCCGCGCCGCGATTGCAGCGAAGACGAGCTGCTGTTCGCCACCGTGGCCTGGGATCTGGGCCTGGATGGCGCCGCAGTCGGCGCCTCCGGGCGCTGATGCAACACCGGCGGAGCGCGTCTCGGCAGGTGCCCCGCCGGATTGTCGAACTGCCCGATCTCAGGCGTTTGAGCGGCCGGTTTCCACCGTACCCCGGCATCGCTGATGGCGTGCACGCCCGCCCTTGCGACCGCCCTGCCCGACCGGACGTCGCTCGCTCCGGCGGGTGTCGCCGGTCTTGGTCACCCCGTCACCGTGCATCTCGGCCCTTGGCGCATTGCCAGGCAGGGTGAGCACGCGTTCCTGTTCCGATTGAGCGCCCTGGCGACCGTGACGAAGATCTCTCCCGGCAGTGCTTGCGACAGCGCCCTCGCCTGCAGCAGTGCGACACACGACAAGGCGTTGGCCTGGAACTTCACGCGCGTGCACGTCCTTTCCTGACCAATACAGCGCGCAGCTCGCTACCCTGAAGGCGCGAGCTTTTGTTCAAATCGACGTGAGAAGGTCCGCTGCCATGGCACGGCACCAATGCGGTGGCATCACTGCAGGACTGTGCACCGCGCCGGGCTGGCGGCGCCAGCCGGGCCAACATCTCAGTTGGCGATCACCAACCGCGCGCCCAGCCGCATGCCGGCTTCGGCCTCGCGCAGCCACTGCGCCATGTCGCGTGGCGACAACGGGCGCGAGTAGAAATACCCCTGGATTTCGTCGCAGCCCTGCTGGCGCAGCAAGGCATCTTCCTGCACCGTCTCCACGCCCTCGGCCACCACCTGCATGCCCAGCGCATGGCCCAGGTGCACGATGGCCTGGGTCACTTCGGCCGTGTTGGCGTCGTCGAGCATGCCCTGCACGAAGCTGCGGTCGATCTTCAGGCGCTGCACCGGAAAGCGGTTGAGGTAGTGCAGATTCGAGAATCCAGTACCGAAGTCGTCCACCGCCAGCAGCACGCCGTTCTGTTCGAACAACTCGAAGCAACGGCGCAGCGAATCCGAATCGCGAATCAAGGCCGATTCGGTCAACTCCAGCTCCAATCGCGACGGCGACCAGCCGTTGTCGCGGCAGATCTCCAGCACGCGCTCGGCAAAGCCGCGCTCGCGCAGCTGCACTGCCGAAACGTTGACCGCAATGCGGCTGAAGTTGAGTCCGGCACGGTCCCAGACCACCGCCTGGCGACAGGCCTCGCCAATGACCCATTCGCCAAGGCGCACGATCTCGCCGCACTCCTCGGCGATGGGAATGAACTCGGCCGGGCTGCACGGCCCGTGACCCGGCCGATTCCAGCGCATCAACGCCTCGATCGCTGGCGAGGTATCGCCGACGGTATTGACCAGCGGTTGGTAGACCAAGGTGAATTCTTCGCGTTCCAGCGCGCCTTGCAGCGCATGCTCCAGCTCCAGGCGACGCTGTGCACGCATTAGCACGTCCTGGCTGTAGTAATGGAACGTGTTGCGGCCCGATTCCTTGGCGGCATACATCGCCGCGTCGGCGGCGCGCAGCAGGCTGTCGAAGTCCGACAGGCCCTCCCCTTGCAGCGCGATACCGATGCTGGCGCCGAGCTTGAGGGTCACTTGGTCCTTGCGCAGCGGTTCGCCCAGCGCGCTGATGAGCTTGCGCGCGACGTGGCCAGCATCTTCCGGCTCGGACAGATCGCGCAGCAGCACGATGAATTCATCGTCGCTGAAGCGGCCGAACAGGTCACTGTTGCGCAGGTGCTGGTGCAGGCGCGCGGAGGCGAGCTTGAGCAGGTTGTCGCCGGTCGCATGACCGAAGGAATCGTTGATGCTCTTGAAGCCATCCAGATCGATCAACAGCATGGCCATCACCTGGCCGCGCTCATGCGCTTCGCGGATGGCGTTTTCGGCCTGCTCGCGCAGCAGGAAGCGGTTCGGCAGGCCAGTCAGGCGGTCGTAATGTGCCAACAGCTCGATGCGTTCATTGGCCTCGCGCTCGCGGGTGACATCGCGGAACAGGGCCACGAAGCGCGGCGGCAGGCCTTCGCGTCGGTCCAGTTCAATCAGGACCTGCACCCAGACGCGCTGGCCGGAATTGCGGTAGAAGCACAGCTCCAGTTGTTCGGGCAGGCCGCCGTCGGAAATGCGCAGCAGCGCCGATTCGAAGGCATCACGCGAGTCCTGGGTGTAGAGCGCAAGCGCCTGCTCCAGGGTGATGTTTTCCTTGCGCAGGCCGTGGATGCGATAGCACTCCTCGGTCCACTGCATGCGGCGGGTGTCGACCTCGATCTCGCAACCGCCGATCTTGCCCAGTGCTGAGACGCGGTTGAGCAATTCGGTACGCCAGCGGATCAAGGCATCGGTCTGGCGTTGTTCGGTCACATTCTGTAGTTGGCCAAGAACGCGCACCATGCTGGCGTTGCCATCGAACACCGGCTGCGCCCACACCCGCAGATGATGCGGGTTGACGCCCGGCAGGCCGTTGACTTCCAGCTCGAAATGCACGGGTAGGCCTTCGTGCTTGATCTTGCGCCAGGCGCTGCGCAATTGCGCAAGCGAAGTGCGCGCAAGCAGGCGCAACAGGTCGCGGACGCCGTGCAGACGCAGTTCGGCCATGCCGAGCTGCTGCAGGAAATCCGGCGAGATCCACAACTGGTCGTTCAACGCATCCCAGCTCCAGCTTCCCATGCTGGCAATGCGCTGGGCCTCTTCCAGCTGGGCCTGCTGCTCACGCAGCTGCTGTTCGAGCAGTTTCTGGTGGTGCACATCGGTATGCGTGCCGACCATGCGTAGCGGCCGGCCATCGGCGGTGCGCGAGACCACCCGGCCACGGTCCAGAATCCAGCGCCATTGGCCGTCGTGCTGGCGCAGGCGGAATTCGGCCACATAGGTCTCGGCACGCCCCTCCAGGTGGGCCTGCACCGCGGCGCTGACTTTCGCGTGATCGTCGGGATGGATCAGCCCGGACAAGGCAGTGAGATTGTTCGGCGGCGGCTGCTCGCTGTAGCCGAGCATGCGCGTCCAGCGTTCGGAGCGGTACACCACGTCGGCCGGGATATCCCAGTCCCACAGGCCGTGATCGGCGCTGTCCAGACCCATTTCCCAGCGACTGGTGCCGTCGGCGCCTACCGGTTCGGGAATGCTCAACGTGAACGCCATGACCTGGCCATGCTCGTCGCACACCGCGCGCAGCCAGCCTTCCAGTCGCCTGCCGCCGGTGCCCGGCAACACGCAGGCGGCCATGCCGCCGCCGTCCGCCACCTGGGCGCGGCTGCTTTCCAGCACTTCGGCATAGGCACCAAGGGTTGCCGGCAGCCCGATCGACTGCGCAACGCGGTTGGCCGCCAGCGGCTGGCCATGCGCATCCAACAACACCACCGCCGAGGTCAGCGGGTGTTGCAGCATGCTTGCAATGACGCCTGAGTCCACTCTGGAACACTCCGAAGAATCGCCCCCTGGCTCGGGGTCGCAATGGATAACGGCCGTTTGATGAATTAGTTGAGGCACCGGTTTTCGGCATGACCGAACCGGACCGAGTTACGGCTAAGATGGTTCCATCGCCCGCTCCATAGGTCGTCTGCGGACCCATGCAACAACCCGACGCCGCGCCCGCGTTCTCGTCCCCTCCCGTTTCCTGCCTGCGTCTGGCCCGGCGCCTGACCCATGGTGTGTGGACCCTCACCGGGCTGTACCTGCTGGTGGGCGTGATCTGGCTGTTGCTGGGCAACCGGCTGCTGAGCCTGGCCGGCGCGGCAACCCCGGAACGCTGGTCCGATGCCAGCTTCCTGCTGCTGTCGAGTGTGGTGATCCATGTGGTCCTGCGGCGTTTCGTGGCCCTGATCGTGGACGAACATGCGCAACTGGCGCAGTCCGAGGCCTTGTTGAAGGCCAAATTCCTGGCACTGCCCAGCCCGGCGTTCGTCTACGATCTGGCGAGCATGCGCATCCTCGATGCCAACCCGGCAGCGCTGGAATTCTTCGGCTGGGAGCGTGACGAGTTCCTGCAACAGACCCTGCAGGCGATCTGGCCCAACGCCGACGGCGCGCGGCTGGAAGAGGTGATCGCGCAGATCCGCGCCAAGGGCGATGCCACCTGCGTATTGCACGAAGACCTGATGACGCGCAGCGGGCCGCGCCATGTGGAGGTGCGCAGCAACCAGCTGCATCTGGCCAGTGGCCCGGCCCGCCTGGTGGTGACCCTGGACCGCAGCGAGGAACGGCAGGCGCAGCAACTGCGCGATGAGGCCGTGCAGCGCCTGGAAGAAGCGCAATCCATCGCGCGGCTGGGCTCGTGGCAGCTGGATCGGCAAACCGGCCTCGGGCGCTATTCGCCGGCGGTCTATCGCGTGCTGGGGCGCAGCGTGCCGATGCACCGGCGCGAGCATCGGCTGGAAGAACTGCTGACCGCCTCCGACACCGCCACCCAGGCGCGGATCGAACGCATGATCGAAGATATGTGCACCGGTGGCGAGGTGCAGATCGACGTGCTGTTGCCGCTGACCGGTGGCGATTCGCAACCCCGCACCGTGCATCTGCGCGCCGAGAGCGTGACCACCGCCAGCGGCGCGCGGCACGTGCACGGCACCTTGCAGGACGTGAGCGAGCGCGAACAGTCGCGGCGCCTGCTGCGCGAGCGCGAAGAGCAGTTTCGCGAGCTGGTGCGGGTGTTGCCGGACGGGGTGCTGATCCTGGCCGACGAGCACGTGATGTATGCCAATGCGGCCGGCTCGGTCCAGTTCGGCTTCCAGGGCGAGACCATCCTGGGCGAACCTCTGCAGACGCTGGTCAACGACACCGATCTGCCCCTGGTACGCGACTACCTGCGCGCCGGCAGCGACCGCAACGAGCCGGTGTCCAGTGCGCGCGCGATGCGCCGCCGCGATGGCAGCACGTTCTATGCCGGCCTGTCGGCCGGCGACATTCGCTATGGCGGGCGCAGCTGCAAGTTGCTGGTGGTACGCGACCTGAGCGAACCCGAACGCATGCGCGATGCGCTGGCCGAGAGCAACGCCGAACTGCAGGCAATGGCCAAGCGGCTGTTTTCGTTGCAGGAAGACGAACGCCGCGCCATCTCGCGTGACCTGCACGATGATATCGGCCAGGCGATCACGGCGATGAAGCTCTCCGCGCACGCGGCACTGGACGAGCCCGATCCTGAGGCGCGGCGCGAAGACCTGCTGGAAGTGGTGTCGCTGGCCGACACCACGGTGACCAAGCTACGCAATCTGTCGATGCTGTTGCGCCCGCCGCAACTGGACGCACTGGGCCTGGAAGCGGCACTGCGCTGGCAGGCGTCGATGCTGTTCCGTGCCTCGCAGGTGCGGCTGGAGCTGGATATCCAGCCGCTGGATGTGCGTCCGGGCAACGAGATCGAGCAAGCCTGCTTCCGCATCGCGCAGGAAAGCCTTACCAATGCGCTGCGGCATGCCTGTGCCGGTGAAGTACGCGTGCGGCTGCGCTCGATCGACAGCGAAAGCTTCAGCCTGGAAGTCAGCGACGATGGTGATGGGTTCGAGCCGGAAGGTCCACGCGGGCTTGGATTGATCGTGATGCGTGAGCGCGCGCAAACCGTCGGCGGTGCGCTCGCGATAGAATCGGCTCCCGGTGCAGGCACGCGCGTGACGTTGCGCCTGCCCTATCACCCGGCCGGCGAGTCCGTCCACGAAGATGGTGGACGCTGAGTCATGTGGAACCCTGTGATCCCGCCCGGACTGGAAATCGTCAAGCCGACGCGGCTGGGTGCGGGTAACCCCGACCTGTTGCACTTGGTGGACGCGGCCGCTTCCGGCGGCGCGCCCCTGATGGTCTTCCATGTCGATATCGACCACTTCGCCTCGATCAACGAAAACATGAGTGGCGAGGTCGGCGACCAGGCGCTGACCCTGGTTGCGCGACGGCTGCAAGAATTTTTGGGCACGCGCGGCAAGCTGTGGCGCCATGGCAGCGACGAGATGGTCATCGTGGCGGTGCGCCGCGAGGACACGCCATTGCCGGAAGATTTCGCCGAAGAGATCCGCCAGCAATTGGAGCTACCGCTGTCGGTTTTGCCGTACACGCTGTTCATGACCGGCAAGGTGGGCATCAGCCTGTGCCCGGAACATGCCACCTCGCTGTCCACCTTGCTCGATTACGCCGAGGAAGCCAGCTACCAGGCCGCGCGCGAAGGCGGCAATACGGTGCGGTTGTACACGCGCAATTCGGCGACCAATGCGCATAGCGAAAGCATCATCGCGCGGCAGATCGTCGATGCCATTCCGCATGGCGAGCTGCGCCTGCGCTATCAACCCCTGGTGAGCGCACGCGACGGGCGCATCGTGGGCATGGAGGCGCTGCTGCGCTGGCAGTCGCCGACGCTGGGCATGCTGGTACCGGAGCGCTTCATGCGCACCGCCGAACGCCTGGGCGTGATCGTGCAGATCGGCGAGTGGGTACTGCAGAACGCGGTACGCCAGGCGCGGCTATGGCGCGACCAGGGTTTCGACGATTTCAGCATCGCGGTGAACGTTTCCACACTGCAGCTGCTGCGCCCGGGCTTCTTCAACGAAGTGATGGCGATGCTGCAGACCGCAGGCGTGCCAGCGCAATTCGTGACCCTGGAGATCAACGAAAGCGCGTTGACCAACAACGTCAACTTCGTCCACGAGACGATGGCCAACCTGCGCAATGAAGGCATCAGCCTGAGCCTGGACAATTTCGGCACCGGCGATTCCAGCCTGAGCGCACTGGTGCGTTACCCGGTGGATCGGCTGAAGATCGACCGCAGCTTCATCAAGAGCGCGCCGGCCGGCAGCCGCGAAGCGGCGATCGCGCGCGCCATCATCGCGATGGGCCACCAACTGGGCATGACGGTGATTGCCAATGGCGTGGAATCGCAGGCCCAGCTGGGCTTTTTGCGCCGCAACGATTGCGACATTTTCCAGGGGTATCTGTTCGGCGAGCCGATGTCGGCCGAGTCGGCAGGCATGGCGCTACGGCGGCGCTACCTGCGCCCGGAGTCGTTCGCCGAAAGCCGCCCCGACCGCACCCTACTGCTGCTGGACGACGAAGAAAACGTGCTGCGTTCGCTGGTGCGCCTGTTCCGCCGCGATGGCTACCGCATCCTGGCGGCCGGCAACGTGCGCGACGCCTTCGACCTGCTGGCCACCAACGACGTGCAGGTGATTCTCTCGGACCAGCGCATGAGCGACATGAGCGGCACCGAATTCCTGGGCCGGGTGAAGATGCTCTACCCCGACACCGTGCGCCTGGTGCTGTCCGGTTACACGGACCTGGCCACGGTGACAGAGGCAATCAACCGCGGCGCGATCTACCGCTTCCTGACCAAGCCCTGGAACGACGACGAACTGCGCGAGCACATCCGCCAGGCGTTCCGCACGCATGACGAATTGCGCAACGGCCGGGAATAGGGAATCGGGAGTGGGGAATCGGTAGAGCAGCCCATTACCGCCCTGTTTGCATTATCAGACCCGCAGCCAACACCCAGCCACCGACAAACCGCTTCTACCCATTCCCGATTCCCCATTCCCGAATCCCAGTGCGTCAGCGCTACTTCGGCTGCCGGATCGGCAACACGATGCGGAAGCTGGCACCCTGCCCCGGGACGCTTTCCACGTCGATACGGCCGTGATGCTTGTTGATGATGCCGTAGGAGATTGACAGGCCCAGGCCAGTGCCACTACCGACCGGCTTGGTGGTGAAGAACGGGTCGAAAATGCGCTGCAGCAGATCCGGTGCGATGCCGGCGCCGCTGTCCTGGAACTGGATCCACACGTTGTCGGCCTCGTCGCGGCCGGTGGCGACGGTGATCGTGCCGCGCTCGGCGATGGCCTGCCCGGCATTGAGCAGCAGGTTCATGTACACCTGGTTGAGCTCGGACGGCAGGCACTCCACCAGCGGCAGATCGGCGTAGTTGCGCTCCAGGGTGACCTTGTACTTGAGCTCGTTCCAGATGATGTTGATGGTCGATTCCAGACCGGCGTGCAGGTCCACCATCTTCCATGACTCGGAGCGGTCCGAGTACGAAAAGTCCTTGAGGTCGCGCACGATGCGGGTCACCCGTTCGATGCCCTCGCGCGACTCGGACATCAGTTGCGGCAGATCGCGGCTGATGAAGTCGATGTCGGCACGATTGCGGATCTCGTCGATCTCCGGGATCAGCGCCTTCGGGTCCGGCGCCTGCAGCGCACGCTCGTAGGCTTCGATCAGGGTGAACAAGCTGCGCAGATACTCCTGCAGGCTGCCGAGGTTGGAGTGCACATACCCGATGGGGTTATTGATCTCGTGCGCGACGCCGGCCGCCAGCTGGCCGATGGAGGCCATCTTTTCCGACTGCAGCAGTTTGTCCTGTGCGCCGTTCAGGCGCATATAGGCCTGGCGCAGTTCCGCATGGCGCTGTTGCAACTCGCGCTCGTAGTCCTGCTGGCCTTCGATATTGTGGAACAACGCCAGGAAGTGACCGGCGCCCTGCTCTTCGTTGTAGTACAGGTGCGCGATGACCACCGTGTCTGCCACCGGCAGGCTGCCGGTCCAACTGCCCTTGCTACGCGCCTGGTTGAGCGCGTCTGCGGGCAGCACCTGCGAGATGCGCTCCCCCAGGTTGCGGTCGTCGGTAGGGTCTTCCTTGCACAGGCTCTGCCGCGCGACGGCGTTGGCCAGGATCAGCTGCCCGTCGGCACGAAACAACAACACGCCCTCCAACAGCTGGTCGCCGAAGGCGCGTAGCGTGGTCGAAGACGGCAGCAGTGCTTGGTTGAGAAAGAACTTGGCGGTCACGGGAGAAGGCAGCGGCAAGGGCAGCTCAATATACGCCCAACCACTGCAGCGCCATATCGCCACTTGGTCGTAGACCGCATCCCGCGCGTGCGGTGCTCGCTACCTGGCAGGCACGGCCGCAGCAGCAATTGATGGCGCAGCCTGACGGCATGCCGGGATGTGCATCGCCACTGCAGGGGCCAGTCGGCCCACCATCGCGCGCACTATTTCGGTGGCGGCATGGGATGGCGCATGGCCTTGCCACGGACGTGCCTGTGTCATCGCCAGTGCGGCAGCGGTGCTTGCGCCCCGGTCTTCAGGCCACGGCCAGCGAACGCCCGCCGCGCACCACGTTGGATTGGCCCTTGGCATCGTAGGACGGCGCGCTTTCTGTGCGGCCCAGGTGACGCAGCGCCCAGTTCACTTCCCGGCGGCGGCGTGCCAGCAGCGCGCCATTGGCGCGATTGGCTTCGGCCAGCTCGCGCAGGCGGTCTTCCTCGCCTTCGGGCATCGCTGATTCCAGCGCGCGCAGCGCCGACAGCTTGTCCTGCGTGTGCCGCATCAACCCATCGATGTCGTTCTCGAGTAATGCCTGGCGTTCGCCGGCCAGCGCATCGCTGAGACGTTGCAGGGACTCGTTCACGTTCATCCTTTGCGGTCGGATCAACCGGCCAGTTGCTGATTCAGATCCATCATGCGGCTGGCGATGGCATCCGGGTTGATGGAGTAGCTGCCGTTCTGCAAGGCTTCCTTCACTGCCTGGACGCGACCGGTGTCGATCGCCGAGGACTGCGAAAGCTCGCGCTGCAGGTTCTGCAGGTTGGTCGCCTCGCCGGTCAGCTTGACGCTGTCGGTGGGCGCGGTGGCAGCGATCGGGGACGTGCGATCTTCGCCGGCCGAAGCGATCTTGCTGCTGGTGGCCGCCGTACGAAGGGTGGCAGCGGTCGGTAGATTACCTTCAATTTTCTGGGTCATGTCAGGAACTCCTCTACAGGTCGTAGGGGATAACGGCACCCGGAAAAAAAACTTTACAACTAATTTTCACCTGGAAACGACGACGGTTCCACTGGCCTCGACGACTCCCTGCACCACCCGCCGCGAGGAAGAATTCTCCACCGATACGCGCTCGTTCTCGCCGGCATCGGACAGCGCGCGGCCGCTCATGCGCACTTCCAGGCCACCGTTGCGCGCCACCAGCGGCACGGTGTCGCCGCGTCGGACCAGGCGCTGGGAGACCAGATCGCTGGCAGAGAGCAGCGTGCCGGCAGGCAGGATGCGACGAGCGCTCCTGCCGACCGCAGCCACCGGGTCGGCCAGCACCGCACCGACGATGCGCGCGGCGTCACGCTTCTCGATGCTGATATCGGCCAGCGAAATGGTTTCTCCAGCGCTGATGCCGCGGCGCAGCACCAGCACGTCCTGGTTACGGCGCACTTTGAGCGGCACGAACAAGCGCCAGCCGGCCGGTTGCGGGCAGGCCACTTCCACCGTATTGGTCCCGGTGGGCTGGGCCTGCAACGCGATCGGGCAGGCCGGCATGCGCAGGCCCGGATCGAGCGTGGCCTCGGCCTGTGCATCCGGGCCAACGGTCGCGAGCGCCGCAGCACGGATGGAATCGACAGACTGATAGCTCTGGGCCCACGCCGGAGCGGCAGCCAACAAAATGACAAGCAGGAGCAGGCGCATGGGACCAGATCCGGAGGAAGACGGGACAGACGCTGCAAGCGGCGTGCCTGTTTTCGAATAGGGAATCGGGAATGGGGAATCGGTTGGTGGCTGAAAGATGGTTGGCCTTCGTTGCTGCCGTGCGATTTACTAGGTGAAAGCTATCAGTAGGCAAAGTCACTGCCCTTCGCTTCGGGCTTGCTGCGGAAAGCTTCATCCCTCGCTTTTACGATTCCCCATTCCCGACTCCCCATTCCCGACAGCGCCCCCCCGATCAACCACAAAGCCCTCAAGTTTCCGGGCGGCGCTGTCGATATCTGCCCCATGACCCACGATCTGCTCAACCGCATCGACCAGCGCACCCGACTGGCTGGCCACAATCGACTGGCCCTGCTGCTGTTCCGGCTGGGCGGGCGCCAGCTTTTTGGCGTCAACGTCTTCAAGGTGCAGGAAGTGCTGCGCCGCCCGGATCTGTTCCAGGTGCCGGGCCTGCCGAGCGAGTTCGCTGGCGTGGCCGATGTCCGTGGGCGCTCGGTGCCGGTGCTGGACTTGGGGCTGGCCATCGGCCACCCCGAACGCGACTCGCATGCCGAGGGTGGCCCCGGGTACCTGGTGGTGGCCGAGTTCAACCGCTCGGTCCAGGGCTTTTTGGTCAGCGGCGTGGAGCGGATCGTCAATATTGCGGTGGAAGATATTCATCCACCGCCGGAACTGGGCGCCGAAGCCACCTACCTGACGGCAGTCACCCGCTTCCATGGCGAGTTGATCCAGGTCATCGACGTGGAAAGCGTGCTGGCCGACATCGCCAAGGTCAGCAAGGACGTGCAACTGGATCCGTCGTTGCAGCTGGTGGCCTACGACCGGCAGTTCCAGGTACTGGTGGTGGACGATTCGCGCGTGGCGCGCCAGCAGATCCGCAGCGTGCTCGACCAGCTCGGTGTCTCGGCCACCCTGCTGTCGGACGGCCGCCAGGCGCTGGATCACCTGCTGCAGGTGGCCGCCTCCGGCGAAAACCCGGCCGACCGCTATGCCATGGTCATCTCCGATATCGAAATGCCGGCGATGGACGGCTATACGCTGACGACGGAAATCCGGCGCACGCCAGGCCTGCAGGGCTTGTACGTGCTGCTGCACACCTCGTTGTCCGGGGTGTTCAACAACGCCATGGTCGAGCAGGTCGGTGCCAACGCCTTCGTGGCCAAGTACAGCGCCCACGAACTGGCCGACTATGTGCTGGCGCGCCTCAAAGTGGTTGCCGAAGCGGCCTGAGCACACGTTTGGGCCGTACAGTCGATGAGCCGCAGGCGGCCATCGTCAGCGCCTGTTCCCTGGAAAAGGCTCCTGGTGACGGAATTGCGGCGGTGTGAGCATTCCCTCGCCAGGTCCTGACACCTGTCAGACAGTCTGGCCGGGCTGCAAGTTGCACAGCTGACCGCTGCAGCTTCTCCGGGGACAACCCACGTCCCGATCTCTGCCCGCCAAGCCCGTCTTTCGGCTGCTCCTGGCGCCCTCCCGGCGCGCCCCCTGTCCCACCTCGATTTGGCACAAACATTGCTTCTTCCCTGGCAACATCTCGCGGGAGAGCACCGTGTCCAATCCCTTCTCGTCCTTTCTAGGCGTCCACGGCGACGCGCTGCCGCTGCGCGAGCAACGGATGAAGCTCATTGCCAGCAACCTGAGCAATGTGGACACCCCTGGCTACAAGGCCAAGGACCTAAACTTCGAAGCCGCGCTCAAGGCGGCCGAAGGCGCACGCGATGGCACCCTGTTGCAGACCACCGACGCCAAGCATTATGAGATCGGTGGCAGCGCCGGGCTGAACCCGTTCCAGATCACCCGCGCAGCCGACCAGCCCAGCCTGGACGGCAATACCGTCGATCCCGACGCAGAACGCGCTGCCTACGGCCGCGCTGCGCTGGAATATCGCGCGTCGCTGAGCTTCCTCGAATCCAAGGTGCGCTCGATGCTCACCGCGATCACGGGCCAATAAGTCATGAGCAACCTTCCCATTTTCGATGTGGCCGGCTCGGCGATGCATGCGCAGTCGGTGCGCCTGAGCACCATCGCCTCCAACCTGGCCAATGCCGATTCGGTGGCCGGTTCGGCCGAGGCGACCTACAAGCCGATCGAGCCGATCTTCCAGGCCCAGCAGAACCGCCAGGACCCCAGCCTGACGTCGGTGAACATCAAGGAGATCAGCAACACCAACGCCCCGCCGATCCGTCGCTACGAGCCGGGCCACCCACTGGCCGATGCCGATGGCTATGTGTTCTCGCCAGACGTGGATCCGGTGTCGCAGATGGTCAACATGATTTCCGCCTCGCGCAACTACCAGGCCGGCGTGGAAATGCTCAATACCGCCAAGGAACTGGCGCTGGCGACCCTGACCATGGGGCGCTGACCCGTCCCTAGCTGACCCAACCCAACGGAACCTTCCAGATGAGCACGATCGGCAGCGATCTCTACAAAAGCCTTGGACTGAGCACTGGCAGCACTGTCGCCAAGAAGGAGGAAGCGCTCGGCCAGGCCGACTTCCTCAAGTTGATGACCGAGCAATTGCAGCACCAGGACCCGCTCAAACCGATGGAAAACAGCGCATTCCTTGGCCAGCTGGCGCAGTTCTCCACGGTGCAGGGCATTGGCGACCTCAACACCAAGGTCGGCGATTTCTCCGCCGCGATGAGCAACGACCAGGTGCTCAAGGGCGCGGCGCTGGTCGGCCACAACGTCCTGGTGCCATCCCCGCAAGTGGCCATCGATGGCACCGGCTCGAGCAAGGGCGTGGTGTCTTCCACCGCCGCCGGCACGGTCAATTTCGAGATCACCGACGCCAACGGCACCTTCGTCAAGCAGATCAGCGTGCCGTCGCCCGCGCCGGGCGAGGTGCCCTTTGCGTGGGACGGCACCGACGCCAATGGCAATCGCATGCCCGCCGGCAAGTACGGCATCACCGCGACACAGACCGATACGGCCGGTGCCAAGAGCAAGTTGCCTACCTACGTGGATGCACCGGTGGACAGCGTCACCATCGGCGCAAAGGGCCTGTACCTCAACCTGACCGGACTCGGCACCGCCCCGCTCGCCAACGTGCTCCGCATCAGCTGAGCCGGCAACCGACACTCAAAGGAATCCATCCATGTCTTTCAATACTTCGTTGTCCGGCATCACCGCAGCCAATGCCGACCTGAACGTCACCTCCAACAACATCGCCAACGTCAACACCACCGGCTTCAAGGAATCGCGCGCCGAGTTCGCCGACATGTTCCAGAGCACCAGCTACGGCCTGTCGCGCAACGCGGTGGGCTCGGGCGTGCGGGTCAGCAACGTGGCGCAGCAGTTCTCGCAAGGCAACATCGACCCGACCGGGCGCAGCCTGGACCTGGCAGTCTCCGGCGAAGGCTTTTTCACCGTCTCTTCCAATGGCGCCAAGATGTACACCCGCGCCGGCAACTTCCAGACCGACGCCAATGGCTACGTCATCAACCCACAGGGTGCGCGCCTGCAGGTGTTCGCCCCCAATCCCAGCGGCAACGGCTTCGACGTGGGCCGCCTGTCGGATCTGCAGCTGCTGACCACCGACAGCCCGCCCAAATCGACTTCCACGGTCAACCTGGCCTTCACCCTGCCCGGCAATAGCACCGCACCGGTGGTGACCCCGTTCAACCCGGCCGACGACAAGACCTATAGCCATTCCACCGGTGGCATCAACGTCTACGATTCGCTGGGCGTCAGCCATGTGCAGACCTCCTATTTCGTCAAGACCGCCAACCCGAACGAGTGGCAGGTGCACAACTATGTGGATGGCACGGCGGTCGGTGCACCGACCACCCTGCAGTTCTCCAATACCGGTGCGCTGACCACGCCGGCCAACGGCATCGTCACGATGGACCCGTTCACCCCAAGCACCGGTGCCGGCGTGCTGAACATGCGGCTGGATATCAGCGGCTCCACCCAGTACGGCGAAGCCTTCGCGTTGCGCGACACCCGCCAGGACGGCTACGCCAGCGGCAAGCTCAACGAGATCAGCATCGACACCAGCGGCGTGGTGTTTGCGCGCTACTCGAATGGCGCCGACAAGCCGCTGGGCCAGGTGGCGCTGAGCAGCTTCGTCAACCCGCAGGGCCTGCAATCGCAGGGCAACAACATGTGGGCCGAAAGCTACACCTCCGGCGCCGCGCGCACTGGCGCACCGGACACCTCGGACCTGGGCCAGATCGAATCCGGCTCGCTGGAATCCTCCACGGTGGACCTGACCGAGCAGCTGGTGAACATGATCGTGGCCCAGCGCAACTTCCAGGCCAACTCGCAGATGATCTCCACGCAGGACCAGGTCACCCAGACGATCATCAATATTCGTTAAGAGCCGGGAATCGGGAGTGGGGAATAGGGAGTGGGGAATAGGGAATCGTAAAAGCCGGCGTCGCGCGTGACTGATGCCGGCCTTGCCCCCTACTCTCCCAGCCCCCGCCATCCCGCTGTTGCGATTCCCGATTCCCGATTCCCGATTCTCCATTCCCGGTGCCCCATGGATAAAGCCCTCTACGTCGCGATGACCGGTGCCCGTGCCTCCCTGCAGGCGCAGAGCACCGTGTCGCACAATCTCGCCAACGTCGATACGGTGGGGTTCAAGGCCGCATTGGCCAATACCGAGGCCTTCAAGTTGCAGGGCAAGGGGTATCCGTCGCGCATTGATGCCTTGCATGTGGATCAGGGCTTCGATCGCAGCCAGGGCCACCAGAAGGTCACCGGCAACCCGCTGGACGTGTCGCTACAGCAGGACCGCTGGCTGGCGGTGCAGTCGCCCGACGGCAGCGAGGCCTATACCCGCAATGGCGAGCTGGCGCTCACCGCCAATGGGCAGCTGGTCACCGCCAACGGGCATGCGGTGCTGGACGAGGCCGGCAACCCGATGACCATCCCGCCGCACCAGGCGATGGAGATCGGCAGCGACGGCAGCATTTCCATCATTCCCCAGGGCGAAGGCCCGCAGATCATGGCCATCGTCGGCAAGATGAAGGTGGTCGATGCCCCTGCCGATCGTTTGACACGGCGCCCCGACGGGTTGATGCGCAATACCAGCACCGACCCGGCGCAGGCGTTTGCGGTGGCCACCGGCAAGACCGTCAACAGCGGCATGCTGGAAGGCAGCAACGTGGATGCCGCCGGTGCGCTGGTGGAAATGATCCAGCTGCAGCGCCAGTTCGAAATGCAGGTCAAGATCATCAAGAACGGCGACGACAATGCACAGTCGTCCAATTCGCTGCTGCGGGTGAGTGGCTGACCGCAGCGCGACTAGTTTTTCAGCGGCAAGGCGGCTGATCTGTGGCTTGCTGCAGGGCCCTCGCCCGCCCACCCTCGCGGGACACGCCGTGAATCCATCCATGGAGGCTCTGATGCGGCATCCATGCCGCATAAGGTCCCGCGAGGGTGGGCGGGCAAGGACCAGTGGAGGGTGTCGGTGTGCATGTTTTAGAGCCACGCATGAGCGCGCGCGTTCGATTCTGATGTAACGCGCCGGCTCAACATTCCACCCACATCAAGCGCCAAATAGCGTTTCACGCGACGACCGACCAACTTCCTGGTGCGGTGTCCTTGCCGTTGGCGGGACCATGTAGCGGCATGGATGCCGCTACTGAGCCTCCAGGGACGGATTCACGGCGTGTCCCGCCAACGGCAAGGGCACCGCGCCCTCGACCAACCACCACTGCAACTACCACTGCAACTGCGTCGCAGTAGCAGCCACCAACCCCGCACCCGCAGCACATCGCGCACCAGGCCGCGTGATCCAGCACACACCTGGCGGAAATCCGGCACGTGTTTGGCACGCCACGTGCATCTACCCACCCGTACCCGGAACACATCCCCGGGTCTAACGAGGAATCGGGTCATGAATCAGGCTTTGTGGGTCGCCAAAACCGGACTGGATGCGCAGCAGACGCGCATGTCGGTCATCTCCAACAACCTGGCCAATACCAATACCACCGGCTTCAAGCGCGACCGTGCCGCGTTCGAAGACCTGCTGTATCAACAGGTGCGTGCGCCGGGCGGCTCCACCTCCGCGCAGACACAGCTGCCGACCGGCCTGCAACTGGGCACCGGCGTGCGCGTGGTATCCACCTTCAAGGGCTTCGACCAGGGTAGCCAGCAGCAGACCGGCCGCGCGCTGGATGTGATGGTCAACGGCCGCGGCTTCTTCGAAGTGCAGATGCCCGACGGCACCTCCGCCTACACCCGCGACGGCACTTTCCAGATCAACGCGCAGGGCGAGCTGGTCACCAACAGCGGCTACCCGCTGCAGCCGGGTATCCAGGTCCCGGAAGGCGCGCAGTCGCTGACCATCGGCAACGACGGCACCATCAGCGTGACCCTGGCCGGCCAGGCCGCCGCGCAGGAGATCGGCGCACTCACCTTGACCGACTTCATCAATCCCTCGGGCCTGCAGGCCAAGGGCGAGAACCTGTTCGTCGAAACCACCGCTTCGGGCCCCGCACAGAACGGCAGCCCCGGCCTCAACGGCCTGGGCACCACCGTGCAGGGCGCGCTGGAAGGCAGCAACGTCAATACCGTGGAAGAGCTGGTGAGCATGATCGAAACCCAACGCGCCTACGAAATGAACGCCAAGGCCATTTCCACCACCGACTCGATGCTCGGTTACTTGAACAACAACGTCTGATCGGCTCGCCGCTCACCGCCCTCTCAGGAACTTACGCCATGTCCCGCCTGCCTTCCCTCTCCTCCCTGTGCTTGGCCATCGCCTGCAGCGCGCTGCTGGGTGGCTGCGTGGCTGCCGGCGATGTGCGGCCGTTCGCCGAGCTGGCGCCGATCGTGCCGGTGGTGGCGCCGACCGCACAGCCCACCGCCGGTGCGATCTATGCCGCCGGCCCCAGCTTGAACCTGTATGGCGACCGCCGCGCCCGCGATGTCGGCGACCTGCTGACGGTGAACCTGGTCGAGAGCACCACCGCCTCGTCTACCGCCAACACCAGCGTCAGCAAGGCCGACACCGTGGACATGAGCACGCCTACCCTGCTGGGCGTGCCGCTCACCGTCAACGGCACCGACATATTGCGCAATTCCACCAGTGGCGACCGCACCTTTGCCGGCAAGGGCAACACCGCGCAAAGCAACCGCATGCAGGGCAGCGTGACCGTCACCGTGATGCAGCGCCTGCCCAACGGCAACCTGGTGATCCAGGGCCAGAAGAACCTGCGCCTGACCCAGGGCGACGAACTGGTGCAGGTGCAAGGCATCGTGCGCGCGGCCGACATCGCCCCGGACAACTCCGTGCCCTCCAGCAAGGTGGCCGATGCCCGCATCGCCTACGGCGGCCGTGGCGCCATCGCGCAGTCCAACGCCATGGGCTGGCTGAGCCGCTTCTTCAACTCCCGTCTGTCGCCCTACTGAGCCTGCGACCATGAACCTGTCTTCCCTGCCCTTCCGTCTGCTCGCTGCCGCCGTGGCGCTGTGCGCGATCGCCGCGCCGGCCAGCGCCGAGCGCATCAAGGATCTCGCCCAGGTCGGCGGGGTGCGCGGCAACGCGCTGGTCGGCTACGGCCTGGTGGTTGGCCTGGATGGCAGCGGCGACCGCACCAGCCAGGCGCCCTTCACCGTGCAGAGCTTGAAGAACCTGCTCGGCGAACTGGGCGTCAATGTTCCGGCGAACGTCAACCCGCAGCTGAAAAACGTCGCCGCCGTGGCCATCCATGCCGAATTGCCGCCGTTCGCCAAGCCGGGCCAGCCGATCGATATCACCGTGTCCTCGATCGCCAATGCGGTGTCGTTGCGTGGCGGCTCGCTGCTGATGGCGCCGCTGAAAGGCGCCGATGGACAGGTCTATGCGATGGCGCAGGGCAACCTGGTGGTCGGCGGCTTCGGTGCGCAGGGCAAGGATGGCTCGCGGGTGTCGGTGAACATTCCCAGCGTCGGCCGCATTCCCAACGGCGCCACCGTCGAACGTGCGTTACCGGACGTATTCGCCGGCAGCGGCGAAATCACCCTGAATCTGCATCAAAACGACTTCACCACCGTCTCGCGCATGGTCGCGGCGATCGACAACAGTTTCGGCGCCGGCACCGCGCGTGCGGTGGATGGCGTGACCGTGGCGGTGCGCTCGCCGACCGACCCGGGCGCGCGCATCGGCCTGCTGTCGCGGCTGGAAAATGTCGAACTCTCCCCGGGCGATGCGCCCGCCAAGGTGGTGGTCAACGCACGCACCGGCACCGTGGTCATCGGCCAGCTGGTGCGCGTGATGCCGGCGGCCATCGCGCATGGCTCGCTTACCGTGACCATCAGCGAAAACCTCAACGTCAGCCAGCCGGGCGCCTTCAGTGGCGGACAAACCGTCGTCACCCCGCAATCCACCATCACCGCCACCGCCGAAGGCAGCCGCATGTTCAAGTTCGAAGGCGGCACCACGCTCGACCAGATCGTGCGCGCGGTCAACGAGGTCGGCGCGGCTCCCGGCGACCTGGTCGCCATCCTGGAAGCCCTGAAGCAGGCTGGCGCGCTGACGGCGGAGCTAGAGGTGATCTGACATGCGTATCGCAGCCTCGCCCATTGATCTCAACCCGAGCACCAAGGCCGATCCGGCAAAGATCGACAAGGTCTCCCGTCAGCTCGAAGGCCAGTTCGCGCAGATGCTGGTCAAGAGCATGCGCGATGCCAGCTCCGGCGACCCGATGTTTCCGGGCGAAAACCAGATGTTCCGCGAGATGTACGACCAGCAGATGGCCAAGGCGCTGACCGAGGGCAAGGGGCTGGGGCTGTCGGCGATGATTGCCAAGCAGCTGGGCGGCGATACCGGCGGCCCGGCGTTGAATACCTCGTTGAGCACTGCCGATGCCGCCAAGGCCTATGCGCTGGTGGCGGGCAAGCGGGATGCCTCGTTGCCGCTGCCTGCACGCGATGGCGCGGCGAACGGCATCGACGTCAGCGCTGCCACACGCCCGGGGATCGGCGCAGGCGGCCTGAGCGGGATCGGCATGAGCCAGGTGCTGGACCTGATCGCCGGGCGCACTGGCAGCAGCGAGGCCGGCGGCGACGATGCCGCCGCACTGAGCTGGCCGTCGGCCAAAGATCGCTGGAGCGATGTGGCCGCCAGCGATGCCGCCGACGCCAATGCCGCGGTCAACGCCAGCGCCGCCAGCAGCGCCGCTGCCAGCCTGGGCGAACGCACCCCGGAAGGCTTCGTCGCCAAGATCTGGACGCATGCACAAAAAGCCGCACGCGAACTGGGCGTGGACCCACGCGCACTGGTGGCACAGGCCGCGCTGGAAACCGGCTGGGGCCGTCGCGGCATCGGCAATGGCGGCGATTCCAACAACCTGTTCGGCATCAAGGCCACCGGCTGGAACGGCGCCAAGGTCACCACTGGCACCCACGAGTACGTCAACGGCGTCAAGACCACCGAAACCGCCGATTTCCGTGCCTACGGCTCGGCCGAGGAAAGCTTTGCCGACTACGTGCGCCTGCTGAAGAACAACGACCGCTACCAGGGCGCACTACAGGCCGGCACCGATATCCACGGTTTTGCACGCGGCTTGCAACGTGCTGGCTACGCCACCGATCCGGGCTATGCGGCCAAGATCGCGGCGATCGCCAACGGCCCGACCATCGACCGTGCGGTGGCCGCAATTGGCAACGCGGCGGCCGATCTTTCCAACCGCTACGCCAGTACCGCCGAGCCGGCCGGGCTTGGCACCATCCGTCGCTGAGGTAGTCGCCCATGTCCATCATGTCCACCGGGACCAGCGCACTGATCGCCTTCCAACGGGCGTTGTCGACCGTGAGCCACAACGTCGCCAACATCAATACCGAAGGCTACAGCCGCCAACGTGTGGAATTTGCAACGCGCACGCCCACCGACATGGGCTACGCGTTCGTGGGCAATGGCGCCAAGATCACCGACGTGGGCCGGGTGGCCGACCAGCTGGCCATTTCGCGCCTGCTCGACAGCGGCGGCGAACTCTCGCGCCTGCAGCAGCTGTCCTCGCTGTCCAACCGCGTGGATGCGCTGTACTCCAACACTGCCACCAACGTGGCCGGGCTGTGGTCGAACTTCTTCGACTCCACCAGCGCACTGTCTTCCAATGCCTCCTCCACTGCCGAACGCCAGAGCATGCTCGACAGCGGCAACTCGCTCGCGACGCGCTTCAAACAGCTCAACGGGCAGATGGACAGCCTGAGCAATGAGGTCAACAGCGGCCTGACCTCATCGGTGGACGAGGTCAACCGTTTGACGCAGCAGATCGCCAAGATCAATGGCGCCATCGGCAACAGTGCCCAGAATGCAGCGCCGGACATGCTCGACCAGCGCGACGCGCTGGTGACCAAGTTAGTGAGCTACACCGGCGGCACCGCGGTGATGCAGGACGGCGGCTTCATGAACGTTTTCACCGCCGGCGGTCAGCCGCTGGTGGTGGGAACCACCTCGGCCAAGCTCACCACCGTCGCCGACCCGTACCAGCCGACCAAGCTGCAGGTGGCGATGCAGACCCAGGGCCAGAACGTCAGCCTCAGCGCCAATTCGCTGGGCGGGCAGATCGGCGGCCTGCTGGAGTTCCGTAGCAGCGTGCTGGAGCCGACCCAGGCCGAACTCGGCCGTCTGGCGGTGGGCATGGCCAGCACATTCAACGCCGGTCACGCGCAAGGCATGGACCTGTACGGCGCGATGGGCGGCAATTTCTTCAACATCGGCTCGCCCACCACTGCCGCCAACCCGAACAACACCGGTAGTGCCTCCCTGAGCGCCACTTTCAGCAACATGAGCGCGGTGGATGGGCAGAACGTCACGCTCAGTTTCGATGGCACCAACTGGAAGGCCACCAACGCCAGCACCGGCTCGGCCGTGCCGATGACCGGCACCGGCACCGCAGCCAACCCACTGGTGCTCAATGGCGTCAGCATGGTGGTCGGCGGCACGCCAGCCAACGGCGACAAGTTCCTGCTGCAACCCACTGCCGGGCTCGCCGGCACCTTGTCGGTGGCCATCACCGACCCGTCGCGCATTGCTGCGGCAACGCCGGTCAAGGCCACCGCCACCGTCGCCAACTTAGGCTCGGGCAAGATCAGCGACGTCAAGGTCACCAATGCGCAGAACCCGGCGCTGCTGACCCCCTCCTCGGTGGAGTTCATCGACGCCAACCAGTACACCATCGATGGCACCGGGCCGTTCGCCTACACCGCCGGCCAGACCATCAGCGCCAATGGCTGGAGTTTTGCGCTGGATGGCGCGCCCAAAGCCGGCGATACCTTCGGCGTCGGCCCGATGGGTGCCGGCTCCAGCGACAACGGCAACGCCAAGTTATTGGCCAAGGTCGAAGACGCCAAGGCGCTCAACGGCGGCACGGTCACGCTCAACGGCGCGCTGTCGGGCCTGACCACGTCGGTGGGGTCGGCGGCGCGTGCAGCCAGTTATTCGGCCGATGCGCAGAAGGTCATCAATGACCAGGCGCAGGCCAGCCGCGACTCGATTTCTGGCGTCAACCTCGATGAGGAAGCCGCCAACATGCTGAAGCTGCAGCAGGCCTACCAGGCCGCTGCACAGATGATTTCCACCGCCGACACCATCTTCCAAGCCATCCTGGGCGCCGTACGCTGATGACTGACCGTATCTCCACCAGCATGATGTACAGCCAGTCGGTCGCCTCGATGGGGGCCAAGCAGGCGCGGCTGAACCAGCTCGAATCGCAGCTGTCCAGCGGCCAGCGCCTGGTCACCGCCAAGGACGACCCGGTCGCTGCCGGTACCGCCGTGGGCCTGGATCGCGCGCTGGCAGCAATCACCCGCTTCGGCGAAAACGCCAACAACGTGCAGAACCGCCTGGGCCTGCAGGAAAACGCCCTGACCCAGGCCGGCGACAAAATGGCGCGCGTCACCGAATTAGCGGTGCAGGCCAACAATTCCTCGCTCAGCCCCGACGATCGCAAGGCGATCGCCTCGGAGCTGACCGCCCTGCGCGACAGCATGGTCAGCCTGGCCAACAGCACCGACGGCACCGGGCGCTACCTGTTCGGCGGCACGGCCGACGGCAGCGCACCGTTCATCAAGAGCAGTGGCAGCGTCACCTACAACGGCGACCAGACCCAGAAACAGGTGGAAGTGGCGCCGGACACCTTTGTCAGCGACACCCTGCCCGGCAGCGAAATCTTCATGCGCATCCGCACCGGCGACGGCACCGTGGACGCGCACGCCAACGCCGCCAATACCGGCACCGGGTTGCTGCTGGATTTCAGCCGCGACGCCAGCACCGGCAGCTGGAATGGCAGCAGCTACAGCGTGCAGTTCACCGCCGCCAACACCTATGAAGTGCGCGACAGCACCAATGCGGTGGTCAGCACCGGCACCTATAAAGATGGCGAAGACATCAACGCGGCCGGCGTGCGCATGCGCATCAGCGGCGCACCGGCGGTGGGGGATAGTTTCCAGATTGGCGCCTCCAGCACCAAGGACGTGTTCTCCACCATCGACGACCTAGTCGGCGCACTCAACTCGGACACCCTGACCCCGCCGCAAAAGGCATCGATGATCAACACCTTGCAGTCGTCGATGCGCGATATCGCGCAGGCGTCCTCCAAGATGATCGATGCGCGCGCCTCCGGTGGCGCGCAGTTGTCAGCAATTGACAACGCCAACTCCTTGCTCGAATCCAATGAAGTCACGCTCAAGACCACCCTGTCGTCGATCCGCGATCTGGACTACGCCTCGGCGATCGGGCAGTACCAACTCGAGAAGGCCTCGTTGCAGGCCGCTCAAACGATTTTTCAGCAGATGCAATCGTCGTCGTTGTTTAATTTGATCCGCTGAATTTGCGCAGGACACCCTGCGTTTTGTTCGCTCCCGCGCGGCCCGGGTCGCGTGGAAGGACGGTATTTATTATTTCAGGGTTATACCAAGTCTAAAGATCGACAGGGTGCCGCCGGATCTATCGCCGCCCTTGCTACACAACGTTCCTGCCTCTTGTCCCGAAGCGGAAAAGCGATAAAAAAACGCCGATATCCGCTAAAGGTTCCCGATACAACGCCGTTATCCATCTCAGCAGCGGCAACGGCCAACTTGATGGCCCCCCTGCGGAGAATCCAGGCAAGCCCCCTTGCCGGAAAAATCGCTTAGGAGAAATCAAATGGCACAGGTCATCAACACCAACGTAATGTCGCTGAACGCTCAGCGGAACCTCAACACCAGCAGCGCCAGCATGTCGACGAGTATCCAGCGTCTGTCGTCGGGCCTGCGCATCAACAGCGCCAGGGACGACGCCGCCGGTCTGGCGATTTCCGAACGCTTCACCACGCAGATCCGCGGCCTGGACGTGGCCTCGCGCAACGCCAACGACGGCATCTCGCTGGCCCAGACCGCCGAAGGCGCGATGGTGGAAATCGGCAGCAACCTGCAGCGTATCCGCGAGCTGTCGGTGCAGTCGTCCAACGCCACCAACTCGTCCACCGACCGTGACGCGCTGAACTCCGAAGTCAAGCAGCTCACCGCCGAAATCGACCGCGTTGCCAACCAGACCAACTTCAACGGCACCAAGCTGTTGAACGGCGACTTCTCCGGCGCGCTGTTCCAGGTCGGTGCCGACGCTGGCCAGACCATCGGCATCAACAGCATCGTCGACGCCAACGTCGATTCGCTGGGCAAGGCCCGGTTTGCTGCTGCGGTCTCTGCTGCCGGCGTCACCGGCACCGCCACCGCTTCTGGTTCGGTCACCGGTATCAGCCTGGCGTTCAACGATGCCAGCGGCGCTGCCAAGAGCGTCACCATCGCCGACGTCAAGGTCGCTTCCGGCGACACCGCTGCCGACGTCAACAAGAAGGTTGCTGCGGCGATCAACGACAAGCTGGACCAGACCGGCATGTACGCCTCGATCAAGACCGACGGTACGGTGCAGATCGAATCACTGAAGGCTGGCCAGGACTTCACCTCGCTGTCGGCTGGCACCTCCAGCGCCACTGGCATCACCGTTGGCGCCGGCATCACCACCGCGTCGGCCGCTTCCGGCTCCGCCGTTTCGACCCTGAGCAGCCTGGACATCTCCACGTTCTCCGGCTCGCAGAAGGCCCTGGAAATCGTCGACAAGGCGCTGACCGCGGTCAACTCCTCGCGCGCCGACATGGGTGCGGTGCAGAACCGCTTCACCTCCACCATCGCCAACCTGAGCGCAACCTCGGAAAACCTGTCGGCCTCGCGTAGCCGTATCCGCGATACCGACTACGCCAAGGAAACCGCCGAACTGACCCGCACGCAGATCCTGCAGCAGGCCGGTACCGCGATGCTGGCCCAGGCCAAGTCGGTTCCGCAGAACGTGCTGAGCCTGCTGCAGTAACTTGCAGCCAGCTGCCGCCGCAATACGGCAGCGTTCCGCAGCCGTCCAAAGCCCCTCTTCGGAGGGGCTTTTTTGTGTCCGCTGCCATGCCACAGTGGCCCGGGCAGGATTTTTGACGCAGGCCCGGCCCTGAGCAGGTATGGAACTTGCATCATCACTTCCCGCGAGCGTGACCTGTCGCTGCCGCTAAAGTCCTCGCGGATGCGGCCGATACCCGTCACGTAATCCCATGCGTCCGTCTGTTTCGGACGCCCACACGAGGAATGCAACATGGCATCGGTGATCAGCACTTCCGGCTCCGGTCTGGACATCCCAACGGTGGTGTCCACTCTGGTATCCCGGCAGAAAGACCCGGAGCAGGCGCGCATTAACAAAGCCGGCACCGCCGCGACCACGCAGTTGTCGGCGATCAGCCAGATCAAGAGCAGCATGACCACGCTCAAGTCTGCGCTGGACAAAGTCATCAGCAGCGCCGACACCAATGCCTACAAGGCCACGGTGCCGACCGATGCCGGCTTCACCGCCACTACCACCAGTTCGGCGGCGCCGGGCAACTATTCGGTGGAAGTGGTGTCGCTGGCGACCGCGCAAAAGCTGGCCTCCGGCGCGTTCACTGCCGATGCCACGGTCGGTAGTGGAACATTGACGATCGGCTATGGCGAAAACACCGTCACCGTGGACATCAGCGGCACCGACAAGCTCACCGATATCGCCGCCGCCATCAACAAGGCCGCTGGCGGCAAGGGCGTCACCGCCAGCGTGGTCACCGCCAACGACGGCCAGCACCTGGTCTTCAATGCGGTGGATTCGGGCACCAAGGGCGCGCTGACCGTCAGCGCCAGCGACCCTAGCCTGAGCGCCCTCACCTTCGGCCCCGGCGTCACCGGCGGGCTGAACCAGACCGTCGCCGCGGCCGATGCGCTGGTGCGCGTGGACGGCTTCGAACGCACCTCCAGCTCCAACACCGTCACCGACATCGTGCCCGGCGTGGTACTCAACCTCACCAAGGCCGCCGAAGGCACCAAGTTCAACCTCGGCGTCGCGGCCGACACCAGCGGCCTCAAGGGCAATCTCACCGCGTTCGCCGCTGCCTACAACACGGCCAACACATTGCTGGCGAAAAGCAGTAGCTACGACGCCACCACCAGGACCGCCTCCGCGCTGACCGGCGATTCGCTGGTGCGCAGCCTGCAGCAACAGCTGCGCGGCCAGGTCAGCGGCAACGTCAACGAACTCAAGGCACTCGGCCTGACCATCGACAAGGATGGCGTAATGAGTTTCGACGGCGCCAAGTTCGATACCGCCATCGCCTCCGATGGCGGCGCGGCGGCCGAGGTATTTGGCAAGGACAGCAAGTTCGGCGGCACCCTGACCAAGCTGCTGGACAGCAACGTCAACGTCACCAACGGCACGCTGACCCTGCGTTCGGACAGCTTGAACAAGACCATCAAGGGCTACGAATCGGACCTGGACGATCTCGATGCGCGCATGGAAAAACTCAGCGACCGCTACACCGCGCAGTTCACCGCGATGGAAACCATGATCAGCAAGTTGCAAAGCAGCACCAGCTCGCTCAGCAGCCTGCTGACAAACTGATTCCGTGACGGCGATCCTCAAGTCCCGCAAGGGTATTGCCGATACAACAAGAGCCTGCCGTGATTCCGGTCCTGCCGGTCGGCAGGAGCGTCGTCGCACAAGCGCAACGCTCCGGGATCAGCAACGGCCAGCCCATTGAGGAAGCACCCATGTACGGTTCAAATCGTCAGTACGCCGAGCAGTACCGCAAGGTCGGCGTCTCCACCAGCGTCACCGAAGCCGACCCGCACAAGCTGGTGTCGTTGCTGTTTGCCGGCGCCTGCCAGCGCATTCGTCTGGCCCAGGCCTGTCTGGCGCAGGGCGACCAGGCACGCAAGGGCAAGGCGATCGGCGAGGCATGCGCGATCGTTGGCCACTTGAATGGCTCACTCGATCACGAAGCCGGCGGCGAGATCGCCGGCAACCTGTCGGCCCTGTACGACTACGTGATGCAGCGGTTGACTGCGGCCAACCTGCACAACGACGAATCTGCATTGACCGAGGCGCTGGAGTTGCTCAGCGAAATCGACTCGGCGTGGAACTCCATCCCCCTTGAACAACGCGGCCTGTCAGCCGTCTCGTGAGCCCGGCCATGCATAGCGTGCAAAGTCTCCAGGCCGAAATGGCCGATCTCCGCAGTGCCATGGCCAACGAGGAGTTCGAGGTCATGCCGCATCTGCTGGACAACCACGACCGGCATCTGCACGAGTTCGCGCAGCATGTGGACCTGGATCGCGATCGCGATGCGCTGCAGACGCTGCTGACCATGCATCAGGACCTGATGCGGATGATGCGCGAACGTCAGCGCAAGTTGCTGGAACTGATCCGTGCACAGCGCACCTCGTCCTCGGCCAGCCGCGCCTACGCACGGGTCGGGCGGATTTGATGCCCACGCTCGGCACACTCGCGCCAGCGGCCGAGGCCGAGCTGTTCTCCGACACGCTCAGCTGCCAACTGCGCCTGCCGGCCGGCTTCCGCGCCGGCGGCGACGCAGGCGCGCACAGCGCCGCAGAAACCCTGTTGCGCAGCCTGGCCCAGGTGGAGGATCTGCGCAGCGAAGAGCTTGGTGAAGACCGCGGCGAATTGCCGCTACTGGTGCAGCGCATGGACGCCAAGCTCGATCTGATGCTGGCGCTGATCGGCCGCCTGGTCCGCCAGGGCAATAGCGGCCTGATCCAGAACATGGTGCATTGGTCGGTGCGCGGAATTCGGCTCAACTGCGCAACTGCCCACGCAGCGGGCACCGAGGGCGTGGTTTGCCTGCAGCCTTCCGACTGGCTTCCTGAACTCGTACAGCTTCCGGCGCAGGTCGTGGCAAGCGCGAGCGACGGCCATGATGACTGGCTCTGGCTACGCTTCGCACCACTGGCACCAGGTCTTCTGGATGCGCTGGAGCGCCATCTGTTCCGCCTGCACCGCCGTGAGGTTGCCGAGGCGCGTCGTCAGCGCTGATCGACCCAGTTGGCGGCGGGCGCCGGGTCAGCTAAGGTGGACTCAACCGAAAGAGGTCTCTTCTGCGCCGTGCGAGTCATCATCGTCGACGATCACACCCTAGTCCGCGCCGGCCTGTCCAGGCTGTTGCAAACTTTTGCCGGCATTGATGTCGTCGCCGAGGCGAGCAATGCACAGCAGGCACTGGACATGACCTCCCTGCATCGCCCGGATCTGGTGCTGATGGACCTGTCGCTACCTGGCCGCAGCGGCCTGGATGCCATGACCGATGTGCTGCGCGCCGCGCCGCGCACGCATGTGGTGATGATGTCCATGCACGACGACCCCGTACACGTGCGCGACGCACTCGACCGTGGCGCGGTGGGTTTCGTGGTCAAGGATGCGGCGCCACTCGAACTGGAACTGGCGCTGCGCGCCGCCGCCGCCGGGCAGGTGTTTTTGAGCCCGCAGATCTCCTCCAAGATGATTGCGCCGATGCTGGGCCGTGAGAAGCCGGTGGGCATCGCCGCCCTGTCACCACGCCAGCGCGAGATCCTGCGCGAGATCGGGCGTGGCCAGAGCAACAAGGAAATTGCGGCCGATCTGGGTATCAGCGTCAAGACCGTGGAAACCCACCGTGCGCGCATGATGGAATCGCTGGGCTGCCGGCGCGCCAACGACCTGGTGCTGCTGGCAGCGAAACACCACAACGAGCTGGTCTGACCACTGCGCCTGCGGCCGTTGCGACAGCGGTCAGCAGGATGAAACCGCGCTCATCTGCGTTGCGCGCGAAAACAGTGACGTAATTCCGGCGGGCACGCTTGAGTCCGCTGAAAATGTCAGGCATTTCCCGACAGCATGTCAGGAAAATCATGAGTGGTCTCACACCACTCCCTGATTAGAAACCCGTCGCGAAGTCCTGCAAGATGCGTTCCATCGCTGCTGGCTGCAGCGCCCATCGGAAGCGCTTCCATGAAGACGACCATTTCCGCCCAGCTTGGCCAGCAACTGCACCTCACCCCGCAGCTGCTGCAGTCGATCCGTCTGCTGCAATTGGACGGCATGCAGTTGGAACTGGAAATTCGTCGCGCGTTGGAAACCAATCCGTTGCTGGAGTTGGAGGAGCTGGCCGATAACGGGGACGAGGCCACCACCAGCGACGATGGCGCCACCGATGTTGCCGCGTTCGACGAACTGCCGGAAAGCACGATGTGGGACGTGCAGAGCAGCAGTTGGAACGATGGCGACGAGGACCGCATGCAGCGCGTGGCTGCCGGCGATTCCACCGACCCGCATGTGCGCATCCTGCGCGAGCTGGCGCTGGATCTGGACGAGGCCGCATTGGGGGCCGCCGCGTTCTGGCTGGAGCATACCGATGACGCCGGTTACCTGAGCGATGCACTGACGACACTGCAGCAGCTGGGCGCCACGCGGTTGGGGATGACCGTGCACGCCGTCGAAGCGATCCGCCAACGCCTGCTGCACGGCGACCCGGCCGGGCTGGCCGCCTGCGACCTGCGCGAATGCCTGCTGGCCCAGCTCGGCGCCCTGCCCGGCCGCGTACCGGCCCGCCACCTGGCCGCGCGCATCCTGGCCGGCGATCTGGACCTGCTGGCCAGCCACGATTACGCACGGCTGGCACGCGCGCACGACGCCGAGGTGGACGATGCGCGCGAAGCGGTGCGGTTGATCCTGTCGCTGCAACCGCGCCCGGGTGACGACCTGCTGCAGGAAAGCAACGCCAGCGTGATCCCGGACGTGCTCGCCTGGCATGCCGACGGCAGCTGGCGGGTGGCGCTCAATCCGGCCACCACGCACCGGGTCAGCATCAATCCGGTACACGAGCGTGCCCTCGCCGAGGCCGGCGACGCCGCACAGCCGCTGCGCGACATGCTGCAGGAGGCACGCTGGCTCACTCGCGGCCTGTCGATGCGCTACGAAACCTTGCTGCGCGCCACCCGCGCCATCGTCGAACGGCAGGCCGCCTTCCTGGCCCGTGGCGAAGAAGCCATGGCACCGCTGACGCTGAAGGAAATCGCCGACGAGATCGGCATGCACGAATCGACGATTTCGCGCATCACCACCGGCAAGTACCTGCAGACCCCGCGCGGCACCTTCGAACTCAAGCACTTCTTCGCCGTGCGCCTGGAAGGCGCCAGCGTCTCCGGCCAGGCGGTCAAGGCCATGGTGCGCCGCCTGATCGAGAACGAACCGGCCGGCCGGCCACTGGCCGACGAGGCCATCGCGACCCTGCTCTCGCGTCAGGGCGTTAATATTGCGCGCCGAACTGTGGCCAAGTACCGCGAACAACTGGATATCGCCCCGGCCCGCGAGCGCCGCCGCACCAACAAACCGCTGCTTGCGCGAGCGGGATAAGGACTACTATGAGCAAACTCACCGTGCTGCTGGTCGACGACCACGAGGGCTTCATCAACGCTGCGATGCGTCATTTTCGCAAGGTGGAGTGGCTCGACATCGTGGGCAGTGCCGCCAATGGACTGGAAGCGATCGAGCGCTCTGAGTCGCTGCGCCCCAACGTGGTGCTGATGGACCTAGCCATGCCGGAGATGGGCGGCCTGCAGGCGACCCGGCTCATCAAGACGCAGGACGATCCACCGTATATTGTCATCGCAAGCCATTTCGACGACGCCGAGCATCGTGAACACGCTCTACGCGCGGGTGCTGACAATTTCGTCAGCAAGCTGTCCTACATCCAGGAAGTCATGCCAATCCTGGAGGGCCTGACGGAAGGAGCCAGGAATGAGTGAGTCCCGCATTCTGCTGATCGACAGCGACGCCGTGCGCGCCGAGCGCACCGTCTCGCTGCTCGAATTCATGGACTTCAATCCGCGCTGGGTCACCGATGGCGCCGACATCAATCCTGGCCGGCATCGCCACGACGAATGGATGGCGGTGATGGTGGGCTCGGCACAGGATGCCGACCAGGCCGACAAGTTCTTCGACTGGCTGGCCGATGCCAAGCTGCAGCCACCCGTGTTGCTGATGGAAGGCAGCCCGAGCGCATTCGCCCAGGCCCACGGCCTGCACGAGGCCAATGTGTGGGCGCTGGACACCCCCCTGCGGCATGCGCAACTGGAAGCCTTGCTGCGCCGTGCCAGCCTCAAGCGCCTGGATGCCGAGCACCAGGCCGGCGTGCAGCAGGATAGCGGCCCCACCGGCAATAGCGAGGCGGTCGTCCGCTTGCGCCGCTTGATCGACCAGGTGGCCGCGTTCGATACCACCGTGCTGGTGCTGGGTGAGTCCGGAACCGGCAAGGAAGTGGTCGCGCGCGCCATCCATCAACACTCGCCGCGCCGCGACGGGCCGTTCGTGGCCATCAACTGCGGCGCGATCCCGCCGGACCTGCTGGAAAGCGAACTCTTCGGCCACGAGAAAGGCGCGTTCACCGGCGCCTTGAGTGCGCGCAAGGGCCGCTTCGAGATGGCGGAAGGCGGCACCCTGCTGTTGGACGAGATCGGCGACATGAGCCTGCCGATGCAGGTGAAACTGCTGCGCGTGCTGCAGGAGCGCAGCTTCGAGCGCGTCGGTGGCGGCCAGACCATTCGCTGCAACGTGCGCGTCATTGCCGCCACCCACCGCAACCTGGAAGCCCGCATCAGCGACGGCCAGTTCCGCGAGGACTTGTTCTACCGCCTCAACGTGTTCCCGATCGAGATGCCCGCCCTGCGCGAGCGCGTGGACGACCTGGCCATCCTGGTGCAGACCATTGCCGGCCAGCTGGCACGCACCGGCCGCGGCGAGGTGCGCTTCGCCGATGAAGCATTGCAGGCGCTGCGCAGCTACGACTGGCCCGGCAACGTGCGCGAGCTGACCAACCTGGTGGAGCGCCTGGCGGTGCTGCACCCCGGCGGGCTGGTGCGCGTGCAGGACCTGCCGGCACGGTACCGCGGCGATTTCGCCACCGCCGTTCCGGTCGAGCTGGCACAGACGCTGGCCGGACCGGCAGAGCCCAGCCAGCTGCCCGGTAATGTGGTGACGCTGCAACCCGTTGCAGACGCCGAGCCCGCGCCGGCAGGCAGCCTGCCCGACGATGGCATCGATCTGCGCGGCCACATGGCCACCATCGAGCTGGCGCTCATCAACGAGGCGTTGGAGCGCACCCAGGGCGTAGTTGCCCACGCGGCGCAGCTTCTAGGATTGCGCCGTACCACCCTGGTGGAAAAGCTGCGCAAGTACGGCATCGACCGCGAGCAGACCGAGCTGGCGAACTGAGCGCATCAGCGCGTCAGGTGCTCGATTGCTGGCATGGCGCTTGCTTCGGCAAGTGCAGTGCGTGACGCAGCCTCCGGCTGCAACGCAACCCCGACTTCCACCCGCACCAGCGAGGCATTGATGCCCATCCCCGTCACCAGTCCGCTGCTGCCGCCGCTGGAAGAATTCCTGCCCTACCTGGAGCGGATCTGGAGCAGCCGCATCGTCAGCAACGGCGGCGAGATGCATCACGCGCTTGAGAGGGCGTTGTGCGATTACCTGGGCGTACCGCATCTGGCGCTGCTGACCAATGGCACCACCGCGCTGATTACCGCCCTGCAGGCCTTGCGCATCACCGGCGAAGTCATCACCACGCCCTACTCGTTCGTGGCCACCGCGCACTCGCTGCTGTGGAAGAGCATCACCCCGGTATTCGTGGACATCGACCCGGTGACGCTCAACATGGACCCGTCCAAGATCGAAGCAGCCATCACCCCGCAGACCACCGCCATCATGCCGGTGCATTGCTACGGCACCGCCTGCGACACCAGCGCCATCACCCGCATCGCCGACATCTACAACCTCAAGGTCATCTACGACGCCGCGCATGCCTTCGGAGTGCGCGATGACGGCGGCTCGATCCTACGTCACGGCGACCTGAGCGTGCTGAGCTTTCATGCCACCAAGGTGTTCAACACCTTCGAAGGTGGCGCGATCGTCTGCCCGGACGAAAAGACCTACCAGCGCATCGGCCATTTGAAGAACTTCGGCTTCGTGGACGAAACCACGGTGGTGGCACCGGGCATCAATGGCAAGATGAACGAGATCAGCGCGGCCTTCGGCCTGCTGCAGCTCAAGCACATCGACCAGGCCATCGCGCAGCGCGGTGCCATCGATGCACAGTACCGGCAGCGGCTTGGCCAGGTGCGCGGCATCCACTGCGTTGCGCGCTCGGCGCAGTCCAGCGCCAACTACGCCTATTTCCCGATCCTGGTACAGGACGATTACCCGCTGTCGCGCGATGCGCTGTATCGGGTGATGCGCGAACACGACATTCTGGTAAGACGGTATTTCTATCCGCTCATTAGCGATTTTCCGATGTATCGTGCGCTGCCCTCCTCCGCGCCGGCATGGCTACCGGTGGCGCGCTCGGTCGCCGCGCAGGTATTGTGCTTACCCATCTTTCCCGGCCTGAGTGCCGATCAGGTCGATACCATCGCCGACCTGATCGCCGGCGCACAGGCCACATGACCGCACCACGCTGCACCGTGTTCTCAGACCCCCGCATCTTCAACAGGCAACCAGGCGAGATCGCATGACCCAGGCAACATTTATCGAGAACTTCCTCTCCGCCACCGACTTCCAGGAACCGGTGGAGGTCACGCTGGACACCGTGCTGCTGGAATTGCCGGAATGGGATTCGCTGGCGGCGCTGGGCGTGATCGTCATGTTCGACATGGAATACGGCAAGACCATCACCGGCGAAGATCTCAGTGCCGCCGTCACCGTGGGCGATCTCTACAAACTGACCGAGGCGTAAGCACCATGCCGACCTCCACGCTGCACAATGTTCGCTTTGCCGGCATGGCGACCTGCGTGCCGAAGCGGGTCGTGTCCAATCTCACCGATTGCCGGCCGCAGATCCGCTCCGAACGCGAGCGCCTGGTGCGCAACATCGGGATTGAAACACGCCGCATGGCTTCGGAATGGCAGTGCTTCTCGGACATGGCCTTCGATGCGACCGAAGTGCTGCTGGAACGCCTGCAATGGAAGCGCGAGGAAATCGATGCGCTGATCGTGGTGACCCAGTCGCCGGATTATCCGATCCCGGCCACTGCCATCATCCTGCAGGACAGGCTTGGCCTGTCGCATGCCACGGTGGCCTTCGACGTCAACCTGGGCTGCTCGGCCTACCCGTTCGGCATCAACCTGCTCGGCTCGATGATCGCCGCCGGCGGCGTCAAGAAAGGTCTGCTGCTGGTAGGTGACCGCAGTGCCAATCTGGAAGACCCGATCTTCTCCGACTCCGGTACCGCCACGGCGCTGGAGTTCGACCAGAACGCAGCACCGATGTATTTCGACCTCAACAGCGACGGGAGCGGCTACAAGGCCATCATCCTGCCGGTAGGCGGGCACCGCGAGCCAGTCAGCATGCAGCACCTGATTCCGTTCCGCGAAGAACCCGACGGCCCATGGCGCCGCGCGACCGATCTGATTCTGGACGGTGTTGCAGTGCTGAGTTTCTCTACCCAGCGCGTGCCGCCGGCGGTGCAGAAACTGCTCGACTACACCGGCGTCTCCAAGGACGAGGTGGACTACTTCGTGTTCCACCAGGCCAACCGCATGATCAACGAGACCATCCGCAAGAAGCTTGGCCTGCCGGTGGAAAAGGTGCCCTCCACACTGCGCGACTTTGGCAACACCAGCGGTGCCTCGTTGCCTGTGACCATGACTGCGCGCATCAACAAGGAACTCGAGTCCGGCCGCAAGCGCGTGTTGCTGTGCGGTTTCGGCATCGGACTGTCGTGGGGCAGCTGCCTTGTGGACATCGAGGGTGCGGTGTTTCCTGATTTGATTGAGTCGTGAGCATGGCTGCAGTCGCCTCGACCGATGCATTCGGGCTGATCGATAGAACCATCCTGGTCACTGGTGCGTCTTCGGGTATCGGCACGGCAGTCGCCACCTTGTGCGCTCGGCTAGGCGCCACCGTGGTGCTCAACGGTCGCGACATGCAGCGTTTGGAGGCGGTGGCCGCCGATCTGGCTGGTAGCGGCCATAGCGTCATCGCCGGCGACCTGACCGACGAACAGACTCGGGTCCGCTTACTGGAGGCATCCGAGCGCTATCACGGCATTGCCTCATGCGCAGGCGTTGCTGCACTCGTGCCGTTTCGGATGGCTGCAGAAAAACATCTGCAGCACATGCTTTCGGTAAATTATCTGGCGCCGATCACCTTGACGCAGCAGTTGATCTTCAAACGGCGGCTGGCCGAAGGCGCGTCGTTGGTTTATGTCTCCGCGCTATCTGCACGCGCTGCACCACAGGCCGCTGCCGGCTACGCTGCGTCCAAGGCTGCATTGGAGGCGGCCGTCCGCACGCTCGCGCTTGAGCAAGCCAAGCACGGCATCCGTGCGAACTGCATTGCGCCCGGCTATGTCGACACACCGATGCTGAAAAAGTTGGGCGCCGCTGCGGATATGGATGACAAGATCGGACTGACACCACTTGGACGCATCGACCCGAACGACGTTGCAAACGGCGTGGCATATCTGTTGTCCGCCGCAAGCCGCTGGATCACGCGGAGCACATTGACCATCGACGGCGGGATCTCCTTACCGATTCGCCTATGAGCAACCAGACCATCATGCCCTCCAAGGACGATACCTCAGCGCTGCTCCACACCCTATTTGGACTGGCCGGCAAGACGATTCTGGTCACCGGTGCATCCAAAGGGATTGGCGAGGCCGTTGCGCAGGCCTGTGCACGTGCAGGTGCGCGTGTGATCGTTGCCGGACGAGACGAACAACGCCTGCAAGCTGTGCTGGCATCCTTGTCAGGCGAAGGCCATCGCTTGTTCGTTGGCGACCTGAGCAATGCCACCGTACTGCAGCAGTTGGCCATCGACTGCGAGTCGCTTGACGGGGTAGTTCACAGCGCCGGCATTCGCGGGCTTGCGCCGATGAAATTGGTCAGCGAAAAGTTCTTACGCGAGGTCATGGACATCAATTATCTCGCACCCGTCATGTTGACCCGGCATCTGTTGGCACGCCAGTCACTACGGCCCGGCGCTTCGGTGATCTTTCTATCGTCCATCGCCGCGCTCACTGGCACGGTCGGCGTCGGCCCCTACGCAGGATCGAAGGCCGCTCTGATCGGCACCTTGCGTCCGCTGGCGCTGGAACTGGCTCGCCGGAAGATCCGCGCCAACGCGCTATGCCCAGGGCTGGTCGAGACCTCGTTAATCAACGAAGACAAGGCGTGGTTCGAGGAAAGCCGCAAGCGCTACCCGTTGGGCATCGGGCAACCCGAAGACGTGGCGCTGGCGTGCCTGTATTTCCTTTCCGACGCCAGTACCAAGGTGACCGGGCAGGCCTTCAGCCTGGATGGAGGGGTGGAATTCGCATGACTACCGATATACCCACTACACCCTCTCACCTGCTAATCATTGGCGCGGGCGGTTTCGCACGAGACATCGCGTCGCTGGCGTATCACGAAGACCCGGCCCATGGTGTCGAATGGGACATCAAGGGTTTCCTGGATGACCGCATGCACCTGCAGGGCACCTCACGCTGGCCGATTGTCGGAGACCCTGCAACCTACCAACCAGTGGCAGGCGACATCTTCATCTGCGCAATCGGTAACCCCGCAGCTAGACGGCGCTACGCCCGGGCGCTTATCGAAAAGGGTGCGGACTTTATTGTCTTCCACCCGCCTCCGTCGCGCGAAGCAGCTGTTGGTTACATCGGTCGGGGCAGCGTGTTCGATTCGCGCGTCTCCATCGGCTCGGGCAGCCGGCTTGGCGAGTTCGTCACCGTGTTGTCCACCTCGATCATCGCGCACGAGGTCAACATCGGCGACTACGTGCAGATCGGCAGCTTCGTCTTCATCGGCGGCGGCGTGGTGATTGGCAACGAGGTATCGATCCATCCGCACGCCACCATTATCCCCGGCATCCACATCGGCGACGGTGCAGTGGTCGGCGCCGGTGCGGTCGTGGTCAAGGACGTGCCGGCCGGCGCCAGCGTGTTCGGCAATCCTGCCCGCATCGTGTTCCAGAAAGACATTTGACAAGACAGTGACTTATGCGCTCGCGAATGCACCCCAGGTACTACCTGTCACCAGAGATTTTTGCCCGTGAGCAGGAAAAGATTTTTCGCAAGGTTTGGCTTTTCGCCGGTCTAAAGGCCCTGCTGACGGAGAACAACAACTTCATCACCCGCAAGATCGCCGGCATTCCGGTGGTCATCCAGAATTTCAACGGCCAGTTGCGCGCATTCGAGAACGTGTGTCTGCACCGCAGCGCGCCGCTTCAGACCACGCCGACCGGACGACGTCCACTGGTATGCCCCTACCACGCTTGGAGCTACGACCAGGACGGCGCGATCAAGAACATCCCCGAATGTCGGGCCCTGTATCGCATAAGCCGGGCAGAACAGCAAAAGCTGCGGCTGCGGGAATTTGCCCTGCACGCGATCGGCAACGTGCTGTTCGTCAATCTGGACAGTGACCCGATGCCAATCGAGGAACAGTTTCCCACGCACTTCATTTCCATGCTGGAAAGCAGCTCCAACCTATACGACGGCGAGGTGATGGTCACCACATGGCACTGCAAGTTCAACTGGAAGCTGGCGTACGAGAACCTACGCGACGGCAATCACCCGCGCTTTGTCCACCCCAAGAGCCTCGCCCGGGAATTCGACTTTGTCCCCTACGTCGATACTGAACTGGCGGCCGAAGGCCTCCGTCCCCTGGCCGACACCAGCCCCACCGGGCTACGCGCGGAGATGCGCCGCTTCAGCTCGGCCGGCGCTGACGCACCGATCAGCAAGCCCAAGCCAATGCCATTCCATGACATGGTCGAGCGCTGGGGCGAACAGGACGCCTATTTCAACTGGCTGGCTTTTCCCAACATGCATATCGCCTGCCCCAATGGCGGCTATTCCTTCACCCTGGAACATCACATCCCCGTGGCCCCGGACAGGACCGACCTGGAAATCTATTGGTTCACCACGCGCAAGAAGAAGCCTTATGCCTTTTCCAGCTGGAACCTGCTTTCGCACATGCATGGCAGCCAGCTTGTGACAGGCGAAGACGTGGAGATCATGGAGCATGTGCAATCAGCACTGCACATGGACGCACCGATGCCAACCCAGGGGGTCTACGAGTTCACCAACCGATTGGTGGAGCGCTGGTACGCAACACTGATGGAAACAGCACATGGCCTCTAGATGCGTCATCGGAACCGGCATCTGCCTGGAGCAGGTCTTCACTGCCTGGAAGCAGGCCGAGCCGCGGGTCGATGTGCGCAGGATCGAGGTTTCGCTACGCACCGACTACAGCTTCGACCTGGACGCGCTAGATGGCCTGGACCCGGCTGTGGACAGATTGTTCATTGCCTACGACGAACGCTTCGGCAACTTCAAGCGCATGGAGCTGATGCAGCTGGCGATGGCACGCGGCTTTAGCCTGGAGCCTTTCGTCAGCACGTCGGCCGTGGTCGCTGCCGATGCCGTGATCGGCCGTAACTGCTTCATCGGCGACGGCGTGGTGATTGGCACGGGCAGCCGTATCGACTACAACACCGTGCTGCATAGCGGGGTCAACATCGGCGCTGGCGCGCATCTGCGCCCCTCCTGTTGGTGCGACATCGGCGTCAGTATCGGCCACGGCACCGAGATCGGCGCGCACGCCATCCTGCGTATGGGAGCAATGGTCGGACCTGGCGTCCGCATCGGCCGCCACTGCGAACTAGGCTGGCCACGCCTGTATGACCGGGACGTGGCCAGCCGCACGGTGTACGACACCCGCTATGACGAACCCATCCTGGTCTACGGCCAATAACGGAGGAGCTGTGCCGCACGCCTGTCGCACTATGAAAACCGACTCCATCATCCCTACGGGACATGACCTTCATGAATTCAAGAAATGAGCAGCTTCGCCAACGGATTCTACGTATTGCGGAGCAGGAGCGCCCTGCGCTGGAGGACGTCATGGCGCGCTTACCCGCGATTGCCGGCCGCCCTGTCTTCCTCGTCGCTCCCGAGTCCTATATAGGCATGGTGCATGGCCCGAGAGTCGTTGCCGATCTGCACCATGTTGTTGCCGCAATCGATGACCAAAGCATCCACCTGGACCGCATCCACGGCGCTCCGCGCTGGAGCAGTCAGGAGTTTCTCGCCAGGGCGGGCCAGTACGCCGATGCAATTGCTATCGATTTCTCCTGCAGCCCGCGCGGACGGGCATTTGCAACTGACCTCTGCACCAGCGCGGGCATTGAGCAACTGAGCGTTGCCCCTTCCCTTGATCCGCTGATCCCGCGTTTCGAGCAGCGCCCCCTTTTTCTGCTCCAACCGCGCTCGGGCCTTGGCAACATTTATGGCCCACAGATCGTCCAGCGCCGCAGCCATGTCATTGCGGCCGTTGATGACCAGCCAAGCGACAGCGACACCATTCATGGAGTGCCGCGTTGGAGTTCGCGCCAGTTCATCGAACAGGCAGCCCAGCATTCCCAGGCGCTGGCCATCGATTTTTCTTACAGCCCGGGAGAATCTGGCTTGGCCCGCAAGCTCTGCGAGCAAGCAGGCATTGAGAGGGTGGATGCCTGCCTGGCCGTTGCGCACTGTGGGATGGTCGCCGTGTACGAGCCTGCCCAGGTCTACCGTCAGCGGACACTTCTGCGTCTGGACGAATTTCTGCGTTTCGCGGATCGGCTGGACGACGATTTCAGTGTCTTTACGCTCTACAGCAACCTGTTGTTCCGCCTAACCTACGATTCCAGCCTTCTGTTGGACTGCTGGGCGACGCCGATCAACGAGTACTTTTCGGAATACGCGGACAGCAGCACATTCCAGCTAGGTCAGCGTGAACATTTCTGTGATGGCGGCGCCTTCCAGGGCCCTATCGTCCGCAAGTTTCTAGAAGCATCCCGCTATCGCTACGAAAGCATCACAGCCTTTGAACCCGATGGCATCAACTTTCAGAAATTGGAGGACATTGCGAGTGCCCCTCCCCTTCCCCCGCACAATTTCAAGGCCATCAAAAAAGCCATCTCCAACGAGCATACGACGCTGCGTTTCGAGGAGACCGGCACCGTTTCCAGTCATGTATCGCCGGATGGCGGAATCTCCGTGGCCACTACACGCCTGGACGACGAATTGGAAAAACTGACGTTTCTGAAGCTGGATATCGAAGGATTCGAAGCCAGGGCACTGGAAGGCGCATCTCAGCTCATCCGTACCCAACGTCCCCGTATGGCTATTTGTGTCTACCACTACGCCCAGGACTTACTGGATATCGTGGAGCAACTGGACAAATTGGTGGATGGGTATCACTTCCGTTTGCGCCAACACTCTCCCGGCCACTACTACGACCTCGTTTTGTATGCATCGCCTGTGGCCGGTGCTGCACCGCCGCCCTGGGCGGAGTGAGCCGAGGAAAATTCACGACTTGGAAAGACAGCGCGATGAACGTCATGAGCCGGGCGGGCGACACGTCAGAGAATTCGACTTGCCAGCTTATACTCTCCTGGGTAGCATCTTGGCTCGGCACGCACGTCACTCTTCGAGACGTCCCTTAGAGGGTGTTTACATAATGATATAATAGTGCCATCTCATCACAGACAGTCATCGAAATGGGCCGCCCACTGAAGATTCAAGTCGAACA
>NZ_MDED01000020.1 GCF_002939885.1 Xanthomonas cucurbitae
TTGAAGACATCGGGGAGATCCGTTGGGAAGAACGCGATATCCCAACGGGCTGCTGGCTGCTTGTATAGGTGAGGTTGGCGGACGCTTACGCTGCTTCTGCGGTAAGCGCTTTTCCACCAGAACTCGCGGCTGGCGCATCGAGCCCAGTTGGCGCCCGGACCATGCCCGATGCAGTGAGTTCTGCGGATGGCTTGAAGCGTGTTTGCTGTAGTTCCAAACTTACAGCGAATTAGCGTGCGAACGTGACGTTCTTGATCTCTTTCCCAATGCTCTGCGGCGTTGTGAAGATTCCTTTGGGTGCTGCTTGGATAAACTGTGTTTGCACTTCCGGCAGCACTGCACCCACACCACCTTGGGTATACAGCGCCTGCAGCTTCGGAATAGGTTGTCCGCCTAACGAGGTAACATTCGGGTTGTTCAGGACGGCTGGCACTTCTACCTGACCGAAGACACGCTCTAGGTTGGCAGCGGAAGCAACAACTTTGATATCACCGCGCAGGGAACTTGCGAACTCGTGGGAGGCCTCGCCCCAGAGGCACCTCGACAAAGACGTCGGGTTCTGCGATGGGACGTTCGGATCGCCGTATAGGAATGAAGTTGCAGAATTCCTCGCTGTGGCCGCGTCCTGACCAAAATCTTCGAAGATTTCTCTGGCTTTCTTTTCGATTGAACTACGAACTTTTTCATCAGAAAGAAAGTGTGCTCGGGGAGTTTCATTGATGATCGGGAGCCCGGTTTCCTGCGACAGGTTGACTGATATCCTTTCGGAAGAGACATTTCCGATGGGCCTGCTATATAGAATTCCGCCTTCTTTTTCGGCTGTAGCAGCATATTGTCGTGCAATGCTTGCTATTTCTTCCAGGCTATTGGATTGTCTAATGAGTGCGACATCGCTTTTGTAGTCATTCATCTGCACATCCCCTACGAATGAGCCGATGTAACTAGCGCCCAGTCCTGCTCAAAGATCAGTTGCCCGGTGAAAAACGACTTTTTCGACTCCATTAGCACAGCTGGCCTGTCTTCGAATTGCAAACCTGCCGCAATCAACTTATTAATTAGGACCTTGACCCTCTCTAGCTCTTCAAGAGTGAATGTCTTTGTTGAGAAAGAAGGCAGTGGCATTCCGACCTGTAATTGATCTAGATATCCGAAGCGGGTGATATGGACATTGAAGTGGACCTTGTCGTCCATCCACTTTGGTTCTATCTCACCAAAGATCTCAGTTTGATCGACTTCGACCGCGAATGTGTCGTGGCCCATTTCGTCGAATCCACGAATGCCTCCAGAAAACCGTGCCCGGCCTTCTGAGAAGCTGATCCACTCAAAGGTCTCTGACATCTCAATTCCTTCTATATCAGACTATGTTGGCTTGGTAATGACAACACTTATCTAGCTGGGCAGGTGTACGGTTAGGGACTTGCAGGTTCGCCATCACAGCACAAGTAGATATCTAAGCTCGCCAGCCGATTATTTGATAAGATTACCATCTTGCCGGTTTGCCTCAACCAATAATTGCTCGTACGACTGCACACGCATACGTAGGCGAATGAGATGCCATGACGTCGCAAAGGCAAACAGCAGCGAGAAGGCCAGCACGCCCTGGATTAGGGTGATCTTGCTCAAGACCGTCCAGCCACCCCAACGCCAGTCTTTCAGTTGCAGATACAGGGCTAGCAAGACTGGCATGAAGCCCAGCTTCTCCATGCCGCCAGTGAACAACCCCAGACGGTCGTGCATGTTGCTACGACGATCGCGCATGAATGCCTCGCGCCGACGGCGTTGTTCCAGCGGAAATCTGCGAAGTGCTGCCACGATCGATTGATACTGATGGAACTCCCGCTCCATCTGTTCTGCGTGGTCTGCATAGGGGCGGCGGAACCCCCGCCATTCGCGCTTGACGGTGAGCGCTGCCGAAATCAGGAACCCTGTCAGCTCAGTCACAAGTCCGAAAACAGCTAAATAGCTGCCAGCTTTTCCGTCCAATAGAACGCCGGCCAAGATCCCAACGCCCGCACCGATCAAGCCGATCGCCAAGCTCCAGCGCTCGACTGGGCCGGCGCGGCTCTGTTCGGTCACCTGGGTGTAGTGAGCCATTGCCGCAGAGAGCGATAGAAAGCTCGGGTCTGTGAGTGTGATCGCTTCCACATCAATGTCGGCACTATGTCCGGTTACCACTTCATCCATTGAACTCATCTAGATTCCCTCGGCGATCGCGCATCGAACCAACGTCTGTGATCGTCAGTATTCCTCGGCGGCCGGCAGTACGCCACTCAAACACGCCAAGTGTCTTCTTCAGTTGCTACTGACGCGCCGCATTTTGCGTTCGCAATCTAGACTCGAGGAGCTTCGAAACTCCTTACATGGCGGTACCCACCTCCGTCAAACCAGTGGGGTTTTTGTGCCTGCATCCGGCAGGTGCAACCGACACGATGTCTGCGTCGGGAGGGCGGCTAATACAACACCCGCAAGGGGAATACGCCCGCCGGCTGTGTGCGGTTTCGAACCTCCCGACATCCCGTCGCCGTTGGTGACGGTTCTTGGGTTGTTCCAGGAGGGCGTTGCCATGTCTACCGCACCATCCCTGCCGGCATCTGTGCCGGTTGATCTGTTGCCAGCCTTCGCTCACCGCCTGCGGTGGGATATGCGTGAGGTGCTGCGCCGGCTTGCCGCATGCGCTGCGGTTGAGCAGGCGAGCGACACTCCAGCGCATCCGCTGAGTCGCCAGCTCACTGTGTTGCCGCACACCTGCAGCCGCCAGTTCGCACGCAGGACCATGGCATTGCAGCAGTGCGTCGCCGCATCCATCACCTACCGCTACCCGGAGGCGCCATGACACGCCACCGCCCACCCACGGCATCTGCCAGCGCACGGCCCACCCGCACGCGTGCGCGCCCTGCGCCACCCAAGCGGGTGCAGTGGGTGGTTGTGGAGCCCGACCGCACCAAGCTGCCACCGATGCTGCCGCCCGACCCGGACACCCTCCCGCAAGGACCCGGCACGCTACACGCACCCCGCCGCGCCCGCCGCCCGCGCCAATGCACCGTCAGCTACACGCACTATCCCGGCGCCCACGACCACGGCGGCGACCAGCACGTCCCCCACGTCCGCCTCAGCGGCCTGTGGCTAGAACAACTGGGCTTTGCCATCGGCACCAAGCTGCGCATCACCGCCAGCGCGGGGCAGGTGTTGATGGAGGTGTTGCCGCAGCGGGAGATGCCGGCCAAGGCGCGTAGCATGCGGCGGTAGACGGAACAAACAGGGCAGGTTCTTGGATATCCCCATGTCTCACGGGACCATCGTCATCTGCGCGCGCACCGCTGCCGGCGATCTGCGCAAGCGGTCCAACCAGCGCGAATCGGGTTGGATCGGCCGACGCCTGCAACGCCTCGCGGCCGACACGCAGTGTGCAATATGGCGTGCGTATGCTGTTGAAGGACGATAGCCGCTATGCGATGCCGGTGGCTTCGCAGGCCAATCTTGCCCGCCAACTGGCAGACATCGCCAGCATATGAGCAGCCACAACATCTCCGTCGCTCATCCTGCAGTTCCTTGAGTTGGACACCGTCGAGGCGTCCATGCCGCCGAACGCGCTGCGTCATCTGTGGAACGTGACCAAGGATGCCGTGCTGGCCCACACCGCTCGGAAACGGGCACGCCGCCATTGGCCTACGTGGGACGGGCTAGACAAGTTCCCGAAGAGTCACCCGCACAATGCAGCGGTGGTTTTGCGGATGCGAGCGCCGGCCTTGCATGGTGGGCCCAGAAGGATTCGAACCTTCAACCAAAGGATTATGAGTCCTCTGCTCTAACCGTTGAGCTATGGGCCCTGTTGCATCGCACTCCGATCCCGCCTCGCCATGCGTCCGGCTTGAAGGGAGCGGAGCAAGTCTACCTGCGTGCCAGCGAACTTGTCTGCTGGCTTCTGCAGGCGCGTGCGTGGGAATGGGCCGTAGGCGTTGCGAGAGTTTGTGCTGCGGCGATCAACCGCTCGATCCTGGCCCGTAGATGCCTCTCGCTGTCATGTAGACCGCGCGCGATGCAAGGCTGCGCATCAGGCATCGGCTGTTAGGCACTGCCGCTCGATCAGCTGCCGTCCGGCACGGAATCCGTCGGCGATGGCATCCTGGCAGGTGTCCAGTGTGCGGGTGTGGTCGTCGATGCGCGGCAGGCGTGTGTTGCCGCCGTCCGCATAGACATCTACCCACACTGTCCACTTGGCCGTTGGCGAGGCCTGTTCGGCGCGCACGCGAATCTCATGATCGCGGTAGGTAGTGGTCTCGAAGCGGCTTTGCCTGCTCATCGGGCGGTCTCGTTTGCAGTCGTGCGTCACTCTAGATGCCGCAGCGGAACACCGCGTGAGATTGGAAGAAACATCTACTTAATGCGCTGTTGTGGTGCGGTTTTGTCGCCAGGGCGTGAAGCCGCCTCATCCGCTTTGGTGCATTGATCGACACCGAGTCCGCACGCATGGCCGTGCCGTGCCGCAAACGCCACGGCCCCGCGTGTACGGGGCCGTGGTGTCATCACTGCATTGACGCCTAAGCGATCAATCAATGTCCAGGAACGAGCGCAGCTGTTCCGAGCGGCTGGGATGACGCAGTTTGCGCAACGCCTTGGCCTCTATCTGGCGAATGCGCTCGCGGGTGACGTCGAACTGCTTGCCCACTTCCTCCAGCGTGTGGTCGGTGTTCATGTCGATACCGAAGCGCATCCGCAGCACCTTGGCTTCACGCGGGGTCAGGCCGGCCAACACGTCGCGCACCGTCTCGGAGAGATTGATGTTGGTGGTGTTGTCGATCGGAGACTCCACATTGGTGTCCTCGATGAAGTCGCCCAGATGCGAATCCTCGTCGTCGCCGATCGGGGTTTCCATCGAGATCGGCTCCTTGGCGATTTTCATCACCTTGCGGATCTTGTCTTCCGGCATGTCCATTTCCTTGGCCAGTTCTTCCGGCGTGGCCTCGCGGCCGAACTGCTGGAGCATCTGGCGGGAAATGCGGTTCAACTTGTTGATCGTTTCGATCATGTGCACCGGGATACGAATGGTGCGCGCCTGATCGGCGATCGAGCGGGTGATGGCCTGGCGGATCCACCACGTTGCGTACGTGGAGAACTTGTAGCCGCGACGATATTCGAACTTGTCCACGGCCTTCATCAGGCCGATGTTGCCTTCCTGGATCAGGTCCAGGAACTGCAGGCCGCGGTTGGTGTACTTCTTGGCGATGGAGATGACCAGGCGCAGGTTGGCCTCGACCATTTCCTTCTTGGCCTTGCGTGCCTTGGCTTCGCCATAGGCCATCGCGCGGCTGATCTCCTTGATCTCGCCCAGGGTCAGGTAACTGGCCTTTTCCATCTCCATCGAGCCCTGCTGCTCGGAGACGATCTGGTCCTTGACGTCGCGCAGCGCGGACGACCACTTCTGCTTGCGCTTGAGTGCGTCTTCCACCCATTCCAGATTGGTCTGGTTGCCTTCCCAGGAGCGGATGAAGTCCTTGCGCGGCATGCGTGCGACGGTGGTGGCCAGGTGCAGCACCTTGCGCTCGTGGTCCTTGATGCCGTTGACCACGCCACGCAGCTGGGTGACCAGCGCGTCGGTCAGCGGCAGCGGCAGCTTGAGCGTGGTGAAGATGGCGGCCATGTCTTCGCGCGCCTTGACCACCAGCTTGTGCTCGGCGCCGTTCTTGGCATACACCTTCTTGAACTTGGCGTATTCGTTGGCCAGGTTCTCCATGCGCGTTGCCACTTCCACCGGGTCCGGGCCGGTCGGGCCGGCTTCTTCCTCGGCAGCGTCGTCATCGCCGTCTGCTTCGTCGTCGTCTTCAGCAGCGTCGTCTTCGGAGACGGCAACCGGGCCGGCGGCCGCCAGCGCCGCAGCGGCGGCGTCGGCTTCTTCGATCAGGTCGTTGAAGCCGACCACGATTTCAGCCAGGCGCTTCTTGCCTTCCTTGTGCGCTTCGTAATCGGCCAGCAGCAGTTCGGTGGACAGCGGGAATACGCCCAGCGCGGCCTGGACCTGGCTCAGGCCTTCTTCGATGCGCTTGGCGATGGCGATTTCGCCCTCGCGGGTCAGCAGCTCCACCGTGCCCATCTCGCGCATGTACATGCGCACCGGGTCGGTGGTGCGGCCACCTTCGGTATCCAGCGCGGTCAGCGCGGCAGCAGCTTCTTCGGCGGCGGTGTCGTCCACCTCGCGGTTGCCGGTGTTGCCGTCGTTGAGCAACAGGGTTTCGGCATCGGGTGCAACTTCATGGACATCGATGCCCATGCCGTTGATCATGCTGATGATGTCTTCGATCTGCTCCGGGTCGACCAGGTCGTCGGGCAGATGGTCGTTGACTTCGGCGTAGGTCAGATAGCCCTGTTCCAGGCCCTTGCTGATGAGGAGCTTGATGTCGGATTGCTGGGCAGGACGTTCGTTGGCCATGAGTGCTCGCGCCACCGGCTTTGAGATTGGAAAGAGAACCTAGCATTATACCAGCGTGAAGCCCGGTCTGCCGGATTCAAGACAGGACCGCTGGTGGACGTGGGTTTCTAGGGTCTGAGAAGGAAGGTCACCGGGCCATCGTTGACCAGGTCGACAACCATATGGGCGCCGAAATGCCCGGTTTCCACCCTGCCCTGGTGCAATTGACGGCAGATCCCTACCAATTGATTGAACGCCCGTTCAGCCTCCCCGGGCGGCGCGGCCGTACTGAAGCCCGGTCGGTTGCCGGAGCGGGTGTCGGCCGCCAGCGTGAACTGGCTGACCAGCAGCAGCCCGCCACCGGTATCGGCGAGCGAGCGGTTCATCTTGCCGGCGTCGTCGCCGAATACCCGGTAGCCGAGCAGGCGCTGGGCCAGGCGCCGGATCTGCGCATCGCCGTCGCCGGGCTCTACGCCAACCAGCGCCAGCAGCCCGGGGTCGATCTGCCCGACGATCCGGTCATCGACGCTGACCGAGGCCCGGGAGACGCGCTGGATCAAGGCGAGCATGCAGAATCCTGGGTAGCAAAGTGTGCCGCGCAGCATGCCCAGCGCTGCCCGCCCTGTCACCTACGGGCCTTCGCCGCCCACGCTGTTTAGAATTGCGGCGATGACACCTGATCTTCGCGCTCGCCTGCTCTACGCCACCGCTGCCACCGTGGGCCGCCTGCCATGGTCGCTGCTCAAGCGCGTGGCCGATACGCTGGCCTGGAGCTGGCGCAAGCTCGATGCGCGCGAAGCGCGCGTGGCACGCCGCAACCTGGAACTGGCCTACCCGGAGCTGAGCGATGCGCAGCGCGCGCAGCTGCACACGCAGATCCTGCGCTCGACCGCTCGCCAGACCCTGGAGGTGCTGCGCACCTGGACCAGCCCGCCGGCGGAGAACCTGGCGCGCCTGCAACGCAACGGCCAGGCACTCTACGACGCTGCCCTGGCCTCCGGGCGCGGGGTGATCGTGGCGGCGCCGCACTTCGGCAACTGGGAATTGCTCAATCAGTGGCTGTCCGAACGCGGCCCGATCGCCATCGTGTACCGGCCGCCTGCGTCCGAGGCGATGGACGGTTTCCTGCAGCTGGCGCGCGGCGGCGACAACGTGCGCCAGGTGCGTGCCGAAGGCCCGGCGGTGCGCCAGCTGTTCAAGGTCCTCAAAGACGGCGGTGCGGTCGGCATCCTGCCCGACCAGCAACCGAAGATGGGCGATGGCGTGTTTGCGCCGTTCTTCGGCAGGCAGGCGCTGACCATGACCCTGGTCAACCGGCTGGCCGAGCGCACCGGTGCCACCGTGTTGTATGGCTGGTGCGAGCGTGCAGGCGAGGATCTGCAGTTCGCGCTGCATGTGCAGCCGGCCGACCCGGCGGTGGCCGACCCTGACCCTGTACGCGCGGCCAGCGCGCTCAATGCCGAGATCGAGCAGATCGCCCGGCGCGATCCGGCGCAGTACCAGTGGACCTACAAGCGCTACACGCTGCGCCCGCCGGGCAGCGGCGAGGCCAACCCGTACGCGACCGAGCGGCATCCGCACTAGCGCGGCGGCGCTCCGGTCACGGTGGCGCGCACGCGGCCACAGTCTGTAAGCGGCGCGCACGCTGCAACGTTGCGCTTCAAACGTTGCGCTTCAATCGTCGTGCGGGTCGGCGGGCGTGGCCAGGATGCGCTGATAGAACGCCAGGTCCAGCCAGCGCCCGAACTTGAAGCCGGCCTCGCGCACCGTGCCGGCATGGGTGAAGCCGAACTGTTCATGCAAGGCGATGCTGGCCTGGTTGCTGGCGTCGATGCCACCGACCAGCACATGCACGCCGCGCTGCTGCGCCGCCTCGATCAAGGCCTGCAACAGCAGCCGCCCCAGCCCCTTGCCGCGATGATCGTGGTGGACGTAGATCGAGTGCTCGACGCTGTACTTGAACGCCGGCCACGCCCGGAAGGTGCCATAGCTGGCGAAGCCCATCAGGGTGCCGTCGGCGTCTTCCACCCCGATGACCGGGAAACCACCCGCCTGTTTGGTGGCGAACCAGCCGACCATGCTCTCCGGCGGGCGCGGCCGGTAGTCATACAACGCGGTCGATTGCGCGATGGCCTCGTTGAAGATGTCCAGGATGGCCGCGGCATGGCGCGCTTGGCTGCAGTCGACGATACGCATGGGATCCGCGGCGGGGGAAGGTGGTGGAATTAGAAAGCATTGCCGGGTGCTGAACAACGCGAGCGGCACACAACCAATCGGCGCCTGTCCTGCCACTCAGGGGGCAACCGTTTGGATGCAGCGTTCCATCTGCCCGTGCCACTGCCTGACGCGAACCGCGCCACAATGGCGCCGCGCGACCACCTGGCGACCGGCTGCGGCGCGACTGGCCGAGGGGCGTCGCTGTCGCGCGTGCGGTGGCGCGGCGCGCGACCGTGGCATGGCCGCGCCGGGCGCCGCATGAGCGTCTTGAAGCAGCCGTGGCAATCCCCATCTGGAGTCGTGCATGAGCAGCCCCGTCCCCTCCCCCAGCGCACAGGCCTTCGGCGATCCGGCAGCGATCCGCTGCGAGCGCGCCGCCTCCGAACTGCGCGCCGGCCGGCCGGTGCTGCTGACCGCTACCGCTGGGCAGGCGCGCGCGGTGCTGGCGCTGGACAGCAGCACCGCGCCATCGTACGCAGCATTCGCGCGCGCCGCGCAGGGGCGCCACTATCTGTTCGTGACGCCCACACGCGCGCAGGTGCTGGGGCTGACCGCACCGCAGGGCGCACGCGTGGCCTTGCGTGAACTCAGCTACGACCAGCTGGCTGCGCTGGCCTACCTGCGCGATACCCCGGTGCCAGCGCAGTGGAGCGCAGGCGATGCACTGGATGCCGGGAGCGTGGAGATTGCGCGGCTGGGGCTGCTGCTGCCGGCGCTGCTGGCAGTGGATCTGCCCGATGTGCACGACCATGCCGCCTTCGCCGGCTGCCAGTCGCTGGCACTGGACGACCTGGGCAGCGGGTGCGCCAAGTCGGCTGCTGCCGGCTACGAGCTGGTCACCCGCACCCCGGTGCCGCTGCGCGGCCTGGGCATGAGCGAATTCGTGGTGTTCCGTGGCGGCGTGGCGCAGCGCGACCAGGTGGCGATCGTGGTCGGCCAGCCCGACCTATCGGCGGCGGTGCCGGTGCGTGTGCATTCCTCGTGCCTGACCGGCGACCTGTTCGGTTCGCTCAAGTGCGATTGTGGCGACCAGTTGCGGCATGGGCTGGCCAAGCTGAAGGAGCTGGGCGGTGGCGTGCTGCTGTATCTGGACCAGGAAGGTCGCGGCACCGGCATCGCCGCCAAGATGCGCGCCTACGGGTACCAGCATGCCGGCCTGGACACCATCGATGCCGATGCGCAGCTGGGCTTCGGGCCGGACGAGCGCCGTTACGGCGGCGCGGTGGCGATGTTGCACGGACTGGGCATCGACCACATCCGCCTGCTCACCAACAACCCGGCCAAGGTCGAGCGCTTGCGCGCGGCCGGCATCGCGGTGGACGACCGCATTCCGGTCACCGGCGACATCACCCCGGAAAACGAACAGTATCTGCGGACCAAGGCCACGCGCGCCGGCCATGCGCTGGATGTGGATGCGCTGATCCTGGCGGCGCAGTAGCGCGCTTCGGACCCTCGCTCCGGCCTGGCGCGGGCGGCGGCCGCGTCGCGCGGGCGCCCAGCAGCGGCGCCTACCGCTCCCCGCCCGCAAGCGCAGCGGCCAGGCCGGCCTCGCGCTACAGCCCGGGCAGCGCATCGGCGTGCTGCCACCGCAACCTCGGTCCCGCGCGGCTGGCACAGCCCGGCCGGCAGGCTCGCGGCCGCAGCGGCGGCATCGGCGCCGCGTCGGATGCAGAGCGTCCGTGTGCCCGGCTATGCTGGCGAACCGCTTTAGCAGGCCCGCCTCGTGCACGACGCACCACCACCGCACCCCGACATCCTGGTTCGCGCAGAGCCCACGCCGCCGGTCCCGGACCATGCGCAGTGGCAACAGCTGCCGCAACGCGGTGCCTACGTGGCGGCAGTCAATGGTGCGCTGGGCGGCGGCGGCACGGCCTTGATCGCGGCCGGGGTGGCCGCGACGGTGCTGCACGTCTGGCGGTACTGGCCGGCCGTGCTGGGCGTCATGCTGGTGGCTGCGCTGCTGGGTGCCTGGTTGGCGGTCAAACGCCACCGACTCACGCTGTGGAAACTCGACACGCATGGACTGGCGCTGCAGCGCGGCCATCTGTGGCAAAGCGATACCCGGGTTCCGATGTCGCGCGTGCAGCACGTCGACCTACGCCGCGGCCCGATCGAACGCGCCACGCGGCTGACCACGCTGGTGGTACACACCGCCGGTAGCCGGCTCAACGCCGTGGCGCTGTCTGGCCTGGATCAGGCCGATGCCGAACGCTTGCGCGACCGTCTTGCGCGCCAGCTCGATCACCACGACGACGCGCTGTGAGTGCGGTCCAGCACGCCGGCGACGACGACGAGCAGCGCCTGCATCCGCTGTCGTGGGTGTTCGTGCTGCTGCAGCAGATCCGCCAGTTCCTGATCCCGCTGGTGGCCCTGATCGTCTTCGGCAGCCGCGACGGCAACCGCGACTCGGCCGATCACATCGCCACCGGCCTGGTGATCGCGGCGCTGGTGGTCATTTCGGTGCTGCGCTACTTCACCTATCGCTACCGCATCGGCCAAGACAGCGTGGCCATCCGCAGTGGGCTGCTCGAACGCAGCCGGCGCGACATTCCGTTCGCCCGCATCCACAACGTGGTGGTGCATCAATCCTTGCTGCACCGGCTGACGGGAGTGGCCGAGGTGCGGCTGGAATCGGCCGGCGGCCGCAAGCCGGAAGCGCAGATGCGCGTGCTGCGGCTGGACCAGGCACTGGCGCTGGAAGACCTGATCCGGCGCCGCGTGCACCATGCCGCGCCGCTCGCCGCGCCCATGGAAGAGCACAGCACCCTGCTGCGCCTGCCGGTGGCCGAAGTGATCCGCCTGGGCCTGATCTCCAACCGCGGCATGGTGGTGGTGGCTGCCGCCTTCGGCGTGATCTACCAGCTGATTCCGCGCCGCGTGGCGTCCAATTTCATCGAAACCAACGGCGAGCTGGCCTACCGCTATGTCAGCCAGGTGCACCCGGGCGCTGCGGTGACCGCCACGCTGGTGACGATCGCCTGCCTGGCGGTGCTGCTGGCGATGCGCGCATTGTCGGTGGCCCTGGCCGTGGCGCAGTACCACGGCTTCCACCTGAGCGAATCGGAACGCCGCCTCACCGTGGAACGCGGCCTGCTGACCCGCATCCGCAGCAGCGTGGCATTGCGGCGCATCCAGGCGTGGACCGTGTACGAAAGCCGGCTGCATCGGCTGTTCGGTCGCCGTCAGTTGCGCGTGGATACCGCGGTGGCCGGCGCGGGCGACAACCAGGACAGCGCATTGAAGGAGCTGGCACCGATCGCCGACCCACACCGCTGCGATGCCCTGTTGCAGCGCTTGTTGCCCGGTATCGCCTGGCCGCCGGCGCAGTGGCAGGCCATCGCCACCCATTGCTGGTGGCGCCTGAGCCTGCCGACGGCGTTGCTGTTGCTGCCACTGGTGGCCGCGCTGGCGTGGCAATTTGGCCATCAGGCGGCCTGGTTGCTGCTGTGGCTACCGTGGAGTGCGTTCAAGGCCTACCGGCAGGTGCAGCGCATGGGCTATGCCGTGGATGCGCGTTACGTGGCCGTGCGCGGTGGCTGGTGGAAGCGCTGGTGGCGGCTGGCCGAACTGGACAAGTTGCAGGCACTGCAGTTGCAACGCTCACCGCTGGATCGCCTGACCGGCACCGCCACGCTGTGGCTGGACACCGCCGGTGCCAGCGCCACCGGCCCGGCCTTGCGGTTGCGCTTCGTGCCCTTGGCGCAGGCGCAGGCGCTGCAGGCGCAACTTGGCGCCGCGCTGGCCCGTCGCAAGCTGCGCTGGTGATCGGGAATCGGGAATCGGGATTGGGGAATCGGGATCGGGTGGACGTTGCTGTTGGCAGCGTTATCTCGGCAGCGATCGACCAGTGGCCATCAATGCTGCGCCGGACCCCAATAGCCAAGTTCGCGCCGGATCTGTAGTCCTCGCCATCGCGCGCCCAGCGGCTTGCTGCGCAATGTGCCGAGCCTGCCGGCGATGAAGTCCTCGGTGGCGGCAATCACCCGCTCCGACGAATGCCCGTCGCGATACGGGTGGATCGCATCGGCATAGGCGGCCAGTGCGCTACGCAACTCGGCATCCGGTGCCAGCGCGCGCGCCAGCTGTTGCGGCAGTTGCTCGGGCTGCGCGAAGTTGAGCATATGCGGCTGCGGCACGCGGTTGCGAAAGGTCACCACCGGTTTGTGCTGCACCACGAACTCGGACACGATCGACGAGGTGTCCGACACCAGCACGTCGGCCGCACGCTGCGCGGCCATCACCTCTTCCGGCTCGACGAAGCGTGCATTGGCGCCGGCCAGCGCGCGATAACGATCGAACAATTCCGATGCGCACTTGGGGTGCAGTGTCAGCAACCAGTAATGCGTGCCGCGCGCGATGTCGGCGGCAATCTCATCAAAGAGCACCGGTGCCGCGCTCAACCGCTCGGTGAAGGTGGAACCGAACAGGATCGTCGGGCGTCCGTTGGCCGGGGCGCGCAGTGCGGCACTGTGTCCGCCATCGTCGCGGAACACCGGGTCGAGCTTGGGCCAGCCGGTCTCGGCCACCGCAAAATGCCCTTCGCGCGCGGCCAGCGCACGGAACGGTGCGGTGGTGGCCGGGCCTTGCGTGCAGTACAGATCGAACAGCCCACGCACGCGGAAATGCCCACGGTTGTCTTCGCGCTTTTGCACGTTGAAGCCATGGAACAGCTGCACCTTGGCGCCGGACACGAACGGTGCCACCCAGTTGGCCGCGCTGAACACCGCACGCGGACGCAAGGCCAGTGCGTCGCGCAAGCCCACTTCGCGCACGCCCGGCAGCGTCAGGCCGCGCGCGCCGCCTTCGTACCAGGCGGACACCGCATCGCCACGGGCCTGTAATGCCTGCGCCAATGGCGCCAGAATAGGCAAGGCGTAACGTTCCGTTGCGAACAGCAGGTAATCGGCCATCACATGTCCTCTTCGACCGCACCCGACCAACGGCCGCGCATCAGCGCCTGCATTATCGCGTTCAACGAGGCCGATCGCCTACGCGACTGCCTGACCTCGCTGGCATTTTGCGACGAGATCGTGGTGGTGGACTCCGGCTCCACCGATGCCACCGCCGCCATCGCCGGCGCGCAGGGCGCGCGCGTGCTGCAACGCGCCTTCGACGGCTACCGCAGCCAGAAGGCCTACTGCGTCCAGCAGGCCAGCCACGATTGGGTGCTGTGCCTGGATGCGGACGAACGCATCAGCGACACCCTGCGCGATGCCATCCTCGCGGCGCGCGATGCCGGCTTCGCCGGCGCCGCCGGCTACCGATTTGCGCGGCTGTCGGATTACTTCGGTCGCTTCCTGCGCCACGGCAACGCGTATCCGGACCGCGTGCTGCGCCTGTTCGACCGACGCCGTGGCGGCTGGCGCGGCAAGCGCGAGATCCACGAAGCGGCCAGCGTGGATGGCGCGGTCATCACCCTGGCCGGCGACCTGATCCACTACCCCTACCGCTCGCTGGCACAACAACTGGCCAAGACCCAGCGCTATGCGCAGATGATGGCCGAACACGATCACGCACGCGGCAAGCGCGCCACCTGGAGCAAGCTGGTGCTGGCGCCGGCCTGGCGCTTCTGGCGCGGCTACCTGCTGCGTGGCGGGTTTCGCGATGGCTGGCACGGTCTGATCTATGCCTACGTGCGCGCCAACTACGTGCGCCAGAAGACCATCATGCTGTGGCTGTTGCAGCACGACCAGCCCGTGCAGGACCCACCGCGCACATCGGATCGGCGTGACGATTGAATGCGGCGTGCGCGGCGGCCGGTGCCGTGGGCAATCGGCCGCCGACACTTCGGCATGCCAGGCGCCATTGGCACGCGCAGCTCAGGCAGTGCCCAGCGCTTGCCTGGCCTGCTCCGCCTGACGCACCGCAAGGCCGGTCAGCACGCCCACCATGGCCGTGTAGAAGCTGGCCGAGATCTGGTGCGCAAACATCGATTGCGTCAGCCCGCACAAGGCGTAACCGATCACGATCATCACCCCGGCCGCCGCCGGGCCGCGGAACTGCGCCTGCCCGCTGCGCCGATGCAGACGCACGAACATCCACAGCGGAATCCCATAGACCGCCAGCAGCAGGAACACCCCCGGCACGCCCTGGGTGGCGCCCCATTCGGCCAGGTCGTTGTGCGCATGGCCCAGGTGGCACCGCAGCATCCAGGTATCGCCGGCGCAGACCGGCAACTCGCGCATCGCATCGTCGAAACGGCCCACGCCCACGCCGGTCAGCGGGTGCGCCAGCAGCGTGTCCCAGGCCACATGCAGACGCTCGATGCGCGCCCCGGCCGACGAATCGGCATCGCCAACCTCATAACGCTGCAGATCGCTCTGCAATTCTCCAAGACGCATCTGCTCGGTCAGTGCCGGCACGCTGAAGACCACCGCCACCGCCACCGCCGCGCTGCCCACGAAACTCAACAACCGCAGCCGCGCGCTCTGCCAGGGTGCCTCCCAAATCAGCACGCCCAGCGTCAGCAACGCGGCCAGCCACACCCCGCGGCTACCGCTGAGCACAATCACCACCACCGCGGCGATGGCCGCACCCAGCAACCAACGCATGCCGCCGACCGGCCGACAGAACGCCACCACCACCAGCAACAGCACCGTCAGGTCGGCGAACACGATGGCGTTGGTCCATCCCTCGGCACGGTCGGCGCCGTTACCGACCTGCACCACGGCGATCAACGTGGCCGCGAACACGCCAACCAGCGCTCCACGCCATAGCCAGACCTGGCGCGGCTGCAGGGCGTAGGCCCACAGCGCCGCCCACGGCAGCACCAGGAAGCGCGAGCGGTTGTCGACATCGCGTAACGCCGGCTCGAACAAGGCGATCGACAGCAGCGACATCGCGATCACCGCCACCGTCAGCCAGCACAGCGTCCGCAACGGCCAGCGGCGCGCGCCGATACCGGCACCCAACGCGCGCCACCCAACCAGCGTACCGAGCAACAAGCACAGGCCAAACGGCAGCAGGCCACCGGGGATGCTGACCACCAACGCGGTCAGGCAGAACAGACCCAGCTCGGCGATGCCCCGTCCCGCCCGCGACGATGCGATGGAGCCAAGCGGTGTGGGCGAAGTGGACGGGGGACAAGAGAAAGTCATCGGCACTTCGATGGCAAGGAATGAAGGGAAGCGCCCATGCCCAGCAGCGGCGACGCCGGCCAAGCTAACGCTGCGCCGCATGAATCGTTGCTAGACAGCGGCAGGCGGCGACGTTTCGGGTCGGGTGGACGATTGCGCTGCGGCCGACTCATTCGGTGTCCAGGTTGCCTTGCTCGCGTGCCTCCACGGCTTTCTCCGTGGCGCTGGCCACGCAGTCGCCCTGCACGGCGTCGGCGGGCACCAGCCACCAGCGGCGCCGGTTCGCCACCCCCACCAGCACGCTACGGCTGCGGTCCACGCAACCCAGCAGTGCGGTTTCCTGCACCATCAGCCAACGACGCTGCGGGCGGGCGGCCTGCCACGCCACGCCGTCGCGCAACTGCACGTCCCAGGGCACCTTGAAGCCGAAGGTGCGTGCCGGGCGATCGGCCATCAGCAGGTTCTGTTCCTTCCAGGCCACCAGGCCAAGTTCTGCCTCCGGGCCGACGCAGCGCCCGGCCTCGCGCATCACCGCGCCGGCCGAGCTGGAGTCGTTGAAGATGGGATAGCAGACCAGGCCGAACGCCACCCACCACGCCCCCAGCAACGAGGCCACCGCCAGCGCGGAGCGCCGGACCCGCAGCAACAGCACGCTGGCCACGCCCCAGCTGCCCACTGCCAACAAGAGCCAGCCCAGTGGGTCGGTGGCTTCGCTGCCCACCCCGCGGCTGTCCATGATCTTCTGCTCGAACCCCGGGTGCCCGATCAGCATCGCTGCCCCAGCCGCGGTGAACGCCACGGTCAGCAGCACCACGAAACCGAACAGCAACCGCTGCACGCCCACCCGGCGCAGCAGGCCCGCCGCCAGGGGTGCCAGCGCCAGGCAGAACATCGGCAGCGCCGGCAGGATGTAGACATCGCGCTTGCCGCTGGGAATGGTGAAGAACACCAGCACCAGCAGCCACCACGCCAGCGGCAGCAGGTAGCGCGCATCGCGCCGCCGCAACCGCCGCCGCCACGCCGGGATCGCCCACGGCAGCAGCAGGATGGGCGGCAGCCACATCGTGGCCATGCTCTGCAGGTGGTACCACACCGGCTGCGCATGATCCCAGGAACTGGCATAGCGCTTGGCGGTCTGGCGCAGCAGGATGTCGTTGAGGTACACGCGGTACTCAGGCTGACCGGCGGTCAGCGCGGTCACCATCATCGGCACGAACCACAGCGCGATGGCGACGAAGAAGAGCAGCGGCCCCAGCCAGAACCGGCGGTCGCGCACATGCACGCGCACGCCCGGCCAGCCGCGCGCCGCGGCGATCCCGGCCGGGATCAGCATCAGCAGCGCAATGATGCCCACGCCCTTGGTGATGACCCCCAGCCCGGCGGCGAACCAGCCCAGCGCCCACCAACGCCACGCCGGCCCCATCAGCAAGTGACGCAGCAGCCCGTAATTGGCCAGGGTGATCCAGAACACCACCAGCGGATCGATCTGCGCTTTCTTGGCCTGGAAGGTGAAGTGCAGGGTGAACAGCAGCATCCATGCCGCATAAGCGCCCACGCGCCGGGTCCATAGCCGCCGCCCCAGGTCGTAGACGCAGACCAGCGTGCCCAGTGCCGCCAGCAGCGAGGGCAGCAGGAAGGCCACCCGCCAGTTGCCCAAGACCGTGTAGAACAGCGCCTGCAGCCACATCAGCATCGGCGGCTTGTCCGAATACAGCTCGTTGCCGCGATGCGGGAACAGCCAGTCTCCGCTGAGCACCATCTGCTTGGCGACCAGGGCAAAGCGCGGCTCGTCCGAGGGCCAGGGATCGCGCAGCCCCAGGCCGGCACCGATCACCAGCACTGCGGTGATCGTCAGTAACCAGAAATCCAGGGAAGGGCGGGGTTTTGACATGGTGGCCACGGGCTGGGGAGCGCTGCGGTCAGCGCACGGACGATCAGGACGTTTTTAGCAGACGCGCATAGAAAAAACCGTCGCAGGACTGCTCGCCGGGGAAGCGCTGCCGCCCCGGCCCTGCCACATGCCCGAACGGCGCACCCAGCGGTTGCGCCTGCGCACCGGGCGTGCGCTGCAGGAATGCGGCGATCTGGCCCTGGTTTTCGCGCGCGAGCAGCGAGCAGGTGGTGTAGAGCAACTGCCCGCCGGGCCGCAAGGTACGCCAGGTGGCATCCAGCAGGCGCGCCTGCAGGGCGCACAACGCATCGATGTCGTCGGCGCGGCGGTGCAGCAGCACGTCCGGTTGCCGACGCACCACCCCGGTGGCCGAACACGGTGCATCCAGCAGCACCGCATCGAAGGGCTGGCCGTCCCACCACGCCGCCAGGTCGGCGGCGTCGGCGGCGTGCAAGGCCACCAGCACATCCGGCACGGTGCGCTGCAAGGTCTGCCGCACGCGCTCCAGGCGGCGCGCATCCACGTCCAGCGCGGTGAGCTGCACGCCGGGATGGCGTTCCAGCAGATGCGCCGCCTTGCCGCCGGGCGCAGCGCAGGCGTCGAGCACGCGGGCCGAGGGATCCAGTACCAGCGCATCGGCCACCTGCTGCGCGGAGCCGTCCTGCACCGAGACCACGCCCTCCGCGAAGCCCGGCAACTGGCTCACCGGCACCGCGCCCTCCAGCCGCAACGCATCCGGCAATGCCGGGTCGGTGTGTGCAGCGATACCGGCCTCGGCCAGCCGCGCCGCATAGGCCGCCGGGTCGGTGCGCCCGCGATGCACGCGCAGCCACATCGGCGCCATCTGCGCACTCGCCACGAAGATGGCTTCGGCGCGCGCGCCCCAATCCGCACGCAGCTGCTTGCGCAGCCACGATGGCCAGCCGGCATCGTCGGCCACCGCCGGGAATCCTTCGCGCTGCGCGCGTCGCAGGAGTGCATTGACCATGCCGGCCTGACGCGGCCGGCCCAGCGCACGGCAGGCCTCCACGGTGGCCGACAAGGCCGCGTGCGCGGGCAGTTGCAGGACATCGAGCTGGGCGAAGCCGGCCATCAGCAAGGCCTTGAGTTCGGCGTCGCGCGGGGGCAGCGGGCGCTCCAGCCATTGCCGCAGCGCCACGTCGTAGGCAGGTCGGCGCCGCAATGCCGCGAAACAGATCGCCTCCACCAGCGCGCGGTCGCGCGGATCGGCCAGGCCGGGCAGCGCCGTGGCCAGCTCGGCCTTCAGCGAACGGCCCTGATCGCCTACCGCCGCCAGCACCCGCGCCGCCACCAGGCGCGAGGCGACGCCGGCCGCCCCCGTGTCGGTCGTCATCAGCGCAGCGCCGGCAGGTCGCGACGCGCGTTGAGGTAGTCGGCGGCGGTGATCGCCTTGCCGCCCTCACGCTGCAACACGCGCACCCGCAACGCGCCCTGCCCGCAGGCGATGTCGATGCCCTGCTTGCTGGCGGCCAGCAAGGTGCCCGGAGGCTGTTGATGCGCCAGCTCCAGCGCCACGGCGCCATGCAGGCGCACGCGCTCGCCGGCCAGGATCGCCTCGGCGACCGGCCAGGGATTGAACGCCCGCACGCGCCGCGCCAGCTCCTGCGCCGGCTGCGCCCAGTCCAGCCGTGCCTGCGCCTTGTCCAGCTTGTGCGCATAGGTCACGCCTTCGGCTGGCTGCGGTTGCGCCACCGGGCGGATACCGGCGCGCAGCAGCCCCAGGCCGTCGGACAGCACCTGCGCACCCAGCGCGGCCAGGCGGTCGTGCAGTTGGCCGCCGGTTTCCTGTTCGCCGATCTCGATGCGCTGCGACAGCAGCACCGGGCCGGTATCCAGCCCGGCTTCCATCTGCATCAGGCACACCCCGGTGTCGCGATCGCCGGCTTCGATCGCGCGCTGGATCGGCGCGGCGCCACGCCAGCGCGGCAGCAGCGAGGCATGCACGTTCCAGCAGCCGTGGGTCGGCGCGGCCAGCACCGCCTTGGGCAGGATCAAGCCGTAGGCCACCACCACCATCAGGTCGGCCTTAAGACCGCGCAGCGTGGCCAGCGCCTCGGGCGAACGCAGGGTCTGCGGCTGGTAGACCGGAATGCCGCGTGCGATCGCTTCCAGCTTGACCGGCGACGGCGTCAGCCCGCGCCCGCGCCCGGCCGGGCGATCGGGCTGGGTGTAGACCGCCACCACTTCATGCCGCTGCGCGGCGGCGCGCAACGAAGCGACAGCGAAGTCCGGGGTACCGGCGAAGACGATTCTCATAAGGGGATTCGGGATTCGGGAGTGGGGATTGGCAACGGCGGGAGCCGGATGACCGAGGCGGAACCGGGGCCGGTGCAGTGGGAGGCGTCAGCGCTTGAGTGGCGACAGCGGTGGCGGTGAGTGCCCCAGGGCCGGAAAGGCGGTGCAGCGGGATTCGGATGGACAACCGTGGCTCACCGGCGCGGCGTGTCCGTGCAAGCGGGCAGACGGCGCCGCATCAAAGCGCGATACCACCCTGGCATCCCGGCCCAGCGGCCCCATCCTTCCGCCTGCGCGCAATGGGGTGACCAAGTTCGGGCAATCAGCAGCGCGCGCAGAACCGCCGTTGCCAATCCCCAATCCCGACTCCCCAATCCCCGCCCTCAAGCCACATGCTTACGCAGTTTGGCCAGCTTCTTGCGCACCATTTCACGCTTGAGCGGCGACAGATAGTCCACGAACAACTTGCCGTCCAGGTGGTCCATCTCGTGCTGGATGCAGACCGCCAGCAGGCCATCGGTGTTCAGCTCCTGGGCCTGCCCCTGGCGGTCGAGATAGCGCACGGTGATCGTCTCGGCGCGGCTGACGTCGGCAAAGATGCCCGGCACCGACAGGCAGCCTTCCTGGTAGACCTGCTCGCCCTGCCGGGTGAGGATCTTGGGGTTGACGAACACCTGCGGGGCGTTCTTCTCCTCGCTGACGTCGATCACCATGAAACGCTTGTGCACGTCCACCTGACTGGCAGCCAGGCCGATGCCGGGCGCCTCGTACATGGTCTGGAACATGTCGTCGAGCAGCGTCTGGAACGCCGGGCTGACCACCTCGGCGGCGTCGACCGGCACGGCCTTGGTGCGCAGCCGCGGGTCGGGAAATTCAACGATAGGAAGCACAGCCATGCGATTACCCGTCTGGGAACACCGGCCCAGCGCCGGCAAGACAGTGTCATTCTAGCGCAATGCTTGCGTAGCGCCCCGGTTTCTGGACTATAGTGCGCGGACCTGTTGGGGAATCAGGCAAGAAGGCACTCATGTTGAACCGACTTCGTACGGTCGTCGCTGCGGCGATGCTGACCGTCGCGACCTACGCTGCCGCGCAAGCGGTGGGCGAACATCCAGACACCTATGTGGTCCGCAAGGGCGATACCTTGTGGGACATTGCCGGGCGTTTCCTGCAAAAACCGTGGCTGTGGCCGGAGATCTGGCAGGCCAACCCGCAGATCCAGAACCCGCACCTGATCTACCCGGGCGACGTCATCAGCCTGGCCTACCTGGACCGCGTCGGCAAAGGCACGGTCCAGCCCGGCCCGCGCCAGGAAGCGCCGATCAACGCCATTCCACTGGCCGACGTCGAGCCGTTCCTGAAGAACCTGCGCGTGGTCGAGGACTTCGACGAGCTGCCCTACGTGGTCGGCCTGGAAGGCGGCCGCTCGCGTGCCACCTCCGGACAGGTGGCCTATGTGGTCGGCCTGGAGGACGCGCAGCCGGGCCAGCGCTTTGCGGTGGTGCGCCCAACCGTGAAGTTCACCCTGCCCAAGCACAACGAAGACCTGGACATGGCGGGCAATACCACCGCTGGCGCCGGCAATATCTGGAAGAACTTCATCGCGCCGAGCACGCGCCGCGAGTTCCTCGGCTACGAACTGGCCCAGGTGAACGTCGGCACCATCACCCGCAGCGCGGCCGGCGGCAACTCCAAGGCAGCGACCCTGCTATTGCAGGACAGCGGCCGCGAAGTGCGTGCCGGCGACCGCATCGTGGCGGTGGAAGCGCAGCCCTACGACCTGCAGTTCATTCCGCACCCGCCGTCCGAACAGGCGCTGCAGACCGAATTGCGCGTGCTGGCCGTCTCCGACGCCTTCATCGTGGGTGGCACCCGCGATGTGATCGCCATTTCCGGCGGCGCCCGCGAAGGCATCAACAACGGCACGGTGTTCTCGATCTGGCGCAAGGGCCGCACGGTCAGCGACCGCGTCAAGCACGCGCGCTTCTCGCGCACCGATGACGACTTCGACGGCCCGTCCGGGTCCACCGTTGGCCTGCCCGACGAATACGCCTCGCACGCGATGGTGTTCCGCACCTACGACAAGGTCAGCTACGCGCTGGTGATGGAAAGCGCCAAGCCGACCGGCCTGGGGTATTTCGTCAAGCATCCTGACGCGCAGTAAGCGTCAATTCCGATGCGATCACGCGACGGCGCCTGAGGGCGCCGTCGTCGTTTGCGGCCCAGGCTATGCACATGGCCCACACCGACTCCGATCTCCGCGCATTGCTGACCTTGCTGCTGGCCGGTGGCCGCAGCCCGCCACGGCGCGCCTTGCTGGGCGACTTCGCCAGCCCCGCCGGCGTACTGGCGGCCGGGCCGGATGCCTGGCGCGCAGCCGGTTGCGATGCACTGCAGACAGCCCGCTTGCAGGCACCTGACGCGCCCGCCCTGGAAGCCGCCCTGCACTGGTGCGCGCAGCCCGGGCATCATCTGGTCGGCTGGCAGGATCCGGATTACCCCGCGCTGCTGCGTCACATCGCCAATCCACCACTGGCCCTGTTCGTGGATGGCGACCCGGCCGCGCTCTGGCATCCCGGCGTGGCCGTGGTCGGTAGCCGCTCGGCCACCGCTGGCGGGCGCGACCATGCCCGCGCGTTTGCCTCCAGCCTGGCCGGCGCCGGGCTGGGCATCGTCAGCGGCATGGCCGCCGGCGTGGATGCAAACGCGCACGAGGCCGCGCTGGCCCACGCCGACGGCATGACCGTGGCAGTGGTCGGCACGGGCGTGGATGTGGCCTATCCCGCCCATCACCAACGCCTGCGTGAGCGTATCGCCGCACGCGGCGCGGTGGTCAGCGAATACCTGCCGGGTACCGGCGCGGTGGCGGCGCACTTCCCGGCCCGCAACCGGATCATCGCCGGACTGGCGCTGGGCACCCTGGTGGTCGAGGCCGCGATGCGCTCGGGCGCACTGATTACCGCGCGCCTGGCCGCCGAGGCCGGGCGCGAGGTGTTCGCCCTGCCCGGCTCGCTGCACAACCCGCTCGCGCGCGGCTGTCATCACCTGATCCGGCAAGGCGCCACCCTGGCGCAGGAACCTGCCCAGGTCCTCGATGGGCTGCAACTGCTTTCGGGCGAATTGGCTGCGGCCTTGCGCGAGCGCCTGGCCGCCCCCACTCCTGTTTCCGCCAGATCGTCCGGCTCCGCCCCGGCACGCCGGGACCCCGACTACCAGCGCTTGTGGCAGGCACTGGGCCACGACCCCACCCCTATGGATTCACTGATCCAACGCACTGGATTGACGGCCGCAGCGCTGTCCTCCATGCTGCTCATCATGGAACTGGAGGGAGACGTGGTTGTCGAGCACGGTCGCTATACCCGCAATCCCTAGTTTCTTCACCTCCACAGCGTCGCGCGACGCAGGCCGAGGGCAATGAAAGAGAGCATTCTCGATGTACTGCTGTACCTGTTCGAACACTATTTCAGCGAAGACGCGGACCTGGTCCGCGACCGTGATTCGCTCCAGAATGGCCTGATCCAGGCCGGTTTCAGCCCCGCAGAAATCAGCAAGGCGTTCGACTGGCTGGACGCGCTCTCCGAGCAGCGGCCCAGTGTGGCGAGCCCGCATGTCGATGGACCAGTGCGCATCTACCACGGCCCGGAGCTGGACAAGCTCGATGTGGATTGCCGTGGTTTCCTGCTGTTTCTCGAACAGCAGCGCATACTCGACGCCGACCAGCGCGAGCTGGTGCTGGACCGCGCCATGGCGCTGGACCAGGACGAGCTGGACCTGGACGACCTCAAGTGGGTGGTGCTGATGGTGTTGTTCAACCAACCGGGCGCAGAGGCGGCCTATGCCTGGATGGAAACCCAGATGTTCCTGGACGAGCCTGAACCCGTACACTAAAGATTGAAGCCGCCATGGACGTGCGCGCGAGGGGACGGGGATGAGCAGTTGGTATTACGCCGGAGGCAACCACCAGCGGCGTGGCCCGGTGACCGACGAGGTCCTGCGCGGCCTGTATCGCGATCGCCAGATCGCCCTGGACACGCCGGTCTGGCGCGACGGGATGGACCAGTGGCGGCCGCTCTCTGCTTGCGCCGCCGAACTCGGCCCGCCGGTGTCCAGCGACCTGCACGCTGCACCAGCGCCACCGCCGCTACCGATGGCGGTACCTGATGCCTGGCATGCCCGCCCCGCTGCGACGACGCCCCACCCGTCGAGAAGCTCGGGCTGGCCGCTGGTGTTGACGCTGATCGCGATCATTGGCGGCTTTGTCGTCGTGGTCGCAGCCAGGATGCTGGCCGCGATCGCCGTGCCCGCCTACAAGGACTACCTGGCCCGCGCCGAGGTCACCCAGGCAGTTACCGCATTGGCACCGCTGAAGCCGCAGATTGCCGCCTTCCGTGCCCGCGAAGGCCGCTGTCCGGTCAATGCCGACGCCGGCTTCCAGCCGCCGGAACACTACGCGACCGATGTGCTGGCCAGCGTGCAGATCGGCCGCTTCGATACCGCCAACTGCGGTATCGAAGCGCTGCTGCAGTCACCGGACTCGCCCAGGATCGACGGCAAGGTCCTGTGGCTGGACTTCGATGCCGATGCCGGTCGCTGGCACTGCAGTTCCGAGATCGACGACCACCAACTTCCGCAGCAGTGCCGCGGCTGAGCGGCTGCTGCACGCACATCGCACCATCAAGGGGACATTCATGACGCAGTGGTATTACGCCGACGCACAGCGGCAACGCCAGGGGCCGGTGGACACGGACACGCTGGTCGCACGCCTGTCGCAGGGCCTGGTCGACCGTCGCAGCCTGGTCTGGCGCGAAGGCCTGCCACAGTGGGTGACGCTGGGCGATGTCGCGGCCGAATTGGGGCTGGATGCGCCGCTAGCGGCCTCCGCGCCGCCGGCCGCCGATCCCGCTGCGGTCGGCTTGGCGAAGGAGGGGGCGCCAGTGGCGGGCACATCGACCGCCGATGCCACAGAGCAGGACTGGTCGCAGCAGGCAACCCCTGTCGTGGCCAAGCCGGACGCGCCGGCCGAGCCAGCGCCAGCTGCCGCCAGCGCGCCCGTGGCGCCCGCAACTGCCTCACCGCTGCCCGGCTCACGCGCAGAAGACCCGCTGCAGACTGCCTTGCACCCGGACGCCGCGCAGCCCCTGTCCGGCGCCAGCGGCCCGGCGGGGTCGCAAAGCGATGCATCTTGGTCCAGTGCAGCGGATGCCACAGCGCCACTCCCGACCTCGGCAGCGGCATCCCCACGTCAACCGCCATCGACCACCACGCCGCTGCCAACCGCCTGGGATACCCCGGCCGGCTCCGCACCGTTCGCCGGCAGCGCAGCACCTGACGCAGCGGTCGTCTACGCCGGCCTGTGGCGCCGCGTGGCGGCCAGCATCCTGGACAGCCTGGTCACCACCTTTGCGGTCTACCTGATCGTGATCCCGCTGGTGTTCCTGCTGGCCTTCAGTGCCGGGATGAGCGATGCCGGCGCTGCGCTGGACGATGGCAGCGCGTTCAGCATTGCGCTGTTGGTGCTGGCCTACGGCATCGGCCTGGCCATCCCCACGCTGTACTTCGCCTGGATGCAGTCCAGCCGGCTCCAGGCCAGCCTGGGCAAGCTCGCCTGCGGCATCAAGGTGGTGCGCGCCGACAGCCATGGCGCCCGGGTCGGCTTCTGGCGCAACCTGCTGCGCTACGTGGCCTACATGCTAATCAGCGTGCTCACCCTGGGCATCGGCGTGATCGTGGCCGCCTTCATGGCCGGCATGAGCGCGCGCAAGCAGGCCCCGCACGACAAGGTGTGCAAGACCCTGGTGGTGGACCGCTGGGCCTTCACCGACCATCCGGAGCGGCAGTCCAAGGGACTGGATACGGTCTCGATCGTGGTGCTGGTCATTTATGCGGTGCTGCTGGTGCTGTCCATCGTGGTCGGCGCGCTCGTGATGGCGACGATCGGAATGAGCCGGAGCTAGCAGTTCGCGGTGCCGGCCGCTTGACACGGCGGCGTCCGCCGTGATCTTTCTAATCGGCCAACTGAACGCCCGGGAGCACTCCCCGGGCGTTAACGTGTGGGAAACGGCCGATCTGCTTCCCTCGACCGGCCAATTAGGCCACGCTACCCGCCCCCCGGGCTCTGCCCCAAGAAGTTGCCACCATGCCCAAGCACCTGCTCATCGTCGAATCGCCCGCCAAGGCCAAGACGATCAATAAATACCTCGGCAAGGACTTCACCGTCCTGGCCTCGTATGGGCACGTGCGCGACCTCGTCCCGAAGGAGGGCGCGGTCGACCCGGACAATGGCTTCGCGATGCGCTACGACCTGATCGAGAAGAACGAAAAGCACGTCGAAGCCATCGCGCGTGCCGCCAAGGGCGCCGACGACATCTTCCTGGCGACCGACCCGGACCGCGAGGGCGAGGCGATCAGCTGGCACATCGCCGAGATCCTGAAAGAGCGCGGCCTGCTCAAGGACAAGCCGATGCAGCGGGTGGTGTTCACCGAAATCACCCCGCGCGCGATCAAGGAGGCCATGCTCAAGCCGCGCGCAATCGCCGCCGACCTGGTGGATGCGCAGCAGGCGCGCCGTGCGCTCGACTACCTGGTGGGCTTCAACCTGTCGCCGGTGCTGTGGCGCAAGGTGCAGCGCGGGCTGTCGGCCGGCCGCGTGCAATCGCCGGCGCTGCGCATGATCGTCGAGCGCGAGGAAGAGATCGAAGCCTTCATCGCGCGCGAATACTGGTCCATCGACGCGCATTGCCGGCATCCCTCGCAGGCCTTCAATGCACGGCTCATCAAGCTGGACGGGCAGAAGTTCGAGCAGTTCACCGTCACCGACGGCGATACCGCCGAAGCGGCGCGGTTGCGCATCCAGCAGGCCGCGCAGGGCGTACTGCACGTCACCGACGTGGCCAGCAAGGAGCGCAAGCGCCGCCCGGCCCCGCCGTTCACCACCTCCACGCTGCAGCAGGAAGCCTCGCGCAAGCTGGGCTTCACCACCCGCAAGACCATGCAGGTGGCGCAGAAGTTGTACGAAGGCGTGGCGCTGGGCGATGAAGGCTCGGTCGGCCTCATCAGCTACATGCGTACCGACTCGGTGAACCTGTCGCAGGACGCGCTGGCGGAAATCCGCGACGTGATCGCGCGTGACTTCGGCACCGCCTCGCTGCCCGACCAGCCCAACGCCTACACCACCAAATCCAAGAACGCGCAGGAAGCCCACGAAGCGGTGCGCCCGACCTCGGCACTGCGCACCCCTGCACAGGTGGCGCGCTTCTTGTCCGACGACGAGCGCCGCCTGTACGAGTTGATCTGGCGCCGCGCGGTGGCCTGCCAGATGATCCCGGCCACGCTCAACACCGTCAGCGTGGACCTGTCGGCCGGCAGCCAACACGTGTTCCGCGCCAGCGGCACCACCGTGGTGGTCCCAGGTTTCCTGGCCGTCTACGAAGAAGGCAAGGACACCAAGAGCAGCGAGGACGAGGATGAAGGCCGCAAGCTGCCGCTGATGAAGGCCGGCGACAATATCCCGCTGGACCGCATCGTCACCGACCAGCATTTCACCCAGCCGCCGCCGCGCTTCACTGAAGCAGCACTGGTCAAGGCGCTGGAGGAATACGGCATCGGCCGGCCGTCCACCTATGCCTCGATCATCCAGACCCTGCAGTTCCGCAAGTACGTGGAGATGGAAGGCCGCAGCTTCCGTCCCACCGATGTGGGCCGTGCGGTATCCAAGTTCCTGTCCGGGCACTTCACCCGCTACGTGGATTACGACTTCACCGCCAATCTGGAAGACGACCTGGATGCAGTGTCGCGCGGCGAAGCCGAGTGGATCCCGCTGATGGAGAAGTTCTGGGGCCCGTTCAAGGAACTGGTGGAGGACAAGAAGGATTCACTGGACAAGACCGATGCCGGTAGCGTGCGCGTGCTCGGCGCCGACCCGGTCAGCGGCAAGGAAGTGAGCGCACGCATCGGCCGCTTCGGCCCGATGGTACAGATCGGCACCGTGGAAGACGAAGAAAAGCCGACCTTCGCCTCGTTGCGTCCGGGCCAGAGCATCTATTCGATCTCCATCGAAGATGCGCTGGAACTGTTCAAGATGCCGCGCGCACTCGGTCAAGACAAGGATCAGGACGTCAGCGTCGGCATCGGCCGCTTCGGTCCGTTCGCGCGCCGTGGCAGCGTGTACGCCTCGCTCAAGAAGGAAGACGACCCGTACACCATCGACCTGGCGCGGGCGGTGTTCCTGATCGAAGAGAAGGAAGAGATCGCACGCAACCGCGTCATCAAGGAATTCGACGGCAGCGACATCCAGGTGCTCAACGGCCGCTTCGGCCCGTACATCAGCGATGGCAAGCTCAATGGCAAGATCCCCAAGGACCGCGAGCCGGCCTCGCTGACCTTCGAGGAAGTGCAGCAACTGCTGGCCGACACCGGCAAGCCGGTGCGCAAGGGCTTCGGTGCCAAGAAGGCCACGCTCAAGAAGACTGCGGTGAAGGATTCGGCGCCAAAGAAGACGGCCGTCAAGAAGACCGCGACCAAGACCGCGGCCACCAAGACGGCGGCGAAGAAGGCACCGGCCAAGAAGGCCGCCGCCAAGAAGGCGACCAAGCGCGTGGTCAAGAAGGCCGCGAGCAAGGCCGCAGGCTGAGCCACGCCATGGATCACGCACTCCGCCTGGATGGCGCTGTCGCCGCCTTGCGCCAGGGCGGCGTGATCGCCTACCCCACCGAAGCGGTGTGGGGGCTGGGCTGCGACCCGGCCCAGGAAGCGGCGGTGCTGCGGCTGCTGCAGATCAAGCGGCGGCCGGTGGACAAGGGTGTGATCGTGGTGGCCTCCGATGTGGCGCTGTTGCGCGACTGGGTCGACCTGGACGCACTGGAACCGGCCCGCAGACAGGCCGTGCTGGCCAGCTGGCCCGGGCCGAACACCTGGATCCTGCCGATCACCGGCCGCGCCCCGCGCTGGGTCACCGGCACGCATGACGGGCTGGCGGTACGCATCAGCGCCCATCCACTGGTGGCGGCGCTGTGCGCGGCCTGGGGTGCGCCGCTGGTATCCACCAGCGCCAACCTCGCCGGGCAGCCGCCGGCGCGCAGCCGCGACGCGCTGGACCCGGCCCTGCTGACCGCCATCGACGGCGTGCTGGCCGGCGACGTCGGCGGGCACGCCCAGCCCACCACCATCCGCGATGCGCGTAGCGGCCAGGTCCTGCGCGACTAGCTCACCAGCCGGCCTGCTGCATCGCCAGCGGTGGCCGCGCACTTTGCGGCGCGGCCACCGAGCGCGCACACTCAGGCCATGCGGACTTCCCTGACCCTTCTGTTGTTGGCCGGCGCGCTGCCTGCAGCGGCGGCGAGCACAGCCACCAAGCCCGACCCGAACGTACGGGTCTACCGCTGCGTCAGCAGCACCGGTACGGTAGCCCTGCAGGACGCGCCCTGCAGCAGCGGTCGCCAGCAGGTGCTGGACATGCAACGCCCGCAGGACCCGCCCCCGCGCCCCCGCGCCGTGCAGGCACCTGCGGCAGCGGCACCGCCCGCGCGCGAGGTCCGCATCGTCACCGTGCAACCGCCGCAGCCGATGTACGAATGCACCACCGAGGATGGCACCCGCTACACCAGCGACAGCCCGGAAGGAAACCCGCGCTGGGTGCCGACCTGGGGGCCGGCCTATGTGGGCAATGGCATCGCCTCGCCTGCGCCACCGGCCGGCACCCTGCGCCCGCCTGTACCGATCAACCCGCGCCCAGCACTCTCGGTGCAGGGCGGCCCCGGACGCGGCGGCGGCATCCGCGGCAGTGCCAGCTTCGGCAGCGACGGGTATCAGGGTCGCTATCAAGGCAATTATCAAGGCGGTTATGGCGGCACGGTGATCGTGCCCTACGGCAATGTGCAGATCCGCGACGAATGCCATGCGCTGCCCGAGCAGGAAGTGTGCGCGCGCCTGGCCGACCGTCGTTGGGAGCTGATCCGTCGCTACAACAGCGCCCTGCAAAGCGAGCGCGTGGACCTCAGCCGCGAACAACGCGGCATCGAAGCGCGCCAGCAACGCGATTGCGGTGGCGCATGACGTGCATGCGCCTGGCCGTTTTACTGCTGCTGGCCTGGGTGTCGGGTAGCGATGCCCAGCCGGTGGCCATCTATCGCTGCACCGACCCCGCTGGCGCGCTCACGGTGCAGAACATGCCGTGCCCGAAGGGCATGCAGCAGCAGAAAAAACTGATGACCGCACCGGCGGCGGTGCCATTCACGCCGGGCGGCGCGCCTGCACCGGCTGTGACGCGTCCCGCACCGGTGTCGCCCACCCCGCCGGCCGCTCCCGCGTCAACAGCGGCCACGGCGCCGCCACCGGCCCTGTCTCCCACCTCGACGTTGCCCCCGCCGCCATTGTTCGAATGCACCGCACACGACAATGGCCGCTACTTCACCGAAGACCGCGAACCGGCCACGCGCTGCCTGCCGATGCAGACCACCAACCTGGCTGGCGGCCCGGCCACCGGTGGTGGCAGTGCCTGCGAAGTGGTCACCGACCGTTGCGCCCCGGTGCCGGACCAGCGCCTGTGCGAGGCCTGGCGCGCACGTGCCGAGCAAGCCGAATCGACCTGGCGCTTTTCCGACGAGGCGCAATCGGCCGAGCGCAAACAGCGCTACGACCAGATGCGGCGCGTGCTGGACGAAAGCCGCTGCGCCACCCCCGCCGCCACGCCGTAAGTACCCGGCCCGATCACGGGCGGCGCTGCGTCGCTGCAACGACCCTTGCACGGAATGTGGCGACAGCGCTCGCAGTGACGCCTCAGCAAGCGAATGCGCCAGCACGATGCTGCGCGCTCGCCTGCTGTTGCGCTGACGCGCACCTCGCGGGACCGTGTCGTCGCACTCAGAACCCGTACCGCAGGAAGCCACCATCCACCGCGATGCATTCGCCGGTGATGTAGCTGGCGGCCGGCAGGCACAGGAAACCGACTGCCGCGGCAACTTCCTCCGGCTCGCCGATGCGGCGCATCGGCGTGCGTTCGATCACCTGTTCGTAGTAGTCCGGATCCGACAACGGCCCGGAGGTGCGCCGCGTACGGATGTACCACGGCGCCACCGCGTTGACGCGGATGCCGTCCTGCGCCCATTCCACTGCCAGGTTGCGCGTCATCTGCTGCAACGCGGCCTTGGTCATGCCATACGGTGTGCCGCTGCGTACATGGGTGATGCCCGAGACGCTGCCGACATTGACGATCGCCGAGGCCGCGTGCCGGGTCAGCAGCGGATGTGCGTAACGCGAGAGTTCGAAGGCGGAAAACACGTTGGTTTCGAAGATGCCGCGCCACTGGTCCTCGGTGTAGTCGATCGCCGCTCGGGTGATGTTGCCGCCAGCGTTGTTGATGAGCAGGTGCAGGCCATCGGCGTGGTCTTCCACCCAGTCCAGGATCGCGCGACGCTCTTCGTCGTCGGAGACATCGGCCGCCAGGCCGTGCAACTCGCGCTGCGGAAACTCGTCGGCCAGTTCGTCGCGCGCCTGCGCCAATGCATCGGCGTCGCGTGCCACCATCAACAGGTCCGCACCGAAGCCGAGCAGTTCGCGGGCGATGGCCAGGCCAATACCGGCACTGGCGCCGGTGATGAGCGCGGTCTGTCCATCCAGCCGCCAGCGGTGCGTAGTCATGGGGGGTGATCCTCTTTCAAGACGCAGAAATCGGCCGCAGCAATGCGTTGACGCACCGCTGCGGCAGCGGCGTTAGGATACCGTCACACCGCGCGAGGTCACGACGATGAAATTGCCCTGGATGCTTGCCGCCGTTGTGGCGCTGCTGTTGGCCGCCTGCCAGCGCCCGCAACCCGCCCCCACCGAGCAGAAACCCGAGCCGCAGGCGACCGCGTTGCGCGACCGCATCCAGCAACCCCTGAACACCGCGCATGCGGTGCAGGCGGCCACCGATCAGGCCGCGGAAGATCAACGCAAGGCCATCGATGCCGCCGCGCAATAAGCCCGCCCCGCTCCTGTAGGAGCGCCCCCGGGCGCGACAGGACAGCGTGCACTCCAAGGCACCGCACTGGATGCACATCCCACGCGCGCCGCCTGCGCGCTGCGCCCATTGCGCAACACCGCCGCCCCGCTCCACAACAACGACAACGCCGGCACGGGGCCGGCGTCATCGCGTGATGCAGCAGCAGAACCTGCCGGGTCAGAACCCGCAGAAACAGTACGCCAGCGCCTTGACCGGGGTACCGCCGGCCTTGCTGTCGTGCACCGCGTCCTCGACGAAACGTAGCTGTGTGTCCACTTCCGGCAACGAGCGCGCCAGCAACGCGCGGGCCATGCCCGAGTCGCCCAGCATCCACGCCCCCATGCGGCTGCCGGCAAAGCCGCTCATGAACTGCGAGAACGGGGTGGCCGGCTTTTCGACGTAGCGTACGCGGAACTTGCCCTTGCCCAGCTTGGCGCGGTTGGCCGCATCGGCCAGCGCTTCGGACATGCCGCCGAAGGCATCCACCAGACCATGCTGCTTGGCCTGCGCACCGCTCCACACGCGACCGCGCGCCACCTTGTCGATGGCCTCCACCGACTGGTGCCGTGCCTGCGCCACCTTGCCGGTGAAGTCGGCATAGCCCTTGTTGATGATCGCCTGGATCACCTGGCCGGCGGCCGGGTCCAGCGGGCGCGAGATGTCGAAGGCGCCCGCAAAACGGGTGGTGCCCACGCCATCGGTGTGCACGCCGATCTTGTCCAGCGCGCGGGTCAGGTTCGGCACCATGCCGAAGATGCCGATCGAGCCGCTGATGGTCGATGGGTCGGCGTAGATGCGATCGGCGTTCATGCTGATCCAATAGCCACCGGAGGCCGCCAGGTCGCCCATCGACACCACCACCGGCTTGCCGGCCTGCTTGAGCGCGACCACCTCGCGGCGGATCTGCTCGGAGGCAAACACCTCGCCACCGGGCGAATCCACCCGCAGCACCACCGCCTTGACCTCGTCGTCGTCGTGCGCCTGGCGCAGCAACGCGGCGGTGGACTCGCCACCGATGCGGCCGGCCGGCTGCTCGCCGCCGGTGATCTCGCCGGCGGCCACCACCACGGCCACCTGCGGGCGACTGTCCATCGGCGAGCGCTGGGCCTGCAGCAGGCCCAGGTAATCATCGAAGCCGATATTGCGGAAGCCGCTGTCGGCATCGCTGTCGGCCACGCCACGCTTGGTCAGCAAGGCATCGACTTCGCTACGCGTCTTGAGCCCGTCGACCAACTTCTGCTGCAGCGCGAAGCGGGCCAGGTCGCCGCCGGCCGCCACCACGCCCTCGGGCAAGGTATCGATACCGGCGGTCAGCTGCGCGGGGCTGAGCTTGCGCGCGGTGCCCACGTCGGCCAGATAGCGCTGCCACACATCGTTCATCCAGAACAGGTCCGCTTCCTTGGCATCGGCCGAGGCCGCGTCGAGGATGTAGGGTTCGGCTGCGGACTTGTATTCGCCCACGCGGAACAGGTGCACGTCCACGCCCAGCTTGTCCTGCAGGCCCTCGCGGAAGTACTGGCGGTAGCGACCAAGCCCTTCCAGCATCACGCTGCCCATCGGATCCAGGTAGACCTCGTTGGCCTGCGCAGCCAGCAGGTACTGGCTCTGGCTCATGCTTTCGCTGAAGGCCACGACCTGCTTGCCGGAGGCGCGCAGCGTCTGCAATGCAGAAGCCACTTCGCGCTGCGAGGCGAAACCGGCCGGCTGCAGCTTGTCCAGGTTCAACATCACCCGCTCGATCTTGCGGTCCTTGCCCGCCGCCTCGATCACCCGTAGCAAGTCGCGCAGCTGCACTTCTCCGGCGCTCTTGTCGCCCACCGCCTTGGCCAGCGACCGGCTCACCGGGTCGGCGCTGAACTGCTCGACCAGGGTGCCCTCCGGATTGATGACCAGCGTGGTGCGCTCGGCCAGCGGCTTGGTGCCGTCGCCGCGCGCGATGGCCACCACCAACAACAGCAGCAACAGGAACAGAAAGCCGAAGAACACCAGGTTGAAGATCAGGCGCCGGGTGAAATTCATCACGTCCCACAGGCCGACGAAGAAGCTGGCGATGGGATTGCGACGCACGGGGTGGTTCATGGAAAACTCCGTCGAAAAGACGCTGCGGATCGAGATTGACGTCCAGCATACCGGCTGCGCGGCGCGCGCGGCATGCGCTGAAAGTCAGGGTGCCAGGCCGGCAGTCAGCCGTCGGCTGCTATGCCGGAATCGCAGGCCCATCAGGATCGACGCCACGGTCAGCCCCAGGATCAGCCCGATCCACATGCCGCGCGGCCCCCAGCCCAGGCCCAGGCCAAGCCCGGCGCCAACCGGCATGCCCACCCCCCAATACGAGAACGTGGCCAGGAACATAGGCACCTGGGTGTCCTTGAGCCCGCGCAGCGCGCCGGCCGACAGTACCTGGATGCCATCGGGGAACTGGAAGGTGGCAGCGAACAGCAGCAGCGCCGAGGCCAACGTCGCCACCGCCACATCCTCGGTATACACGCCCACGATGGCGTCGTGCCCGAGCAACAGCGTCGCAGCCGACAGCGCCTGCGTTCCCAGCACGATCGCATAACCGGCCCAGGCGGCACGCCGCACGCCCAGCGGGTCGCCGCGGCCGACCGCGTGGCCCACGCGCACGGTGGTGGCCTCGGCCACACCCATCGGCACCATGAAGCACAGCTGCGCGACGTTGATGGCGATCTGGTGCGCGGCCGCCTCGGTCGAGCCCAGCCGGCCGATCAGCAGCGCGGTGACGATGAACAGCCCGCCTTCCATCAACACGGTGATGCCGATCGGAAGGCCCGTGCGCAGCAGATCGCCGATCGCCCGCCAGCGCGGCCCTTCCAGGTGAGTGAACAGTTCCAAATGGGTGAACCGGCGCGCGCGCCACAGATACAGCGCAAACACGCTGGCCTGCACCCACATGGTGATGGCCGAGGCCATGCCCAGCCCTTCGGCCCCGTGCTCGGCAAAGCCGAACCGGCCGTAGGTGAGCGCGTACCCCAGCGGCGCCAGCACCAGCAGGCCGCCGAACCCCAGCAGCATGGTCGGCAGTGTCCAGTGCATGCCTTCGCACAGATACCGCATGCAGAAGTAGAACGTCAGCGCCGGCACCCCCCAGCGCACCGCGTGCAGGAAGTCGGTGGCACCGGGCACGATGTCCGGCGCGATGCCGAAGGTGGGCAGCAATGGCGGCACCACGCTCAGGAACGCGAACATCAGCGCGCTCAGCACCAGCGACAGCCACAGCGCCTGGCGGAACAACGGCCCAATCTCGCGCTCGCGCCCGGCGCCCAGCAGTTGCGAGACCGAGGCGGTCAACGAAATCAGGGTGCCGATCGGCACCAGCATCGGCAGCCACAGCAGCGAGGTGCCGATGGTCACTGCCGCCAGCGTGGCGGTGCCGTGGTGGCCGGCGATGACGTTATCGACGAAGCCGATCAAGCCGGTGGAGACGTGACCGAGCACCAAGGGCAAGGCCAGCAGGCCGGTGGTGCGCACTTCCGAGGCGAAGCGTGGCGTCGCGGGAGTAGACGCGGGGGAGACTGACATGGGCAACCGATCGCTGCGCGGACTACGGCCGTGCCGGGAGGCGCTGGCACCGGGTCGCACGGGGCCGCCATCTTACGCGGACCGCCACGCCGGGGGGCGCGGCTGTCGGCCGCGGTGACGGGCGCGGCCGTATGCCGATGTGGGGCTATCTGCCTGGCGCCTGGCAGTCCTCTCCCACCAGCCGGCGCTAGCGGCCACTGCGCGGGCCTGATGTGGCAGGCGATGGCGCGACCGCCGCCCGGCCTGGCCGGTGACCTGGCGGCAGGCGATCAGCGCGCCAGCTGGCGCTTCAGCCAGGCGCTGCGCGTGGCCGGCGGCTGCGCCAGCAGGTCTGCGCGCAGGCCATCGCGCTGCGTCGGCGGGGTGCGTTGCGCCAGCACCGCCAGCTGCGCCAGCTGACCGGCATCCAGGCGACGCAGCAGCGTCAGCAGGCGCTCGCGTTCGGACGCCGGCACATACCCCACCAGCGGCTGCAGCTGCGGATAGAACGCTCCCAGCTGCGAGCCCAGGCGCCAGCCGTCGCGATACAGGCGATCCATGGCGGTGAACTGGGTGCGCAGGGCGCGTTGCTGGTCCTCGGGCAGGCCATGCAGACGCTCGCGTGCCTGCCGCAGCACCACCCGGTCGGTGGCGGTGAGACCGTTCCACGCCGCATAGCGGGCACGCAGCTCAGCCTGCTGGGCCGGCGTCAACGCGGCCCAGCGCGCGCGTTGCTGGGCGGCGCTGGGGATGGTCGGCGTCGCCGCGCCGGGCGAAGGCGCCGTGGCGCCACCTTCATCCAGCGCCGCCGGCAGGGCCTGGGCCGAGGCGCTGCCGAGCGCGGCGTACAGCAGCAGCCCGGTCCACTTAGTTCGCATCATCGACGGTCTCCAACGGCGCGGACGGCTGTTCGGCGGCGGTGGCATGCGCGCCGGATTCGTCTGTCGGAACCGGGTGCCCGGCCGCATACCAGGCATAGAAATCGGCCGAACGGGCCAGCTCCAGGTCCGGATCGGCCAGCATCGCCTGGTCGCGTGAATCCAGCGCGGGGGCGGTGGCCGGCTCCGGCAGGTCGGCCGCGGGCAATTCTTCCACCAACACCGGGGCGGCATCGGTCACATGCAGCACGCCGGCGGGCGCCTGCGACACCGGCTCCGGCGGCAAGGCCGGCCGGCGATGCGTCCACCACCAGGCCAGCACCGCCAACAGCAGTGCCAGCGCCAGGACGCCCAGCACGATGCCGGCCTGGCGGCGATCGACCCGAGGCCATTGCCATTGCCGGGTGCTGCGCACGCGGGCGGGACGCTGGCGCGCCGGGGCCGGCGACGGCGCTGCCGGGGCGGCCGGCTGCAGCGGCATGCCGGCCAGCGCCGCATCGCGCAGCTGGCTCAACCGGCTGAGCTGGGATGGGCTGAGGTCGCGCAATTCCTGTTGCGCCGCCTCGGCCAGCACCCGCCACGCCTGGGCATCCGGGTTGCCGGCCGCATCGCGCGGACAGGCGCGGGCCAGCGCCTGGCGATAGTCCGCCACGGCCACCCCCTGTACCTGGCTGGCGGCGTCCTCCTCCAGCCCGGCCACGATCCGCAGCAGCAGCGCCAGCCGGTCGGAAGTCTGCAGCCGACCCACTGCCGTGAAGGGCGGCAACCAGGTGCCCGGCATGGGGTCGCGGCGCAGCGGTGGAGCGGCCGCCAGCAGGCTCCAGAAGCGCGTTGGCCAACCCGCCATCGGCCGCCCGGCGGCCTGGCTGCCGAAGGCGCGCAACGCCGCTGCCAGGGCGCGCTCGGCCGCCGCCACGTCACCGCACTGCAACTGTGCCAGCACCAGACCCCGGCGTTCGACACCGCGCAGGAACGCAGACAGCGCAGCGGGAGTCGCGGGGGTATCGGGAACAACGGTCATGGGAACTCCAGCATCGGCCGGCATGATACCGACGCAGATCCTTGACGCGACGGCTTGACAGATCGCACCACTGTTGCTCCGCTCGCGACCGCTGCCTGCGCAGGTTGTGCACAGCAGGCGCGATGCCGATACGCGGCCGTCTGTCAACTCCGGGTTTTTCTTTATTGCATTCGTGTTTCACGCCTAACATACTGATTTTATTTATCTTTATCCATGTGGCTAAAAAATGTCCAAGAGGTTGGGAAGGCCTGTGATGCCGCCTTCACGGCGTGGAGCATGCGACTAATTCACAGCCTTATCCACAGGCGGTGTGGATAAACCTGTTTTCTCAGTCCTCGTATAGGTTTACGTCGTGTTTATTACCCAGGTCACAGAAATGCGTCGCAACGCATCACGCCGGACTCACGCGCAGGAATCGTGTCCGTCGGTGGTGGCCGGCGGGGTCGGTAGACTGCGTGGATGCCTTCGACCGTCCCTACCTTGCGCATCGCCCTGCCGGTGCCATTGCCGCAGTTATTCGATTACCTGCCCCCCGCTGCTGCTCCGCTGACCGACCCGGCAAGGATCGGCTGCCGGGTGCGGGTGCCGTTCGGCCCGCGCGAGCTGGTCGGGGTGGTCGTGGAGATCGGCCAGCTGCCGTCGGCCGAGGGGCTGCGCCTGGCGCTGGACTGGTGCGACGAGGCGCCGCTGCTGGTGGAGGAACTGGCCCGCTCGCTGCAATGGCTGGCCCGTTACACCCATGCGCCGCTCGGCGAGGCCCAGGCCAGCGCCCTGCCTGGCCCGCTGCGTCGCGGCGAACCGCTGGCCGATACCCACGCCTGGGCCTGGCAGCTCACCGAAGCCGGGCACACCGGGGCGAGCAGCCTGCGTGCCGGCAGCCGGCCAGCCTTGCTGGCAACCCTGCTGCAAGCCGGCGCGGTGAGCGAAGACCAGTTGGAACCGCTGCTGCCGCAGTGGCGTCAGGCCGCGCGCAGCCTGGCCAAGCGTGGCCACGCCGAACGCGTAGCAGTCGCAGCCGACACCCTCCCGCCCCGTCCCGGTCACGGCCCGGCGCTCAACGACGAGCAACAGGCCGCCGCTGCGGCGATCCGCGCGCGCAGCGGCTTTGCCACCTATCTGCTCGATGGCGTCACCGGCAGCGGCAAGACCGAGGTCTATCTGCAGGCGATCGCCGACTGCCTGGCCGCCGGCCGCCAGGCGCTGGTGCTGGTGCCGGAGATCGGCCTGACCCCGCAGACGCTGGGCCGCTTCCGCGCGCGCCTGGGCGTGCCGGTGCATGCACTGCACTCGGGCCTGTCCGATGGCGAGCGCGCCCGCGTCTGGGCCGCGGCCTGGCGCGGCGAAGCCCAGCTGATCGTCGGCACCCGCTCGGCGGTGTTCACCCCGCTGCCCAAGGCCGGGCTGATCGTGATCGACGAGGAGCACGACGGCAGCTACAAGCAACAGGATGGCATCCGCTATCACGCCCGCGACTTCGCCTTGGTGCGTGGCAAGGCACTGGACGTGCCGGTGATCCTGGGCAGCGCCACGCCCTCGCTGGAAAGCCTGCACAACGCCTACGCCGGCCGCTACCAGCACCTGCGCCTGTCGCGCCGTGCCGGCGAAGCACGCCCGCCGCGCGTGCGCGTGCTGGATGTGCGCAAGCGCCCGCTCAAGGACGGGCTCTCGCCGGAGGTGCTGGCCGGCATCGGCGCCACCCTGGCGCGTGGCGAGCAGGTGCTGGTGTTCAAGAACCGCCGCGGCTACGCCCCGGTGCTGCTATGCCACGACTGCGGCTGGACCGCCGCCTGCCACCGCTGCAGCACGCCGCTGCACCAGACCCCGATGACCGTGCATGCCGGCGGCCGCCGCCTGCAATGCCATCACTGCGGCGCGCGCCAGCCCGCACCGCTGGCCTGTCCGGCCTGCGCCAGCCTGGCGCTGCAACCGCAGGGCATCGGCACCGAACGCCTGGAAGAACGCCTCAGCGAGGCCTTCCCGGACGTGCCGGTGGTGCGCATCGACCGCAGCACCACCCAACGCCGCGACGCCCTGGAAACCCAACTCGCCCGGCTCGGCAACGCGGCCGGCATCCTGGTCGGCACCCAGATCCTGGCCAAGGGACACGACCTGCCACGGCTGACCATGGTGGTGGTGGTGGGCATCGACGAGGGCCTGTTCTCTGCAGACTTCCGCGCGGCCGAAAAACTCTCCCAGCAGCTGATCCAGGTGGCAGGGCGCGCCGGGCGCGCCGAACGCCCGGGCGAGGTGTGGCTGCAAACGCACCATCCCGATCATCCCCTGCTGCAGACCCTGGTCAACGGCGGCTATCACGCCTTTGCCGATGCCGAACTGCAGCAACGCGAGGCCGCCGGCTTTCCGCCGTTCGCCCACCTGGCACTGTTCCGCGCCGAGGCCAAGGACGTGGCGGCAGCCAACCAGTTCCTGCAGGCGGTGCGCGGGCTGACTGTAGACGCGGCCTCCACGCCATCACCCGCGTTGACGGCCGTGGAATGCTATGGCCCGATGCCTGCACCGATGCCGCGCCGCGCCGGATTCCAGCGCACCCAACTGTTGCTCTCCGCCCAGCAGCGCCCGGCGCTGCACCGCCTGCTCGATGCCCAATTGCCGGCAATCTACGCGCTACCGCAGGCACGCCGCGTGCGCTGGTCGCTGGATGTGGATCCGATCGATTTGTATTAGCTGGATAAACAGTCTCGTCGTAGGAGCGCGCCTGAGCGCGACGGGCTTGGTGCGCGAGGCGCAACGCGTCCTCACACTGGTGGTACTTGACGCATAGTCGTAGGAGCGCGCCTGAGCGCGATGAGGCGTTATCGGTAACGCCTCATTGCGCTCAGGCGCGCTCCTACGACACACGTGATCTTCGACGGTGCGGTCATGCGCATTGCAGGGGTGGTTTTCATTTGCCTGGAGCAGGCTTGGCGGGTGCACGCACGGTTGGCTTGCTCTCCGATGCGACAGGTGGTGCGGTCTTCGCGCCTTTAGGCGTGTCGCGCACCCACAGTGCCTGCTCGTCCTGCTTGATCTCGAACACGCCGATCGCACGCACCAGATCGCTGAGCTTGCGGTAACCGTAATTGCGCGGGTCGAACGAGGCCTGGTTGGCCACCTGCTTGCCCACCGCGCTCAGCAACGCCCAGCCATCGTCTTCGCAGGCGCTGACGATGGCGTTGCGCAGCATCTGCACCAGCCGCGTGTCGCCGCGCAGCGCGGTGGCATCCTTGCGCCCGGCGGCAGTGTCGCTGGCTGCGGCGGCCTGTTCGCCCAGGGCTTCCACGTAGGTGAATTTGGAGCAGGCATTGACGAACGGTGCCGGTGTCTTTTTCTCGCCAAAGCCATAGACCTTCATGCCATCGGTCAGCAGGCGCATCACCAACGGGGTGAAGTCTGCATCGCTGGAGACGATGGCAAAGCCATCCAGATTGCGCGCGTACAACAGGTCCATCGCATCGATCACCATGGCCATGTCCGAGGCGTTCTTGCCGGAACTGTAGGCAAATTGCTGGATCGGCCGGATTGCATAATCGTGCAGCGCCGCTTCCCAGCCCTTCAGGTGCGGGCTCTTCCAGTTGCCATAGGCGCGGCGCACATTGGCCACGCCGTAGCGCGCCACTTCCGCCAGCACCACGTCGATCTTGCCGGCGGGCGCGTTGTCGGCGTCGATCAGCAGGGCGATCCGCTTGTCGGGATGATCGGTCATGCTCAATGCTCCATTGCAGTGTCGGTGGCGCTACCAATTGCCGATTCCGGTTCTGCGTCGGTCTCGAACGTCGTCGCTGCAGCCGGCAAGGTGTACTCGGTGCCATCGCGCAGTGTCAGCACGCCATCGCTCAGGATCTCCCGATCGGCGCCGGCAGTGACCCAGGTCGCCTTGACGCGGCCGGCGCCGCGGTCGCCTTCCACGTCGAACACGAACTCTTCCCCGCTTGAGGTCATTCCCGTGCGCAGCAGATCCAGCCGCATGCTGCGGATCTGACCAATATGTTCCTGCACCAGCGCATCGTCCTGCATGGCGCTGCGCGCCTGGTCGGCCAACAGCGACCAACCCATATTGACCAGCCACAGGGCCGCAGCCAGCACCACCACCCCGAACACGCTGGCGCAGGCCAGGATGCCGATCAGGCCAATGGCCACGCCGCTGCGCTTCTGCTCGGCGGCCGGGGCACGCGGTGCTGCGGTGTGCGCTGGCGCCGTTGGCAGCGGGGGCAAGGGCGGTGGGAGCGAGGACATGCAAAGACCGTTGAAGGTGGATGCCACAGGATGCTGCAGGCGCGCCGTGCCCCAGGCGTCATGTTCATTGGCACCTTGGCATGCTGTAAAGCCCGCGTCGCGTTCCATCGGACTTCTACGATGACCTCTTCCCCCTCCTCCGCTCCGCTGCATCTGGTCGTGGTAGGTGGTGGTTTTGCCGGTTTGTGGGCGACCCGCGCGCTCGACGATCCCGGCATCCGCATCACCCTGATCGATCGCCAGAATCACCACCTGTTCCAGCCGCTGCTGTACCAGGTGGCCACCGCCGGCCTGTCGGCGCCGGACATCGCCGCACCCTTGCGACACATCCTGCGCGCGCAGCGCAATGTCGAAGTACTGCTCGGCGATGTGGCCGACATCGCACCTGGCCGCCGCGAGGTGGTGCTGGCCGACGGCAAGACGGTCGGTTACGACCTGCTGCTGCTCGCCACCGGCGCCACCCATGCCTACTTCGGCAACGACCAGTGGGCCGAGCACGCACCCGGGTTGAAGACGCTACACGACGCGCTGGTCCTGCGCCGCAAGCTCCTGCTGGCCTTCGAGCGTGCCGAAGCCGAGACCGACCCTGCCGCACGCGCCGCCTGGCTGAGCTTTGCGGTGGTCGGCGGCGGCCCCACCGGCGTGGAACTGGCCGGCACGCTGGCCGAGATCGCCCGCCACACGCTCAAGAACGAATTCCGCCACATCGACCCGCGCCAGGCACGCGTCCGCCTGGTCGAAGCCGGCCCGCGCGTATTGCCGTCGTTCCCGGAAGATTTGACCGACAAGGCACGCAAGCAGCTGGAGCGGCTGGGCGTGGAAGTACACACCGGCACCCCGGTGACGCAGATCGATGCGCTGGGCTACCAGCTCGGCCAGACCTTCGTGCCCGCGCGCACGGTGGTGTGGGCCGCCGGCGTGGCGGCCTCGCCGCTGGCGCGCACGCTGGGCGTGCCGCTGGACCGCGCCGGCCGGGTGCTGGTGGACCCGGACCTGAGCGTGCCCGGCCACCCGCAGATCTTCGTCGGCGGCGATCTGGCCTCGGTGCAGCAGAACGGCCGGCCGGTCCCGGGCGTGGCGCCAGCGGCCAAGCAGATGGGCAAGCACATCGCCAAGGCGATCCGTGCGCGTCAGCGCGGCCAGCCCGCGCCGGCTTTCCGGTACCAGGACTACGGCAACCTGGCCACCATCGGCCGCATGGCGGCCATCGTGCACGTGGGCAAGCTCAAGTTGTCCGGCATCGTGGCGTGGTGGTTCTGGCTGGCCGCGCATGTCTATTTCCTCATCGGCTTCCGCAACCGTTTCGTGGTGCTGGTGAACTGGGCGATGGCGTACTGGAGCTACCAGCGCGCCGCGCGCATCATCTTCGGCGGCGCCAGCGACGACCCGCCACCCAGCAGCAAGGACGGATGACAGCGGCGCGTGCGGTACGCGATGCTGTGCGGCCCGATTCGATGGCCTGACCGTGGCGACTGCCTTGTTTCTGCTGGATCTGCTCGGCACCTTCGTGTTCGCCTTGAGTGGTGCGACGGTGGCGGTGCGCAATCGCCTGGACCTGTTCGGCGTGCTGGTGCTCTCGTGCGCGGCGGCGGTTTCCGGCGGCATCGTGCGCGATGTGCTGATCGGCGCTACCCCACCGGCCGCGTTGGTGCAGCCGCACTACCTGCTCACTGCCTGCCTGGCCGGCGTGGCCGGTTTCTACTGGCATGCGGCAGTGGAGCGGCTGCGCAACCCGGTGCAACTCTTCGATGCGGCGGGGCTGGCGCTGTTCGCGGTGTACGGCACCAGCAAGGCGCTGGACTATCACCTCAGCCCGCTCAGCGCGACCTTGCTGGGCATGCTCAGCGGCATCGGCGGTGGCATCGCGCGCGACCTGCTGGTGGCACGCACACCGGTAGTGTTACAGGCCGAACTGTATGCCGTGGCGGCGCTCGCCGGTGGCGGCCTGGTGGCGATCGGGCATGTGCTGGACGTACCGCAGGCCTGGTCGCTGGCCATCGGCGCCGGGGTCTGTTTCGGCCTGCGTTTCATGGCCATCCGCTATGGCTGGCATCTGCCGGTGGCGCGCTTGCCGGAGTGAGGTGCCGGCCAGCGCTTCGGGGCCAGGCGCCGCCCTCGCGCGCAATGCGCCGCAACGCAAAACGGCCCGGATCGCCCGGGCCGTTTGTGCAGGGGTTACCGCCTATCGACTGGATCAGGCGACGAACAGCGCCTTCATCTTCTTCAGCGCATTCGCCTCGATCTGGCGGATGCGCTCGGCCGACACACCGTACTCATCGGCCAGTTCCTGCAGCGTCACCTTGGACTCCGCATCCAGCCAGCGACGCTTGACGATATCGCGCGAACGCGTGTCCAGGCCGGCCATGCCTTCGCGAAGCAACTGCAGCTGGTTGTCTTCGCTGTCGTGCCGCTCGTAGGCCTGCGAGGGATCTTCCTCGTTGGCCACCAGGTAGCTCACCGGCGACGGCGGACCATGGTCGTCGTCCTCGTCCGAGGAGGCATCGAACCCGATATCCCGGCCGGACAGGCGCGACTCCATCTCCATCACTTCACGCTCGGAGACGTTCAGGTCCTTGGCGACCGCGGTCACTTCGGAGGCATTGAGCCAGCCCAGGCGGGTCTTGGACTTGCGCAGGTTGAAGAACAGCTTGCGCTGCGCCTTGGTCGTGGCGACCTTGACGATGCGCCAGTTCTTCAGGATGAACTCGTGCATTTCCGCACGGATCCAATGCACCGCGAAGCTGACCAGGCGCACGCCCATGTCCGGATCGAAGCGCTTGACCGCCTTCATCAGGCCGATATTGCCTTCCTGGATCAGGTCGCCCAGCGGCAGGCCGTAGCCGTTGTAGCCGCGGGCCACATGCACCACGAAGCGCAGGTGGGAATGGACCAGTTCGCGCGCGGCGTCCAGATCCAGCTCGTCGCGAAAGCGGCGGGCCAGAGTCTGCTCCTCATCGACCGACAGCACCGGGATCTGGTGCACGGCACCGATGTAGGCGTCCAGCGAACCGAGCGCACTGGGAATCGGGAGATTGTTTGCCACGAGGGCAGTGGAAGTCGTCTGGTTCATAGGCACCATCTTAGCAGTCGAACTATTGGACTGCCGGGTATAGAAAGAGTTCCCAGCGTTCCATTCATAGGACATTCGGGCTTGAGATCCCCACGGCGTTCCACCGTAGAACTCCCCGATTTCAAGGCCTACGCTACCACCGCCGCCCTGCGCAGACCGTGACAAAACGGCCGCCAATGCGCCCGGCGCTGGCGCCGTTCAGCCGGCGGCCGAGGTTGTGTCCAGCGCGTTGCGGGGCGGCAGCGACCAGTCGATCAGGCCCAGACCACGGCGCTGCAGATGCTCGTTGGTCCTGGAGAAATGCGTGCACCCCAGGAAACCGCGATGCGCCGACAGCGGCGAAGGATGCGGCGCCTTGAACACCCGGTGCCGGGCCTGGTCGATGACCTTGCCCTTGGACTGTGCATAGCTGCCCCACAGCAGGAACACCAGGCCCTCGCGCTCGCGGTTGAGGGTCTCCACCACATGGTCGGTGAAGCCTTCCCAGCCCTTGTTCTGGTGCGCGCCGGCACGGCCCTGCTCCACCGTCAGCACCGCGTTGAGCAGCAACACGCCCTGCCGCGCCCACGGCATCAGATAGCCATGATCGGGACGCGGGATGCCCAGATCGGCCTGGATTTCCTTGTAGATATTGAGCAACGACGGCGGCACCGGCACGCCCGGCAGCACCGAAAAGCACAGCCCATGCGCCTGGTCTTCGCCGTGATACGGGTCCTGCCCGAGGATCACCACCTTGACCTGATCGAACGGGGTGGCATCGAAGGCGGCGAAGATCTGCGGGCCGGGCGGAAATACCCGCGCGCCGGCCGCCTTGCGCTGACGCAGGAAAGCGGAGAGCTCCTGCATTTCCGGGCGCAGCAACCAATCGCCCACCTTTGCCTTCCACGACGGTTCCAGCTGGATGCGCCCTTCCACTTCGCTCATAGCGTGACAGCCTGATCCTCAAGACGGGCCAGCCGCAGCTGGAACAGCACCTTGGTCACCAGCAGGCGTTCTTCGATGGGCTTTTGCACCAGATCGTTGGCACCGGCACGCAGCAGCTCGGATTGGTTGCGCGGGTTGGTGTCGCCGGTCATCACCAGCACCGGCAGGCGGCGCTTGCCGTAGGCGAAGTCGATCCGGATGCGCTCGACCACATCGCGCCCGTTGAGCTCGCCCTTGAGGGTGACGTCGGTCAGCACCACGTCGATGCGGCGCTCGGTGCGGCCCAGCGATTCGGCGGTGAGCAGCGCGAACGCATCTTCGGCGGTGAGCACGTGCACCACTTTCAGGCTCTGCCGTTCGAGCATGCGCTTGGTCGCCTCGGCCACCACGCGGCTGTCCTCGATGTACAACACGGTGGCACCCACCACCGGCTCGGGCTGCACGTAGCCGCGGATGAAGGTGGCCAGCGCTTCGTGGCCCAACGCCTTGTCGAAATAGTCGGTGACGTATTCGGTGAAGCGGCGTTCGACCAGATGCTGTTGCGCATCGCCAGACACCACGATCACCGGCACATAGGCCTGGCCGGCCGCTTCGCGCACGCTGCGCGCCAGCGCCAGGCCATCGCCATCGGGCAGGGACAGCGAGGTGGTGACCAGATCCATGGCGCCGGCTTCCAGCGCATCGCGCGCGTCGGCGATGCTGGCGCAGCCGATCACCTGCACATTGGGCAGGTCGCGCTTGAGCACGTCGGCAATGAGCTTGCGCACCAGCTTCGAGCCATCGACGACCATCACGCGCGGTGCATCGCTGATGAGGTGCTTGAGATCTGGTGGGTGCATGGCAGGCCTCAGGTCTCGGTGGGACGGGTCTGGCGGAGGAAGTGGCCGGTGACCAGCCAGGCCCCCAGCCAACCCAGGACCAGGGTACCGACAAGCACCGTCACAGAATGCAGCAGATCCAGCCCGTGCAGCGTAAAGGAGCTGCCGTAGCTATCGGCCAACGTGGCCAGTGGCGCACGCAATGCCAGGCCCGATGCGGCGATCAAGGCGAGCGCGACCGCGCCAGCACCCAGGCCATACCACGCGCCCAGATACAGGAACGGGCGGCGGATGAAGCCGTCGCTGGCGCCGAGCAGCTGCAGCACGCCGATCTCTTCGCGCCGCGACTGGATGTCCAGCCGCACGGTGTTGCCAACCACCAGCACCGCGCCGATGCCGAGCAGCGCCGACAGCACCTGCACCAGGCGCTCGCCGAAGTGCAGCCAGCCATCCAGCCGCTTGCGCCACAGCGCATCGTGCTGCACCTGGTCGGCCTGCGGCAGCGCCTGCAAGGCGCCGGCCAGTTGCGCATCGTCGGTGGCGTCGGCCGGGGTCACGACCAGCAGCGTGGGCAGCGGGTTGTCGCCCAGCACGTCGATCGCCTCGTCCAGCTTGGCGCTCTCGCGCAGCTCGGCCAGCCCCTGCGCCGGCGTGCGCACGGTGACCTGTGCCACGTCCGGGCGCGCACGCAGCTGGCCGGCCAGCGCCTGCGCCGCATCGGCAGCCACATCCACCTTCAGGAACAGATTGATCTCGCGCGACTGCTGCACGCTGCCGGCCAGCAGCTTGACGTTGTCCAGCGCGATCGACAGCCCCAGCGGCAGTGCCAACGCCAAGGCCATCACCACGATGGTCAGCAAGGTGGCCCATGGCTTGCGCATCGCGCGGCCCAGGCTGAAGGCGATGCTGTGCAGATGGTGGTCGACCCAAACGCCAACGCGCGAGGGTGCCACCGCTTCGGTATTGGCAAGCTTGCTCATTCGGCCAGATCCTGCGGCGAGATGTCGTCGACCAGGCGACCGTGGTCCAGGATCAGCACACGCTTGCGCATCTGCTTGAGCAGCGCCAGGTCGTGGCTGACCACCAGCACGCTGGTGCCGCGGGCAGGCAGTTCGGCGAACAGCTGCATGATCTCCGCGGCCAGGGCCGGGTCGAGGTTGCCGGTGGGTTCGTCGGCCACCAGCAGGCGCGGCTCGCCGACGATGGCACGGGCGATGCCCACGCGTTGCTGTTCGCCGGCGGAGAGTTGCGATGGCAAGGCTTTCTCACGATGGGCCAGGCCGATGCGTTCCAGCGCCGAGCGCACGCGCTTGCCGATCTCGGCGCGGCGGGTGCCACGCAGGATCAGCGGCAGCGCCACGTTCTCGGCAATGCTGCGGTCGTTGAGCAGACGGTGGTCCTGATACACCGCACCCACCTGCCGGCGATGCAGCGGAATCTGCCGGCCACGCACCTTGAGCAGGTTGCGCTCGCCCAGCAGCACCGTGCCGTGGCTGGGCCGCTCGCTGAGGTGGATCAATTTGAGCAAGGTACTTTTGCCGGCGCCGGAGTGGCCGGTCACGAACAGCATCTCGCCATCGGCCACTTCGAAGCTGACCTCGGTCAGCGCCTGGTGGCCACCGGCGTAGTGCTTGCTGACGTTGTCGAAACGCAGAACGGTCATTCAGCGATTATGCCGGAGCGCCAGCGCTTGCGTCGCATCGCCGACCACCGGCGATGCGATTGCTTCGCCCGGACGTCAGTTGCCCGACACCAGCGAGCGCAGGCGGCGTCCGATCCGGCTCAGCAACGACGGGCTGCCGGCCGGCTTGGCTGCGGCACGCACCGGCTTGGCGACCACCTGGGTGGGCTTGCGCGGCGCGGCGGGTGCCGGCACGGGCGTGGATGCCACGACCGGCTCGCCCCCTTCGACCGGCCGGCCGTTGCGACGACGACGGCGCTTGCGCGGCGCGCGCTCGGCGTCGCTGACGATCGTCGAGGGTGCCTGTTCGGCCGCTGCCGCTACCACGGGTGCGGCGGCGGGCGTTGCAGCCGCCTCGCCTTCCACCCGCGGCTTGCGGCGCGGACGCGGCTTGCCATCGGCACTGCCGCCTTCACGACGACCGCCACCACTGCGCGAACCGCCACCGCCCGGACCGCTGCGACCGCCGCCACGGCGGGCTTCATCGGCCGCACGCTGTTCGCGTGCCTCGCGGAAGATGGTGCCCACGCTGTCGCCAGCGTCGGCGTCGGCGTCTTCGCCTTCCACCGGCGTGCGCGGCGCGCGCGGCAGCGGGGTCAGCAATTCGGAGGTCACCGGCTCGACCGGGATCTTCTGCTCGATGTAGGCCTCGATGTCCGGCAGGCTCATTGCGTAGCGCTCGCAGGCGAAGCTGATCGCATCGCCCTCCTCGCCCAGGCGCGCGGTGCGGCCGATGCGGTGCACGTAGTCTTCCGCATCGAACGGCAGGTCGTAGTTGTAGACGTACTTGACCCCGTCGATATGCAGGCCGCGCGCGGCCACGTCGGTGGCCACCAGGATCTCCAGCTGGCCCTTCTGGAAGCGGTTGAGCAGCGACTCGCGCTTTTTCTGCGGCACGTCGCCCGACAGCACGCCCACCCGGTAGCCATGACGCTCCAGGGTGCGCGCCACCCGCTCCACGAACGCCTTGGTGTTGACGAACACCATGGTGCGCGCGCCTTCGCTGCGCGAGAGCAGGCCCAGCAGCAGCGTCTGCTTCTCTTCGTCGGAGGGGAAGTAAATGCGCTGGCGCACCCGTGCGGCGGTGATGGTCTCGGTCTCCACCACCAGCTTTTCCGGCTCGTTCATGTGCTCGTAGGCCAGCTCCAGCACGCGGTGGCTGAGGGTGGCCGAGAACAGCAGGGTCTGGCGGGTGCCGCGCTCGGGCATGCGCCGTAGCAGGAAGCGGATGTCCTTGATGAAGCCCAGGTCGAACATGCGGTCGGCTTCGTCCAGCACGCAGATCTCGCAGGCGTGCAGCGAGACAACCTTGTGCTGCTTGACGTAGTCGATCAGCCGGCCCGGCGTGGCGATGATGACGTCCACGCCCTGTTGCAGCAGCTCGCGCTGCTTGTCGTAGTCCACCCCGCCGTAGACCAGCGCAAAGCGCAGCCCCAGCTCGGCGCCGAACTTGACCGCATCCTTGTGGATCTGGATGGCCAGCTCGCGGGTGGGCGCCAGGATCAGCGCGCGCGGGTCCTCCGGCTTGCGGTCGGCCAGCGCCGGGCGGCTCAGCAGGCGGTTCATCACCGCCACCAGGAACGCCAGCGTCTTGCCGGTGCCGGTCTGCGCCTGGCCGGCGACGTCACCGCCGGGCAGGGCCACCGGCAGGGTGAGCGCCTGGATCGGGGTACAGCGGGTGAACCCGGCGCTCTCCAGCCCGGCGACCAGCGCCGGATGCAGCTCGAACGAGGAAAAAGTCAAATCAGTCAGCGGTTTGTCGCTCATTATTCCGTCTTCATAAGGCGCCCTGGGCAGCCCGGGCGCGGCTTGCATCAATGCCGACAGCGTCGCAAACTGCGGCTCTTGTGGCGGACAGCGCGGCTTCAGAAGTGACTCTTGATTCAGTCGCGCAATGCCCCAGTTTAACGCAATGTGGCGGCCTGCCCGATCGGGTGGGCCGTTTGGTTTCCAGGAGACCCAACGTGAGCGACAAGGTTCAACATGTCGGCGATGCCGACTTCGAGACAGCGGTACTGCAATCGGGCGAACCGGTTCTGGTGGATTTCTGGGCCGAATGGTGCGGCCCGTGCAAGATGATTGCCCCGGTGCTGGACGATCTGGCCGACACCTACCAGGGCAGGCTCAAGGTTGCCAAGGTCAATGTAGACCAGAACCGCGCCCTGGCCATCAAATATCATGTGCGCTCCATTCCGATGCTGCTGCTGTTCAAGGATGGTCAGGTGCAGGCCACCCAGATCGGGGCGGTCGGCAAGGGCCAGTTGACCCAGATGATCGACAAGACCCTCGGCGGTGCCGTCGCCTGAGTGGCCGGGCGCCCGGCGTTGGGCGCCCGGCGCGGTTCGCCGGCGGTTAAATCCGGCCTGAGCCAGTGCTTGCGCGGTTGCGCGCAGCGGTGATAGTGTCAGTGGGTCCGGCACACGTTCGTGCGCCGCCGCACCCCTCTAGAAGCTCTTCTAGACTCCCATCTACCAATAGTTCGCCCCCTAGCTGGGCGCTCGCACCTTAGCGAGGAATCACGCACTTGTCCGATCATCCTTCCTCCGATACCGGGAGCAGCGTCGACGCTCCCGTCGAGAAGCGCGTGCGCAAGCCGCGCGCGAGCAAGACCGCCGTCGCCCACGACGATGCCGGCACGCAGCAACCCAACCTGCCCTTGCCCGCCAGCCCCGCACCCGACGCGCCCCGCGCCCCGCAAGCACCGTCGCGCGCTGCCGAATCGGCGCAGACGTCCGGCGATGGCGCAGCGACCAGCAGCAGTGCGCCCAGCACCCACCAGGGCGGCGAACAGGGCGAGCCCCGCGAGGGCGGCCAGTCGCAGCAGCAGCGCTTCAATCAGGCGCAGCAACAGCAGAACCAGAATCAGGCGCAAAGCCAGGGCCAGGGCCAGGGCCAGAACCAGGGCCAGAACCAGGGCCAGAACGGCGGCCAGCACCAGCAGGGCCAGGGCCAGAACCAGCAGGGCAATCGCCGCGACCGCTTCCGCAACCGCCGCGACCGCGGCCCGCGCGACCGTTTCGGCAATGACGGCGGTGGCATGCCGTCCTCCGACGGCAGCAACGAGCCGTTCGTGGCGCGCCCGCACCCGGCCGTGCCCGAGGGCTTCCCGGTCTATTCGCTGAGCGACCTCAAGCGCATGCCGGCGCAGAAGCTGCTGGATATCGCCGACCAGCTCAACATCCAGGAAGGCGTGGCCCGCGCGCGCAAGCAGGACGTGATCTTCGCCCTGCTGAAAGTGCTGACCCGTCATGGCGAAGGCGTGGCCGCCGACGGTGTGCTGGAAATCCTGCCCGACGGCTTCGGCTTCCTGCGCGCTGCAGAAGCCAGCTACCTGGCCGGCCCGGACGATACCTATATCTCGCCCAGCCAGATCCGCCGTTTCAACCTGCGTACCGGCGATCACCTGTCCGGCCGCATCCGCTTCCCCAAGGACGGCGAGCGCTATTTCGCGCTGTCGATCGTGGACACCATCAACGGTGAGCCGCTGGAAGCCAGCAAGAACAAGGTGCTGTTCGAGAACCTGACCCCGCTGTTCCCGCGTCGCCGCTTCCGGCTGGAACGTGGCGATGGGTCCACCGAGGACATCACCGGCCGCATCCTGGATCTGATGGCGCCGCAGGGCAAGGGTCAGCGTGCGCTGATCGTCTCCCCGCCCAAGGCCGGCAAGACGATGATGATGCAGCAGGTGGCCACGGCCATCACCACCAATCATCCCGAAGTGCACATGATCGTGCTGCTCATCGACGAGCGCCCGGAAGAAGTGACCGAAATGCAGCGCACCGTGCGCGGCGAGGTCATCTCCTCCACGTTCGACGAGCCGGCTGCGCGCCACGTGCAGGTGGCCGAGATGGTGATCGAGCGGGCCAAGCGCCTGGTCGAGCACAAGAAGGACGTGGTGATCCTGCTCGACTCCATCACCCGCCTGGCGCGCGCCTACAACAACGTGGTGCCCAGTTCCGGCAAGGTGCTCACCGGTGGTGTGGACGCCAACGCCCTGCATCGCCCGAAGCGTTTCTTCGGTGCGGCGCGTAACGTGGAAGAAGGCGGCTCGCTGACCATCATCGCCACGGCGCTGGTGGAAACCGGCAGCAAGATGGACGAGGTGATCTACGAAGAGTTCAAGGGCACCGGCAACAGCGAAGTGCATCTGAACCGTCGCATCACCGAAAAGCGCGTGTATCCGGCGATCGACATCAACCGTTCGGGCACCCGCCGCGAAGATCTGTTGATCGAGCCGGAGCTGCTGCAGAAGATCTGGATCCTGCGCAAGCTGCTGCACCCGATGGACGAGATCGCCGCGATGGAATTCCTGCTGGACAAGATGAAGACCACCAAGTCCAACGACGAGTTCTTCAGTTCGATGAAGCGCTGATTCGGTTCTGCGTCATCGTTGCAGGAAAGCCCCGCATCGCGGGGCTTTCTTATGTACGCAACTGCCGATTACTGGCGCAGGTCGCGGAAGATCGATAGCGGCAAGGGCACGCCGGGCGAGCTGCGCAACGGATTGATATCCAATCCGCCGCGACGGGTGTAACGCGCCTCGACCACCAGCCATTCGGGCGCACACCGCTGCAGTAGGTCGTTGAAGATGCGCTCCACGCACTGCTCGTGGAATTCGGCGTGGTCGCGGAAACTGACCAGGTAGCGCAGCAAGCCCTCCCGGTCGATCGGCGCACCGCGATAACGCAGGCTCAGGCTGGCCCAATCCGGCTGGCCGGTGACCGGGCAGTTGGATTTGAGCAAGGCAGAGGTGAGCACTTCCTCCACCGCCGCCCCGGCGTGGGCATGCAGATACGCAGCATTGGGCGGGCCGTAATCGTCGATGCTGATATCCAGCGCATCGATGGACTCGCCCTCGCCCACCGCGTCGATCGGCGGCAGGCCGAATTCCACCACCACATCGGCACCAGCCCGCGTGGACAGGTCGGTGGCGATGCGGGTCCGCACGGCTTCGGCGCTATTGAAGCGGGTGGCGTTGAGCGAATTCAGATACAACTTGAGCGACTTGGATTCGATCAGCGAAGGCGAGTCGCAGGGCACATGCAAGGTCGCCGTGGCGACACAGGGCTTGCCGTGCGCATCGAGCCAGCTCAGCTCGTAGGCATGCCAACGGTCACGCCCGATGAAGGGCAGCGCGCCGGCCAGACCGATCGCCGCGCGCCCGGCCGCGCGCGGAATCGGAAACAGCAGCGACAGATCGTAGCCACTGGGATAAGCGACCTCACGACCAAGGGTGGACTCTTCAGGGGTATTCATCCGGCCATTTTAGGCCGTTCGTGCTGGCCGTGAGGTGTATGGCGAGGTCGGATAGACGGGACCGACGGACACCTCGCCACCTGGCTCATCACCTAGCCGCACATCTCAACCGAAAGCGGGAATCGTCCAGCCGCAGACGATTCCCGATTCCCGATTAACCCTGCTGCAGATAATCCAGCGACACCTGCAACAACGCGCGCAAACCCACATCCAGCGAGGACTCGTCCAGCAGGAACTGCGGCGAGTGATTGCTGGGCGCGGTGGCCGGGTCGATGCCCTTGGCAGTGGAGCCGACGAAGAAGAACATCGACGGCACCTGCTGGGCGTAGAACGAGAAGTCTTCCGCGCCCATCTGCAACGGCGGCTCGTAGACATTGTCCGCGCCCACCACCGCCTGCAGGCTGGGCAGCATCCGGGCGGTCAATGCGGGGTCGTTCACGGTGGCCGGGTTGCCGGGCTGGTCCGGTACCTGTGCCTGCACCTTGGCGCCGTGCGCGGCGGCGGTGTGCTCGGCCACGTTCTTCAAGTCAGCGAAGATCTGCTGGCGCATGCCCTCATCGAAGGTGCGGATGGTGCCGACCATGTCCACATCGTCGGGAATGATGTTGTAGCGGATGCCGCCCTTGATCGCACCGAAGCTGAGCACCGCCGGCTGCTTGGACAGGTTGGCGCGGCGGCTAATCACCGTCTGCGCGGTGGAGATCATGTCGGCGCTGGCCACGATCGGGTCGATGCCGTTCCACGGGGCCGAGCCATGGGTCTGGCGGCCAATCATCTTGATCGCAAAGCGATCCGACGCGGCCATCAGCGGGCCGCTGCGCACCGCGATCTTGCCAGCCTGCACGCTGGAGAACACATGCAGGCCGAACACCGCCTGCGGCTTGAAGTCGGCGAACAGGCCTTCCTTCAACATCAGCGAGGCACCGCCCTCCTCGTTGCCCGGTGCGCCCTCTTCGGAGGGTTGAAAGATCAGCATCACTTCGCCGGGCAACTGGTCGCGCATGCCCACCAGCGCTTCGGCCACGCCGAGCAGGATGGCAGTGTGGGCGTCGTGGCCGCAGGCATGCATCACCCCGACCTGCTCGCCGCGGTACTCGGCGGTGGCCTTGGAGGCGAACGGCAGGCCGGTCTGTTCGGTCACCGGCAGTGCGTCCATGTCCGCGCGCAGGGCGATCTTCGGGCCAGGCTTGCCCCCCTTGATGATCGCCACCACGCCATGGTGCGCGATGCCGGTGCGCGGCTTGAGGCCCAGCTTGCGCAACTGCGCGGCCACGGTGGCGGCGGTGCGCTCTTCGCGGTTGGACAGTTCCGGATGCTGGTGGAAGTCGCGCCGCCACTGCACCACCTTGGGCTGCAGCGTGGCGGCGACGGTGGCCACCTCCGGGCGTGGCGCGGTCTGCGCAGGGGCAAGCAGGGGCAGGGCGAGCAACAGCACGCCGGACAACAGGCAGGAGTGGCGCATCGACGATCCTTAAATGAACTCCTTGCACTGTAGTGTACCTGGGCAACCAGGTCTCGCCATGCGACGCAGGCCACGTCCCGGGTAACCAGACCCAGGCTGGCCCACTTGGGCGCGACCGGGGCGGCGATGGCGCGCCGGCGTGTCGGGGCCGGCAGTTGCCGGGCACCTACGCGAAGTCGGCGCTGACCGGGACCCGACTGCCGAGCCGGTTCAATTGGCGGCAGTCGGCGGGCGCGTGGCCGCTGCTGCGCCCCCCCTCTGTGGGCGGGTAGTGGGTCCGGATTCAGCACGCTGGTCAACCGTTGCCACCGCCGCGCGTTCCCGCCCCGTCGCAGAAGTGAACGTTGTGGCGGTCTCGCAAGGCAAGCCGTTACTTCAGTAACGCTCAATCTCCCGGGCGCAACGATATGCTTCGCAACGCCGCCCCACGGTCGCTCCCAGCGCCCGGCCCGCCATCAGGAGTTGTCGCATGTCGCGTTTTTGGAAGATCGCACTGTTGGTGCTCGCAGTGCTCGTGGTTGTGTTCGTCGCCGTGCGGATGGTGGGCGGAAATAGCCGGGGCAAGCCGGCAGGTGCAGCAGACGGCAATGGCAACGAAGACGCCGGCCCGGTTCCGGTGACGGTGGTGGCCACGACCAGCCAGGATGTGCCTGTCTACGCCAGCGCGCTGGGCACGGTGACCGCGCTCAATACGGTCACGGTCAGCCCGCAGGTCGGTGGCCAACTGATGAGCCTGAACTTCAAGGAAGGCCAGGAAGTGAAGAAGGGCCAGGTGCTGGCGCAGATCGACCCGCGCACGCTGCAGGCCAGCTACGACCAGGCGCTGGCGGCCAAGCGCCAGAACCAGGCGCTGCTGGCGACGGCGCGGGTGAACTACCAGCGCTCCAACGACCCGGCCTACAAGCAATACGTTTCGCGCACCGATCTGGACACCCAGCGCAACCAGGTGGCGCAGTACGAGGCCGCGGTGGCCGCCAACGATGCGCAGATGCGCTCGGCGCAGGTGCAGTTGCAGTTCACCCGCGTCACCGCGCCGATCGACGGCATCGCCGGCATCCGCGGCGTGGACGTGGGCAATATCGTCACTACCACCTCCACCATCGTGACGCTGACCCAGGTCCGCCCGATCTACGTGTCCTTCAACCTGCCCGAACGCGAGCTGCAGGCGGTGCGCAGCGGCCAGGCGGCGGCGCCGTTGGGCGTGGCGGCGCTGGACCGCGGCGATGCACATGTCATCAGCGGCGGCGGCAAGCTGGAGGTGATCGACAACCGCATCGCCGCCGACAGCGGCACCTTCGGCGCGCGTGCGATCTTCGACAACACCGACAACGCCTTGTGGCCGGGCCAGTTCGTCAACGTGCGGCTGCAGCTGCGCACCATCTCCAACGGTACCGTGGTGCCGACCCAGGCCGTGCAGCGCGGTCCGGACGGCGATTACGTCTACGTGGTGGGCAGCGACAGCACCGCGCAGATGCGCACCGTGGTGCAGGGTGTGGAACTGGACGACAGCCATGTGCAGGTCACCAAAGGCCTCAAGCCGGGCGAGCGCGTGGTCACCGAAGGCCAGTTCCGGCTCAAGCCGGGCAGCAAGGTCAGCGCGCTCAAGCCGGGCGAAACGCCGCCGGAGCCGACCGAGGCCGAACTCAAGGCCGCGCAGGACAAGCAGAAGGGCGGCGGCGGTGGCCGTCGTGGCGGCGGCCCGCGCTAATGCCTGACCACTGGCGACGGGACGCCCCGTTGCCAGTGCGCGTCGGCGCCCTGCGCGCCGGCACCGATTGACGTCTTCAGCAAGGACTCCCCCCGTGGGCTTTTCGACCATCTTCATCCGCCGCCCCATCGCCACCTCACTGTTGATGGCGGGCGTCCTGCTGCTGGGCATCCTGGGCTACCGGCAACTGCCGGTATCGGCGCTGCCGGAAATCGATGCGCCCAGCCTGGTAGTGACCACTCAATATCCCGGCGCCAATGCGACCACCATGGCCTCGCTGGTGACCACGCCGCTGGAGCGCCAGTTCGGGCAGATCTCCGGGCTGCAGATGATGACCTCCGATTCGTCGGCGGGCCTGTCCACGATCATCCTGCAGTTCTCGATGGACCGCGATATCGACATCGCCTCGCAGAACGTACAGGCGGCGATCCGCCAGGCCACCCTACCCTCGTCGTTGCCGTACCAGCCGGTCTACAACCGGGTCAATCCGGCCGATGCGGCGATCCTCACCCTCAAGCTCACCTCCGATTCGCTGCCGCTGCGCGAGGTCAACCGCTACGCCGATGCGATCCTGGCCCAGCGCCTGTCGCAGGTGCCGGGCGTGGGCCTGGTGTCGATCGCCGGCAACGTGCGCCCCGCGGTGCGCATCCAGGTCAACCCGGCGCAGCTGTCGAACATGGGCCTGACCATGGAGTCGCTGCGCAGCGCGTTGACCCAGACCAATGTCAGCGCGCCCAAGGGCTCACTTAACGGCAAGACCCAGTCCTACAGCATCGGCACCAACGACCAGCTGACCAATGCGGCGCAGTACCGCGACACCATCATCAGCTTCGCCAACGGCCGCCCGGTGCGGCTGGCCGACGTGGCCAAGGTGGTCGATGGCGTGGAGAACGATCAGCTCGCTGCGTGGGCCGATGGCAAGCCGGCCGTGCTGCTGGAAATCCGCCGCCAACCCGGCGCCAACATCGTGCAGACGGTGGAGCAGATCCGCAGCATCCTGCCGCAGCTGCAGGCGGTGCTGCCGGCCGACGTGCACCTGGAGGTATTTTCCGACCGCACCGAAACCATCCGCGCCTCGGTGCATGAAGTGAAGTTCACCCTGGTGCTGACCATCGCGCTGGTGGTGGCGGTGATCTTCGTGTTCCTGCGCCGGCTGTGGGCCACCATCATTCCCTCGGTGGCAGTGCCGTTGTCGCTGGCCGGCACCTTTGCGGTGATGGCCTTTGCCGGCATGTCGCTGGACAACCTGTCGCTGATGGCGCTGGTGGTGGCGACCGGGTTCGTGGTCGACGATGCGATCGTGATGATCGAAAACATCGTGCGCTACATCGAACAGGGCAAGAGCGGGCCGGAAGCGGCGGAGATCGGCGCCAGGCAGATCGGTTTCACCGTGCTATCGCTGACCGTGTCGCTGGTGGCGGTGTTCCTGCCGCTGCTGCTGATGCCTGGCGTCACCGGACGGTTGTTTCATGAGTTTGCCTGGGTGCTGTCGATCGCGGTGGTGATCTCGATGCTGGTGTCGCTGACGCTGACACCGATGATGTGCGCCTACCTGCTCAAGCCCGATGCGCTACCCGAAGGCGAGGACGCGCACGAACGCGCCGCGGCCGCCGGCAAGACCAACCTGTGGACGCGCACCGTGGGCAGCTACGAGCGCAGCCTGGACTGGGTGCTGGCCCACCAGCCACTGACCCTGGCGGTGGCGATCGGCGCGGTGGCGCTGACGGTGGTGCTGTACGTGGCCATTCCCAAGGGCCTGCTGCCCGAGCAGGACACCGGCCTCATCACCGGGGTGGTGCAGGCCGACCAGAACGTGGCGTTCCCGCAGATGGAGGCGCGCACCCAGGCGGTGGCGGCGGCGCTGCAGAAAGACCCGGCGGTGACCGGCGTGGCGGCCTTCATCGGCGCCGGCACCATGAACCCCACGCTCAACCAGGGCCAGCTCTCCATCGTGCTGAAGACGCGCGGCGACCGCGACGGCCTGGACGAGGTGCTGCCGCGCCTGCAACAGGCCGTGGCCGGCATCCCGGGCGTGGCGCTGTTCCTCAAGCCGGTGCAGGACGTCACCCTGGACACCCGCGTGGCGGCTACCGAATACCAGTATTCGCTATCGGACGTGGACAGCACCGAGCTGGCCACCTGGGCCGGGCGCATGACCGAGGCGATGCGCAAGCTGCCCGAGCTGGCCGACGTGGACAACAACCTGGCCAACCAGGGCCGTGCGCTGGAGCTGACCATCGACCGCGACAAGGCCAGCATGCTCGGCGTGCCGATGCAGACCATCGACGACACGCTGTACGACGCCTTCGGCCAGCGCCAGATCTCCACCATCTTCACCGAGCTCAATCAATACCGGGTGGTGCTGGAAGTGGCGCCGGAATTCCGCAGCAGCACCGCGCTGATGAACCAGCTGGCGGTGGCCAGCAACGGCAGTGGCGCGCTGACCGGCACCAATGCCACCAGCTTCGGCCAGGTCACCTCGTCCAATTCGTCCACCGCCACCGGCGTGGGCGCGCAGAACACCGGCATCGTGGTCGGTGCCGGCAGCAGTATTCCGCTGGCCTCGCTGGCACAGGCCAAGGTCACCAACACGCCGCTGGTGGTGAGCCACCAGCAGCAGCTGCCGGCAGTGACCATCTCGTTCAACCTGGCGCCGGGGCACTCGTTGTCGCAGGCGGTGGCGGCGATCGAACAGGCGCGCGACGCGCTCAAAATTCCCACCCAGGTGCATGCGCAGTTCGTCGGCAAGGCGGCCGAATTCACCGGCAGCCAGACCGACATCGTGTGGCTGCTGCTGGCCTCGATCGTGGTGATCTACATCGTGCTGGGGGTGCTGTACGAGAGCTACATCCATCCGCTGACCATCATCTCCACGCTGCCACCGGCCGGCGTCGGCGCATTGCTGGCGCTGATGATGTGCGGGCTGAGCCTGTCGGTGGACGGCATCGTCGGCATCGTGCTGCTGATCGGCATCGTCAAGAAGAACGCCATCATGATGATCGACTTCGCGATCGAGGCACGACGCGACGGCGCCAACGCGCACGACGCGATCCGGCGCGCCTGCCTGCTGCGCTTCCGCCCGATCATGATGACCACCGCCGCCGCCATGCTGGGCGCGTTGCCGCTGGCGCTGGGCACCGGCATCGGCTCGGAACTGCGCCGCCCGCTGGGCATCGCGATCGTGGGTGGCCTGCTGCTGTCGCAGCTGGTCACGCTGTACACCACCCCGGTGATCTACCTGTACATGGAACGCGCCGGCGAGCGCCTGCGCGCCTGGCGCGCGCGGCGTGCGGCACGCCGTGACGGCACGAATCCGGCACCGACCTCGGGGCGCCCGGCATGAGGACCGGTAGCTTCATCGCTGACCGGTCCGCCTGCCCGCAGCATCGATTTCCCGCACGCACGCGTGGCAGCTGCCGTGGATTTGGCTTTGGCCTCTACCGATTCCCCACTCCCGATTCCCGATTCCCGGCGCCACAGCCATGAACATCTCCGCGCCCTTCATCAAGCGCCCGATCGGCACCTCGCTGCTGGCGATCGGTTTGTTCGTGATCGGAGTGATGTGCTACCTGCGCCTGGGCGTGGCGGCGTTGCCGAACATCGAGATTCCGGTGATCTTCGTGCATGCCACGCAGTCCGGTGCCGATGCCAGCACCATGGCGTCCACCGTCACCGCGCCGCTGGAGCGGCACCTGGGCCAGTTGCCCGGTATCGACCGCATGCACTCTTCCAGTTCGGAGAGCAGCAGCCTGGTGTTCATGGTGTTCCAGAGCAGCCGCAACATCGATTCGGCCGCGCAGGACGTGCAGACCGCGATCAACGCGGCACAATCGGACCTGCCGTCCGGGCTTGGCACGCCGATGTACCAGAAGGCCAATCCGAACGACGACCCGGTCATCGCCATCGCACTGACCTCGGACACGCAATCGGCCGATGAGCTGTACAACGTGGCCGACTCGCTGCTGGCACAGCGGCTGCGCCAGATCACCGGCATCAGCTCGGTGGACATCGCCGGCGCCTCCACCCCGGCGGTGCGCGTGGACGTGGACCTGCGCGCGCTCAATGCGCTGGGTCTGACCCCGGACGATCTGCGCAACGCGGTGCGCGCGGCCAATGTCACTTCGCCAACCGGTTTCCTGTCCGATGGCAACAGCACCATGGCCATCATCGCCAACGATTCGGTGGCCAAGGCCGCCGATTTCGCGCAGCTGGCGATCTCCACCCAATCCAACGGGCGCATCGTGCGGCTGGGCGATGTAGCCACCGTCTACGACGGCCAACAGGACGCCTACCAGGCGGCCTGGTTCGACGGCAAACCGGCGGTGGTGATGTATGCCTTCACCCGCGCCGGCGCCAACATCGTGGAAACCGTGGACCAGGTGAAGGCGCAGATTCCCGAGCTGCGCGCCTACCTGCAACCCGGCACCACACTCACGCCCTACTTCGACCGCACGCCCACCATCCGCGCCTCGCTGCACGAGGTGCAGGCCACGTTGATGATCTCGCTGGCGATGGTGGTGCTGACCATGGCGCTGTTCCTGCGCCGGCTGGCGCCCACGCTGATCGCCGCCGTCACCGTGCCGCTGTCGCTGGCCGGCTCGGCGCTGGTGATGTACGTGCTGGGCTTCACCTTGAACAATCTCAGCCTGCTGGCGTTGGTCATTGCGATCGGGTTCGTGGTGGACGATGCGATCGTGGTGATCGAAAACATCATGCGCCACCTGGACGAAGGCATGCCGCGCCTGGAGGCCGCGCTGACCGGTGCACGCGAGATCGGCTTCACCATCGTCTCGATCACCGCCTCGCTGGTGGCGGTGTTCATTCCGATGCTGTTTGCCAGCGGCATGATCGGCGCGTTCTTCCGCGAATTCACCGTCACCCTGGTGGCGGCGATCGTGGTGTCCATGCTGGTGTCGCTGACCTTGACCCCGGCGCTGTGCAGCCGCTTTCTATCCGCCCATACCGAGCCGGAACAACCTGGCCGCGTCGGCGCCTGGCTGGACCGCATGCACGAGCGCATGCTGCGCGTGTACACGGTGGCGCTGGACTTCTCGCTGCGCCACGCGCTGCTGCTGTCGCTGACGCCGCTGCTGCTGATCGCCGCCACCGTGTTCCTGGGCGGTGCGGTCAAGAAGGGCTCGTTCCCGGCGCAGGACACCGGGCTGATCTGGGGCCGTGCCAATTCCAGCGCCACGGTGTCGTTTGCCGACATGGTCAGCCGCCAGCGCCGCATCGCCGACATGCTGATGGCCGACCCGGCGGTGAAGACCGTCGGTGCCCGGCTTGGCTCCGGCCGCCAGGGCTCCAGCGCCTCGTTCAATATCGAGCTGAAGAAACGGAGCGAAGGCCGCCGCGACACCACCGCACAGGTGGTCGCGCGGCTGAGCGCCAAGGCCGACCGCTACCCGGACCTGGACCTGCGCCTGCGCGCCATCCAGGACCTGCCCAGCGACGGCGGCGGCGGCACCAGCCAGGGCGCGCAATACCGCGTGTCACTGCAGGGCAACGACCTGGCGCAGTTGCAGGAATGGTTGCCCAAGCTGCAGGCCGCGCTGAAGAAGAATCCGCGCCTGCGCGATGTGGGTACCGACGTCGATAGCGCTGGCCTGCGCCAGAACATCGTGATCGACCGTGCCAAGGCAGCGCGGCTGGGCATTACGGTCGGCGCGATCGATGGCGCCCTGTACGGCGCATTCGGCCAGCGCTCCATCTCCACCATCTATTCCGATCTCATCCAGTACAGCGTGGTGGTCAATGCGTTGCCGTCGCAGACCGCCACTCCCAAGGCACTGGACCAGATCTTCGTGCCCAACCGGGCCGGCCAGATGGTGCCGATCACCGCGGTGGCCACCCAGGCCCCCGGCCTGGCGCCGCCGCAGATCATCCACGAAAACCAGTACACCACGATGGACCTGAGCTACAACCTGGCTCCCGGGGTGAGCACGGGCGAAGCGGACCTCATCATCAAGTCCACCGTGGACGGTTTGCGCATGCCCGACGGCATCCGCCTCAGCGGCGACGACAGCTTCAACGTGCAGCTCAGCCCCAACTCGATGGGCATCCTGCTGCTGGCGGCGGTGCTCACCGTCTATATCGTCCTGGGTATGCTCTACGAGAGCCTGATCCACCCGGTGACCATCCTGTCCACGCTGCCGGCCGCCGGTGTCGGCGCGCTGCTGGCGTTGTTCCTCACCAAGACCGAGCTGTCGGTGATCTCGATGATTGCGCTGGTGCTGCTGATCGGCATCGTCAAGAAGAACGCCATCATGATGATCGACTTCGCGCTGGTGGCGCAGCGCGTGCATGGCATGGATGCGCGCGCGGCCGCACGCGAGGCCTCGATCGTGCGCTTCCGCCCGATCATGATGACCACCATGGTGGCGATCCTGGCAGCGGTGCCGTTGGCGGTCGGCCTGGGCGAAGGCTCGGAACTGCGTCGCCCGCTGGGCATCGCCATGATCGGCGGGCTGGTGTTCTCGCAGAGCCTGACCCTGCTCAGCACCCCGGCGCTGTATGTGATTTTCTCGTGCCTGAGCGAACGCTGGAAGGCACGTCGCGCCCGCAAGCGCGCGCAGCGGGCCGAGCGCGCGGCAGCGCGTCGTCCGGCGGCGCAGATGCAGTGATCAACGGCGGTGACCGCGGCGCCTTGTCACCGTCTTACGCCGCTGCACAGGACACCAGCGTCGAGACGTCTTCCACGGCCGCCGTGCGCCGCGCCGGCTACGCCAGCAACCCCTGCAAGGAGTCGCGTTCCAGCCGCGCATACAGCGCGAATTCGTCGTGCACCTGCGCGCCCAGCGCCTGCTCGAAGCTGCGCTGGCTCGAGTGTGCGGCATAGGCGCGCTGCTCGGCGCCGCCCAGGTTGGACTGGAAGATGCCGGCGGCACTGACCGGCAGGAAGTCTTCATAGACGATCGGGTCGGCGCTGACCAGGCCGAGCGCGATGGCGGTCTCCGCCGGCATGGCCGCCACCTGCGCCGGGTCGGCGCGGCCGGCCTCGGTGAGCGCATAGCGGAAATAGCCCAGGCCCTCCTGCCGCAGCAACGCCTCGTCGTCGGGGAAGGCCACGAAGGCGGTCTGCAGGCGCGTGGCGTAATCGGTGCCGGTGCTGCCGGCGCCATCGGCATCGCGTGCCTGTGCCAGCAACGCGTCGTACAGCGCGCGGCCCTTGGGCGTGAGCGCAAGCCCGCGCTGTTCGATCTCGCCAAAGCGTGCGGTATGCGTGCCATGCTCCGGCTGCCCGCCATCGCCGACAAAGCGCACCGGTTCTTCCAGCGCCTTGAAACTGGTCTGGCGCAGCAGGATCGGCACCCGCCGCCGCGGCGGCCCTTCGATCACCGCCTTGGCATCGATACCGGCCTGCTGCATCTGCGCCTGCGCCGCATCGATGTCCAGCGTGCGCGGGGTCAGGTGGTTGATGTGCGGGCCGTGGAAACTGACCACATCGGCGATCAATTTGTGCGCATCGCTCAACGCGCGGTAGGTCGGCAGCGACACCGTCGCATCGCCATGCCAGCGGAAGGTTTCCAGCGCTTCGGCCACGAACTGCTGCGCCTGGGCCGCATCCAGCCCGCCTGCATGTTCGCACTGCGCGATCAACTGCAGCGCGCCGGCGGTGAAGATCTGCCGCTGCTGGAGGATCTGCGTGGCCTGCGCGCGCAGGCTGGCATCTTCGATCAGCTCCAGCCGCAGCAGCGAGGTGAACACGCGGAACGGATTGGCCGACAGCGCGGCCTCGTCGATCGGCCGGAACGCGGTGGAGTGCACCGGCACGCCAGCCACCGACAGGTCGTAATAGCCCACCGGGTGCATCCCCATCACCGCGAACAACCGGCGCAAGGTGGCCAGTTCTTCCGCAGTGCCCACGCGGATCGCACCATGCCGCTCCAGATCCAGCCGTGCGCGCTCGTCGTTGCGCTGCAAGCGCAGTGCAAGGGCCGCATCGGCCTGCAGCGTCTGCGCGTTGACCTGCGCCACCAGCGCCATCAGGTTGCCGTACAGGGGCACCTCGGCGCGGTACATGTCTGACATGGCCTGCGCGAACAGGCTGCGGATGTGATCGGGAGAGACAAACACGGTATCGCGCATGGACGGGTCTTGGCAGGAGCCGGCGGATGCCGACGTTGCCCGCATTCTCGCCGACCACGCCCTGCGGCGACCAGCTGCACGGCAGCATCGCCACTGCGTGTTGGCGCGCAGACAGCCGGTGCGCGCACGCTGCACAGCCTGCGGCGCTACAGCCCTGCCTGCACCGCCGCCTCGGCCGCCTCGCTGGCCTCGCGTGCGGCCTCCAGCCGCTGTGCGTAGTCACCGAGCTGGCGACGCAACAGCGCGTCCAGGGTGATCGGGCGTTCCCAGCGGTCGTAGCTGGCAACAATGGCGTGCCGCAGCGCGCGCAGGTGCGCATTATCCGGCTCCACCGACAGGCGGGTGATGACGCCCTCCCAGCCGTCATGGTGATCGCGGCTGTAGGCGCGCACGCTGTCGCGACAGGACAGCTGCACCGTCTGCGCCCAGAAGCAGGCGAAATACAGATCGCCGGCGTGCCAGCCGTGTACCTGCAGCAACGCCTGTACGTAGGCGCGCGGCGTGCCGGTATAGCGCGCCACCTCGTCGATGAAGCTGTCCGGATAGCGCTGCGCGTAGCTGCCCATGTCGGCCAGATGCTGGTCCACCCACGCATCGCCGGTGCCAGGCGTCGCCGCCGACGCCGGTTGTCGGGCTGGGGCGGCAACCTCCACTGCACCGGCCGGCACGGCGCCGGTCTGCGCGGCCGCCAGCGTGGGCAACCACAACGCCGCCAGCAGTGGCAGCGATCGCAGCAGTGAGGAACGTGGCACGGGCATGCGCCGATGATGCCGCATGCCCGTGCCGCTGTCAGGCCGTGCTCTGGCAGGCCCTGCTCCGTCAGGCCGGAAGCGGCTGGCTGGCCGACGGCGGCGCGATGACGTGCGCGATGGCCGCCACCTGGCTCACCTCGGCGCCTGCTGCCGGGCCTGGGCATCGAGCGCGCACACCGCCGCCGGCCAGCCGGCGGCATCGGGCACTTCGCGCATGCGCGGCTCGTCGGCCGCCACGCCATGCTCCTGCTCGTGTGCCCAGGTCACCGCATACGGGGTGTAGATGCCCCAGCCGCCGATCGCCAGCACCGGCTCCACGTCCGAGCGCAGCGAATTGCCGATCATCACGAAGTGCTGCGCCGGCAGGTCGAATTCGCCCAGCACGCGTGCGTAGGTCCTGGGGTCTTTCTCGGACACCACTTCCACGCGTGGAAACAGGTCGGTCAACCCGGACTGTTCGATCTTCTGCTCCTGGTGGAACAGATCGCCCTTGGTAATCAGGACCACCGCGTAGTCGGCGGCAATGGCGCTGACTGCCTCGCGTACACCGGCAATCACCTCCACCGGATGTTGCAGGGTGGCGCGGCCGATCTCGACGATGCGCTGGATATCGCGCGCCTCGATGCGAGCGTCGGTCAACTCGATCGCCGTCTCGATCATCGACAGCGTCATGCCCTTGGCGCCGTAGCCGAACACCTTGAGGTTGCGCCGCTCCACCGCCAGCAGATGCTGCTGCATGCGGCTGTCGCCGAGGTCGAGGTAGCGTGCCAGGATGGCTTCGAAATCCGCCTCGGCACTGCGATAGTAATCCTCGCTCTTCCAGAGAGTATCGTCGCCGTCGAAGCCGACCAGTTGGATCGCCTGGCCGTCGCGCTGTGCAATCGGGGTCATCGCGCAAGTCTAGCAGCGCACCGCAGCGCCGCTGCGCTCAATCACCTGCGGCGTCGCCTGGCCCAGGTTGGTACGCGGCGAACTCATCGCGCGACAGGCGGCCGTCGCCGTTGCTGTCGAACCCGGCAAAGTTCTCGCGCAGGATCGGATCTGCGCCGGCCTCGGCCGGGGTCAGCGAGCCGTCGGCATCGCTGTCCAGGCTACGGAAGCTGCGCGGGGCGAGCGTACCGTCCGGCGGCGTTCCCGATGGCTCGGCACCGCCCTTTGCGCTGGAGAGCCCGGCCGGGCCGACGGGCAGCAAGGGGGTCGCCGCCGGGGCCGGCGGGGCAATCGGCAGCGGTGACATCGCCGGCCTGTTGGTCGTCGGCTGGGCAGGCGGCACCGGCGGCGCATCGGCCGGCGACGATTGCACAGGCGCCGCCACCAGGGGCCAGGAATTCATCAGCGCCGCCAGCAGTACACCGCGTAGCAACGGGGGAGTGGGCAGCGAGGACATGCTGGAGACGATATCGCAGCGCCCGTCAAGACTGCGCCATGCAGGCTCGCCACAAAAAACGGGAGCGACCCTGGCAGGTCGCTCCCGATGCTCCATCCTGTCACTGCCAGCGCTCATGCAACTGGCCTGCCATCGCACGACGCGTGCGATGGTCTGGCGATTCGCGCCGCGCTTGCTGATTCGCTCAGTTCCCCTGCGAACCGGCTGCCCCCGCAGCGCCCTGCTGCTTGGCGACGAATGCCTTGTACTCGTCCGGGGTCAGCTTGCCGTCGGTGTCGCCATCGGCCTGGTCGAAGATCTGCGCCAGGCCCGCATTGACCTGCGCTTCCTGCTTGCTGATGGCGCCATCGCTATCGGTATCCACGCTGGCCCAGGTCTGGCCACCGCCAGAGCTGCCGCCGGCAGCCTGCGCCGACGTGGCCGAGCTACCCGCCTGGGCCGCACTGGCCGGCTGGCCTGCGGCGTCCTGCGGAGCGCTTTGCGCCATGGCCGGCAAGGCCAGGGCGGCGGCAAGGGCGGCAGTGGCGGCCAATAGCGAGGTGCGATTGCGGTTCTTCATTGGGTGGTCTCCTTGGTATGGGCATGAGCGGTGTCGCCGCACATGGCACCACCCTACCCAGCGCGCATGAACCGTCGGACCGGCAGGATTCGGCGAAAAACATCCTTTTAACCACCGCATCGGCGTTTACGCCTAGCCGCCTGTTAGCCGTTGGTGAGTCAAACCGAAGCGATGCATTCATCGCCGCGATTTCTGAGAACCAGGCCGCGTTTCACGGCCTTGCCTCAGGCAGCGGGTGCGTCGCCATCCCAGCGGTCGGAACTGAATATTTCCCAACCCACCACGACACCGGCGATGGCGCCGGCCACTTCGAGTACCACCCGCGATCCCAATTCGTTCGGATCGTGGATGCGTGCCAGGGCCAACCGCGCATACAACGGCGACTCGAGCCGCACGATGCTGGTGTAGACGAGATTCCAGAGGTCGTAGCCGGCACCGATGGCCACCGCCAGCAGGCAGGCCGTTCCCAGCGTATGGCCCTGGTTGAACTGCAGCCGTCGGCCGCCGCGCTCGACCAGGGCGAAGAGGACGATGCCCAGGACCAGCGCGATCAGGCCGGCTTCCAGCGAACCAAGCAAGCCGAAGTGCAGGGGCAGATTCATCGTGACGATCCAGGCGACAGGCGCGCCAGTCTAGCGGCTGGCGGCGTCGGCGTCGGCTTGCGTGCGCATCGTCAGGTGTCGTCCTGGCCGCGCGCGGTTACCTGCGCCTCGCCCTCCTCGTCCCATTGCACGGTGACCGTGATCGGCTTGCAGCACACCTGGCAATCTTCGATGTAGTGCTGATCGCCACCGCTGAGATCCAGGGCCAGGGTGATCCACTCCCCGCAATACGGGCAGGCAATATCGATGAAGCGTTCCGGGTCGGTCATGGCGATTCCTGGGTCGGGTGAAACGGCGCCGCGGCGCCGCGACGAGCATGCCGGGTCGGCATCGCCCTCATTCCACCGGCACATCGTAGGCGGTCTGCGGCGTCGGCTCCGGTCTGAGGGTGAAGTGCCACCATTCCATCGGGTAGTTGGCAAATCCCTCGGCGGCCATGGCGCGCAACAGGCGTTGGCGATTGGCGCGCTGCGCCGCGTCGAGATCTGGCGCATCGGTATGCGCGCGTGGGTCGAAGAAATCGAACCCGGTGCCCATGTCCACCGGCCGGCAGGGCGACCGCCGGCACTCCAGCAAGCCGGCATCCAGCGTTGCGCCACGGCTATGTCCAGAGGTGTCTGCAATGTAGTGACCGAGCAGCGCGCGCTTGTCCACGCGCGGGTAATAGCGCGCCTTGGTCGATTGCGCCTGCAGGTCTGCGGCCCACGCCACGAATGCCCGCACCGCCCGCACCGGCCGGTAACAATCGAACACCTGCAGCCGGTACCCCTGCGCCTTCAGCGCCTGCGCAACCCGCACCAACGCATCGGCGGCCGGCCGCAGCAGATAGCAACGCGCCGCGCCATAGCCGGGCACCACCTGCCCGGTGAAGTTGTCGTCTGTGGCGTAGCGCATGTCCACCGCGATGCCTGGCGCCAGGGTCGCGACGTCGATCAACCCCGCCTGCGCCGGCGTGGTGGCCGGCGAGATCACCGGCGTCGCCATCGCGCTGCCGCAGATACAGGCGGCCCACGCCACGGCCAAGCACCAGTGCCGCAGGTGTCGTCGTGGGGCAAGGAGCAGCGGTACGTCGCTGGATGCATGGAATGCTGTCATGCGCACAGAATATTCGAGTGGTCGGGCAACCACCTCGCCAGGCGGCGTGTGCCGGCATCGTGCGGCACAGCCAGCGGCGTCGGACCACGCCACGCCACGCCACGGCACGCGCATCGACGCATCGATCGACACCAGCCCAGGCTACGGAATCTCGGCGCCTGCATCGGGAATCGCGACCGGCCGCCCACCCGGCGTCGGCTGGCTCAAGGCCTGCAGGATGCGCAAATCCTCCGCATCCAGCGTGCTGGCGCTGTTGCCGCGATAGTGATGATGGAACGCCCGCAGCGCGGCAGCGCGGTCGTCCACGCTGTAGCCCAGCAGTGCCAGAGCCTGCCAGGGGTCAAAGCCTGGCGGCGCGGGCGGGGCATCGGCGGCAGGCCAGCGGCCGAAGCCGGCCTCGGCCAGGCGCTTCCACGGAAACAGCGGGCCGGGATCGTTCTTGCGTGTCGGGGCCACATCTTCGTGACCGACGATCTGGGTGCGCGGAATGCGCAGCCGCGTGCACAGGTCGTCCAGCAGGACCAGCAAGCTGTCGATCTGCGCCGGCGCGAATGGCTCGCTGCCGTCGTTATCCAGCTCGATGCCGATCGAGGCCGAATTGATATCGGTGATGCTGCCCCAGCGGCCGGCGCCGCCGTGCCAGGCGCGCTGGTCGTCGGCGACCAGTTGATAGCGTTGCCCATCCTCGCCGATCAGGTAATGCGCGCTGACCCGTCCACCGGCGTTGCGCCCGCGCAGTGTGGCCAGACTCTGCTGCACCGACTGCTGGTCGGTGAAATGCAACACGATCAGGATCGGCCGCCGTGCATCGTAGTTGGGCGAGGGCACCCACTGCGCCAGCGGATTGCGCTGGGGTGCGTGCGCGCAGGCCGCCAGCGACAGCACCAGCGCGCACACCGCTCCCCGTCGCCAGGCCGATGAGGACAGATGGAAGGTTGGCGACACCGGTGTTCTCCTTGCAGTGGGTACCCAGGCCTGCGCTGTCTTTGCCCAACGGGACTGCCATGGCCGGGCCATTATCCGCCGAGTTGTCGCCGACGCGGGCAATCGCGCGACGCGTGGCATGGGCACGGTTGGAGTGTGCACCTACCAGCGACGCATCCGTGGATCGCTTCACGTCGATGTATTGGGCGCAGCGGGTTGGCCAACCACCGGCTGCCGCCCACCTCCCGCCGCTGGCGCCCTGCGCACGCGCTAGGCCCCGCGTACACTGCCGATCATGGCCGAAACGACGGCTGTCGTCGTCAGCACTGCATCGCATAGGCACCTGCCGTATGGTTCGTTCGGATCTGCCCGCAATCGCCAGCCACCATTCCTTCGTTTAGAGCTTTCGATGCCATCGACGCGCCGCCTGCTGCCATTGCTGTGGATTGCACTCGCCCTGCCTTGCGGCGCGGCGCCTTCGGCTGCCAGCGAGCCAGCCACCCAGGGCGCCCCCTTCGCCGTTGACGCGGCGCAGCTGACGCCGGAGTACTGGGTACAACGCAGTTTGCAGGCGCAGCAGCCACTGCTGGACACGGCGCAGATCGCAGCCTTCAACGCGCGGCTGCTGCGTGACGATGCCTCGATGCACGATCTGTCGCAGCTGCCCTCGGTCATGCCGGGCGCTGCAGTGCGCGCACGGATCCAGGCGTTGTCTGCGGCGCCCACGCGGGTGCTGTACGACGCGCAGGGGCGACCCATTACGGCGAGCCGCCTGGCCGAGCTACAGCGCGCATTGGCGCTGGATGCACTTCCTCCGCAGGTCGCCCCGCGCTTCGCGCTGGTGGTGCGGCGCGCGGCATTACGCACCTTTCCCACCACCCAACGCGTGTTCACCGATCCGCACGATCACGATATCGACCGCTTTCAGGAATCGGCACTCTACCCTGGCACGCCGGTGGCCGTGCTGCATACCAGCGCCGATGGCGCATGGCGGTTCGTGCTGGCGCCCAACTACGCGGCGTGGATTGCCGCCGCCCATGTCGCCGAGGGCAGCCGCCGCCAGGTGCTGGACTACGCACAGGCCGGCGCGCGCCTGGTGGTCACCGGCGCCCGCGTGCAGACCGCGTACACCCCGGAGCTCCCCGCCGTCTCGGCGTTGCCGCTGGACATGGGCAGCAGCCTGCCGTTGCTGACCAACTGGCCGCCGCAACAACCGGTCAACGGACAGTCGCCCGTCGCCGCCCACGTGGTGCAACTGCCGCTGCGCGGAACCGATGGCCGCCTGCAACTGGTGCCGGCGCTGGTGCCGCGTGGCGCCGATGTCCGCATCGGTGCGTTGCCGGCCACCCCTGCGGTACTGCTCCGGCAGGCCTTCAAATTCCTGGGCGAGCGCTATGGTTGGGGCAACGATTACGATGCGCGCGATTGCAGCGGCTTCGTGCTGGATGTCTACCGCAGCCTCGGCATTGCGCTGCCGCGCAATACCGGCGATCAGGCGCGCAGCCCGGTGCTGCGCGCCGTTGCCTTCGCTGCGCACGCGCCACGAGCGCAGCGCCTGAAACAGCTGGCGCAACTGCGCATCGGCGACCTGATCCATCTCCCCGGCCACGTGATGCTGGTGATCGGGCATGCGCACGGCAGCCCGTGGGTGATCCACGATGTGGCCGGTGCCAGCTACCGCGGCAGCGATGGCCGCGTGCAGCGTGCCGCGCTGAACGGTGTCTCGGTCACACCATTGCTGCCCTTGCTGGCCACCGATGGCAGCCCCTTTATCGACCACATCACGCGCATCCAGCGCGTCGCACCGATCGGTTCCCCATGAAGATCACCGGCTTGCGTCTGGGCATGCTGCGCGTGCCACTGAACACCCCATTCAAAACGGCGCTGCGCACCGTGCAGGCGATCGAGGATGTGGTGGTGGTGCTGCACACCGACAGCGGCCATCTCGGGTATGGCGCCGCGCCGGCCACCGCAGCGATCACCGGCGATACGCACGGCAGCATCATCGCCGCGATCACCCACTGCATCGGCCCGCGCCTGATCGGCCAGGAGGTGGCCGACCTCAATCGTCTCTGTGGGCTGGTCCAGCACGCGCTGGAGCGCAATACCAGCGCCAAGGCCGCCGTGGAGATTGCGCTGTACGACCTGTGGGCCCAGTCCTTCGGCGTGCCGCTCTACCAAGTGCTCGGCGGCGGCACGCCGCGCATCACCACCGACATCACCATCAGTGCCGACAGCATCGAGGTCATGGTGGCGCACGCGCAGTCGGCATTGGCGCGCGGCTATGCGGCCTTGAAGATCAAGGTGGGCAAGGACAGCGCGTCGGATGTGGAACGCGTCATGGCGATCCATGCGGCAGTCGATGGGCGCGCAACGCTGCGCCTGGATGCCAACCAGGGCTGGACACCCAAACAGGCGGTACGCAGCATGCGCAGGCTGGAAGACGCCGGCATCGTGCTGGAGTTGCTTGAGCAACCCGTCAAGGCTGCCGATATCGACGGGTTGGCCTTTGTCACCGCGCATATCGATACCCCGGTGATGGCCGATGAAAGCGTGTTCTCCCCGCCACAGGTCATCGACCTGCTCCAGCGCCGCGCTGCCGACATCGTCAACATCAAGTTGATGAAGACCGGCGGGCTGTCCAACGCGATCCGCATCGCCGATATCGCCGCGCTGTACGGCGTGCCCTGCATGATCGGCTGCATGATCGAGTCCAGCGTCAGCGTGGCTGCCGCCGTGCATCTGGCGGTGGCCAAGGCCGACAGCATCACCCTGGCCGATCTGGATGCGCCGGCGTTGGGGCAGTTCGATCCCACCGAAGGAGGTGTGCATTTCGACCAGGCGCAGATCCAGATCGACGACGCGCCCGGCCTGGGCATCCGTCGTATCCGCGGCTTGGAACTGTTGCCGTCGTAGCGGCAGCGATCAGCCAACCCGCCAGCAACCGCCACGCGTGACGGCAGACGGCGTGCGTCACTCCACTGACGCACGCATGCCGCGTGCGCCGCTGCTGCGAACATGCGCCACGGGCGCGCATTGCTGGGTACAGTAGCCATCGGCGAGCGATCCATGGCGCCACCGATGTCGCCGGGGCCGCGCTACGACTCGCAGCAAGCTGCCAGGCGTCCTCTCAGCTCACCCACTGCCTTGCGGAGACTGCATGCGCCTGACCACCCTGTTGCAATCCATCCTGCTGATGACGCTGGCGCTGTGCAGCGGCGCTGTTGTCGCAGGTGCGCCGATGCAGGCGCTGCAGCAGGCGCGCGCGCTCGTCGTGGTCACCACCCCGGACTGGAACAGCACGCAGGCGCGGCTGCAGACCTTCCAGCGTGTGGATGGCCGGTGGCAGCCGGCCGCCCCCGGATTCGCGGTGGCACTCGGCCGCAACGGCAGTGCCTGGGGCGACGGCCTGCACCCGGCGCAGCCGCAAGGCCCGCACAAACGCGAAGGCGACGGCCGCAGCCCGGCCGGGGTGTTCGCCATCGGCCCGGCCTTCGGCTACGCCACGCGCATCGACAGCGCCATGCCGTATCAGGCCATGACCGCCACCCATTACTGCATGGATGTGCCCGCCTCGCCGCTATACAACCGCATCGTCGATGCGGCGCAGGTGGGCGAAGCGGCGGTGGCCGGCTCCACCGAGCCGATGCGGCTGGACCTGCGCACCCAAGGCGACGGACGTTACCGCGAAGGCTTTGTCATCGCGCACAACCCTGATCGCATCGCCGGGCGCGGCAGCTGCATCTTCGCGCACCTGTGGCGCAGCCCGGGCGAGGTCACCGCCGGCTGCACCGCGATGGATCCTGCGGACATGCAACGCCTGCTTGCGTGGTTGAAGCCGGCCGACCATCCGTTGTTCGTGCTGCTGCCGCGCGCCGACTATGCGCGCCTGCAATCGCAATGGCAGCTGCCGGCCCTGGACGAGGCCGTACCATGACCACGCCCGCCCCCGCAGCCGATGCCACCGGCCTGGTGCGCGTCGTCAGCCGCTGGCAGATCGTCGGGCTATCGATCAACGATGTGATCGGCAGCGGCATCTATCTGTTGCCCGCCGCCACTGCCGCCCTGCTCGGCCCGATGAGCCTGTGGGCGGTGTTGCTGGCCGGCCTGGCGGTGGCCTTGCTGGTGTTGTGCTACGCGCAGGCGGCCAGCTATTTCGACACGCCGGGCGGCAGCTATCTGTATACGCGCGAGGCGTTCGGCCCATTCGTGGGATTCCAGATCGGCTGGATGATCTGGCTCACCCGCATCAGCTCGGCCGCTGCGCTGAGCAATGGCCTGGCCGATGCGGTTGCGCGCTTCTGGCCAACCGCCTCCACCGACACCTGGGCACGCCTGCTGGTGGTGGTCGGTGCGTTGGGTGTGCTCACCGCCATCAACGTGATCGGCGTGAAGTCGGCCGCACGCACCGGCATCGCCCTGGTGATCGGCAAGCTGGTGCCCTTGCTGTTGTTCGTGGCGATCGGACTGTTCTACGTGGATTGGTCGTGGGCCTTCGCCGGCAAGTCGCCGGACCTGCGCGACCTGGGCAATCTCGGTGAAGCGGCCTTGTTGCTGTTGTTCGCCTATGCGGGCTTCGAAAATATTCCCGCCGCCGCTGGCGAATACCGCAACCCACGTCGCGATGTGCCGTTCGCGCTCATCACCATGATCGTCACCGTGACCTTGATCTATGCCGCCGTGCAGGTGGTGGCACAGGGCACGCTGCCCAACCTGGCGGCATCGCCCACGCCATTGGCCGATGCCGCCAGCGGCTTCGGTGGCGAAGCCCTGGCGCTGATCCTGACCGTGGGCGCCACCATTTCCATCCTGGGCACTACCAGCAACACGGTGATGCTGGGGCCACGCTTCCTGTTCGCACTGGCCAGGGACGGCTATGGCCCGGCATTCCTGGCCCGCGTGCATCCGCGCTTTCATACTCCCGCTGCGGCCGTGCTCACCCAGGGCGTGCTGTCGCTTGCGCTGGCCTTGTCTGGTTCGTTTACCCAGCTGGCCTTGCTGTCGATGGTGACGCGCCTGTTTGCCTATATCGGCACTGCGGCGGCCGTAATCGTGCTGGCGCGCCGCTATCGCCAACGCGCCGACGCCTTGCGCCTGCCGGGCGGCCCACTGATTCCGGTTGCCGCCGTGCTGTTGTCGCTGGGCCTGCTCGCCAGTGCCAGTTGGCAGAACCTGGCCGCCGCCGGTGTGGCCCTGCTAGTGGGCTGGGTGTTTTATCTGTTTCCACGCAAGCCGGCGTAAGTTTCGCAGCACACTCGTACAGCGCCATTATCGACCAGGCCCAGCGGCGTTGATTCGACCTTCACCTGGCGTGCCACGCCGTTAACACGGCGGCACCTAACGTCACCGTACATTCGAAACGACGGAGGCGTGCATGAACGTGCCGTATCAGATTCCGGGCCGCGCACCGGACGAAGACCGCAGCCAGAACGTATCCACCTACTGGCGCGAACGTTTCACCGAAGAGCCGTACTACACCGATGGCGAACGCTACGAGGATTACGAAGGCGCCTATCTGGCCGGCCATGAAGCGCGCATCCGCGACAATGCGCGTGCGTACGACCAGGTGGAAGCAGAGCTGCATCGTGATTGGGAGGCCAATCGAGGCACGTCGTCACTGAGCTGGAGCAAGGCGCGTCACGCCGTCAAGCGTGCCTGGGAAAACGCAGCCGATTTCGTCAGCGGCGACCATCCGCCCAAGCGCTGAAACAACAACGCCACCGTCGAGGTGGCGTTGTTGTTGGCGCCTTGCACGTAGGCAGTCAGTCCAGCGGTGGCGGCACCGCATGCGTCCCATGCGCGGCGGCGGACCCCTGCATTGCATCGCGGGTGTTCTTCTGCACCGCGACCGCGCCGAATAGGCTCAGTGCGTAAGCCATTGCATAGAAGCCTTTTTCGCTCAGCAGCAAGGTGGCGTTGAACAGGCCAATGGCCAGCAGGACCAGCGCGATGATTAGCGAGAACCAGCAGATCGCGTAGTACAGGCCAGTGACCGGAATGCCGTCGTCGCGGTCGCGCACGCTCTTCTGCAACGACACCGAGGCGAACAGGCCGAACAACAACAAGGTGAAGTAGTACCCCTTTTCATTGAGCAGCATCTGCGCATTCCACAAGCCGATCAGGTACGCCGCGCTGCCCAGCAGCAGGGCGGCCCAGGAGGCGGCGATGAAAGCGGGTGACGTTTTTTGCGTGGCCATGGAACTTCCTTTTCATGGTGATATTTCAGATTGAAACAGCGATGTGAGACGCGTCCGCCTGGCGGAGAGTGACCTGCGACAAGTGCGGCCTCGGCAGCGTCGTGTAAGGTACTTGAAAACCCGACGCGGGACACGTTGCGGGAGGGCTGCAGCGTGACCGTGCCCCACCCCTGGAGGACCTCATGTCTGCCCGACGTCTGCTTGCCCTGGCCTGCTCGGCCACCCTGTTCACCACCGGCGCTGTCCTGGCGGCTCCCGCAGCGGCACCCGCCGCCGCCATTCCCAAGGCGCAATGGCCGTTCCAGGCCACCACCGTGGCCGATTTCGACGAACCCTGGGCAATGACCTTCCTGCCCGATGGCACGCTGCTGGTCAGCGAGAAGCGTGGCACCTTGATGCGGCTGGATCCCACGACCAAGCGCAAGAGCGCAGTGTCCGGCGTGCCGGCGGTTGCCTATGGTGGCCAGGGCGGCTTCGGTGACGTGCTGGCGCATCCGCAATTTGCGAAGAACGGCCTGGTCTATCTGAGCTATGCCGAACCTGACCAGGGCGATACGCGGGGCGCGGCAGTCGCCCGCGCCAAGCTCACCCTGGACGCCAACGGCGGCGGCAGCTTGTCCGGGCTCAAGGTGATCTGGCGCCAGAGCCCCAAGGTGTCCGGCAATGGTCACTTCGGCCATCGGCTCGCATTCGACCCCAGCGGAAAACTGTGGATCACCTCCAGCGAACGGCAGAAGTTCGATCCCGCGCAGGACATGAAGGCCAATCTCGGCAAGTTGATCCGGCTCAACGACGATGGCAGCGTGCCAGCCGATAACCCGTTCGTTGCACAGGGCGGCGTGGCTGCGCAGGTGTGGTCGTTGGGACACCGCAACATCCTGGGTATTGCGTTCGATAGCCAGGGCCGGCTGTGGGAACACGAAATGGGCCCGGCCGGTGGCGATGAGCTCAACCTGATCCAGCGCGGCGCCAACTACGGCTATCCGATCGTGTCCAACGGCGATCACTACGATGGCCGGCCGATCCCGGACCACAACACCCGGCCCGAATTCGCTGCTCCCAAGATCAGCTGGACACCAGTAATTTCACCAGCCGGCTTTGTGATCTACAGCGGCAAGCAGTTCCCGGCGTGGCGCGGCAATGGCTTCATCGGCGGGCTGTCGTCGATGGCACTGGTGCAGGTCTCGCTTGGCGATCAGCCGCGCGAAGTGGCCCGCTACGACATGGGGGCCCGCATCCGCGAAGTGGAGCAAGGCCCCGATGGCGCACTGTGGTTGCTCGAAGACTAGGCCAGCGGCAGCACCGGGCGCCTGCTCAAGCTGACCCCCAAGAGCAAGGCGGCGGTCGAAAACGGCGCCTGAGTGCAGTGATGTAAAAGTGGCAAGCACTGCCTGCGCGCCCATCGGCGCAGGCAGTGCGTGGTTCAGCTGCTGCCCAACGCGAATGACACCGCCTCGCCGCTCTTGGCGGATGCGCAGACCCACACGTCGAACACGCCCGGCTCGGCGCCGAAGACGCCTTTGGGATTGGTGAAGGACAGCGCGTCGCGGGCGAGGGTAAACACCACCTCCGTGCTTTCGCCCGGCTGCAGCAACACCTTGCGAAACCCCTTGAGTTCGCGCACCGGGCGCACCCGGCTGGCTACGCGGTCGTGCACGTACAGCTGCACCACTTCCTCGCCGGCCACGCGGCCAGTGTTGGTCACGCGTGTGGTGATGGTGAGCGTGTCATCCCAGCCCAGCTGCGCGGTGCTCAACTGCGGCGGTGCATAGGCAAAGGTGGTGTAGCTCAACCCGTGGCCGAACGGATACAACGGCTCGTTGGGCATTTCGCGCCAGCGCGCCTTGTACTCGGACAGGGTCGGCAATTCAGGACGACCGGTGCGCAGATGGTTGTAGAAATACGGCTGTTGCCCGGTAACCTGCGGAAAGCTGATCGGCAGGCGTGCAGATGGGTTGTAGTCGCCGAACAGCACATCGGCCACGCCAGTGCCGGTTTGTGTCCCCAGATACCAGGTCACCGCAATTGCCTGCGCATCGCGTACCGCACCGTTCAACGCCAGCGCGCGCCCGTTGCGCAACAGCACCACCAGTGGCGTGCCGGTGGCGGCAACCGCCTCGGCCAGCGCCTGTTGCGCCGGCGGCAAGGTGATCTCGGTGCGCGACTGCGCCTCGCCGCTGAAGCGCTGCGGCTCGCCCAGCGCCAGCACCACCACGTCGGCCGCCTGTGCGGCGTCGATCGCTGCGGAAATCCCACCCGGCAGCGCCTCTTCCAGGCCGCAACCGGCCACCACGCTCAGGTATTCGTGGCCGACCACCGCACGCATCCCCTGCTCCAGGGTCACGTAGCGCGCTTTGTCGCCGAACAGCGTCCAGCAACCTTCGATGTTTTCGCGGTCCTGCACGAATGGCCCGATCAAGGCGATGCGCTGCCCGCTCTTGCTCAACGGCAGCACCGCATCGTCGTTCTTCAGCAACACGATCGAGCGCCGTGCCGCATCGCGCGACAACGCATCGTGCGCAGGCAGGTACGCAGTGTCGGCTTCGCGCGCCGGATCCAGCGACCGATACGGGTTATCGAACAGGCCAATGGCCTGCTTCAGCTGCAGGATGCGCCGCACGCTGGCATCCAGCGCCGCCATCGGCACCTCGCCGCTGTCCACCAGCGACGGCAGGTGCGCGGCATAGAAGCCGCTCTGCATGCTCAGGTCCAGCCCGGCCAGGAACGCCTTCTTGGTCGCGTCGCGCTCGTCGGCGGCGTAGCCGTGCGCAATCAGCTCCATGTCGGCGGTGTAGTCGGAAATCACCACGCCCGGGAACTGCCATTCACCACGCAGGATCTCGGTGAGCAACTCGTGGTTGGCACTGGCCGGTACACCGTTGATGTCGTTGAAGGAAGACATCACCGTCAGCGCGCCGGCATCGAATGCGGCCTTGAACGGCGGCAGATGCACATCGCGCAAGGTCTGCGGCGCAATATCCACCGTGTTGTATTCCATGCCCGCCGCCACCGCGCCGTAGGCGGCGAAGTGCTTGGGCGTGGCCAGCAGGCAATCGTCGGCGGTCAGGTCGGGGCCCTGGAAGCCGCGCACGCGCGCCGCGGCGAACGCCATGCCCAGCACCACGTCTTCGCCGGCGCCCTCGGCGCCACGGCCCCAGCGCTGGTCGCGGGCGATGTCCACCGCCGGCGCATAGGTCCAGTGCAGCCCGGCCGCAGTGGCCTCGATGGCGGTGGCGCGCGCAGTACGCTCGGCCAGCGCCGGCTCGAAGCTGGCCGCCTCGCCCAGCGGGATCGGGAACACCGTGCGCATGCCGTGGATCACGTCTGCGGCCAGGATCACCGGAATGCCCAGCCGGCTCTCCTCCACCGCCGCTTTCTGGATCTGCACGCCCAGCGCGGCGCCCGCGCCGTTGAACAGCGAGCCCACCCGGCCCTCGCGCACCTGCTGCAACACCTCGTCGGCATTGCGCACGTTGGCCTCCGGATTCACGTCCGGTGCGAACGGCCGCACCATGTCGGCGAACACACCCAACTGTCCGACCTTCTCTTCCACGGTCATCCGGGCAATCAGAGTTTCGATGCGATCAGCAGCCATGAGATCCTTGAGAAAACGTTTACATGGCCGGCAATTCTAGCTTGCTGCAGCCGCAGGGGGGGAAGTGTCGAAGGCCGGGATTCGAGGTTCGGGAGTTGTCGAGGCCGGTTGCAGGCATGGTGCGCGCCAGCGCGGGCGCAGCGCTCGGCCCCCGCGACCCTCAAGACCAAGTCCCCGCATGCAGCAAGAAGGTTCGCGACAATCAGGCCGCCCGCTCCCGCTCGATGATGACGCCCACCGCCTGCGCGCCACGCACCGCACCGGGCTTGCTCAGTTTCAGCCGCAGCCAGTGCACGCCGAATTCGTCCAGCACGATCGCCGCGCAACGCTCGGCCAGGGTTTCGACCAGCCCGAAATCCGAGCCCTGCACGAAATCGATCAACCGCTTGCTCACCGCCTTGTAGTTCAGCGTATCGGCAATATCGTCGCTGGCCGCCGGAATGCGGTTGTCGAAGCCCATCTCCAGGTCGAACCGCAGCGTCTGGCGAATCCGCCGCTCCCAGTCGTAGATGCCGATCAGCGCATCGATTTCCAGGCCTTCAATAAACACTTTATCCATGGGGAATAGGGAGTCGGGAATGGGGAGAAGCAAGGGCAATAACACGCAGCACTAACAGGATCGGGGTATCGCTCTTCCTATTCCCGATTCCCGATTCCCGATTCCCGCGTCGCCACAAGTGGCGACAGCGCAGCCATATCCCAACGCGGCGTCACATGCACCGCGGCATCGGCGTGTTCGCCGGCCTGCAACCGCAGCGCGCCGGCGAAGGCGATCATCGCGCCATTGTCGGTGCACAGCGCCGGGCGCGGAAAACAGACCCGGCCACCACGGCGCTGCGCGGCCTGCTGCAACTGCGCGCGCAGGCGCTTGTTGGCGCCGACCCCGCCCGCCACCACCAGCGTGTTGCAGCCGGCCGCGTCCAGCGCGCGCAGGCATTTGATCGCCAGCGTCTCCACCACGGCATCCTCGAAGCCGCGCGCGATGTCCGCCCGCGTGGTGTCGGACTGGTCGCTGCCGCGCCAGGCCAGCAGCACCTGGGTCTTGAGCCCGCTGAAGCTGAAATCCAGACCGGGGCGGTCAGTCATCGGCCGGGCGAACCTGTAACGTCCGGGCGTGCCGGTTTCGGCCAGCGCCGCCAGCTGCGGGCCGCCCGGGTACGGCAGGCCCATCATCTTGGCGGTCTTGTCGAAGGCCTCGCCGGCGGCATCGTCCAGGGTCTCGCCCAGCACTTCGTAGCGGCCCAGCGCCTTGACCGACACCAATTGGGTATGCCCGCCGGAGACCAGCAGCGCCACGAAGGGCGGCTGCGGCGGGTCGTCTTCCATCAGCGGTGCCAATAGGTGCCCTTCCATGTGGTGGACGCCGATCGCCGGCACCTCCAGTGCCCAGGCCAGCGAGCGCGCCACCCCGGCACCGACCAGCAGGGCGCCCACCAGGCCGGGCCCGGCGGTGTAGGCCACCCCGTCCAGTTCGTCGATGCGCAGCCCGGCCTCGCCCAGGGTCTGGCGGATCAACGGCAGCAGCTTGCGCACGTGGTCGCGGCTGGCCAGCTCCGGCACCACGCCGCCGTATTCGGCATGCAGCGCGATCTGGCTGTACACCGCATGGGCGCGCAACGCCGGCACGCCGGTCAGGGCGGTGTCGTAGACCGCCACACCGGTCTCATCGCATGATGATTCGATCCCAAGGACTTTCACGGTAGCTCGGCAGATAAACGTGTGCGGCCATTTTCGCAGCTTTTGCGTTGCGCAGACCGGCCCGCCCGCAGAGGCGGCTCTGCCGTGCCGGCCACCCCGAAACGCGCGCCGGCGCACGCTCTGCCGGGCCATCTGCGGCAATTCCCCCCAGGGGCTTGCAGGCCGTTCGCAAGTCGTTATAATGCGCGGCTCGCCGGGGCAACCCGGAAATTCCGTCACGCGAGTCCGCTCGCACCCGCCCGGGGCTCCCGGACGGAAAAATCCCAATCTGGAGAACACATGCCCAGCGTTAAAGTCCGCGAGAACGAGCCCTTCGAATTTGCGCTCCGCCGCTTCAAGCGCACCTGCGAAAAGGCCGGCGTGCTGGCCGAAACCCGCAAGCGCGAGTTCTATGAAAAGCCGACCCAGGAGCGTAAGCGCAAGGCTGCCGCTGCCGTGAAGCGTCAGCTGCGTCGTTCCTCGCGCGACGTCACTAAGCGCCAGCGCTTGTACTGATCGAACGCGGTTCCTTGCCGCCGGGTCTGCGCTGTAGGCGCGACCCGACCGGATCGAACCCAGGAGCCGGCACGCGCAAGCGTGGCCGGCTTTTTGCATTGGTTCGCGGCCATCCCGGCAGCGCAATCCATGCAACGCCACACCGTCGCTGGATCCGGTGTTGCCTCACATCCCTGCCGCCGCCCTCGCCTGCCGGGGCGCGTCGCACCCGTTCACCTGCAACCCAGGAGTTACCCCATGCCCCTCAAGCAACAGCTTACCGATGACATGAAGGCCGCGATGAAGTCCGGCGACAAGCACAGCCTGGGCGTCATCCGGCTCATCAACGCGGCGATCAAACAGAAGGAAGTGGACGAGCGCATCGAGATGGACGATGCCGCCGTCATCGCCGTGCTGGACAAGATGGTCAAGCAGCGCAAGGACTCGGTCACCCAATACGAAGGCGCCGCGCGCGACGACCTGGCACAGATCGAACGCGAGGAAATCGTGGTGATCGAGCGTTACCTGCCTGCCAAGATGGACGAAGCCGAAATCGTGGCCGCCATCCAGGCAGCGATTGCACAGACCGGCGCCAGCAGCCCCGCCGACATCGGCAAGCTGATGGGCGCACTCAAACCCAAGCTCGCCGGCCAGGCCGACATGGGCCTGGTGTCCACGCTGGTGAAAAAGCACCTGGCGGGCTGACACAGCGCTGGCGTTGACGCCTGCCCTGCGCAAGCAGCCGGGGCAGGCGTCACACAGCCACCACTTTTCACCGCACCTTCGATCCCGGCCTGTTAGAACGGTGGCGCCAGCGCAGGCGCGGGCCAGGCACTCCGCATACCGGTCTGGCTCCATGCCACCTGCGTCCGCGACGGTATGCGCCAAGGATTCTCGCCGGTGACGACGCTTTCAACCGCCTATCTGCAAAAGCATCTGAGCCGCCTGCAGCGCAGCCTGCCAATGGCGCTGCTCAACCGCTTTCTCGAAATAGACGTGATGACGCAGGCCGCGTCGCTGTCGTTCTATGCGCTGCTGTCGCTGGCGCCGTTGCTGGTCTTGCTGCTGTGGTTGACCGCCTCGCTGTATCCGCCGGCGCAGGAAGCATTGGTGCAGCAGATCGCGCAACTGGCCGGTGGTAGCGCCGCCGAGGTCGCCGACACGGTGATCCGCAATGCCACCGACCAGCCCGGCGTCGGCACGCTGGCCGGGCTGTGGAGCACGCTGCTGCTGTTCATCGGCGCCACTGCGGTGTTTGCGCAGTTGCAGAATGCGCTGAACCTGATCTTCCGCACCGACAAGCAGCGCCTGGACGGCATCATGGCGTGGCTGAAGAAGCGCGTATTTTCCTTTGGGGTGATCCTGGCGCTGGGCTTTCTGCTGATCGTGTCGATGATCGCCACCACCGCCCTGCAGGTAGTGTTCGCGCGGCTACCGTCGGTGCTGCCGGCGGTGGGCTATGTGACCACGCTGGCGCTGTACTCGCTGGCGTTCGCGTTTCTGTACCGCTACCTACCCGATCGCACCGTGAACTGGCGGCAGGCCTTCGTCGGCGGCGTCATCACCGCCCTGCTGTTTGCGCTGGGCCGCTACGCCATCGGCGTCTACATCGCCCAGGCCGCGCCGGGCAGCGCCTATGGTTCGATGGGCACCCTGGTGATCCTGCTGGTGTGGATGTACTACGCCTCGGTGGTGTTCTTCGTCGGTGCCTTGCTGACCGCAGTCATCGACGAGCGCGTGCGCTCGCAGCGCAAGCTACGCGAGGCTGGCGTGGACCCGGATCACCTGCCCGAAGCCATCGCCATGCCCGTGGCGGCCACCGCAGCCACGCTGCCGGACACGCCTGTGCGCCGCTGAGCCAGCATGCAGCTTGCGACCGGCCGACTCAGGCTAGCGCCAGCGGCTGGGATATCCTAGCGGGATGGCCCGCATCCCCGACGCATTCATCGACGAACTGCTTGCACGTACCGACATCGTCGAGGTGGTGGGCGGCCGCGTGCCGCTCAAGCGTCAGGGCAAGGAATATTCGGCACGCTGCCCGTTCCACGACGAGCGCTCGGCCTCGTTCACCGTCTCGCCGACCAAACAGTTCTATCACTGCTTCGGCTGCGGTGCGCATGGCACCGCGATCAGCTTCCTGATGAACTACGACCGCCTCGAGTTTCTCGACGCGGTCGACGAGCTGGCCAAGCGCGCCGGCATGGAGATCCCGCGCGAGACCCAGCAGCGCACCCCGCAACAGCAGGACGACAGCCGAGAGTTGTACTCGGCGCTGGAGGCGGCGACCAAGTTTTTCCAGCGCCAGCTCGAAGGCAACGCACGCGCCACCGAATACCTGGACGGGCGCGGCGTGGATGCGGAGAACCGTGCGCGGTTCCAGATTGGCTACGCGCCCGATGGCTACAGCGCATTGAAGGACACCCTGGGTACCGATGCCCGCCGCATGAGCGTGCTCGAACGCGCCGGGCTGTTTTCCAAGAACGACCGCGGCCATGTCTACGACAAGTTCCGCGACCGGGTCATGTTCCCGATCTTCGACCGCCGCGGCCGCGTCATCGCCTTCGGCGGCCGCATCCTGGGCGCGCCGGCCGATGGCCGCGACCCCGGCCCGAAGTACCTCAATTCGCCGGAAACCGCGCTGTTCCACAAGGGCCGCGAGTTGTACGGCCTGTGGCAGGTGCGCCAGGCCAACCAGAAGATCGAACGGCTGATCGTGGTGGAGGGCTACATGGACGTGCTCTCGCTGTTCCAGTTCGGCGTGACCCAGGCGGTCGCCACGTTGGGCACGGCCACCACGCCCGAACATGCCGAGCTGCTGTTCCGCAATGCACCGGACGTTTACTTCTGTTTCGATGGCGACAACGCCGGGCGCAAGGCCGGCTGGCGTGCGCTCGAATCGGTGCTGCCGCGCATGAAGGACGGCCGCCAGGCGTTCTTCCTGTTCCTGCCCGATGGCGAAGACCCGGACACCATCGTGCGCAAGGAAGGCGCGCAGGCCTTCGATACGCGCTTGAAACTGGCCACGCCGCTGTCGCAATTCTTCTTCGACGAAATGTCGCGGGACATCAACCTGCAGACGCTGGATGGCAAGGCCCGCCTGGCCGAGCGCGCGCGCCCGATGCTGGCGCAGATTCCCGACGGCGCATTCGGCGACCTGATGCGGCAGGAACTGGCGCGCATGACCGGTGTCGCTGCCTCGCCCGGTTCGCCCGGCCACGGCGCCACGCCACAGGCGCGCGTGCCCGCACGGATGGGTGCGCCGGTGCAGCGGCGCAGCCTGGTGCGCGCGTCCATCGCGATCCTGCTGCAGCAGCCTTCGCTGGCGATGGGCCTGGACCGCCACCACGACCTGGCCGGGCTGCGCCTGCCCGGCGTGGAGCTGCTGATGGAGTTGCTGGACATCGTGCAGCAGCGCCCGGAAATCAGCACCGGCGCGCTGCTGCAACACTTCACCGAACGCGAAGAACAGGCCGCCCTGCAGAAGCTGGCCGCGCAGGTGCTTCCCGGCGACGAACAGAGCTGGGCCATGGAGCTGCACGACGCCATTGCCCAGTTGGAAAAACAGCTGCTGCAGCAGCGCCTGGAAGAACTGCAGGCCAAGCAGCGCGCGCAGGGCCTGGACGAGACCGACAAATACGAACTGCGCGAACTGCTGCGCCTGCGTCCCGGCGCGCGCTGAGTTGCCGGCGCACGCCGCGGCCCCATGACCGACGCGCACGGCCGGCGACAGCCACCGCCGACCGCCGATGGTTCAGATCTGCTTGAACAAGGTCCTGGCCATCGACTCCAGCACCCCACCGACCACCTCCACCTTGCCGGCATCGGCCAGCGCGGTCTGCCCGGCATGCGCAACCAGCCGCTCGACCAGCGCGTCGCGCGCCTGCGTGGGGTCCACGCTCTGCGTTTGCGGCGCCCCCGCCGGCGGCACCGGCACCGGTGTCAGCCATTCGGCGATCAACTCTTGGTAGGCGGTGGTGTGCTGGTGGGCCATCTGTTCGAGGAATTGCAAGATGGTGGTGGGGATGCCGGTCAGGGTGCCATCCAGCGGCTGGTTGGCGATCTGCGCATAGCTCACCGTGGAGGCCAGGGTATTGGCGATGGCGACATCCACCAGCACATCGATTTCCTTGATCGGATCGTTGCGGTAGAGCGTCTTGATCTGACTGAGCATCGGCACGGTCCAGGCATGCGGCACGCAATCGAGCGTATTCCACAGGTCCGCGTTCCAGATCTGATACGGCGACTGGCCGGGTGCCGGCGATGGCAGCGTTTGCATGTACAACGCGGTGAACTCGCCGTTGCCGGGTGTCGCCCCGGCAGTGGGATAGCAGTGCACGGCGTTGAAATGGTCCAGCTTCCCATTGCTTTTCAACCAGGTCGCCAAGGTCGGCGACAGCGCGCCACCCAGGCTGTGCCCGGCAAAGATCACCGTGGCCTTGCTGCCATCGCGCGACTGCAGGAAATCCAGCAGCCCGGTATTGGGCGCCAAGGCCGTGGACGGGCTCACCATGTTCAATAGGTGCCACACGCCAGTGGCCGCGCCCATCGAGATCACCGTGCTTCCCGGTTCCTGATTAGCCCCATTCCTCAGCCGGTAGTTGCAGGATTTGCGACGGGTCGGCTGGACAATGGCCCCACTTGAAGGCAACGGAGGTGG
>NZ_MDED01000021.1 GCF_002939885.1 Xanthomonas cucurbitae
ACAACCGACCCAGAAAACGATTGAGCTATCTCACTCCAGCCGAGGTCTTTTTCAACTACGATACCCTTGCACTTCGTGAGTGAATCCACCCCTCTATCTCGATATGCATCAGGAAGCGGCCGAAAGTTCGCTGGTGCTGATGCAGGAGTACGACCTGGATCCGGCCTTGTTTTTTCATTGTGCAGAGACCGCCTCCAGTTATCTCAACCGCGTTGGCCGGAGCGAGGAGGTTGTGGAGATCGTCGAGGCTGCCGATGCAATATTCCAGTCGCTTTCCGACACCGAGCAGCGCGACTGCTTACCCATCTATGCAAAACTCTCGGTGCTCAAAGCACCGGCCGCATCTCGATTGGGAAATCTACAGCCCTCCGATCTGGACGATGGCCTCATCAAGCAAGCGCAACAGGAAAATCCCGAGGATCTCGGGCTGCTCGCGGCGCATTGCAAGCTGTTGGTGGACAAGCAGGCGTATGCGGATGCTCTCATGCTGTACGGCACCCTGTTGCACAAGGCGGCGGAAGCCGAAAACATGTGGGCGTATCGCAATGCACTGAGCATGCGTGGGCATTTGCACTTGTACTTCTTGAACGATCCGGCTCAAGCGCTGCAAGACTATGAGGCCCTCGAACGAACTGGCTATCTCGACTTCTATACCTGCTACTACCAAGCAAATTGTCATTATCTATTGAAAAATGTGCAGGCGACGCTGGCTGATGGCCAACGCGCCGTCGAGCAGATCACCGCTGCCATCACTCGTGACGACCAACTGTCGGTGGCGCAGTTGCATATGATGCTCGCGAACAGCCATTTTGATCTGGGTAACTATGCTGCTGCGATTCCAGCCTACGAGGCCTCCCTTTTTCACGACGACAGAGACGACGTGCGTGAAAATTACGTGCTGGCTCAGAAGTTGGCCCAACCCAAGAAAGGCTGGTTCTCGAAGTTGCTGAGCTAGGGAACCTATGAGCAACGCAAAGATCCTGCTGACCTCCTCACTGTAACTTGCACCAGCCAGAGCTGGGAAATTCCGCGACACTCAGCCCCAAGGAGGCCCGTCGCCATGAAGAATTCGAAGTTCGCCGAAGGTTAAATCGTACTCGCCCTGCAGCATGCCGAGACCGGTACAACGGTCGAGGAGATTTGCTGCAAGATGGGCATCAGCCAGGCCACGCTCTATGCGTGGCGCAGGAAGTTCGGCGGGCTTGGTGTTGCCGAACTGCGTCAGCTGCGCCAGCCTAGGAAAGAGAAACGCAAGCTCAAGCAGCGAGTGGCCGATTTGAGCCTGGACGAGGTAGCGTTGCACGACCTGCTGTCAAGGAAGTGGTTCATCGCGGGTTCGTGTGGGTGCCTTGAGGCCCTTGGAGCTGCGTTGAGCCTTGGACACAGGCCCTTCCCGGCGCCCCAGAGGGTGGAGCGTCCTGTGCCGAATTCTTGACGCGGTGTTCTGCATGAAGACGGGCCGTCGGCTGGGCGCGTTGTTTTCCTGTCCTGGCTTCGTGCGACCAGCCGCAGCGCGACGAATACAAGCGCTTTCAAGGCCAGGATCGCAGCGACATCACGGGCCAGCGTTACACCCTGCTAAGCAGCCGCTAAAACCTCACCTGCAGCGTCTTCGGGACGGCCGGGTGCTGTGCAGCCCGGCAGGGCATGCCTGCCGGGCGATGGTTCAGAGCGTGTCCGGCGCTGGTGCGGTGGCCTTGGCATGCTGCTTGCCGCGCGCATGCTCGATGGCGGTACGCAGCTTACGTGCGGCGCCGGTGACGGCCGAGGCGGTGGTTTCGGCGCTGTTGGTGGCGGCGATCGGAGGCAGGCCGGCGACATGCGCTTCGATACTGCAGGTTCGATCCGCCGCGCCGCCGCGTTGACCGTTCTCATCGCGCAGATGCACTTCGACGCGGGTGATGTCGTTGGCAAAATGCGCCAGCTGGGCGGTGCAGGTCTTCTCGACATGCTGCACGACAGAGGGATCGTGCGGTACGTGGTTGTCGGTCTGGATCTGAATCTGCATTGAGGATCTCCTTCGCGGTCATCCGCTGCGTTTGCCGTAGCGGTAACCCGATTCTGCGACAGCCCGGTGTTGCCGCGAGGTGAGAGGAGCCAGGCGTTCACGTGCAGGTTGGCTATGTGTGTCATGGCGGCTCCCGCTGCCGGGATGACCTCGGTGCCTAGCGCGCCCGGGCGTGTACGCGCGGCAGATGCCGGTCGGCGGGCAGCTCGACTGAATCGCCGCAGCCTCGCCGGGTTCGGCAGAATCAGGGCAGCGGGGCAGGGGTTTAAGATGGCGCGATTGCGGCTACCCGCGCTGTCCGATGCCTGCCTGTGCCTGAAGTCCGATCTGTGTTGCGTGCGCGTTCGAGCGTGTTGTTGCGGGCATTGCTGTGCTGCAGCCTGTGGCTGGCCTGTGTCGCCGGGGCCGTGGCCCAGGACGACGATTCCCTGTTGCAGACCGCGCAGACGCAGCTCGACGGCGCGCAGACCGTGTTGGATCAGGTCCAGGTCGGGCTGGACAAGGCCGATGCCGATCAACTGCGCGCGCTGCTGGACCAGGTCACCACCGCGCAGCGGCAGGCGCAGGATCTGGCACGTCAGCTGGATCCGCCGCTCAAGCAGCTCGGCATGCGGCTCGATGGCCTGGGCGTGGAGCAGAAGACCGATCCGTTCGATCTGCGCAAGCAGCGCAAGAGTCTGGCGGACGAAAAGAACCGGCTCGATGCCGAGCTCAAACGCGCCAACCTGTTGGCATCGGAGGCAGGCGAACTTGCCGATCGCCTGGAGCGCAAGCGGGCACAGCTGTTCAGTGTGCAGTTGTCCACGCGCGTAGCCTCGCCGCTGTCACCTGCGTTGTGGAGCCGGATCGCGCAGCAATGGCCGGATGACTGGGCGCGCCTGCAGGGGGTGTACACCGACGCGGCGCAGATGCTGCGCGCGGCCGTTGCCACCCGCGGCGTCGGTGGGCTGGTGGCCAGCGCATTGGTGGCGCTGCTGTTGGCGTTTCCGCTGCGTATCTTCCTGCGTCACCTCGGCCGCCGTTACGCCGCATCGCGCGCCCCGGGCGGGCGTTTGCGGCGTTCCGGGCTGGCTTTGTGGTTCCTGTTGGTCGGCACGCTCAGCCTGGGCATGGCGGCCGTGGTGCTGGCCGAAGGCGTGCGCATGATCGCGCAGGTGCCGGCGGAGCTGGACGAGCTGCTGGATGCTTTCGTATTCATCAGTTTCTTTGCGGCCTTTGTCGGTTCGCTCAGTGCCAGCCTCATGATGAAGCAGCAGCCAAGCTGGCGCCTGTTCCCGCTGGACGACGCCACCGTCGACCGGCTGCGGGTGCACTGCCTGGCCACGGCAGTGGTGAGCTGGGCCAGTGGCATGGCGATGAAGCTCAACGACCTGGCGCGCACCAGCGATGCGGCCACTACCGCCACCGATGCGGTGGCGGCGTTGCTGTATGCCGGGCTGATCCTGTCGGCGCTGGCGGGGTTGAGCCTGTCGCTGCGTGCCCGCGCGGCCAGCGTGGGCGCGGCCGAACCCGATAGCAGCGAGCCGCCGCCGGTGGTCTCGCGGGGCGGCGGGGTGATCGTGTTGATTCGCCTGCTGGGCCATCTGGCGGTGATCGTGGCCCTGCTGGCGGCGTTGTTCGGCTATCTCAACCTGGCCTTGTTCATTGCCCGCCAGATCATCTGGATCACGCTGATCTGCAGCCTGCTCGGCCTGCTGGTGGTGTTTGCCGACGATCTGCTGACCTGGGTGTTCAAGCCCGACGGCCGTTTCAGCCGGGCGCTGTCGCATGCGCTCAGCATCGGCAGCAGCCGCCTGGTGCAACTGGGCTTGCTGATGTCCGCAGCGGTGCGCGTGGTGCTGGTGCTGCTGGCCATTGCGGTATTGCTGACGCCTTACGGCGCCAATATCAGCGTGGTCACCGGTTGGATGGAGAACATCACCCACGGCATCGCCATCGGCAAGGAACTGGTCATCACGCCTGGCGATGTGGCGCGGGCACTCTGCGTGTTCCTGCTGGGCCTGGGCCTGGTGCACATGGTGCAGCGGTGGCTCATCAACACCTATCTGCCCAGAACCGAGCTGGACGCCGGCGCGCGCAACTCGATCAGCACGGTGGCACGCTACCTGGGCTGGCTGGTCGTGACGATCTGGGGGCTGACCGCGCTGGGGCTGGACCTCAAGCGGTTGGCACTGGTGTTAAGCGCGCTGTCGGTGGGTATCGGTTTCGGTTTGCAGGCGATCACCCAGAACTTCGTGTCTGGCCTGATCCTGCTGGCCGAGCGACCGGTCAAGATCGGCGATTGGGTCCGCATCGGCGACCAGGAGGGTGACGTGCGCAAGATCAGCGTGCGTGCGACCGAGATCCAGGTCGGTGATCGCTCCACCCTGATCGTGCCTAATTCCGAGCTCATCACCAAGAGCGTGCGCAACATGACGCTGTCCAATCCGATGGGGCGGGTGCAGCTGCAGTTCTCGGTGCCGCTGGAAACCGAGGTGGCCAAGGTGCGCGACATGCTGCTGAGCCTGTTCGCCGAGCATGCCAAGGTGTTGGCCGAGCCGGAGCCGTCGGTGTTCATCGACTCGCTGGCCGGCGGCCACGTCAACTTCAATTCGTTCGCCTACGTCAGCAGTCCGCGCGATGCGTACGGCGTGCGCAGCGAGCTGTTCTTTGCGCTGCTGCAGCGGATGGAGGCGGCCGGCATCGCGTTGCAGTCGCCGCAGGAAATCCGCTTCAGTCGTGCAGGTGCCGCAGTGGTGCGCGATATGGGCGATGGTATGTCTGTTTCGGAAGACTGAGTTGGCGAGCTCAGACTTCACTGCTGGGGTCGCGGCTTGGCCTGCCGATACTGGCGCTTGTCGCCTGTACGCTGTCCGTTGGGATCGACATTCACGCACACGCGGCCATCGCAAATGACCGCATCGGATGCGGAATACGCTTGGAGGACAGGGATGGCGTTTTCGTAGCGCTGCAGCTCTTCCCTGGCGGTGGACAGTTCGTGGCGGAAGTAACCCAGCACGGTCCAGCCGACAACTAGCACCAGAAGCAGGATTGCCGCAGCGGCGGCGAACCACATCCAGACGGTCTTACTAGCCCCTTGCAGGTGCGCGGATGTGACTGACACGGCGCGGTCATATTCTTTAGCGACAGGCGATACCGCGTCTTTGGCTTCCGTGGCGATTTGAGTGCTTGCGGCGCTGACAATGCTCTTCACTTCCTGTCGGAATTGGCCCACCTGCTGTTGCAGCGATTGGATTTGCTGGCTGAACGACGCACTCATTCGCGCTTCGCGTTGGGCCATCTCCGAGCGCAGCATCAAGATTGCCTTGATGGCATCCCTCATCGGATCATCGCTGTCCATCTTTGTTTCCCGTTGGGTTTGTATATCTCATCGACTCATCACCGGCCCCTGACGGGCCTGAGTCTGTCGCTGTTCTTGCAGTTGCTGTTGTTCCAGCAACTGCTGCTGGGCCAGCAGTTGGTCTCCCATTTGCGCCATTCGCTGTCCTTCGGGAGAGTGGGCGAACTCGATGGCGATCCGATCAAGTTGATTGCTGTCCCCAGCCATCAAAGCGGCATAGGTTTTGTCGAGGTAGGGATCATTGAATGGCCCACTCGTTGAGATCTGTGGCTCACGCTGCTGACTTTCCTCTCGCTCATCGCGTTCGCGTTCATTAGTAGCAGGTATCAGCGGAGGGAAAGCCAAGGCTGGATTCGTGATCGATGGGTCAATCGGCCCTATGGCGTTGCTTAGCGCGCGGCCTGCCTCGATCGCAGGTTGACGCCCGTCGTCGTACATGCTCTGCGAACCTCCAATGCTGGGGGGAGCCATCACAGGTGCAATAGTAGGGGCTTGATTCGCAGCGAATGACCCCACGTTTTGTTGATTAGTTGGCGCTATCGGTGCTGGTTGCGCTGGCTCGGCTGGTTGTTGAACAGGGCGCAAAACAGGCTCATTGGGGTCAACATGAAGCAGCCGCTCCGTTGTTCCATTTCGGTTGATGTTGAGGTCTACCACTCCGTTCCGTTGATCTACTCGTCTAATCTGGCTCCGTTCGATTTCGTTCCATTGTCCATCGATGTTGGCGTAGCCGTGCCCATCCCGGTTCCACTGGGCGAAATCGTTGCCTGAGACATATAGCCCGGCTGTTTGATCTCGTGGAGCGCCCTGAAAGCGAACGTCCTGTGCGCGATGACCACTGTCATCCAACGTCTGGACGAACGCCTTGGCCTGCCCAGAAATCAGGAACAGGCTCTTGACCGTCGAATACTCAGCTTCTAGATTTGGGCGTGCGCGATCCTGATTTAACTGGGTCGGATTCGCGAGCGGATTGGCGACAACGTTCTGCCACGCCGTATGCAGAGGGTTGTGATCTTCCGCATTCCGCAATGCGATCACCACTTCAGCGCCTCGTAGGGCGTTGTCACGATCGCCGCGCAAATGCTGCGGTACACCGGCCTTGATGCCATCTAAAGAATCTATGCTTCCGTCGTTGATTTGCTCGATGACTCCAGGCCAATGGCGAGCACCATCCTGATTTTCTAATTTTGCTATGACCGTCGCCATGCGGATTTGATCGTCCTGCGTGGCATTCTGATACAGCGAGGTGTCTTCCAACTGACGAACAGCTCCTCCCTCGCGCAATAGGTGATCGATTTGTCTCACGTCTTGGTTGTGGACATAGGTGATACCTGCGTCGGAAGCCATGAAAGCATTCAATCTGGTCTTGATGCCCGTAGGTATATCATATCCGTTATCTATCGCCGTTTGCCGGTCGCCCCGAATCTCATTGCCTTGGCGTCGCAAGCTCAGGCTCGCCTGGTTATATTCCTGCTGCGTGAGCAGCATCCCTGGGTTTTCGTTTACTTGTTCCCGCGCCCACACCTGATAGGCATTCAATAGTTGATCCGCGTTCCGGTCGGGATCATTTCGCTGCTGTCCGAAATCCGTCTGCAAGGTGCCGATGGAATACCCGCTGTTGTAAATCGGTTCCAGTTGGCCATCTCGGAACGCGCCCGCCTCGATGGGCTGGCGTCGAGATGTTTCACCGCTTTGGTGGATATAGCCTGCGAATGAGAGTTCGTAAGCTACATTGCGCCCCCGGACACTTCCTTCCGAAGCCACACCAACGGCAAGGTAGATAGTGGCCTTAAGCTCGTTGTCGGTGATGGTTTCCGCTGGACGCTCGCGATTCGGATCTGCTAATTCTTGGCCAGTCATTTCACTTATCCTTGATGTCGATGATCTGGATATCAGGTGCCGCCCCCACAGGTGTCAGGTCATAGCTGTTGATGCGGAAGGCTCGGCTAGCAGTGGTAAGGAGGAAGGTGTTGTCCTGCAGGTCAAGCGCATGAAAGGGCCTTGTATTCCAACAGCCCTTCTCTGCGTCGTAATCAGCGATGATCTTGGTTCTCTCAGTGAAGTTGGCATCGCTTTCCTCGAGCCGAGAACCTTGCGTCTGGACGATGTACGCCACTGACTGGCATGCCGACTGACCATTGAAAAAGATGCTTGGGTCAGCTGAGACAGCTTTCGTCGAGTAGATGTGATCCTGGCTGTGCGATCCCTTATTTTCAAAAAGATAGCCGCCCAGCACAACTTCATGCCCTCGCCCATTTCGCTCCCATCCGGCATAAACTGATGGTTGCTCGATTTCGACGCTGGAAGGAGTGGCACGAATGGATGAATAGCTGTGACCCTTTGCATCGGTGAAGCTAAAATATTCGATATTGGAAATTCCTTTTGGCGAATTCGCTCCACTGGTCCCCGCCTCAATGCGGACATTGGACACTAGCTCTCCTGTGAAGAACTCCATTGCTTTCGCCGACTCTCGATCTTTCCTTGAAATCATCCATAGCTTCCACGGCCTGCTACGTCTGTCGATAAATATCGCCGCCACAGAAAAGTCGCGTTGCGCGATCTTGGTCTGTGGCCAGTCTGCTCTTTCCGCTTTTTGCTCACTTTCTTGATGGCTGGTTTGTCCCTTGCCGCATAAGCCAATGTTTGTTCTTGCAGCACGAACTATCGCTAGGTAGCGATCAGCCAAAACCGGTGTCCATCCATCTATTACTGCATCATCATTCTTGTCGGCATCCTCTGCATACTTGTCGAGCGTAGCCAAGCATTCCGCATATAGCCCGTTCTTGTATTGGGTGATCGCCAGATCGTTGCGGATTGCCCCTTCCTCTTCCCATTCCAATGTTGGTAGACAGTTCGCCAGCGCCGGAGACAATGTTGCTAGTGCTGTCTTGTAATCCTTGCTGTTGTAAAGCTGCTGGAACGCATCTCGCGTTTGATCAAGATCGCTTCTGCCACATCCTTCCTTGACCCGCAGGTAAGACCCTTCGAAATTGCCGTTATAGCCGCAAAACGCCTTGCATTCAGCTGTTGTCGTTGCTGATACATCGATGCCCTGCGGGGTGTTCGCGAATTTCACAGTGCAGGTGGATTCACCGTTATCGCTCTTAGCGATACCTTCATCGCCCTGGATAGCACCGTCGAGCCCGCAGGTGTCTTCGCCGGTGATGCTTTCAAGGGAAAATTTCAGCGTGTCTCCTCGCTTGCTGAGTTGGAGGTGTCCCCAACCTTTCTCCGTTATGTATTCGCCCGCTTGCAAGAGACCGCTGCCAGCGGCCTTCGTTGGGGCTGTCGAAGGAAGGTCGTTGCCAGGCGGGGGCAATGACGAGGCGGCCGGCGTCTCCGCCGAGCAGGCGGTGTAGAACAACACGACAACTGTTGCACAAGCGAACCAGCGCATCACCCTTGCCATATGGTTTCCCGCCGCCTATCACATGCGGGCAGTCTAGCCAATAATGAACTCTGGATTCTACTTATCTGGGCTAGCGTAGCGTCCCAAACGAAAGAATTTACTTATTGACTGTCGAACCGCCATCTTTGGGAAGTTAGCGGTGCCCACGCTCTTCGCGCGCGCGCACGCGGCGGTCGAACAGCAGCGCGCTGACCACGATGCCCAGCCCCAGTGCCACGCCCAGCAGGAACAGCACCATCGCAATGGCGGGGTATCCCCACAGCTTGAAGCCAGTCTCGATGCGCATCATCTGCGCCGAGGCCATGATGAGCGCGGCAGTGACGATGCCGGCCGCGACGCGGTTGGCGATCTTCTGCAGGCTTTCCATCAGGTGCGATTCTTCCAACCCGGTGACGCGCATCTGCAGGCGGTTCTCTGCGGCCAGCGACAGGATCTCGGACATGCGTCGCGGCCCTTCGCGCACCAGATGCTGCAGCTCCATCGCTTCGCTGGCCAGGTTGGCGGCAGACATGGACTTCTTCAGGCGTGCGCGCATCACGTGTTGCAGATGGCGTTCGACGATACGGCGGGTGTCCAGGGTCGGCGACAGGGTGCGGCACACGCCTTCCAGATTCAGCAGCGTCTTGCCGAGCAGGCTGAGCTCGGGCGGCGTGCGCAGCCCGGTGGAAGTGGCGATGCGTACCAGATCCAGCACCACGCGGCCTTCGGAGGTGGCGTCGTGCGCGGCGTAGCGCGCAATCATCTGCCCGGTTTCGCGCTGGTAGCGGTCCTCGTCGTAATCCTCCAGCCGCGTGCTGAGCGCGATAGTCTCTTCGGCCACCTCTTCGCCACGGCCATCGACGGCGGCAAACAGCAGCTTGAGCAATCGCTCGCGCAAGCGCGGCGGCACATGCGCCACCATGCCCAGGTCGAAGATGGCCAACCGCCCATCGGAGAGCACCCGCAGGTTGCCCGGATGCGGGTCGGCATGGATTTCGCCATGCACGAACATCTGATCCAGGTAGCCCTTGACCAGTTCGGCAGCCAGATCGTCCATGGGCTGCTCGGTGCGGCGCAGGCCGGAGATCTTGTCCACGCGCACGCCTTCGGCCAGTTGCATGGTCAGCACGCGGCGGCTGCTCAGGTCCCAGATCGGTTGCGGCACCCATAGCAGCGGAAACGGCTTGAGATGTTTGCCAAAGCGCACCAGGGTTTCGGCTTCGTCCTGGTAGTTGAGTTCCGCGCGCAGGGTCTTGCCGAATTCGCCCAGCCAATCGGCAAAGCGCACCCGGCGGCCGATGCCGGTGAGGCGGTCGGCGGCGGTGGCAAAGCTCTTGAGTACCTCCAGGTCCGAACGCACCTGCGCGGCCACTTCGGGCTTTTGCACCTTGATGGCCACCGGGGTGCCATCGCGCAGGGCGGCGCGATGCACCTGCGCCAGCGATGCGCAGCCCAGCGGCACCGGATCGAAATGCGAGAACGCCTTGTTGACCGAGACGCCGAGCTCTTCTTCGATGATCTGGCGGATGCGTTCCACCGGCACCGCACTGGTGTTCTCCTGCATGCGTTCCAGCGCGGTGGCGAACTCCGGCGGCACGATGTCCGGGCGCGTGGACAGCATCTGGCCCAGCTTGACGAAGGTGGGGCCCAGCGCCTCCAGGTCGGAGACGAACTGGTCCGGTGTGCCTTCGGCAGGTACTTCGTAGTCGTTGATGGCGGCCGGGTCCAGATTCATGCCGGCAAACACGCCCGACCCGCGATACCGCAACAGCAGGCGCAGGATCTGCGTGCGCCGGCTCATGCCGCCGACCACGGCCTGGTCGGTCGTGCTGCGGTGTGGATCGTTCGGACTCAAGGCCATCTCCGGGCGTCGTGCAAGCGGCGAGTGTGGCCAGCGCCAGGTCGTCAAGTGGTGAATCCGGGCGCATCATGCGGCCGCTTGCGAGCGGGGCGGCACGCACCGGCCATGCCTGCGGGCCGTGGCCGGCATCGCCCTCGCATCGGCGGCTAACCATCATGCAATGGCCTGCCATCACCCCACGCGGGCACCGGATCGGCGAGAATCGCCGGCCACCCACGAAGGACCTTGCGCATGGCCGGTGCCAGCCTGTTCACCCTGCTCGACGACATCGCCACGCTGCTGGACGACGTCTCCATCCTGACCAAGGTTGCGGCCAAGAAGACCGCCGGCGTGCTCGGCGACGATCTGGCGCTCAACGCCCAGCAGGTGACCGGCGTCAGCGCCGACCGCGAGTTGCCGGTGGTGTGGGCGGTGGCCAAGGGCTCGCTGGTCAACAAGGTGATCCTGGTGCCGGCGGCGCTGGCGATCAGCGCACTGGAGGCCTGGCTGCGCGGGCGCGGCTACACCATTCCGCTGGTGATGCCGTTGATGATGCTCGGCGGCGCCTACCTGTGCTTCGAAGGCGTGGAGAAGCTGGCGCACAAATTCCTGCACAGCGCAGACGAAGACGCGCAGCGGCATGCCGAGCGCACTCGCGTGCTGGCCGATGAAAGCGTGGACGTGGTGGCGCTGGAAAAAGGCAAGATCAAGGGTGCGATCACCACCGACTTCATTCTGTCGGCCGAGATCATCGTGCTGTCGCTGGGCGTGGTGGCGGGCGTGTCGTTCGGGCAGCAGGTGGCCGTGCTGGTGGCGATCGCGCTGGCGATGACCGTCGGCGTATACGGCCTGGTGGCGGCGATCGTGAAGCTGGACGACCTGGGCCTGTACCTGACCCGGAAAGGGGCATCGCTGGCCGCGCTGGGCCGCAGCATCCTGGTGGCCGCGCCGTGGCTGATGAAGTTCCTGTCGGTGGCCGGCACGCTGGCGATGTTCCTGGTCGGCGGCGGCATCCTGGTGCACAACATCCCCATGCTGCATCACGTGGTGGTGGATCTGGCCAAGGCGGCCGGCGGGCTGGGCTGGCTGGTCGAGGCGCTGGGCAACATGCTGGTGGGCGTGGTGGCCGGTGCGGTGGTGCTGGCGGTGGTGACCGGGTTCCAGAAGCTGCGCGGGACCAAGGCGGCGCACTGACGCCTGTCTGGCGTCCCGACGTCGATCGCATGCCCGGCCTCAGGCATGCAATCGACGCAGGAGCCGGGGTTGCGCGCTAATCGGCGTTGATGACCCGGTTCTTGCCGGCGGCCTTGGCCTCGTACATGGCGCGGTCGGCACGTCGGATCAGCTCGTCCTGGGCCTCGTCCGCGTGGCGCAGGGCCACGCCGGCGCTGAAACTGATGAACACGCGCACGTCGTCGTGCAGGAACGAGCGCTGTGCCAGCGCCCGTTGCAGGCGGATCACTGCCGCGCTGGCCTCGAAGATGCTGGAGTCCGGCATCAGCAGCACGAATTCCTCACCGCCAAAACGCGCGATGGCATCGGTGGTGCGCAAGGCGGCCTTGGCCACGTCCACGGTATGCCGCAGCGCGGCGTCGCCACCGGCATGGCCATGCGCCTCGTTGAGGCGGCGGAAGTCGTCCAGGTCCAGCATCGCCACGCACAGCGGCTGGCCGCTGCGCTGCGTGCGGGCCGCTTCGCGCTGGAACAATTCCTCGAATCCGCGCCGGTTCAGTGCGCCGGTGAGCTGGTCTTCGCGCACCAGCCCGGCGACCGTGGTGAGTTCCTGCTCCAGGGACGCGATGCGTTGTTCGGCCTCTTCGACCTGGCGGCGTGCCGACAGCAGTTCGTCGCGGGCGGCCAGGGCTTGTGCCTGGACTCCGGCGGTGTCTTGCAATAGGTCCTGCAGCAGGCGGTTGAGATCCGGAATGCTGCGAGCGTCGCCGATCGCCTGCGAATAGCCGGCAACGCGGTCATGGTACGCGCCGGTACTGGTGGCCATGCCGTCGAGCCGATCCACGAACGACACCATCATCTCGCGCATGGCAGTCTTGGACTCGGCAATGCCCTGTTTGAGCAGGCCCTGCTTGTAGATCACCTCGCGCAGGGTGCCGCGTGCCTGCTCGATCGAACCCACGTCCAGCGGGCCTGCGATCAACTGCCGCACCACCGCGATCTGCCCCTGCAACCAACTGCGGTCGTCCAGCAGTTCGCCAACGTTCTCCAGCAGCAGATCGAACAGGCCCAGCAACAGGTTCTGCTGTTCGCTGGCGTCCTCGGCGCGCAGGCCGACCTGGTGGCTCAACTCGCGCAGCCGCTGCTCCAGCGTGACCAGCTCGTGACCGGGGCGCCAGTGGCGCAGGGCGGCGGCCAGGGTTTGTGCCTCATCGGCCAGCTCCGGGCTGCGTTGCAGCAGGATGGCCAGGGCATTGCCGAGCGCATGCCGCAGCAGATCGCGCAGCTGCTCGGCCTCGGTGCGGCCTTCGGCCAGCGAGTCGCCGGTATCGATGGTGCGGATGTACTTGTCGATCAGCTGGCGCAGCGTGCGGCCGTAGCCGAGCCAGTCACCGGCCGCATACGCTGCACCCAGGCGCACGCCCATGTCGCCGAGCTCGCCATGCAGGCTGGCGATGCCTTCGGCGAATGCCTGCAACAGCGCCTCGGGATGCGCGGCATGCGAGAACAACCGCACCAGCAGCGCGGTAGCGGCGGCCGGATCGTGCGCGCCGGACTTGGCCTTGGCCGGCACCAGCGCGTGCGCGGCCAGGCCGGTACCGCCGCGTTCGCCGCTGTGAATGGTGGGCAACGGCGCGGTGTGGCGCGCCGCGCCATTGCCGCCCCAGGGCAATAGACGGCGCAGCCCGCCAGATGGGCGGCCAGGGTGGTCAGGCGGTTGTGCCATGCGCCGGTTCTCGAAGATCCTCTTGCTGTCGCAGGTTATCGGCGTGCGCGCGCCCGCCTTGAGCGGGCTTGACCATGCCGCGCCGGCCGGACACGGAGACCGCTGCCCGTCCGTGACGCCTGCGCATGCCTGCATGAACCGGTTATCCAGGTGAGAGGGGCCGCGACTGCAGCGCCCTCATTCGGTGCGTTGCAGGCGCCGTGCACCGTTGCGGGGATGTCATCGCCGTGTCATCCCGGCTTATGCCTTCTGACATACGCCGCCGTGTGTAATGGAATGTGCGTTGTCGCAGAAAAGGCAGAACATGTTCACGCATATTTTATTTGGACGAGGTGTAGATTCATCGCAGGGACAACGTGGGGCACGCGCGTCGTCCACGCTCCTCACTCGCAGCAGGTCGCCTGGCTGAATCGGCAGGCGGTGGTTTTCGCTTCGCCGTTTTCCGTCTCCACCCCACTTCACGACGGACGTTCAGATGGTTGCCACGATGTCGCTTCACGCCAGTACCGCACGCATCGAGCGCAGCGCGTTGATCCCCACGCTGAAGAAGAGTGGGCGGCCGCGCGATGCGCGCGGGCGTTTCATCCGTCATCACGAGCGGTTGCCGGTGTCGCTGGCCGACACGCGCGGCGCGTTGTTCGTGGTGTCGGAGATGGCCGACTTCATCAAGGCCGGTGGCCTGGGCGACGTGGCGGCCGCGCTGCCGCGCGCGCTGCGCCATCGCTATGACGTGCGTGTGTTGATCCCCGGGTATCGCGCGGTGCTCGAGCGCGCCGGCAAGGTGGAGATCGTGGGCCGTGTGCTGGCGCATGCGGCGCTGCCGGCCTGCGACATCGGCCGGATCGTGCAATCGGACGGCTTGCCGATCTACATCCTGTTGTCCAAGGCACTGTTCGAACGCGATGGCTCGCCGTATGTGAGCACCAGCGGTTCGGAGTTCGAAGACAACGCCATCCGCTTCGCCACCTTGTCGCATGCCGCCGCGCAGATCGCCGCCGGCCATGCCGGGCTGGGCTGGAAGCCGCGCCTGCTGCACCTCAACGACTGGCCGTGCGCGCTGGCGGCCGGTTATGTGCGCTGGTCCGGTGGCACCACCCCGTGCCTGCTGACCATCCATAACCTGGCCTACCAGGGCTTGGTGCCGTATTCGATGGCCGCCGCGCTGGGCATTCCCGCCGAGCGCGTGGCCGAGCTGGAGTTCTACGGGCAGATGTCGTTCCTGCGCGGCGGCATCGTCAATGCCGACCACGTCAACACCGTCAGCGTCAGCTATGCCAAGCAGATCACCGGCCCGGCGCAGGGCTGCGGGCTGGACCGGCTGCTGGCCGGACGCGCCGCCAAGGGCGCGCTGACCGGGATCGTCAATGGCATCGATGCCAGCTGGGACCCGCGCACCGATGAGTACCTGGATTCGCATTTCAGCGTGAACCATTGGCAGGGCCGTCAGGCCAATGCCGGGCAGGTGCGCAAGGCGTTCGGGCTGCGCGAAAGCACTGGACCGCTGTTTGCGGTGGTCTCGCGGCTGGTGCACCAGAAGGGCCTGGACCTGATCTGCGAGGTCGCTCCGCAGATCGTGGCGGCCGGTGGCCAGATTGCGGTGATCGGCGGCGGCGAGCCGGAGATCGAGCAGCAGGTGGCCGAGCTGACCCGCCGCTATCCCGGCCAGGTCGGCGCCTTCATCGGCTTCGAGGAAGGCCTGGCACGGCGCATGTTCGCCGGTGCCGACTTCCTGTTGATGCCCTCGCGCTTCGAGCCCTGCGGCCTGAGCCAGATGTACGCACAGCGCTTCGGCTGCCTGCCGATCGCCCACGCCACCGGCGGGCTGATCGACACCGTGGACGACGGCGTCACCGGCTTCCTGTTCCAGCACGCCAGCGTCGAGGCGCTACGCCGCTGCCTGGAACGTGCGTTTCGCACCTTCCGCCTGCCCAGCCTGCTGTCGGCAATGCGTCGGGCGGCGATGCTGCGCCCCAGCGGCTGGGATGTGGCCGGCAAGAAGTATCTCTCCCTTTACGAACACACTGCCGCCACTGCGCCCGCGCTTGCGACGGTGTCATGAGCGAACGGCTGGGCGGGCAGGGCCAGGCGACGGAAACTGACGCGGTGACCATGGAAGGCATGTCCGATATTGCACAGACCCTGCAGGCGCTGGCCCAGGGGCTGCCCGCCGATGCATTCGCGGTGCTGGGCCCGCATCCGCAGGCCGACGGGCGCCGCCGCGTGCGCGTGCTGGCGCCAGGCGCCGAGGCGATGGGCTTGATCGATCCGCGCGGCAAGCTGCTGGCACGCATGCAGGCCACCGAGACCGAGGGCCTGTTCGAAGGCGAGCTGGCCAGCGATGGCCCTTACCGGTTGCGCATCGTGTGGCCGGACGTGGTGCAGGAGATCGAGGACCCCTACGCATTCGGCCCACTCCTGGACGAATCGCTGCTGCTGCAGATCGCTGCCGGCGACGGGCAGGCGCTGCGCCGCGCGCTGGGCGCCCAGCACATGCACTGCGGCGACGTGCCGGGTGTGCGCTTTGCAGTATGGGCACCACACGCGCAGCGCGTGGCCGTGGTCGGCGACTTCAACGGCTGGGAGGCGCGGCGACACCCGATGCGCCAGCGCACCGGCGGCTTCTGGGAGTTGTTCCTGCCGCGGGTGGAAGCCGGCGCCCGCTACAAGTACGCCATCACCGCCGCCGATGGCCGCGTGCTGCTCAAGGCCGACCCAGTGGCGCGCCAGAGCGAGCTGCCGCCGGCCACCGCCTCGGTGGTGCCCGGTGACGCGGCATTTGCCTGGACCGACGCCGAGTGGATGGGCCGGCGCAATGCGCAGACCCTGCCGGCGCCGATGTCCATCTACGAGGTGCATGCCGCCTCCTGGCGTCGCGACGGGCATGACCAGCCGCTGGACTGGCCCAGCCTGGCCGCGCAGCTGATTCCGTACGTGCAGCAGCTCGGTTTCACCCATATCGAGCTGCTGCCGATCACCGAGTACCCGTTCGGTGGCTCGTGGGGCTACCAACCGCTGGGCCTGTATGCGCCCACCGCCCGGCATGGCCGCCCGGAGGGTTTGGCCGCGTTCGTCGATGCCTGCCATCGCGCCGGCATCGGGGTGATCCTGGATTGGGTCAGCGCGCACTTTCCGGGTGACGCACATGGCCTGGCGCAGTTCGATGGCGCAGCGCTGTATGAGCATGCCGACCCGCGCGAAGGCATGCACCGCGACTGGAATACGCTGATCTACAACCATGGCCGCCCGGAAGTGACCGCGTTCCTGTTGGGCAGTGCGCTGGAGTGGATCGACCATTACCACCTCGACGGCCTGCGCGTGGATGCGGTGGCCTCGATGCTGTATCGCGACTATGGCCGCGCCGAGGGCGAGTGGGTGCCCAATGCGCATGGCGGCCGCGAGAACCTGGAAGCGGTGGCCTTCCTGCGCCAGCTCAACCGCGAGATCGCTGCCTGCTTTCCCGGCGTGCTGACCATTGCCGAAGAATCCACCGCCTGGCCCGGTGTGACCGCACCGTTGGCCGATGGTGGGCTGGGCTTCACCCACAAGTGGAACATGGGCTGGATGCACGACACGCTGAGCTACATGCAGCGCGATCCGGCCGAGCGCGCCCAGCACCACAGCCAGCTCACCTTCGGCCTGGTGTATGCGTTCTCCGAACGCTTCGTGCTGCCGCTCTCGCATGACGAAGTGGTGCATGGCACCGGCGGCCTGCTCGGGCAGATGCCCGGCGACGACTGGCGGCGCTTTGCCAACCTGCGCGCCTACCTGGCGCTGATGTGGGCACACCCGGGCGACAAACTGCTGTTCATGGGCGCCGAATTCGGCCAATGGGCCGACTGGAACCACGACCAGTCGCTGGACTGGCATCTGCTCGATGGCGCGCCGCATCGCGGCGTGCAGCGGCTGGTGGGCGACCTCAATGCCGCGCTGCGCCGCGTGCCGGCGTTGTACCGTGGCACCCACCGTGCCGACGGTTTCGACTGGAGCGTGGCCGACGACGCGCGCAACAGCGTGCTGGCCTTCATCCGCCACGATCCCGACGGTGGCGGCGTGCCACTGCTGGCGGTGAGCAACCTCACCCCGCAACCGCTGCACGATTACGGCGTGGGCGTGCCGCGTGCCGGCATCTGGCGCGAAATTCTCAATACCGATAGCGCCCATTACGGTGGCAGCAACCTCGGCAACAGCGGTCCTCTGGCGACCGAGCCGATGGGCATGCATGGGCATGCGCAACGGCTGCGCCTGACCTTGCCGCCGCTGGCCACGATCTACCTGCAAGCGGAGAAATAACCATGAACGAGCGCGACGCGACCACCCCGGCCTGGGGCGCATGGCCAGCGGGGGAAGGACAGGTGCGCTTTGCGCTCTGGGCGCCGGATGCCAGCGGCGTGGACGTGGTATTCGCCGATGGCGCGCGCGCTGCGCTGCAGGCGGGGGCGGACGGCTTCTTCCGTGCGGTGCTGGCCTGTGCCGCCGGCGCGCGTTATCGCTACAGCATCGACGGTGGCGAGCCGGTACCGGACCCGGCCTCGCGCTGGCAACCGGGCGGCGTGCATGGTGCCAGCGCCGTGCAGCCCACCGATGGCTACCGCTGGAGCCACCCGCAGTGGCAGGGCCGGCCCTGGGACGAGGCGGTGATCTACGAACTGCACGTCGGTGCCTGCGGTGGCTATGCCGGCGTGCAGGCGCAGCTGCCGCAGCTGGCGGCGATGGGCATCACCGCGATCGAACTGATGCCGCTGAGTGCCTTCCCCGGTGCGCACAACTGGGGCTACGACGGCGTGCTGCCGTATGCGCCGGCCGAAGCCTATGGCACGCCGGACGAACTGAAGGCCTTGATCGACGCCGCGCACGGGCATGGCCTGATGGTGCTGCTGGACGTGGTCTACAACCACTTCGGCCCGGACGGCAATTACCTGCACAGCTACGCCGCGTCATTCTTCAACGAAGACAAGCCCACCCCGTGGGGCGCGGCGATCGACTTCCGCAAGCCGCCGGTACAGCGTTACTTCCTGGACAACGCGCTGATGTGGTTGCACGAATACCGCTTCGACGGGCTGCGCCTGGACGCGGTGCATGCGATCACCCCGAACGCCTTCCTGGATACCTTGCGCGAGGCCATCGACACCAGCCTGCCCGCCGGCCGGCATGTGCATCTGGTGCTGGAGAACGAAGCCAACCAGGCCTCGCAGCTGCAACGCGGCTACACGGCGCAGTGGGACGACGACTTCCACAACGCCTTGCACGTGCTGCTGACCGGCGAAGAAGAAGGCTACTACGCCGCGTTCGCCGACAAGCCGACCGCGCACCTGGCGCGCGTGCTCGGCGAAGGCTTTGCCTACCAGGGCGAGCCGGATCCGCGTGGGCATGTGCGTGGCGAACCGAGCGGGGCATTGCCGCCGCACAAATTCGTGGTGTTCGCGCAGAACCACGACCAGATCGGCAACCGCGCACACGGCGAACGGCTTAGCGTACTGGTCTCGCCGCAGCGCCTGCGCGCGGCGCTGGCGCTGACCGCGTTGACGCCGATGATCCCGTTGTTCTTCATGGGCGAGCCGTGGGGCGCTACCCAGCCGTTCCTGTTCTTTACCGACTTCGGTCCGCCGCTGGACGAGGCCGTGCGCGAAGGCCGTCGCCGCGAATTCGCGCACTTTGCCGCGTTCGCCGACCAGGCGCAGCGCGCCACCATCCCCGATCCGAACAGCCATGCCACCTTCGCCGCCTCGCGTTCGCCGATCGAGGACGCCGCGCAAGGCGAGGGCGCGCAATGGGCGGCCTGGTTCACTGCGCTGCTGGGCGTGCGGCGCCACTGGCTGGTGCCGGGCCTGGCGCAGGCACGCGCGCTGCGTGCCAGCGTCCTGGCCGATGGCGCGCTCACCGCCACCTGGGAGTTGCCGGGCGGGTTGTGGCATATCGCATTCAACGTCGGCGCCGCCGCCGTGCCGCTGCCGCCGCGGCGTGGGCAGGTGGTGCATGTCGAAAACGTGGATGCCGCCGCGCAGTCACTGCCGGTCGATGGCTTCATCGCCTGGCACGAGGCGCAGGCATGAGTGCCCATCCCCTGCACACCCTGGCCACTGCGGCCGGGGTGATGGTCGATTGGGTGGATGCCAGCGATCAACCGCGGCAGGTGTCCGAGCCGTCGCTGCAGGCGGTGCTCACGGCGTTGGAGCTGCCGGCCGCCACCGCCGCGCAGCGCGAAGACAGCCTGCGTCGCTGCCAGGCCCAGGCCGCCGAACCTGCCGTTTTGGTCACCGTGCAGGTGGGCGCACCGCTGGCGATGCGCGTTGCCGCCGACGCCAGCGGCCGCTGGAGCGATGACAGCGGTGCCAGCGAAGCGGCGCAGGCCAATGCGCAGGGGCAGCTGCGTGCGCCCTCGCGCCATGGCTACTGGACACTGGAGATCGGCGGAATCACGCAGCAGGTAGCGGTGGCACCGCAGCGATGTTTCGGCGTGGCCGATGCCTGCGGCCACGCCGCGCCGCGGGCCTGGGGCATGGCGCTGCAGGTGTATTCGGCCGGCAGCCCCGACGATGGCGGCATCGGCGATGCTGCCGGCACCGTCGAATGGCTGCGGCATGCCGCATTGGCCGGCGCCGATGCGCTGGCGCTGAGCCCGGTGCACGCTTCGCGGCCGATCACCGGCGGCTACAGCCCGTATTCGCCCAGTGACCGGCGCTTCTTCGACCCCCTGCATGCCGCGCCGGTGCGCATGCTCGGCGAGACGGCGCTGGAAGCGCTTGCCGCCGTGCCCGGCCTGCGCGAGCACTTCAACGCATTGCACACCCATGCCTTGATCGACTGGCCAACCTCGGCGCAGGCCAAGTGGCGTTTGCTGCGCGAGCTGCACACGCGGGTGTCGCCCGAGCATCCGGATCTGCTGGCATTCCGCGCGGTCGGTGGCGCGGAGCTGGACGGGTTTGCACGCTTTGCCGCACGCGATTTCGGCGACAACGATCCACCGCTGCATGTGTTCACGCAGTGGCTGGCCGCGCGCAGCTGGGCCGACGCACAGCGCGAAGCGCACGAGCGCGGCATGCAGATCGGCCTGATCGCCGACTTGGCGGTGGGCTTCGATCCCAACGGCGCCGAAGCTGCGGCGGCCGGCGACAGCGTATTGCGTGGCCTGGTGCTGGGCGCGCCGCCGGATGCCTTCAATGCCGACGGCCAGCACTGGGGCATCGGTGCGTATTCGCCCACCGCGCTGCGCCGCAGCGGCTTCGCACCGTATATCGCGTTGTTGCGCGCGGTGCTGCGCGAGCGCGGCGGCATCCGCATCGATCACATCCTGGGCCTGCTGCGGCTGTGGGTGGTGCCCGATGGCGCCGGCTCCAATGAAGGTGCGTACCTGTCTTATCCATTGCACGACCTGCTCAACCTGCTGGCGTTGGAGTCGTGGCGACACCGCGCCATCGTGATCGGCGAGGACCTGGGCGTGGTGCCGCCGGGCATCCGCGAAGAACTGTCCCAGCGCGGGGTGATGGGCATCGATGTGCTGATGTTCACCCGCGACAGGCACGGTGCATTCATCGCTCCGGCGCTGTGGCGCCCGGATGCGGTGGCCACCACCACCACCCACGATCTGCCCACGCTCACCGGCTGGCGCAAGGGCCGCGATATCGACTGGCGGCGCCAGCTGGAGTTGATCCCGCCCGCCCAGGCGGCCGATGACGCCAAGGCGCGCACGCAGGATCTGGCCCGCCTGGACGCGGCGGTGGAACACGCCGGCCTGCAGGGCGAGGACCCGTTGCTGGGGGCGCTGCGGTTCACTGCCAGCGGCGTGTCGCCGCTGATGCTGCTGCCGGTGGAAGATGCGCTGGCACTGGAAGAACAACCCAATCTGCCGGGCACCGTCGAGGTCCATCCCAACTGGCGCCGACGCCTGCCCGACCCCTTGCCGCATGCGCGCCTGACCGCGGCGCTGCACGGCGTTGCCGAGGCGCGTCGCGTCGCGGCTGTTCCGGACTCCCAGTCATGATCGAGCTTCGCGCCACCGCCCGCCTGCAGCTGCATGCCGGCTTCACCCTGCACGATGCACGCGCGCAGGCGCCGTATTACGCCGGCCTGGGCATCAGCCATCTGTACTTGTCGCCGATCGGGATGGCGGTGCCGGGCTCCACGCACGGCTACGACAATATCGACCCCACGGTGGTCAACCCCGAACTCGGTGGCGAAGATGCGTTGATCGCGCTGTCGAAGGCCGTACGCGAACACGGCATGGGGTTGATCGCAGACATCGTGCCCAACCATATGGCCACGCATGCAGGCAACGCGTGGTGGTGGGATGTGCTGCGGCATGGCCGCAGTGCCAGGCATGCCGACTGGTTCGACATCGATTGGCGCGCCCCGGGGCGCGACGGCAAGCTGTGGCTGGCGGTGCTGGATCGCCCGTATGCCAGTGCCCTGGCCGAAGGCTTGCTGACCCTGGTGGTGGAAGAGGATGGCAGCGCTGCACTGGCGCATTACGACCAGCGCTACCCGATTCGCCCGCAAACCCTGGACGTGCCGGAGCCCGCGGCACGCGCGCAGTGGTTGCGCGACTACAACGACGGCGCCAAGCGCGGCGATGGCCGCCTGCACAAGTTGATCGAACGCCAGCCATACCGCCTGAACTGGTGGCGCGTGGGCAACGACATGATCAACTACCGCCGCTTCTTCGACATCACCTCGCTGGTCGCGTTGCGGGTGGAACTGCCGGCGGTATTCGATGCGGTGCATGCGTTGCCGCTGCGGCTGGTGGCCGAAGGGCACCTGGATGGCCTGCGCATCGATCACGTGGACGGACTCACCGACCCCACCGGCTACGTGCGCAAGCTGCGCAGCCGGCTGGATGCGGCCGGCCGCGCGCGCGGGCTCAAGCCCGGCACGCTGGGCCTGTATCTGGAAAAGATCCTCGCCCCCGGCGAACACCTACCGGCCGACTGGCCGTGCGACGGCACCACCGGCTACGACTTCATGGACCAGGTGGGCGGCGTGCTGCACGCCGCCGCCGGCTTCAAGCCGCTGGTACGCGCGTGGCAGAAGGCCAGCGGCCGCAGTGGCGACTTTGCGCAGGAAGAGCGCAACGCACGCGACGAGATGCTGCGTGGCCCGCTGCAGAGCGAATTCAATCGCGCGGTGGGTGCGTTGTCGGCACTGGCGCGGCTGGACCCGCCTACCCGCGAGTTCAGCCCGCAGATGCTGGCGCGCGGGCTGTGCGTGCTGCTGCGCTGGTTCCCGGTGTACCGCACCTACGCCGGCGCCAAGGGCATCGGCGGCAGCGAAGCCGAGCGCCTGCGCGCCACTGCCGCGCGTGCACGCGAGGGCATGCCCGAAGCGATCGTGGCGGCGGTCAATGCCATCGAGCGCTGGCTGCTGGACGATGCCGGCGCCGACCGCGCGCAGATCGCGTTGCGGCGTATCCTGCGCCGCCGTGTCGAGCAGCTCTCCGCCCCGCTCAATGCCAAGGCGGTGGAAGACACCGCCTTCTATCGGCACGGCGTGCTGCTGTCACGCAACGAAGTGGGCAGCCATCCGACCCATTTCGCCAATGAAGCGGCGCAGTTCCACGCGCAGAACCAGGAACGTGCCAGGCACTATCCGCGCGCGCTGCTGGCCACTGCCACGCACGATCACAAGCGCGGCGAAGACCTGCGCATGCGGCTGGCCGTGTTGTCCGAACAGCCGCGCTGGTGGATCGAGCAGAGTGCCCAGTTCGACACCCTGGCCGAGGCGCTGGATGCGCCGTCCCTGGCCGGCGGCGATCAGCAGATGCTGTGGCAGACCCTGGTGGCGGCCTGGCCGATTGGCTTGGGCGCCGATCAGGCCGAGCCGCTGGCTGTTTTCGCCGAGCGCGTGGCGCAGTGGCTGCTCAAGGCGGTGCGCGAAGCCAAGCTGCACACCAGTTGGACCGATGGCTCGGCCGCCTACGAACAGGCGGTGCAGGCCACGGTGGAGCAGGTGCTGCGCGGCCGCGCCGGGCTGCCGTTGCGGCGCGCGCTGCTGCGCGCCAGCAACCACATCGCCGCGGCCGGTGCGCGCAACGCGCTGGTGCAGACCGCCCTGCGGCTGACCGTGCCGGGCGTGCCCGATCTGTACCAGGGCACCGAAGGCTGGGACCTGTCGTTGGTGGACCCGGACAACCGCCGCCCGGTGGACTATGCGCAACGCCAGCAGTGGCTGGAGCAGGCGCGCGACTGGTCCACGCTGCTGCGCAACTGGCGCGATGGCGCGGTCAAGGCCCGCCTGATCGCCGTGCTGCTGCACCTACGCCGCGAACATCCGGCGCTGTTTGCGAAGGGTGACTATCACCCCCTGCAGGTCGCTGGCGGCGATGCGCAGGTGCTGGCGTTCCGTCGCCACTACCGGGGCCAGTGGCTGGTAGTGGCGGTGACCCGCCTGGGTGCGGGCGCGCACGACGACGGCGATCTACCGTTGCTGGTACCGCCAGCCCGTTGGGGACAGGCCGCACTGACCCTTCCCGACGGCAGCTACCGCAATGTCCTGGACGGCGGCACGCTGCAGCCCCAGCGCGGCCGCGTGCCATTGTCGACGCTGTTTGCACGGGCGCCGGTGGCAGTGTTGTCGCTCCTGTAACCCCTACACACCTCGAGAGAATCGTAAGCAATGAACGAGATGCAACGGCAGGCACGGCTGCGCCAGCTGGCACAGGAGATCTGGGAGGCCGAAGGCCGCCCGGACGGGCATGCAGAGCGTCACTGGGCGATGGCCGAGCGGCTGGTGGATGCCGAAGAGCGTGCGGCCGAACAATCGGCCGAGCATGTGGTCACGCCGATCACTGCACGCCAGTAACGCGGCGCCTGTCATCTTGCCCGGCGCATCGAGGGTTTGAAGGCGCACAGATGCGCCGACCCGCCTGCGTCACCGCTGCCCCGCAATTCCGGGTTGCCGCGTTCGCGTTTCCCGTCTCAAGGAGTTACCGATGGCCACCCGCAAGTTCACCCAGCGCTCGCGCATCCGCGAAGGCCGTCCCAACCCGCTCGGTGCCACCTGGGATGGCCTGGGCGTCAACTTCGCGCTGTATTCGCGCAATGCCACCCGGGTGGAACTGTGCCTGTTCGATGAGCGCGGCCGCGAACAGGAACGCATCGCGTTGCCCGAGTACACCGACGAGGTGTGGCACGGCTACCTGCCCGACGCGCGCCCCGGCCAGCTCTACGGCTATCGCGTGCACGGGCCGTACGCGCCGTATGCGGGGCATCGCTTCAATCCCAACAAGCTGTTGCTGGACCCGTATGCCAAGCAGATCGTCGGCGAACTCAAATGGGCGCCGCATCTGTTCGGCTACACCATCGGGCACCGCGACAAGGACCTGAGTTTCGACCGCCGCGACAGCGCCGCGTTCATGCCCAAGTCTGCGGTGATCGACCCGGCCTTCACCTGGGGCCAGGACCGCCCACTGCAGACGCCCTGGAACCGCACGGTGATCTACGAAGCGCATGTGCGTGGCCTGAGCATGCTGCACCCGGCAGTACCACCGGAAAATCGCGGCACCTTTTCGGCACTGAAGACCGACGAGCTGATCGACCACATCAGCTCTCTCGGGGTCACCGCCGTGGAGTTGCTGCCGGTGCACGCCTTCGTCGACGACCAGTACCTGCTGGAAAAAGGCCTGCGCAATTACTGGGGCTACAACACGCTGGGTTTCTTCGCCCCGCAGGCGCGCTACATGTCTACCCGCACCGTGGCCGAATTCAAGCAGATGGTGGCGCGGCTGCACCATGCCGGGCTGGAAGTGTTGCTGGACGTGGTCTACAACCACACCGCCGAAGGCAATGAACTCGGCCCCACGCTGTCGTTCAAGGGCATCGACAACGCCAGCTATTACCGCCTGGCCGACGATCGCCGCTTCTACATCAACGACACCGGCACCGGAAATACCTTCGACCTGAGCAACGTCGGCGCACTGCGCATGGTGATGGATTCGCTGCGCTACTGGGTGCAGGAAATGCATGTGGACGGCTTCCGCTTCGACCTGGCCAGCATCCTGGGCCGCGAGCGCTACGGCTTCGATCCGTCGGGCAGCTTCCTGGACGCGGTGCGCCAGGACCCGGTGCTGAGCCAGACCAAGTTGATCGCCGAGCCGTGGGACATCGGTCCCGGTGGCTACCAGGTGGGTAATTTTCCACCCGGCTGGATGGAGTGGAACGACAAGTTCCGTGACAACGTGCGCGCGTTCTGGCGCGGCGATGGCGGCCAGCTGGCCGAACTGGCCACACGGCTCACCGGCTCGGCGGACCTGTTCGATCGCAGCGGCCGCCGCCCGACCGCCTCGGTCAACTTCGTTACCGCGCACGACGGCTTTACCCTACGCGATCTGGTGAGTTACCAGGGCAAGCACAACCTGGCCAATGGCGAGGACGGCCGCGACGGTAGCGACCACAATATTTCGGCCAATTATGGTGTCGAAGGTGACACCAACGATCCGGCGATCAAACAGCTGCGCCGGCAGCAGATGCGCAACCTGCTGGCGACCCTGCTGCTGTCGCAAGGCACCCCGATGCTGCTGGCGGGCGATGAATTCGGCCACAGCCAGAACGGCAACAACAACGCCTATTGCCAGGACAACGAGCTGACCTGGATCGACTGGACCGCCGCCGCCAAGGCCGCCGCCGCCGACCAGGCCGCGTTCGTGCGGCGATTGATCCGCATCCGCCAGCGTTACCCGCTGCTGCATCGCGCGCGCTTCTTCGATGGCAAGTTCGACGACGCGCTGGGCCTGAAGGACCTGACCTGGCTGGCGCCCAACGGCGTGGAGATGGACCAGGCCGCCTGGCACGATCCCGAAGCGCGCGCGCTGATGCTGCGCCTGGATGGCCGTTCGCCCACCACCGGCCTGCGCGAGATCGCCGCCAATGTCACCTTGCTGATGTTGATAAACGCCGCGCCTACCAGCGTGGCGTTCGTTCTTCCTGCCATGCACGACGAGCACTGGCGCGTGCTGGTGGACACCGCACGTCATGGCGGACGCGTGGTGGCCGGCGGCAGCGAATGGAAGGCACCGGCGCGTTCGTTGACGCTGCTGGCCGTGGAGCGCGACCGCATTGCCAGCAGCGCACGCATCGTCTCCGAAGGGGCGCGCTGATGGCGAGGACGGCCTGATGGATGTCTTGTTGGCAGGCGCGACCGGATTGGTCGGCAGGCAGGTGTTGCAGCAGTTGCTGGCCGATGCGCGTTGCACCGGCGTGGTGGCGGTGACGCGCCGGCCGCTGACGCAACGGCATCCGAAGCTGCGCAACCAGGTGATCGACTTCGAGCGCCTGTCCAGCTGGACCGCGCCGCGCATGGAAGCGGCCATCTGCGCGCTGGGCAGCACCATGAAACAGGCCGGCTCGCGCGAGGCCTTCTATCGCATCGATCACGACTACCCGATGGCGCTGGCGCGTGCGGCGTGCGCGCAGGGCACCTCGGTGTTCGTACTGAACTCGGCGGCCGGCGCAGATGTGCGTTCGCGGATCTTCTACAACCGGGTCAAGGGCGAGTTGGAACGCGATCTACGCGAGGTCGGTTTTCCTTCGCTCACCTTCGTACGTCCCGGCCTGATCGGCGGGCAGCGCGAACAGCGCCGCACCGGCGAGCATCTCGGCAGCCTGGTGCTGGGTGCATTGGGCCCGATCCTGCCGCGCCGGTTCCGTGTCAACCCGGCCGAGCGGATCGCGGCGGCAATGGTAAGCGCAGCGTTGGCACCAGCGCGTGGCGAGCACAGCGTGGAGGCGGCGGATCTGGCCGGCTGATGTTCGTAGGAGCGCGCCAGAGCGCGACGAGGCCTTACTGGTAATGCCCCGTCGCGCTCTGGCGCGCTCCTACGGATGCGTGTGCACTTTCGCTGGCACGGCACTCACGCGCCTAGCGATTGTCCACCATCCACCGCCAGCACCTGCCCGGTGATCCAGCGCGCCTGCGGCGAAGCGAGAAACAGCGCGGCGTCGGCAACGTACTGCACCTGCCCGAAACTGCCGAACGGAATGCTGTCGCGGATGTGCGCGTACAGCTCCGGCTCTTCGCGCCTGCGTTGGTCCCATAGCCCGTCGGGAAACTCGATCGAGCCGGGTGCGATGGCGTTGACGCGGATGCGTTCGCGTGCCAGTTCGGCGGCCAGGGTGGTGGTGTAGTAATTCAGCGCGGCCTTGGCGGTGGAGTAGGCAATCGCGCGTGGCGTCGGGCGCTGCGCGTTGATCGAGCTGATGTTGAGGATCACCGCATCCGCGCTGCGGCGCAGATGGGGCAGTGCCGCGCGGTTGCAGCGCACCGCCGCCATCAGGTCGATCTCCAGGCCGGCCTGCCAACTAACATCGTCCGTACCGTGACCGTAGCCGGAGGCATTGTTGACGACCACATCCAGGCCATCCAATGCCTGCGCGGCGGCCTGCACGTAGTGCTCGATCTGTGCCGGATCTGCCAGGTTGCAGGACAGTGTGTGCACCGGCGTACCGCGCGCCGCCAGCGTCTGCGCCGCCTGTGCCAGGCCGTCGGGGTGACGCGCACAGATCGACACCTGCGCGCCATGGCGCACGAATGCGTCGGCGATCGCCAGGCCAATGCCACGGCTGCCACCGGCGATCAGGACACGTTGCGGAGGCGATGTGGAGTCGGACATGCCAGATACCTGGGAGCAGAGACCCCCACAGTATCGGACAGCGGGTGTTGCGTGGCCCGCGACTGCCGAAACGTGCGGCTAGACCAGCGCGCCATGCGACATCGCAGGGTGTGACGTTGCTCCATGCGATGTGTCGTGCGGCATCCATCGGAGCAACGGCCTGGTGCGGCAGCAAAGGCGTCGCTTATCTGCACGGGCGGCTGCCCTCTGGTGAGTGGCCCGTACCGCTACAGCATCCATGCCGGCGCAATGGGTCATACCCGCGCCATCATCACGATCGATATCCACACCAGCATGAGCACCTGCATCCGTCAGCGTCGGCGCCAGCATTTCCACGCCAGCGCCAGATCCCGGTTGCCTAACGCTTTCAGTCCTTACCGGGATGCAGGGAATCGGGCGGCCCTGCGCAATGCCAGGCCAACCCGCTGCCGACATCGTTGTTTGACTTGATCGATTGCAGTGGCGATCGCTGTCATCTCATTGCCATGTGCGCCATCCACTGCTTGCCCCGTAAGCCTCATCACCGCTGGCGATCAGCTGATGCCTTTCTGGCTGCAGGTCGCTAACCAAACGTTTACACACCGACGGCGCGCTGCGGGCACAACGTGCGGGTCATTCAGTGGGGAGTTGCACATGGAAACCCATATCACCGTCATCGGTGCCGGCTTCTGCGGCACCGCGCTGGTGCGTGCACTGGCGCAGACGGCCGATGCACAGGTGCGCATCACGCTGGTCGGCGTGGCCGATACGTTCGGCAGCGGCATCGCCTATGGCGCCGCGCGGCCGGAGCATCTGCTCAATGTGCGTGCGAAGGATCTGGGCATCGATGCCCAGGCTCCCGCTGCGTTCGCCGACACCTTGCATCTGGGTGAGAGCGGGCGGTTGGAATTCCTGCCGCGGTTGGCGTATGGGGACTATCTGCGCAGCGAGCTGGATGCCGCCGTCAGTGGCGCGCAGGCGTCGATCGTGCGCCTGTCGCAGGAGGCGGTGGCGGTGGAACGCGCGCGCAAGGGATTTCGCGTGTTCCTGGCCAACGGCGATGCCTTCCACAGCGACCGCGTGGTGCTGGCGGTTGGTGGGCTGCAACCGCAGGCGCTGGCGGGGATCGGCCCGCGCCTGAGCGTGCATCCGCGCTACATCGGCTGGCCGTGGCAGGGCGACGCGCTGGCGCGGTTGGCGCCGGACGATGCGGTGTTGATCGTCGGCACGGGGCTGACCATGGTGGACGTGGCCCTGACCCTGCAGGCGCGTGGTCACCGTGGCCGTCTGCTGGCGATCTCGCGTCGCGGGCTGGCACCGCAGGCGCATCTGCGCCAGCCGGGCGCGCCGCTGGAGTTGCCGCCGCATCTGCAACGCGCGCTCAAGGACGCAGACCTGCGCGGGCTGTTGCGCGGTGTGCGCCAGCTCAGTGCGGTGGTCGATGACTGGCGGCGCGTGGTGGATGCGTTGCGCCCCCATCTGCAACCGTTGTGGCAACGCCTGGCGTTGCCGCAACGCGCGCGGTTTCTGCGTCATCTGCGGCCGTATTGGGAAGTGGCGCGGCATCGCGTCGCGCCGCGTGCGGCCGATCAGCTGGCGCAGCTGCAGCGCACCGGTCAGCTGCAGGTCGCCGCCGCGCGGCTGCTGCGTGCGCGCTGGGTTCCCGATGGCGTGGAGGCGGTGATCCGCACCCGCGGCGCGGCCGATGCGCAGACGTTGCGCTTCGATGCGGTGGTGCGCGCCACCGGCCTGGACACCGATATCGACCGCACCAGCGATCCGCTGATCGCCGGCATGCGCGAGGCCGGTCTGCTGCACGCCGATCCGCTGGGGCTGGGCGTGGACACCGACGCGCACCTGCGCGTGCGTGACGGCAGCGGGCAGATCGTGCCGGGCCTGTACTGCGTGGGCCCGCTGTTGCGTGGGCGCTACTGGGAAATCACGGCGGTGCCCGAACTGCGCGTGGCCACGCGACGCCTTGCCGAACACCTGTTGTTGGAGGCAGCGCCTGCCTCGTGGCCGGAACCCGGTCAGGCGCGAGATGAAGCCATTGCGTTGGGCTAGCGGCTCGCTACGCAGGCGTGTTGCCTTCTGCACTGCATGGGAGAGGCTGCCGCGTTCGCAGATGTGTCCATCGCCTGCGCAGACAGACGTCATGAAAGAACTGTGCGCCTGCGCACCCACTCGGTCGAACAGCGCAAACATGCGGCGCAATGCGCAGCCCATCGCCACCCCGCCGACGCAACCGATCCATGCTAGCGACCCTGGACGCACGTCCGGAGCCTTGCATTCCTTCGTCTGCCTGGAGTTCGCCATGCCTCGTCTTGCTTCCCTCGTCCTTGCCCTTGCGCTGTGCCCGTATGCCCTGCCGGCCGCAGCGACCGAATCCCTGGCCACGCGTGCCGAGGTGATTGCCGCACTGCAGGCCGGTTACGACGTCAGCCTGACCACCGATCTGGGGCGCTGCACGCCCGAGCAGGGCACGCCAGCCAGCCAGACGCGCGGCGGCCGCCATATCGACGCCTACCGCCTCACCGAGGACGGGACGGTCGCGTTCTCCGGCTCGCATTTCACCGTGGCCAACGACGGCAAGCCGATCCAGCAGTTCATGCGCTATCAGCTGCGTCCGGATGGCAGCGTGCGCTTCACCACCTACATGTTCGATTTGCCGACCTTGCAGCAGCGCGGGCCGGTGCTGGCCTATCAATGCGCGATCAACCAGGGCATCGATTTCCACGCCGATTGAGGTGTGGTGCCCGGTGTGGTGGCCGCGCCAGGTCGTTTGATGTGGCGCCGCCGCCAGCGGCGAGCGGGCGAACCGGTGGCTGACCGGGTGGCGCCCGGCTCGCAGCGGCGCGAATCGCCACCGATTCGCCCGGAACGACCGCATGGCCTCACAATAGGCGGTCAGTTCCGGAACCAAGTGGCCATGCGCAAGACCTACCAACTCACCCTCGAAGGCAAGAACCGCGACCGTCTGCTGGAAGCCAGCAAACACGATATCCGCAAGTACATCCGCCGCGAGCGCCGCAAGGATCTGCCGGAAGAAGCCGATTATTGGGACTTTGACATGCGCTTCGGCGTGGACGAGGCCAGCGCGCAGCCGCTGCCGCCGGCCGAACTGATCCGTTCGATCAATGCGCTCACCAGCGATGGGGGCGACCAGTTCTTCGTGGAAATCCTGCGCAAGCCCGCCAAGCGCACCCCGCGTGCCGACGGCGATGCCTTGGCCGCTGGCGAGCTGGACTTCGAACAGGACTGAGCGCGGCTTCACGATGACGGTGTGACCGCATGGGTGCGCCGCTGCGTGCCGCGAACATCAGTCCGGCTTGGCCGCGGGCTGCGCGGCCGCACGCAGCTTGTCCTTCTTGCTGGGTCGCTTGCCCTTGATGCCGCCATTGTCGTCGGCTGCGCGTGTCGGCGTGCCTGCGGCGGGCGTGTCGCCGGGCGTGGGTTCGAAGCCGGCGATCACCTCAGGGGCGATACGCAGTCCTTGGCGTTTTTCGATCAGCCGCCATTGCTGCGTGTTGTCGGCGCTGATGAAGCTGATCGCCACGCCGCTGGCCCCGGCACGGGCGGTGCGGCCGATGCGGTGGGTGTAGTCCACGGTGGAGCGCGGCAGGTCGTAATTGATGACCGCGGGCAGCTGCGCGATATCGATACCGCGGGCGGCCAGGTCGGTGGCGATCAGCACCTGCACGGTGTGCTGCTTGAACGCCGATAGCGTGCGTTCGCGACGGCCCTGGCTCAACTCGCCGTGCAGCGGTTGTGCACTGATGCCGGTCTTTTCCAGCTTCTCTGTCAGCTTGTCGGCCGTGTGTCGGCTGGCAACGAATACCAGCAGCTGTGGCCAACGGTGATCGAGCAGCAATTGGCGCAGCAACTGCGTGCGCTGGCCGGCATCCACGCTGATGGCGCGCTGCGCAATCGCCGGCGTCTGTTCGGGCGTTGCTTCGACGGTGATGCGCAGCGGGTCGCGCAGGCGGCGCTTGGCCAGCACGGCGATGGCGGGCGGGAACGTGGCCGACACCAGCACGCTCTGCCGTTGCGCCGGCAACAGTGCAAGGATGCGATCGAGCTCGGCGCCGAAGCCCAGGTCCAGCAGGCGGTCGGCTTCGTCCAGCACCAGGGTGGCCACGTCGCCCAGGCGCAGCGCGTTGTGCTCCGCCAGATCCAGCAGCCGGCCTGGCGTGGCGACCACGAGGTCGGCTCCACCGCGCAGCGCCAGCAGCTGCGGATTGATCGAGCTGCCGCCGGTGGCGGCGACGATCTTGAGCCGTCGCGGCAGGTGCGCGGCCAGCTGGCGCAGCGTGGTCTCCACCTGTGCGGCGAGTTCGCGGGTGGGTACCAGTACCAGCGCACCGAGCACGCGCGGCGCGGTGTCCGGTGCGAGCAGGCGTTGCTGCAGCAGCGGCAGCGCATAGGCCAGCGTCTTGCCCGAGCCGGTCTGCGCCATCGCGATCAGGTCGCGCCCGGCCAGCATCGGTGGGATGAGCTGTTGCTGGATCGGCGTGGGCGTGCGGTGGCCGGCCTGGTGCAGCGCGGTCTCGAAAAACGGCAGTAGCTGCGGCGACAGCGAGAGATGGGTAAATGGCATTCATGCATTATCCAGGATCTGCGCTTTCAGATGCGTTTGAGGGCATTGCAATCGCTAGTAGATAGCCGGCTCCGTAGCTCCTATAGTGTCTAGGCTCGTTCGTATTCTCGCGAGAAATTTCGCATGTGCCAAGAAAGTGAAGAGCGGTGATGTTTAAATCCATCGACGTTACTTTGATAATTCTAAAATTCAGCATAAACTTCTCTATTATTGAAAATAAAAATCTGCATGTATTATTTCAAGTAATAACCTGATGTGAGGTGGCTAAAATGGGTTCATGTATCTCCAAATGCAGCAGCGTGCCGAACTCTCCGGCAACAAATTCGGTTAATTCGTTAAGTCCCCAAGGGGAATTGCGTGGCGGTGGTTCCATCAGTTCAAGTGCGTCTTCATCCGGAAGATTCGAGGGGCTGAAGCCTGCGCCAAAACAATCACAGGCGCCGAGGAGTTCCAAGCGCCGCCTCGCTGGAGAGATTGAGAATACTCTTTTCTTTGGCCGCCAGGAGACACAGGAAGAGCTCTTGCTGTGGGCACATGACGGCGATCCAGCCTCCATGACGCATAATTTGCAAAATATCCCGATAACTGTACGTCAGTTCTTGGGTGGTCACCCATCATTCGATCCGGAGGAGCGCTGTCCGGAGTTGAATCAGCAGTTTGCTGATTATTTGCGATCGAATCCGAAGTGGGCATCTGCCGTAAATGACCAGAACAGAGAGAACTTCAGCGACGAAACACCCGACATGAGCCGGGCGCTGTCGATGATTGGTGACCCGGTGGCTTTGGCTGGTAGATCAAGTCGTGAGGTCGCTGAGCAGGCCGCCCTCAACGAGACCAACGTTTTCAAGAAAAAATCCAAAGGAGCCCTTTCTTTCGCGGTTGAGACCGGCCGTGATGTTGCATTTGGCCTGAATGGTCGTAGCGAGATGAGCTCGGCGCCAGCTAAAAATCCATTCTATAAACATGGATATTACGCTGGGACAAGTGTTACCGACGCGGAGTTGAGGCACATTTATCGTAATCGCGAAGATCCCGGCTACCAGCAGCGTGTCCAGTTCTATAGCCAAGTGCACCATGGGATAGAATCGCCCACAAGAAATCATCTTGAATTTGAACAGTGCGCCCCGCCTTGGGAGCAAGAGCCGCAGATCTGGCAGAACTATATGCCAAAGGCTGAAGACTAGCTGAAATTACTGTCAGCAGCGGGGCCATTTTTATTTTTCAGCAGCGTCAGGGAAGAAACTGGCACCCGATAAACTGCGAGTTCCGGTGATCCTATCAGCGGCCACACTGTATAGACGCAACTGAATCGCGAAACACGGCGTAGCCCGCGAAGTGCTTGCTGCTGCTCTTCCACGCCGTGCAGTCGCGTCTTGGAGTGCCACCGAGAATCGGCTAGGTTGGGGCGGCCAGATCGTCGAGCATGGCGCGCAGGAAACGCGCGGCCTCACCACCCGTGGCAGCACGGTGGTCGAACGTCAGCGACAGCGGCATCACCTTGTGGGTTTCCACCCCGCCCATCACCGGCACGAGCTGGTAGCGCGCGCGGCCGGCGGCCACGATGGCCACGCACGGCGGCACCACCACCGGGGTGGCGTAGCGGCCGGCGAACATGCCGAAGTTGGACAGCGAGATGGTGTAGCCGCTGAGCTCGGCGGCGGCGATGCTGCGGGTTTCCACCTGCTGGCGCAGCCGGTTGATGCCCTCGCGGATGCCGTGTGCATCCAGCATGTCGGCATTGCGCAGTGCCGGCACGAACAGGCCTTCTTCGGTATCCACCGCAATACCGATATCCACCCGGTGGTGCAGGGTGCGGCTGAGCGCGTCGCCATCGAACCAGGCGTTGAGTGCGGGAACTGCTTGGCACGCACGCACGATGGCGCGCACCAGGCGCACGGTGACGTCGTTGCCGGGCTGCCAGGCATGCAGGTCGGCATCGTCGTTGAGCGTGGTCGGGACCACCTTGCTGTGCGCGTCGGCCATGACGCGCGCCATGTTGCGGCGCACGCCCTTGAGCTGTTCGGGTTGGCCCTTGACGCTGGTGCCGGGTGGCTGGGTGCGCATCGGTTTGCCGCTGGCCGAGAGCGTGGAGCGGGACTGGCCCTCATCCGCCCTGCGGGCACCTTCTCCCGCAGGCGGGAGAAGGGTCGCGGTTGCCGGCCGATCTCTGCCGTCGGCGGCGATCCCCGCGGCTTTCCCACCGTCACCGATCGAGCCACCTCTCCCGCTTGCGGGAGAGGTCGGCGCGCCATGCGCGCCGGGTGAGGGCCGCGCGGTGCCGGCGGCCGCCGCCTGCTTCACGTCTGCCAGCGTCACCGTGCCGTCCGGGCCGGTGGCGCGCACTTGGGCCAGGTCCACGCGCAGCTTGCGTGCAAGCGCACGCACGACCGGCATGGCGCGTACGCCGCCGACGGCAATGGCCTGCTCGCTCTGCACCGCGTTGGAGCTTTGCATGGCACCTACCACGGTGCCGGCGTCGTCGCGCTCGCTCGGTGCATCGGCGCCGGCATCCGCATCGGCGATCTCACCGCCATTGTCGGAGGCGACCACGCGGTCGCTGGGGCCGGCCGCGCTCTGGCCGGTGCTGGGCGTATGCACTTGCGCCTGCGCGCCGCCGTGCCCATGCCCGTGGCCGGTGTCCTGGCCATCGGCACGCTGCGGCTGCGAGGCATCCAGAGCGAACTGCGCCAGCATGGCGCCGGTCACGATCACATCGCCGGCCGCACCGGCCAGCTTGACCACGGTGCCGGAGAACGGCGAGGGCACCTCGACCACCGCCTTGGCGGTTTCCATCGACACCAGCGGCTCGTCCAGGCGCACGCTGTCGCCTTCGGCGACGAACCATTCAACGATGGTGGCGTCCGGCAGGCCTTCGCCCAGGTCGGGCAGGTGAAACGTCTTGCTTTGGCTCATGGCAGATTCTCTTGTGCCGCCGGCAATGGCGGCAGGGTGTCTTCGAGGAGTTCCAGATCGGCGGCCGGCAGCCAGCCCTGCGCGCCATCGGCGCGTTCGGACCACCACCAGCCACCGTGTTCGTGATGCAGCAACACGTCATCGCCTGCCTGGGCATCGAGTTCGCGTGCGTCGTAATCGCGCAGCGCTTCGGCCAGGCCATCACCCAGCGGGCGCAGCCACGCCACCGGTGCCCAGCCGGCATGGCCTTGCCCGGTATTGACCCAGGCAAACGCCGGCCATTCTTCATCGCGCACACCAATGCGGACCTGCTGGCCGGCATGGAAGCGGATCGGGTTGGCGACTCTGGTGCGGTGAGCGCAGAGCAGACGGGCGCGCATGTCAGCCGGCAGCCACCGCACGCCGCGCGGCGGTGACGATGCGCTCCACGCTCGGCAGGTACTTCATTTCCAGCCGGAACAGCGGGATATGCGTGTCGTAGCCGGTGACGCGTTCGACCGGTGCCACCAGGTCGTACATCGATTGCTCGGCCAGGCGCGCGGCGATCTCCGCGCCGAAGCCGGCGGTGCGCGGGGCTTCCTGCACGATCACGCAGCGGCCGGTCTTGGCCACCGATTCGGCAATGGTGTCGAAGTCCAGCGGGCGCAGCGTGGCCACGTCGATCACTTCGGCGCTGATGCCTTCGCCGGCGAGTTTGTCGGCCGCTTCCAGCGCTTCCTTGACCTGCGCACCCCAGGTGACCAGGGTGACATCGGTGCCGTCGCGCAGCACGAAGCACACGTCCAGCGGCAGCGCTTCGCCATCGTTGGCCACCACTTCCTTGTACTGGCGATAGATGCGCTTGGGCTCCATGTAGATCACCGGATCCGGGTCGCGGATCGCGGCCAGCAACAGGCCATAGGCGCGCTGCGGTGAGGATGGCAGCACCACGCGCAGACCGGGCACGTTGGTGAAGATGGCTTCGTTGGCTTCGCTGTGGTGTTCCGGCGCGCGGATGCCGCCGCCCCACGGCACGCGCAGCACCATCGGGCAGTGCAGACGGCCACGGGTGCGGTTGCGCAGGCGCGCGGCATGGCAGATCAGGTGATCGACCATGGGGTATACGAAGCCGTCGAACTGCGCTTCGGCCACCGGTTTCATGCCTTGCGCAGCCAGCCCCACGCTCAGGCCGGCAATGGTGGTTTCATCCAGCGGGGTATCCAGCACGCGCGCGCTGCCGAAGCGTTGTTGCAGGCCGGCAGTGGCGCGGAAGACGCCGCCATTGACGCCCACGTCTTCGCCCAGCACCAGCACCGCAGGGTCGTGTTCCAGCTCCCAGGCCAGCGCCTGGGTGATGGCTTCGATCAGGGTGATGGGCGAACTCATGGCGATCTCTCCGTGCGCGGCAGCGGCGTGGTAAGGGGCACTGGCGTGCTGCGAGGCGTCTACGGGCATCGGCTTGAGCTCATCCATGACGTGCCTCCAGGGCCATCGCCTCGGCGCGCTGGGCCAGCAATTCGGCCGGTGGGTCGCCATAGAGATGATCGAACATCGCTTCCACCGGCTGCACCGGGGTATTGAGGTAGGCGTTGACCTCTTCGTCGATGCGGGCGCCGCATTCGGTTTTCCAGGCCGCTTCCTGCGCTTCGTCCCACAGGCCTTGCGCGGTGAGATAGCGGCGCAGGCGCAGCAGCGGTTCGCGGGTCCAGGCCTGCTTGACCTCGTCCTCGCCCCGGTAGCGGCGCGCGTCGTCGGCGGTGGTGTGGTCGGTGAGGCGGTAGGTCATGAATTCGATCACCGTGCCGCCGTCGCCGGCCAGGGCGCGCACGCGCGCCTGCCGCATCGCTTCGAGCACCGCGATCAGGTCGTTGCCGTCCACCTGCAGGCAGTGCAGGCCGCCGGCCAGGCCTTTTTGCGCCAGCGTCTGCGCACCGGTCTGCGCCGCGCGCGGCACCGAGATGGCCCAGCCGTTGTTGATGACGCACAGGATCAGCGGCAGCTTGTAGGCGCCGGCCGAGTTGAGCGCGGCATAGAAGTCGGTCTTGGAACTGCCGCCATCGCCGCAGCAGGCTACCGCCACCTGCGGCTTGCCCATCAGCTTGAACGACAGCGCCGAGCCGGCCGCATGCAGGCACTGGGTGGAGATCGGCACGCAGATCGGGAAGTCGATCGCCGCATCGGCAGTGCGCGGATAATCGCTGCCACGCTCGTCGCCGCCCCAATACAGCAGCACATCGCGCGGGCGCACGCCACGTTCGAACATGGTGCCGTATTCGCGGTAGCTGGGCGCGAACACATCGCCGCTGCGCATCGACGCGCCGATGCCCACATGGGTGGCTTCATGGCCCAGGCTGGCCGCATAGGTGCCGAGCTTGCCGGTGCGCTGCAGGGCCACCGATTTACTATCGAAGGTGCGCACGAACAGCATGCGCTTGAACAGCGCCAGCAAGGTCTGCGGGTTGGCGGCGTCGGCCGGCAGGTCGTCGCGGACGACGTTGCCGTCCGCGTCCATGTATTGCAGATAGTCGATCTGGAACTGCGCGGCTACGCTCATTGCGGCGACACCTTCATCAAGAAGTTTCAAATGATATGAGTTGCCATGTTAAGGAGGACGCTGCAAAACCCTTTCCTGCACCGCAGCACGTCGGATGTTGGGGTGCACAAAAAAAGGGCGCGGAACGACCCGCGCCCGTTGCCGCCGTTGTGCCCGGCGATATGCTGCACTGCGGTCAACGACGATCCGCGCCCCCGCCGACCGGGGTGACGATCAGCGCCGAATCGTTGCCCGGGTTCGCGTCCGGCGATGCGGATGTGGCACTGGCCTGCACGCGAATCGCGCCGTCGGCCGGAACCGGCCGGGCCGCCACGGTCAGCGGGAACGCGGCCTGCGTGCCCGGCGGCATCACCGTCGCACTGCTGCAGACGAAGCGGGCGCTACGCAGCGACTGCAGCTGCTTGTCGCAGCGCCAGCCAGGCGGCGGGACCAGCTGCGACAGCGCAGACACCGTGTTGCCTTCGATCACCAGGCTGGGGTGCTGTGCCGGGGCGGTGCCGAGGTTGCTTAGCACCGCCCGGTAGCTGGCATTGAAGGCGGTGGTCGGCAGGCTGGTAGGGCCGTCGAGCCGCACGGCCAGGTCGCTGCGGGGTTGCGGACGTGCCTGTACCGTGACCGACGCGGTGTCGGTGTTGTTGCCCGGTTGCGGATCGGGCGATTGCGAGGCGACCGACCCGGCCAGCATCAGGGTGCGTCCTGCCAGTTCCGAGCCAGTATCGAGTTGCACCGCAAAGCTCTGCCTTGCGCCGGGATTCAGCGCGGGCAGATTGCAGGTAAACGTGGTCTGCGTGGCAGAGGTGAGGTTCTGGCAGAGCCAACCCGTCGGAGCCGTGATACGCGCCTGCACCGGTAGGTCGAACACCAGCGCCAGCGCTGTGAACGGTGCCCGATCCGGCCCGCGGTTGTCCACATCCACGGTGTAGTCGATGCGCTCGCCTTCAGTGACCTGCGCACGTGCGGCACTCACCGCCACGCCCAGGTCCGCGTTGACCTGCTTGCGCATGCGCAACAGCACCACGGTGGGATTGTGATCGGACAAGCGCGTGGGCGTATTGGCAGCGTTGCGCGCGGTGCCGGGGAAGTCGGCATTGATGCGCGCATGGCCTACTAACAGCGAGGCGATCTGCGGCGTGCGCATCAGCGCATCGCTGGCCAGGATGTGGTCCAGCGATTGCACGTTGCCGTCGAAGACGTACGAATAGCTCTGGTCGGGCGTGTTGAACCAGGTCAGGTCGGTGTAGTCCGGGTTGACCAGATCGGCGCCATCGCCGGCCACCACGGTCTGCGCATCCGGCGCCGGCCGGCCGGTGACGGTGCCCATGGCATCCACATAGCCGTCGTTGAATTCGAAGGCGTTGAAGTCGCCCATCACCAGGACTTTTTCGTCAGGGTTCACTTGCTGACGTGTCTGCAGCAGGCGCGCCAGGTACTCGGCCTGGGCCTGGCGCTTGGCGCGGATGCGGGTACCGGCCGCATCGTCGGTGTCGGCGCCGTTGAGCGAGCGCTGGTGCACCACGATGGCCGTCAGCGGCAGCGTGCGGCCGTCGGCCTGGTGCACGTTGGCAGTGAGCACCAGCGGCGGTCGGTCGTTGAGCAGGCTCACGCCGCCGGCCGGCTCGGTCCAGGTGGTGGTCTTGCCTTCCTGCGCAATGGAAAGCACTTCCACGCGGGGTACACCACCGGCCACCCAGGCGGTCTTGACCAGGAAGCCGACGTCGATGCCGCCAACGTCGTTGCCTTCCTGCAGGTACGCCACGTACTGGGGATCCTGCTGACCGGCGGCCACCGCGTCGGCGTTGATGCGCGCGGCCAGGGTCTGCAGCACGCTGAGGTTTTCCACTTCTACCGTGCCCAGGATGTCGGGCGTATGCAGGTAGTTGCGGATCGCCAGCGAGGCCTTGTTGAGGCGGGCCTGGAACGCGGCCGGGGTGAGGACCGGCTCGCCAATCGCCGGGTCGTTCTGGTCGTCGAAGAAACGTTCCATGTTGTAGGTGGCCACGGCCACATCGTCTGCCTGCGGCATCGGTGCGGGGCGTGGTTGATCGGCACCGTTGCAGGTCACCTGCGGGGTGCGTTCCGGATACAGCGTGTAGCGGCGGAAGCTGTAATCCAGCGGGCCGACCACATTGAACACCATGCAGCCGGCGGCCAGATCCAGTCGCTCGCCACCCACGCCGGCACTGCCGACGGCGATCACTTCCGGGTTGGTATTCCAGCGGGGCACGCCTGCCGGCGAGCCGGCAGGCAGCGGGTCGGGCAACTGCACGCCCGGCTCGCGGAAGGCGCGCGGCACGCCGGTGACCACAGCATGGAACACGCCATTGCTGGTGGCGGTGGCATTGGTCTCGTTGACGCTGCCGCCGGTGGGCGCATTGACGGTGAGGCTGGCGGCGGCCACGCGCATGCCTTCCAGCTCTTCGAGCTGATCATAGGCGCCGTTGGGGTTGGGGAAGTCCGGGCGCAGCATCACCGGCGACGGCAACGGGTTGCCGGCGGAATCGGCCAGCACGGTGGGATTGCCGCCGATCTCGGTCAGCGGCGGCTGGGTCGGGTCGGCGGTGGGCACATATTCGATCACCGTGCCCTGCACGCGCACCCGGTTGCCGATGGCGGCGGCCTCCGGCGGTGCGCTGCCGGTGTAGACGTAGACGCCTTCGGAGGTGGACGGATCACCGTCGGCTTCGGTATCCGGGGCCTGCAGAAAGAACCCCGCGCTGCGGCGCGCGGTGACGATGCCCGAGGTGGCGACGACCTGGCCGTCCAGCGGCGAGCGTGCACCCTTGCCCTGGATGGCGTGGATCGGCAGCAGGCTGAAGTCGTCGTTGACGATAGTGCCGGTGGCGCTCAGCGTGGCCGGTAGCGCGCCGGTGACCCCGCTGATCTGCAAGCGGAAGCTTTCATCCGGTTCGGCGATGGCGTCGCCCAGCACGTCCACCGCGATGCTGGCCGTGCGTTCGCCAGCGGCAATGCGCAAGGTGGTCGCGGGCAGGGCGACATAGTCGCTGCCGGCGGTGGCGGTGCCATCGACGGTGGCGGCGGTCAAGCTCACCCCACCGGCACCGGCCGGCTGGCTCAGGCTCAGCGTGAACACGACGCTGCGGTTGCCGCTGTTGCCTTCGGCCTGGCTGACATCGGCCAGCGTGGCGATCGGCTGGCCGCCGCCGCTGCACAGGCGCACGGCGCTGGCGGAATTGCGCGGGGCCGGCGCGCCGGTGGCGAAGTCGGCCGCGTTGTTGTCGGTATCGGTGCAGCCATCGCCTGCGCGCAGCACCGCCAGCGTGTTGCTGGGGGCCGGGGTGGGCGCATTGCCTTCGGCGCAGCTGGCATTGCTGCCGTAGCCGACCAAATCGGCGTTGCCGGTGGGGCAGTTGCCACTCAACGCGAAGGCGCTGTTGCTCAGCGCCACCTTGCCAGCGGTGCCGCTCATGGCCAGCGTGCCGGTGGCGTCGGAGGTGGGCAGCGCCACGCTGCCGCCGCTGCCGTCGGCCTGCTTGATTAGGTAATAGCCGCCAGCCGGCACGCTGCCCGCCAACGGGGTGACCTGCCAGCTGCTGCCGGCCGCCGAGGCGTATTGCACCGACCAGCCGTCCAGGCTGACCGTGGTGGTGCCGCGATTGTGCAGCTCGATGAAATCGCTGCGCAGCGTGGCGCCGCTGTTGCCGCCACCGCCGTAGACCTGGCTGATGACGACCTGGGCGGAGGCATGGCCGGCAAACGCCAGCCCACACAGAAGTAAGGCTGCACGACGCTGCAACGCTGGCATGAGATGAGAGTCCCCTGGATCGGTGAGACGTGAAGCGCGCCCCTGCACCGGCCACGTCCCTGGCCGGTAGCGCTGTCGAATTCTGCATGAATTTGCAGACCTAGGTTGACGATATGGTGACAGCGGCGCACCAGCCGAGACTGCGTCGGGTGCATGCCGATTGATTCAGAGGTGAAACAAGCGACCTCGAGTTTGAGGTCGGGGCGCGCAATCACGTAGGTGTGGACGGTTAGCCAGGCATCCGCACAGGCATCGCCGGCCCAACCCCTCCAAGACGGCAAGCAACCAGGCAACGCGAGCCCTCCGCCATTCCCCATTCCCGATTCCCGATTCCCCATTCCCGATTCCCGATTCCCGATTCCGCAGCGGCTGCCAAGCCGCCGCCAGCGCGCTACCCTGCGCAGCCCGATCCTCAACGCTTCGCCATGCCTGTCGATAAGAACCTGCGTGACCTGGAACCCGGCATCCACACCGATCTGCAGGGGCGGTTGACCTATGGCGGCTATCTGCGGCTGGACCAATTGCTCTCGGCGCAGCAGCCCTTGTCCGAGCCGGCACATCACGACGAGATGCTGTTCATCATCCAGCACCAGACCTCCGAGCTATGGTTGAAGCTGCTGGCGCACGAGCTGCGCGCGGCGATGGTGCACCTGCAGAACGACCAGGTCTGGCAATGCCGCAAGGTGCTGGCGCGCAGCAAGCAGGTGCTGCGCCAGCTCACCGAGCAGTGGTCGGTGCTGGAAACGCTCACGCCCAGCGAGTACATGGGGTTTCGCGATGTCCTCGGCCCTTCGTCGGGGTTCCAGTCGCTGCAGTACCGCTATATCGAGTTCCTGCTCGGCAACAAGAACCCGCAGATGCTGCAGGTGTTCGCCTACGACCCGCAGGGCCAGGCGCGCCTGCGCGAGGTGCTGGACGCGCCCAGCCTGTATGAGGAATTTCTGCGCTACCTGGCGCGCTTCGGGCATGCGATTCCGCCGCAGTACCAGGCGCGCGACTGGACCGCCGCGCATGTGGCCGACGACGCGTTGCGCCCGGTGTTCGAGCGCATCTACGAAAACACCGATCGCTACTGGCGCGAGTATTCGCTGTGCGAGGACCTGGTGGATCTGGAAACCCAGTTCCAGCTCTGGCGCTTCCGCCACATGCGTACGGTGATGCGGGTGATCGGCTTCAAGCGCGGCACCGGTGGCTCCAGCGGCGTGGGCTTCCTGCAGCAGGCGCTGGCGCTGACGTTCTTCCCGGAATTGTTCGACGTGCGGACCTCGGTGGGGGTGGAAAACCGTGCGCAGGACGCGGGAAGTGCCGAAGCAGCGAAAGGCTGAGGAGCGAAAGGGCGGGGTGCTTGCCTGGTGGGGGCGTTGCGGGATGCTCCCCCCATCCGCCCTTCGGGCACCTTCCCCCGTTCACGGGGGAAGGGAGCAGGCAGGGCGGCGCTTGGCGCCATGGGTTGCCTGCTCCTTCTGACGCTAGGCGCCTTTCCCCGCTGAGCGGTTTGCCCCCTACCGGCCCCCGCCCGAGCGCATGTCTGCGCCCCGTTGCCATCTGGTCGTGGGGTCGGGCGAATTTGACGCGTCCATGACGTCTAAGTGATGCTCGCGCGTTGTCCGGGATCGCCCGGGTGCACCCAGCCATTCCTGAATACGCAAGGGACTTCTATGAGCGTTGACGCTGCCGCGCCGACATCCGCTTCCACCCCACCGCCGCCCGAGTTTCCCACCTTGCTGGGTCATCCCCGCCCGCTGTGGATGCTGTTCATGACCGAATTCTGGGAGCGCTTCGCGTTCTACGGCATTCGTTGGGCGCTGGTGCTGTACATTGTGGCGCAGTTTTCCGGCGGCGCCGCCACAGGCCAGGCAGATGCGGGCCGCACCTACGGCGCCTATCTGGCGCTGGTGTATGCAGCAGCGATCTTCGGCGGCTACGTGGCCGACCGGGTGCTTGGCTACCAACGTTCGATCCTGGTCGGCGCGGCGGTGATGGCCACCGGGCTGTTCCTGATCGCCATTCCCGACCGGACCCTGTTCGAGATCGGCCTGGCCACGGTGGTGGTCGGCAACGGGCTGTTCAAGCCCAACATCTCCACCATGGTCGGCAAGCTGTATTCGGTAGCCGATCCGCGCCGCGACAGCGGTTTCACCATCTTCTACATGGGCATCAACCTGGGCGCGATGATCTCGCCGGTGCTGACCCAGTTGCTGGCCGAAAAGGTGTTCGGCACCGAGGCGATGCCGTCTTACAAGATGGTGTTCATGGCCTCCGGCGTGGGCATGCTGATCAGCCTGGTGTGGTTCTGGATCGGCCGCGCCCAGCTCAAGGGCATCGGTGCGCCGGCGCCGGGCGCGCAGGCCAGCCTCGGCCGCGTGCTGATGGTGCTGGTGGGCTGCCTGCTGGCGATTCCGGGCGTGTACTTCCTGCTCGCCGTCGGTGCGGATGTGTTGCAGATCGTGCTGACGGTGCTGTTCATCGGCCTGTCGGTGATGCTGCTGGTGGAAGGCATCCGCGAAGGCAAGGTACAGCGCGACAAGGTGATCGCGATGCTGATCATCTTCGCCTTCAACGTGCTGTTCTGGATGTTCTTCGAACAGGCCGGGAGTTCGTTCACCTTCCTGGCCGACAACATCGTCAATCGCAATTTTGGCGACTGGACCTTCCCGACCGCCTGGTTCCAGTCGGTCAACTCGGTCGCCATCATCGCGCTGGCGCCGGTCATCGCCTGGATCTGGGTCAAGTCCGGTCGCTTCAACCCGTCGATCCCGCGCAAGTTCGGCCTGGGCCTGATCTTCAACGGCCTGGCCTTCCTGCTGCTGATGTTCGCGCTGTCCAGCCTGGTCAGCGATGCCGGCAAGATTCCGTTCTGGACCCTGTTCATGGTCTACGTGATCCAGTCGGTGGGCGAGCTGTGCCTGTCGCCGATCGGCCTGTCGATGGTGACCAAGCTGGCGCCCATGCGCCTGGTCGGTTTCGGCATGGGGGGCTGGTTCTTGTCCACCGGCATCGGCAACAACCTGTCGGGGATCTTTGCCGGCCATGTCAGCGGAAGCGAAGGCATGAGCGTGTCCTCGGCGCTGGGTGGGTATACCTTCGGGTTCTGGGCGTTGCTGGGCGCCGGCGCGCTGCTGTTCCTGATCGCGCCGCTCATCAACAAACTCATGCACGGTGTGAAGTGAGGAGAAACGCGATGCCGATCAAACCGCTTGTCTGTGGCCTGTTGCTGACCGGCCTGCTGGGTGCCTGTGGGCAGCCTGCCGACCAACAGCAGGCCCCGCGGCCGTTGGACACGTCGATGCAGAAGCCGCCCAGTGCCGATCCCAGCCAGCCGGTGTCCTCGGGCAACACGCCCACCGCTGCCGACATCGCCGCAGCGGCGGCGCTCAATGCGCAGTACGACCCCTCGCGCGATCCGGCGGCGGACCTGGAGACGGCCAAGGTCGAAGCCAAGCGCGGCGGCAAGCGCATCGTGCTCAATGTCGGCAACGCCGCCTGCGAGCCGTGCAAGGCGCTGGACGAGGTGATGGGTGGCGATGCGGAGCTGCGCAGTTTCCGCGATGCGAACTTCGTGGTGGTCAAGGTCAACCGCGATGCGGCCAACGAAAACGCCGCGTTCCTGTCGCCGTTTGCTCAGCTCAACGCGTATCCCGCGCTGCTGGTGCTGGACAACGACGGCAAGCTGCTGACCACCCAGGCCGGCCCCGAGCTGCGCAAGGGCGAAGGTTTCGACCGCAAGAAGCTGTTCGATTTCCTCAAACAATGGGCACCGCCGCAGGCCTGAGTGAGCCTCGCGGCGTGGCCTGTGGACGTGCAAGCGTGTGGCTCGACCAGCGTGTGCGATGGTGCGCGGTGTGAGCAGCCCTCATCCGGCGCGTTGCGCCACCTTCTCCCGCGCGCGGGAGAAGGGCAGTGCAGTACGTTGCGCATTGGCCCGAGTGGTCCCTTCCCCCGCTTGCGCGCGGGAGAAGGGCAGTGCAGTACGTTGCGCATTGGCCCAACTGCTCCCTTCCCCCGCTTGCGGGGGAAGGTGCCCGAAGGGCGGATGGGGGCGTGCGCTGCGCGTGCCGTCAGTCCTTGTCGGCCATGCGCGGCAGACCGTCCTTGGCCAGCGTGTCGATCAGGCGTTCCAGCAACTGCTGCTCTTCGGCACTGAAGACCGACATCAGCCGCTGTTCCATCTCGTTGACCAGTGGAGCGACGGTCTCGTAGACCTGGCGCCCGGCCGGCGACAGCGCCAGCATCGAGCGACGGCGGTCGTCGCCGTGGGTCTCGCGGCGGATGAAGCCACGCTCCAGCAGCCGGGCCACCGCGCGGCTCACCGCGACCTTGTCCATCGCCGTGCGATCGGAGACCTCGCTGGCCGAGGACCCCGGATACAGCGCCAGGATGGTGATGACGCGCCACTCAGGAATCGCCATGCCGTAACGATCACCGTAGACCTTGGCGATGTTGCTGCTGATCCGGTTGGACAGCACGCTCAGGCGATACGGCAGGAACTGCTCCAGGTTGAGCAGGACAGGGTGGTGCGGCGGCTGGGGGGCGTCGAGATCGCTCATGTTGCACTGTGTCTTGATTTTGGTTTCATTTGCAACTACAAACCGAAGGTGGCCTGCGCATTCTCGCGGGTCTTCTGCCACTCCGCATAGCCCTGCCGACACCCAGCGTGGAGAAACGACGATGAGCGCACAACCGAACACTACTGCACACCGCCCGGATCCGGGCATGCAGGTCACCACCTTCGACAATCCGATGGGGATCGACGGATTCGAGTTCGTCGAATTCGCCGCACCGGCCGGCCAGGCCGCGCAACTGCACGCCTATTTCCGCCAGATGGGCTTCAGCGCGGTGCTGCGTCACCGCAGCCGCGCCATTACCGTCTATCGCCAGGGCGGGGTCAACTTCCTGCTCAACGAAGACCCCGATTCGTTCGCCGCCGACTTCGCCGCCGCGCACGGCCCCTGCGCCTGCGGGTTTGCGATCCGCTTCCGCACCCCGGCCGAGACCGTGCTGCAGACCGTGCTGGGCAACGGCGGCGAAGCGGTGCAGAACAAGCCCGACACGCGCGCGGTGCCGGCGCCGGTGGTCAAGGGCATCGGCGACTGCATGCTGTATCTGGTGGACCGCTACGGCGCGGCAGGCAGCATCTACGACGCCGACTACGAGGCCATCGACGGGGCCGACCCGCATCCTGCCGGGTTCGGGCTGACCTTCATCGACCACCTCACGCACAACCTGTACTTCGGCAACATGCAGCGGTGGTCGGACTACTACGAGCGGCTGTTCAACTTCCGCGAGATCCGCTACTTCGACATCAAGGGTGCCAAGACCGGGCTGGTGTCCAAGGCGATGACCGCCCCGGATGGCATCGTGCGCATTCCGCTCAACGAATCGTCCGACCCCAAGAGCCAGATCAACGAATACCTGGACGCCTACCAGGGCGAAGGCATCCAGCACATCGCCTGCTTCACCGACGATATCTACACCAGCGTGGAGAAGATGCGCGAAGCGGGGGTGAGTTTCCTGGATACGCCGGATACGTATTTCGACGTGGTGGATTTGCGCATTCCCGAGCATGGCGAAGACGTCGCGCGCCTGCGTCGCAACAAGATCCTGATCGACGCCGACCCGGATACCAAGCAACGCAAGCTGCTGCAGATCTTCACCACCAACTCCATCGGCCCGATCTTCTTCGAGATCATCCAGCGCAAGGGCAATGAAGGCTTCGGCGAAGGCAATTTCCAGGCGCTGTTCGAAAGTATCGAGCGCGACCAGATCAAGCGTGGGGTGCTGTGAGGGCCGGTGAGGTGACGCGGCCGCTGCAGTGGTGAAAGACGTGACGTGTTCGGCCGTATTCCAGGGAAATCTGACCAATCAAAGCAGTGAAGCCGCACGTGCTTAAAGCCCCTCTCCCGACGGGAGAGGGGTTGGGGTGAGGGTACGGTGGAGCGATGAAAATCAAGCCGCCATTGCCTACCGTTGTGCTCACCCATGCACGTGCGTTACGAAAAGAAATGACCGCTGCAGAGCGCACACTCTGGCGCTGTCTGCGAAGCAATCAGCTGCAAGGATTCAAGTTTAGACGTCAGCATCCGATTCCGCCGTACATCGCAGATTTTTGTTGTATTGAAGCTATGTTGATTGTTGAACTAGACGGATCGCAGCATCAGGAATCCTTCGATCAGGCAAGAACGCGGTGGCTTCAATCGAAAGGCTGGATCGTGCTGCGCTTCTGGAACAACGATGTGTTGCTGTCGTTGGATGCGGTAGTCGAGGCGATCGGCAACATCATCGCCACGCCGCACCCTCACCCCAACCCCTCTCCCGATGGGAGAGGGGCTTAATTCCAGCCCCCTCGGGGCCCATTTCGGATGCATGCCATGCAAAACGATCAGCGCTACATGACCGGCTTCGGCAACGAGTTCGCCACCGAAGCGGTGGCCGGCAGCCTGCCGGTCGGGCAGAACTCGCCGCAGCGCGTGGCGCATGGCCTATACGCCGAGCAGTTGTCCGGCACCGCGTTCACCGCACCACGCGGCGAGAACCGGCGCAGCTGGCTGTACCGCATTCGTCCGGCGGCGGTGCACGGCCGTTTCTCGCTGATCGAACAGTCCCGGCTGCACAACGACTTCGGCAGCGGTCCGGTGCCGCCGGACCAGATGCGCTGGAGTCCACTGCCGTTGCCGGCTACGCCCACCGATTTCGTCGATGGCCTGTACACCATGGCCGGCAATGGCAGCCCGGAGGCGATGACCGGCGTTGCCGTGCATCTGTATGCGGCCAATGCCTCCATGCATGATCGGTTTTTCTATGACGCCGATGGCGAGCTGCTGCTGGTGCCGCAGCTCGGCCGGCTGCGGGTGTGCACCGAACTGGGCGTGCTCGACCTGGAGCCACAGCAGATCGGCGTGATACCGCGCGGTGTGCGTTTCCGGGTGGAACTGCTCGATAGTGAAGCGCGCGGCTATGTCTGCGAAAACTTCGGTGGTTTGCTGCGGCTGCCGGACCTGGGGCCGATCGGTGCCAATGGCCTGGCCAATCCGCGCGATTTCCAGACCCCGCGTGCGGCGTTCGAGCAGCGCGACGGTGCGTTCGAGCTGGTTGCCAAGTTCCAGGGCCATCTGTGGCGTGCGCAGATCGATCACTCGCCGCTGGACGTGGTGGCCTGGCATGGAAATTACGCGCCGTCTCGCTACGACCTGCGCCGCTTCAACACCATCGGCTCGATCAGTTTCGATCATCCCGATCCCAGCATCTTCACCGTGCTGACCTCGCCCAGCGACACGCACGGCACCGCCAACATGGACTTTGCGATCTTCCCGCCGCGCTGGCTGGTGGCACAGCACACCTTCCGCCCGCCGTGGTTCCATCGCAACGTGGCCAGCGAGTTCATGGGCCTGGTGCACGGCGTCTACGATGCCAAGGCCGAAGGCTTCGCGCCTGGCGGTGCCTCGCTGCACAACTGCATGAGCGGGCATGGCCCGGATGCGGCCACCTTCGACAAGGCCTCGCAGGCGGATCTGTCGCGCCCGGACGTCATCGCCGAGACCATGGCCTTCATGTTCGAAACCCGCGCCGTGTTGCGGCCCACCCAGCAGGCCTTGCAGGCCGCGCATCGCCAGGGCGACTACCAGCGCTGCTGGGACGGCTTGCGTGCCGGGTTCAAGGCGCCCGGCTTGGGCGCGGCAGACTAGCCCGTCGGTGCGCAGTAGACGAGGACTCAGCGCGGGTCGGACGACGGCCGTTCGTGCTGCCTGGCGGTCTCTGCGTTCTCGCCCACATCCCCCTGCGTGGCCGGCGTCGGCAAGCCCTCCTGCTCCATCTCGCCTTGGTTGGGCACCTCCGGCCGGTCTTCCATCATCAGCGACAGCGCGGCCTTGGCCATCAGGTGGGCGCTGATCGGCGCGGTGATGAACAGGAACACGGTAATCAGCAACTCGCGCGGCTGCGGGTCCGCGCCCAGGAACAGGTGGTAGCCCACCGAGGCCAGCAGCACGCAGCCCACGCCCAGCGTGCTGGCCTTGGTCGGTGCATGCAGGCGCTTGAAGAAGTCGGACAGCTTCACCAGGCCCAATGCGCCGATCAGGATGAAGAAGGTCCCCACCAGCAGCAAGGCGCTGAGCAGGTATTCGGTCAGCGCGATCATTCGACGATGTCCCGCCGTAGTACGTACTTGCTCAACACCACGGTGCTGCCGAAGCCCAGCATCGCGATCACCAGCGCGGCCTCGAAGTAGACCGGCGAATCCAGGTACATGCCCAGCAGCATCAGCTCGGCGATGGCGGTGATGGACAATGTGTCCAGCGCCAGGATGCGGTCGGGCACGGTCGGTCCGCGCAACAGGCGCCACAACGCCATCAGCATGGCCAGGCCGACCGTGTGCATGCAGATGACGATGGTCGATTCGATGAACGTGTGACCGGTCATGGAAAGATCTCCATCAGGGGCTTCTCGTAGCGGTGCTTGATCTCGGCGATCAGCGCATCTGGATTGTCCAGGTGCAGCACATGCACCAGCAGATACTTGCGGTCGTCCGACAGCGCCGCCGAGACCGTGCCGGGGGTGAGCGTAATCATGCTGGTCAGCGCCGCGATACCATGGATGTTGGCGATGTCCAGCGGCACCCAGATGAAGCCCGGGTGGATGCGCGATTCCGGCCCCAGCACCTGCATGGCCACCTTGATGTTGGAACGCACGATGTCGCCGGCGGCCACCAGCAGCATGCGCGGTACCGAGCGCAACGAACCGATGCGCGCGAATTCACGGTCCAGCCGCGCCGCGAAGATCGGTACCACCACGCCCAGCAAGGCGCCCAACACCCATTGCTGCGGGCCGAAGCTGTCGCTGAGCAGCAACCAGAACACAAACACCGTCACGCTCAGCGGGATGGACGGGAAGATCCGACGGCGCCACGACACCGGTGCGTTCATGGCGCCCTCCGCAATGGTGCGCTGGCCTGCACCTGGTCCACATAGGCGCCCGGGTCGCGCAATTGCGCGCCGGCGGCATCGGTGTAGCGCATCAACGGCCCGGCCGCCACGGTCATCGCCAGCAGCGCGGCCAGCAACACCAGCGTGGCGGCGGTTTCCACCGGCCGCATGCGGCCGCGACGCGGCGGTTGCAGTTCGGGTGCATCCTCGGCCGCCGCCGGCACCCGCCAGAACAGGCGCACGCCGGCACGGGTCAGCCCGATCACCACCAGCAGGCTACCGCCCAGGATGGCACCCCAGACCGGGCCGACCAGGCCCGCGGGCACATGCTGCAACAACGCGGCCTTGGCCAGGAATCCGGACAGCGGCGGCAGCCCGGCCACCGCGATCGCGGCGATCAGGAACATGCTGCCCGGAATCGCACGTCCGGGTAGCGGCGCCACCACTTCCTTGCGATCGCTGGCGCTGCCACGCCGTCGCCGGATCAGGTCCGACACCATGAACAAGGCGGCTGCCACGAAGCTGCTATGCGGCAGGTAATACAGGCCCGCGCCGAGTGCGCGCGCATCGTCCAGCGAGAACGCGATGAACAACGTTGCCGCCGAGAACACCACCAGATACGACACCATCACCCGCAGGCGGGATGCCGCCATCACCCCGAAGGCGGCCATCAGCAAGGTCGCAATGCCCAGCCACAGCAGTGCATGCCGGCCGAAACCCTGCAACGCACCGGCGCCGGCGCCGAACCACAGGCTGCACACGCGCAGCGTCGCGTACAGCCCCACCTTGGTCATGATGGCGAACAGGGCGGCCACGGCCGCCGGCGCGCGCGCATAGGTTTCCGGCAGCCACAGATACAACGGCAGCAACGCTGCCTTGCTGCAGAACACCACCAGCAACACTCCCAGCGTGGCCTTGGCCAGCGGCAGGTCCTGTGCCGGCAGCGCGGCGATGCGCTGCGCCAGCTGCGCCATGTTGAGCGTGCCGAACACCCCGAACAGCAGCCCCAGCGCGATCAGGAACAGCGTCGAGGCGCACACGTTGAATACCACGTAATGCAGCCCCACACGCATCTGCAGGCCGCGTCCGCCACTGAGCAGCAGGCCATAGGAGGCGATCAGCATCACTTCGAAGAACACGAACAGGTTGAAGATATCGCCGGTCAGGAAGGCGCCGTTCAAGCCCATCAGCTGGAACTGGAACAGCGCGTGGAAGTGCGGCGCGCGCCGGTCCCAGCCGGCACAGGCATGCAGCAGGCAGGCCGCGCCCAGGATCAAGGTGGTCAACAGCATCCATGCCGACAGGCGGTCGCCCATCAGCACGATGCCCAGCCGCGCGGGCCAGTTGCCCAGCAGATAGACCAGGATCTGCCCGTCGGCGGCGCGTGCGAACAACGCGATCACCGCGATCGCCAGCAAGGCCACGCTGGTCCATGCCACGCTGCGCTGCACACGCGGCCCATAGCGGCGGTGCTCCACGAACAGCGAGGCGCACGCGCCAAGCATCGGGATCAGGATCGGCAGGATCAGCAGATGGTTCATCGGCGTGCCTGCCGGGTATCGATGCCGGTGGCGGCATCTTCATGTGCATCGACATGATCGCTGCCATTGTCGCTGCGGCTGCGGATCGCCAGCACCAGGCTCACCGCCGTCATCGCAAACGCAATCACGATCGCCGTCAGCACCAGCGCCTGCGGCAGCGGGTCGGTGTAGTGCTGCAGATCCGCCGGGACACCTTCGCGCAGTACCGGTGGCTGGCCGCTGCGCAAGCGCCCGCCGGCAAAGATCAGCAGGTTGGTCGCATACGACAGGAAGGTCATCCCCAGGATCACATCGAAGCTGCGTGCACGCAGCAGCAGGTAGATCGCCAATGCGGTCAGGACGCCGATCGCGCTTGCCACTGCCAGTTCCATCAATGCTGCTCCGCGGTGCGTGTCGACCGTTGGGTGGGGTCGATCTCGCCACGCTGCGAGGTGCGCGTGCGAGACGGTTTGATCGTGCCCATCATCGACAGCATCAACATCGCCGCGCCGAACACCACCAGATACACGCCGATATCAAAGCCCAGCGCGCTGGCAAGCTCCAGCTCACCCAGCAGCGGCAATGAAAGGGTGAGGTGCCCGCTGCTCAGGAACGGCAGGCCGAACGCCAGCGCGCCCGCACCGCTCAGCAGGGCGCACAGCAGTCCGATACCGATCAGCCGGATGTAGTCGAAGCCGAAGCGCGACTCCACCGAGGCGGTCCCCTGGATCACGTACTGCATCAGCAACGGCACCGCCAGCACCAGGCCGGCAATGAAACCGCCGCCCGGCGCATTGTGACCGCGCAGGAACAGGAACAACGACACCGTCAGCGTCAGCGGGAACATGATCTGCGCCAGGTCGGCCGGTACCGGCAGCTTGATCGGTGGCCCCGGCATGCTGCGCTCCGGTGCCATGCGCGCGCGCCGCAGCAGCGCATGCACCACCAGCCCGGCAATGGCGAACACGGTGATCTCGCCGAAGGTATCGAACCCGCGGAAATCCACCAGGATCACGTTGACCACGTTCCGCCCGTAAGCCTCGGGCAACGCACGCTGCAGCAGCTCGCCGGCCACGGTGGGGCTGGGCTGGGTCATCAGCGTATAGGACAGCGCGGCCAGGCCGGCGCCACCGATCACCGCAAGGCCGACATCGCGCAGCTGACGCAGCCGCGCGCGTTCCGGTGGCGAACGCTCGGGCAGGTAATTCATCGCCAGCAGCATCAGCACCAGGGTCATCATCTCCACCAGCAGCTGGGTCAAGGCCAGGTCCGGCGCAGACAGCAAGACGAAGGTCAGACTGACCGCCAGCCCGGTGCCGCCCAGCACCAGCACCGCCAGCAGGCGCTGCCGGTACAGGAACAGGCTGCCCAGCGCACACGCCATCATCAGCAGCCACACCATCCAGCCCAGCAGCGGCATCGGCGCCGGAGCGGGCCAGACCGGCAGGGCACCCCCCTGCAGGAACGGCACGGATGCCACCACCACCGCGCTCAGGACCAGCAGCATCAGCATGCGTTGCAGCGAACCGTTGGTCACCGCGTCGGTCATGCGTGTGGTGGCGGCGAACAGGGCGCGCAGATTCCACTGGAACACGGCCTTGCCGGGCGAACGGTTCTGCACCGCGTACAGATCCAGCGTGCGGCGCAATGCGATGTACAGCAACGTGCCGCCGACGATACCCGCGACACTCATCGCCAGCGGCCAGTTGACGCCATGCCACAGCGCCAGGCTGTAGTCGGGCAGGCGCTCGCCGAGGATGGCGCTGGCACCGGCGCGCAGCACCGGCGCCACCGTCCATGCCGGCACGATGCCCACCGCCACGCAGATGACCACCAACACCTCCACCGGAATCTTCATCCAGCGCGGCGGCTCGTGCGGGGTGGTGTCCAGATCGCGCGGGCCGTGGCCGAAGAAGGTGTCGTACACGAACCGCAGGCTGTAGGCCACACCCAGCAGGCCAGCCAGCAGCGCCGCGATGCTGGCCAGCACGCGCATCGATTGCGGCGCGTCGGTTTCCAGCGCCACGGCAAAGAACATTTCCTTGGACAGGAATCCATTGAGCAACGGAATGCCGGCCATCGCCAGCGAGGCGGTGATGGCCAGCGCGCTGGTGAACGGCATCAGGCGGCGCAGGTTGCCCAGCTTGCGCATGTCGCGCGTGCCGGTCTCGTGGTCGATGATGCCCGCCGCCATGAACAACGAGGCCTTGAACACCGCGTGGTTGAGGATGTGGAACACACCGGCCACCACGGCCATCGGGGTGGACAGCCCGAACAGCATGGTGATGAGGCCCAGATGCGAGATGGTCGAATACGCCAGCACGCCCTTGAGATCGTGCTGGAAGATCGCATACCACGCGCCCACCAGCAGCGTGATCGCACCGACGCTGGTGACGGTGTAGAAGAACAGGTCGGTGCCGGCCAGCGCCGGATGCAGACGCGCCAGCAGGAACACACCGGCTTTCACCATCGTGGCCGAGTGCAGGTAGGCCGACACCGGCGTGGGTGCGGCCATCGCCTGCGGCAACCAGAAGTGGAATGGAAACTGCGCGCTCTTGGTGAAGATGCCCAGCAGCACCAGGCCCAGCGCAGATGGATACAGTGGACTGGCGCGGATCACATCACCGGCGGCCAGCACCGCATCCAGCTGGAAGCTGCCAACGATGCGGCCGATCATCAACACGCCGCCGAGCAACGCAAGGCCGCCACCGGCCGTCAGCACGAAGGCCATGCGCGCGCCATCGCGCGCATCCCGGCGATGCGACCAGAAGCCGATCAGCAGGAACGAGCTGATGCTGGTGAGTTCCCAGAACACCATCAGCAGCAATAGATTGCCCGACAGCACCATGCCGAGCATCGCGCCCATGAACAGCAGCAGGTAGGCGAAAAAGCGCGATGCGCTGTCGCGCGCGCTCAGGTAGTAATGCGCGTACATCACCACCAGCGCGCCAATGCCCAGCACCAGCAGCGCGAACATCCACGCCAGTCCATCCATCCGCAGCGAGAACAACAAGCCGATCTGCGGCAACCATGCATGTTCGCTGGCAATCACCTCCCCGCGCAGCACCGCCGGCGTCAACGCGGCGAGCACCAGCAACCCGGCCAACGGCGCGGCCGCAGCCAACCACGCAGTGATCGAACGGGGCGCGCGCCAGGACAGCGCAGCGGCCGCTGCCATCAGCAACGGCAGCGCAAGCAGGATTTCCAGTGAAAAAGGCATGCAGGGAACACGAGATTCGCGAGCAGGCCAGAGAGCTTAACAAACCGTTGACTGACGTCCATGTCAAAGCCGACCCTGCGCAGGCGATACCGGCGTGGCCGAACGGCGACGCATCGGCGTGGGGTACTCGGTATGCTGCGGTCATCTTGCGACCGGTGTCTTGCATCCTGTGACCGCTGCCAATCCTGCTCCAACCGCTGCTGCATCTGCGCCCCGCGCCCTGGTTTTTGGCGGGAGCGGACAGATCGGCGAGCGCCTGCTGACCCGGTTGCTCTCTGGCGGCTGGCAGGTGACGGCATGGTCGCGCCAGCCGCGCGCGGCGCGTGCGGGCCTGATCTGGCGGCAGGGCGATCTGGCGATGCCGCCAGCGGCGGGCGAGACCTATGAGGCGATCTTCAGTTGCGGGCCGCTGGATCATTTCGCGCGCTGGTATGCGCAAAACCCGGTCGCCGCCGCGCGTATCGTCGCCTTCGGCTCCACCAGCGTCCAGGTCAAGGAACATTCCAGCGATGCGGCCGAACGCGACGTGGCGCAGCGCCTGGCCATCGCCGAACAGGCGCTGTTTTCTGCGGCGCAGGCGCGCGGCGCCACGGCGACCGTCCTGCGTCCTACCCTGGTCTATGGTGCCGGACGCGACAAGACGCTGACCCAGATTGCCGGCCTTGCCCGACGCACCGGCGCCTTCGTGCTGCCTGCCGACGCCACCGGCCTGCGCCAACCGGTGCATGTGGACGACCTGGCCAATGCCGCACTGGCGGTGCTTGCGCAGCCGGCCACCCAGCAACGCAGTTATGCCCTCGGCGGTGGCGAGGTGCTGGCCTATCTGCAGATGGTGGAGCGGGTGCTCGCCGCGCTGCCACGGCCCGCACGTCTGTACCGGGTGCCGCCCAGCCTGTTCGGCCTCGCCCTCGGCGCGGCCCAGCGGCTGGGACGCCTGCGCGGGATGAATGCGGCCGCGTTGCGACGCCTGCGGCAGGACCTGGTGTTCGATCTGGAACCGGCACGCCGGGATTTCGGCTACGCCCCGCGCGCGTTCCGGCCGCTGCCGGAAGAACTTGGCATCGGCGAATAAGGCCGCTGCGGCGATCGTGCGCACTGGGCTACGGCAAAGCGTGGAGCGTTTGTGGCCCTGCACCGCTGCGGCTGCCTGCGCAGGATGGCGGTGTCCCAGCCAGCCTCAATAACGCCAGCCCAGCTGGCGATAGAGCTTGGCCAGTACCCAGATCGGCCCGATCAGCAGATAGGTCAGGTCGGTCAGGAAGCTCGGCTTGCGCCCTTCGATCGTGTGCCCGACGAACTGCGCAATCCACGCCACCACGAAGACCGCCAGGCCGGTGGCGAACAGGCCACCCAGCCCGATCCTGGCCTCGATCAAGCGGCACAGGCAGCCGAAGAAGAAGAAGATCCCCAGCATGCCCAGGCCCAACGGGCGCGACAGCCGGTTGTAGTACGACCATGCCGCAAACATCGTCAGCGCCGCCCACACCCCGCTGCTGAACCAGGTGCCGCCGACCGGGATGCACCAGAGCAGGGCCACCACCGACCACAGGATGGCCGGCACGGCCACTACATGGATGTGCTGATTGGTGGCGTTGCGATGGTCATCAGAATAGCTGGCGAAATAGCGGTCGATCGCGCGTGCGGTGGTGGTGCGTTCGGTCATGTTCCCTCCCAGGAATGACCCAAGCATACGCGTGCGAACGGCCGAGGTGGCACTGTGCGGAAAACCAGACGCTGCCGCGCGGCAATCGCGTGGCAGCGTCGTGCGGGCATCAGTTCACCGACACCGCACTCCACGCCGCTGCCACGGCGAGGTACTGCGTGGAGCTGCTGCCATACAGGTCGCTGGCCGCGCTCAGCGTGGCCCGGCGCGCGGCCGCGTAGTTGCTGGACGAGGTCATGTAGACCGTGAGCGCGCGGTACCAGATGCGGCTGGCGGCGGCACGGCCGATCGCGGTCAATGCGGTGTTGCCATTGCAGACCAGCCCGGCCGGGGTGACGTTGTAGCTGGTGCCCGTACCGAAGCCGCTTGGCACCACCGCGCCTTCGGCCAGCAGGTAGTAGAAATGGTTGGCCACGCCGGAGCTGTAGTGCACATCGATCGAGCCCAAGGTGTTGCGATAGCAGTCTGGCGAATTGCCATCCAGGCTCGGCTTGAACATGTAGCGCAACGCCAGGGTGCCGCTACTGTTGCCTGGCACGATTTTCTCACCGATCAGGTAATTGCCTGGCTGTGCGCCGTTGTTGGCGTAGTACTCCACCATCGCGCCCATGATGTCGGAAGTGGCTTCGTTCAAGCCACCCGATTCGCCCGAATACACCAACCGCGCCGAACGGCTGGTCACTCCATGGGTCATTTCGTGCCCGGCCACGTCCACGGAGACCAGTGGCGTGAAAACGCTGCCGTCGCCATCGCCGAAGGTCATGCAGAAGCAGCTGTCCGACCAGAACGCGTTGTTGAACCGGTTGCCGTAGTGCACGCGGCTGCGCGCACCCTTGCCGTCGTTGGCGATGCCGCTGCGCGAATGGGTGTTCTTGAAGTAATCCCAGGTCAGCGCCACGCCGTAGTGCGCATCCACCGCCACCGTCGCGGCATCGCTGTTGGCGCCACTGCCCCAGGCATTGTCGGCATCGGTCAGCAGCGTGCCGTTGCCGGAGGTGCTGTTACGCATGGTGTAGGTGGCGCCGCCGCCGCGACCGAGGTCGGTCATCTCGAAGCCGCTGCTGCAGCGCGTGGTGGCCAGCGCCACATTGCCTGCATATAACGCGCGTCCGCTGCCGGCCGCAGCGGTACCGCCCGTGCAGGCGGTATGCACGGTATCCCAGGCTTCGAGGATGCGTTGGTCCACCGCATCGACGATGTAATGCATCTCGATCGGCGTCTGGTCGGGCTTGATGCCGCTGTAGATCACTTCGTAGGCAAGCCGTGGTGTTCCCTGGCGTGCATACAGCACCAGGCTGGTACGTGGTGGCGCATCCTGCGGCACATCGAACTGCGCACCTGCCACGCGCACCGCCGTGTCGGCATCGATGCCAGGCACCAGGCTGGGGCGTACCGGCGTGTCCAGGGTCTGGCTCAACTGACGCATCACCCCACGCCGCGAATGCACCACCACATCGCCACCGATCACCGGCAGGCCGTGATAGGTGCGATCGAAGCGCACATGCTCGCTGCCATCGGCATCGACGATGCTGTCGCGCGCGATGAAGGCATCGGCCGGCGCCCGATGGGCCATGGCCGACGCGGTATTGCCCAGCAATGCCTGTGCACGCGACACCGCCGCGTTGGCAGACAGGTCCGCCGCGGTGGCGACGACAGGAAACGACAGCGCGCAGCAGATCGCCGCGCCCAACAAATGGAATTGCATGACGACTCTCTCCCAGAACGTGCAATGCAAAAACCGGCGGATAACCCCTCCCAGGCCGGTCGCGATCGGCAGCAACTGCCGGCAGACACGCTGGCACAGGTGCGAGCTGAAGCAGTAGTAAAAATTACAGTCGTCATGTGATCTGTGCGCGCGGCCCGTCGCGCGATGGAATGCATCGCACAGACTGGAGCCCGCATGACCGCGCGGACGGGCGGTGCACGCGTCCATCGGTATCTACCCGAGCACGCGCTGATCGCGGCAGTGTGCAAGCGAAAAGCCGGCCCGAAACCATGGCGCCGTGCGTAAGCGTGCCGCCGCTACGCTGCGCGGGCATCGCGCACCGCCGATCCAAGGCAGCGCTGCAGCACAGTGGCGAGCGGTCTGGGCACGCAGTACGGTGCTGCGGGGCGACGCGCGGATCGTCCAGAATGGCACCGGCGTTGCCGGTGCGCACATTATCGCAGGGCTGATGCCATCACTACGCCCGGCTGAGGCGGCACGCCATCAATCGACCGAAATACCCGCCAACCGTTGCAGTGCTTCGGCGTATTTCGCACGCGTGCGATCAATCACGTCCGCCGGAAGGCTGGGGCCGGGCGCGGTCTTGCCCCAGTCCAACGTCTCCAGATAATCGCGCACGAACTGCTTGTCGTAGCTCGGCGGGCTGGTACCCACTTCGTACTGGTCGGCCGGCCAGTAGCGCGAGGAATCCGGAGTCAGCATCTCGTCCATGATGTACAGGCGGCCATCGGCATCGGTGCCGAATTCGAACTTGGTGTCGGCCAGCAGGATGCCGCGCTCGGCGGCAAAGTCTGCGGCGAAGCGGTAGATGCGCAAGGTGGCATCGCGCACGCGCTCGGCCAGCTCGGCGCCGACGGTCTTGACCATGGCATCGAAGTCGATGTTTTCGTCATGGTCGCCGACGGCGGCCTTGGTCGAGGGGGTAAAGATCGGCTCGGGCAGTTTCTCGGCCTGGCGCAGGCCGTCGGGCAGTTCGATGCCGCTGACCTTGCCGGTGCGCTGGTAGTCCTTCCAGCCGCTGCCGATCAGGTAGCCACGGGCAATCGCTTCCACCGGCACCGGCTTGAGCTTGCGTGTCACCACCGCGCGCTTGGCGTACAACGCCGGGTCCACACCGTCGGGCAGCACCTGCTCCACACCGATGTTGACCAGATGGTTGGGCATCAGGTGTTCGGTCTTGTGGAACCAGAAGTTGGACACCTGGCAGAGCATTTCGCCCTTGCCCGGAATCGGGTCCGGCAGCACCACGTCGAACGCAGACAGGCGATCGGTGGCCACCATCAACAGATAGTCGCCCGGGGGGGCACCGGCGGGCAGGCGGTCGCGCGGAAGTTCGAAGACATCGCGGACCTTGCCACGGTGACGCAACGGCAGGCCGGGCAGATCGGATTGCAACAGCGTGGTCGACACAGGCACTCCTAAGGACGTCGCAATGACGCTGTCCCCGGGACCCGGCGGGCCCGCGGGTGGGCAGCGGGCCGCGTAGTGTACGGCGCTTCGTCGCGCCCCGCTGGATTTATCTGGCCGCCGCCGCAGGCGCACCGTGGACGGCGTGTCAGCCAGGCCGGGCGGGGCTTCAGGTAAGATCGTCAGCCCGCCTTCCCCGCCCCCGATCGCTCATGTCCTGGTACGGAAAACTGCTCGGCGCATTGGCCGGCGCCCTGTTGTTTCGCGGTGCGCCGTTCGCAGGGCTGCTGATTGGCCTGGCGATCGGGCACGCGGTGGACGCGGGCTGGTTCAAGCGCCGGGCGGACAATCCCTATGAAGCACTGGGGCTGGAGCCGGACGCCACCATGGCCGAGATCGATCTGGCCTATCGGCGGCTGATGTCGCGCTATCACCCGGACAAGGTGGCCAATGCCGAGCCCGAGGCGCGCCGCCAGGCTGAAAAGAAGGCCAGCCAGATCAACGCGGCCTACGACCGCATCCAGCAGATGCGCAAGCGCTGAGCGCCGCGCCCCGGGCCAACGCCCGGCAATCACCGCAGCTCGGCAAGCGCGACTGCAGCTGCGTCGGGCCTGGCCGTCGCGGCCAGGCCCGACGCGCGTCTCAGAAGCGGTAGCCGAAGGTCAGGCGGACCGCATTGGTCGAAAAATCGGTATCGGTACGGCGCAGATCGGTGCCGGCCGGATTGACCCGCAGGAACGGGTTGGTCGGCGGCGCGGTGCCCGGCCCGACGCGCACGCGGGTGTCTTCGTCCTGCAGGCGGGTGAACAGGTATTCCACGCCCACCGAGACATGGTCGCTCAACCGACGCTGCAAGCCCACACCGGCCTGGTAACCATCGGCGCTGTCGCCGCCGCGGCCGGTGAAGCTGTTGGCGGTATTGCTGCTGGCAAAGCTGTGGTCGAACTCGCCGCGTGCCACGCCGGCGGTGAAGTAGGCCAGGAAATCGCCCTGCTCGCCGAAGGCATAGCCGACGCGTCCGCGTAGCGCGGCGGTGCGGTTGAGTTGGCGGGTGAAGGTGTAGAGCGCAGGCGTCGTGCTGAAAGCGCTGACGCTGTCGCGGATGTCGTTGCGGGTGTATTCGGCCACCACGCCGTAGACCCAGTTGCCGGCCTGCCAGTCGTAGCCCAGCCGCGCGCCGTATTCGGCCCCCCCCTTGTCCTTGCTGCAGCCGCTGGCCGGCGTGCGCCCGGCTGCCGCGCCGCCGCAAAAGCCCGGCGAGAACGCATTGGCGCCAGTGGCGGTGCTGACCTGGTCGCCGTCGCGGCCATCCAGGTTGGTGTCGAAGCCGAAGCGGCCGCCGGAGACACCGGCCGGATCGGCGCCGCCGAGATTGGCGCCGATGGAAAAGCCGGACCAGTCGGCCGGGCCGGTTTGCGCCCAGGCCGATGGAGCCAGGGCCAGCAGGACGAGTGCAGCAGAAGCGAGCGGGGTGGTGTTCATGCAGTCTCCTCGAATCAGGCGCGGCGCGCCGGTCCCTGAGCATACGCAGGTGAGTCCTGTGCAGATGCATGCCTTTCCTCACGCCGCAGCGGTTGCGACAATGGCCCATTCCCTCTTCCTACGAGCTGCCCATGCAACCGACGGCGATCGCCCCGTCCATCCTGTCCGCCGATTTCGCCCGCCTGGGCGAGGAAGTGAACAACGTCCTCAAGGCCGGTGCCGACTGGGTGCACTTTGACGTGATGGACAACCATTACGTGCCCAACCTCACCATCGGCCCGATGGTCTGCCAGGCGCTGCGCAAGCACGGCATCGTCGCGCCGATCGACGTGCACCTGATGGTCGAGCCGGTGGACCGGATCGTGCCGGACTTTGCAGACGCCGGCGCCACCACCATCAGCTTCCATCCCGAAGCCAGCCGCCACGTGCACCGCACCATCCAGCTCATCAAATCGCACGGCTGCCAGGCCGGGCTGGTGCTCAATCCGGCCACCCCGGTGGATATTCTGGATTGGGTGCTGCCGGAGCTGGACTTGGTGCTGGTGATGTCGGTCAACCCCGGCTTTGGCGGCCAGGCCTTCATTCCCTCGGCGCTGGACAAATTGCGCGCCATCCGCCGCAAGATCGATGCGCTGGGCAAGCCGATCCGGCTGGAGATCGACGGCGGCGTCAAGGCCGACAACATCGGCGCGATTGCCGCCGCCGGTGCCGACACCTTCGTGGCTGGCTCGGCCATCTTCAACGCGCCCGACTATGCGCAGGTGATCGCGCAAATGCGTGCGGCGGTGGATGCGGTGCGGTGAACCAGCCCGCACTGCACATCCGCACGGCCACGCCAAGCGATGTGCCGCTGCTGCACGAGCTCATCACCGCGCTGGCGGTCTACGAGCGCGAGCCGGAGGCGGTCACGGCCACCCAGGACGATCTGTGCGCCAGCCTGTTCGGCGACGGCGCCACCGCGCATGCGCTGATCTGCGAGCAGGACGGCCAGGCACTGGGATTTGCGGTGTACTTCTTCAACTATTCCACCTGGCTGGGCCGCAACGGCCTGTATCTGGAAGACCTGTTCGTGCGCCCGCAAGCGCGCGGGCAGGGGGCGGGCCTGGCGCTGTTGCGGCATCTGGCACAGCTGGCCATGCAACGTGGCTGCGGACGTTTCGAGTGGTCGGTGCTGGACTGGAACCAGCCGGCGATCGATTTCTACCAGGCCGTGGGCGCCCACCCGATGGCGGGCTGGACCGTCTACCGGCTCGACGGCGAGCGTCTGGCTGCCTTTGCTGCCGGCGGTTGAACCGGGCTCGCGCATGCGGCCGCCCAGCACAGCTGCCGTATCGAAAAAGACAAGGCCGCCCCGTATGGAGCGGCCTTCGGAAGATTGGAGGCTGATCCTGCCTCCGCCCATCGTCCCTGCTATGGCCTTCCATGTTCCGGGTCGGCGGTGACATCGGTATGACAGCCGCGCGACCTTGCGCATTCACGATTCCCGCATCGACCCACTGCTAGCCTGCGTGGACCTCCATCCCCATCATCGGCAGTGCGCATGGTCCCGTCCCACTGGCGATTGATCCTCAACGGCAAATCCACCGACAACGAGGATCTGCGGCAGGCGGTCGGCCGCCTGCGCAAGCGTGGCATCCGGCTGGAAGTACGGGTCACCTGGGAAGAGGGCGATGCCGAGCGCTATGTGGCCGAAGCGGTGGCCGATGGTGTGCAGACCGTGGTGGCTGCGGGTGGCGATGGCACCTTGAGCGAAGTGGCGGCCGCGCTGGCGCATCATGATGGCGATGCGGCCACACTGCCGTCGCTGGGCCTGGTGCCGCTGGGCACCGCCAACGACTTCGCCACCGCCGCCACGCTGCCGATCGACCCCATCGACGCGCTCGACCTGATCGCCAGCCGCCCGGCGCAGGCGATCGACCTGCTGCGCCTGGACACCGCGCACGGGCCGCACTGGTGCGCCAACGTCGCCAGCGGCGGCTTCGGCACCCAGGTCACCGTGGACACCGACGAAGGCTTGAAGAAGATGCTCGGCGGGTTGGCTTACCTCATCACCGGCATGTCGCGGCTGGGCCGGATCGATCCGATCAGCGCACGCTTCAGCGGCCCGGAGTTCAGCTGGGAAGGCGAGTTCATCGCGCTTGGCCTGGGTAACGGCCGCTACGCCGGCGGCGGCCAGGCGCTGTGTCCGGACGCACTGATCGACGACGGCCTGCTCGATGTCACCATCTTGCCCGCGCTCAACGGCGAGGTGGCCGCCACGCTCGGCACCCTGGTCACCAGCGGCAAGCAGGCCGCGCTGGAACGCGTGGCCGTGCGCGCCCGGGTACCGTGGCTGCAGATTGTCTCCGCGCGACCGCTGACATTGAACCTGGATGGCGAGCCGGAAACCGCCGTGCAGTTCCGCATCGACTGCGTGCCGGCGCGGTTGCGGATGCACTTGCCCGCCAATTGCCCGCTGCTTGGCCGGTGAGGCTGGGAATCGGGAATCGGGAATCGCAAAAGCGGAAGCGCTGGCACCGCGCGTCGCGGTTGAACGGCGTTCTTCGCGGCTCGCTGCTGCTCTGGGCCTGCAGTTGCGCTACAGTAGCCGTGTGTCCCGCATGACGACTCCACGCTCGTTCTCTTCCGCTCGCCGCTGGTGGCGATGGTGGCCCGTTGCCGTCGTCCGCCCCGCCACAGAGTCCCGGAAGGAAAGTCGTCTTGATTACTGCAGAGCAGTTCCAGCGCCAGGCCGCTGAAGGTCACACCCGTATCCCCGTTGTCCGCGAAGTGCTGTCCGACCTGGACACGCCGCTATCGGTCTATTTGAAGCTCGCCGACGGCGCCTACACCTATCTGTTCGAATCGGTCGAAGGCGGTGAGCGCTTCGGGCGCTACTCCATCATCGGCCTGCCGGCACGGCGCGTGTACAGCTTTCGCGGCCACACGCTGGAAGTCAGTGAGCACGGCGAAGTCGTCGACACCCGGCAGGTCGCCGACCCGCTGGCCGAGGTGGACGCACTGCGTGCCGAACATTCGGTGCCGCAACTCGATGGCCTGCCCGGCTTCACCGGCGGGCTGGTCGGCTGGTTCGGCTTCGAGTGCATCCAGTACATCGAACCGCGGCTAGGCAGCGGCGACAAACCCGACGAACTCGGCACGCCCGACATCCTGCTGATGCTCTCCGAAGAGCTGGCGGTGTTCGACAACCTCAAGGGCCGGCTGTACCTGATCGTGCATGCCGACCCGGGCCAACCGCAGGCCTATGTGCGCGCCAACCGGCGTCTGGACGAGCTGGCGCATCGCCTGCGGCAGGGCGGCGCCGGCTATCCGCAGGCGCAGATTTCCGACGCCATCGACGAAGCGGATTTCCATTCCTCGTTCACCCGTGAGGAGTATCACGCGGTGGTGCGCAAGGCGCAGGAATACGTGCGCGCCGGCGACATCTTCCAGGTGGTGCCCTCGCAGCGGCTGCGCGTACCGTTCCGTGCGCGCCCGGTGGACGTCTATCGCGCGCTGCGTGCGTTGAATCCCTCGCCGTACATGTATTTTCTCGACGTGGGCGGCACCCAGGTGGTCGGCTCGTCGCCGGAAATCCTGGCGCGCCTGCGCGATGGCGTGGTCACCGTGCGTCCCATCGCCGGCACCCGCCCGCGCGGCGCAACGCCGGAGCTGGACAAGGCGCTGGAACAAGAACTGCTGGCCGACCCGAAAGAGCGCGCCGAGCATGTGATGCTGATCGACCTGGGCCGCAACGATGTCGGCCGCGTGGCCGAACCGGGCACTGTGAAGGTGGGCGAGCAGTTCGTCATCGAACGCTATAGCCACGTCATGCACATCGTCAGCGAGGTCACCGGCACGCTCAAGGCTGGCCTGAACTACAGCGATGTGCTGCGCGCGACATTTCCTGCCGGCACCGTCAGCGGCGCACCCAAGATCCGCGCGCTGGAAGTCATCCGTGAGCTGGAGCCGGTCAAGCGCAACGTCTATTCCGGTGCGGTGGGCTACATCGGCTGGCATGGCGACGCCGACACTGCCATCGCCATCCGTACCGCCGTCATCCAGGACGGCTATCTGTACGTGCAGGCCGGCGGTGGCGTGGTCTACGACTCCGACCCTGATTTGGAATGGCAGGAAACCATGAACAAGGGCCGCGCGCTGTTCCGCGCGGTGGCCCAGGCCGCCAAGGGGCTGTGATGGACGGGCAGGGCGGCACGCTGCGCATCGGTTTTCGCAACGACTACAGCGAGGGCGCGCATCCGCGCGTGCTGCAGGCCATCGCGCACGCCAGTGCCGAGCAGAATGCCGGCTACGGCACCGACCGGCATAGCGCGCGTGCGGCGGCGCTGATTGGCGATGCCATTGCGCAACCGCAAGCGCAGGTGCATCTGCTGGTGGGCGGCACGCAGACCAACCTGATCGCCATCGGCGCGTTTCTGCGCCCGCACCAGGCGGTCATCGCGGTCGAAGCCGGGCATATCGCCACGCATGAAACCGGCGCCATCGAAGCCACCGGGCACAAGGTGCTCACCGTCGCCGCGCCGCACGACAAGCTGACCCCGGCGCTGATCCAGCCAGTGCTTCAGCTGCACGGCAACGAGCACATGGTGCAGCCCCGTCTGGTCTATCTCTCCAACAGCACCGAAAGCGGCACGATCTACACGCGGGCCGAACTCGAAGCACTCGCGCAGTTCTGCCATGCACACGCATTGCTGCTGTACCTGGACGGCGCACGCCTGGGCGCGGCGTTGACTGCTGCGGGCAACGATCTGGATCTACCCACCATCGCCGCGTTGACCGATGCGTTCTACATCGGCGGCACCAAGAATGGCGCCTTGCTGGGCGAAGCCCTGGTCATCGTCAATCCCGCCTTGCAGACCGACTTTCGCTACCTCATCAAGCAGCGCGGCGCGCTGCTGGCCAAGGGCATGGTGCTGGGAGCACAGTTTGCCGCGTTGTTCGAAGATGGCTTGTTCTTTGCGTTGGCCGCACATGCCAACGCGATGGCACAGCGTCTGCGTGCCGGCCTGCAGCACGCCGGCGCCCAACTCACCAGCGACTCGCCGACCAACCAGCAATTCGTCGCTTTCAGCGCACGGCAGGTGGAGCAGTTGGCCGAGCGCTACGACTTCGAACGCTGGGAGACCCGCCTCGATGGGCGGCTGGTGATCCGCCTGGTGACCTCATGGGCCACGACCCCGGAAGCCGTCGACCGGCTGTGCGCGGACGTTGTCGCCGTTCTGGGCAGCGTGGCGTAAGCTTGTATGGCGTTTTTTCGACAGGCAGAGAGATGATGACGCCGTTGATCCGCTGGATGCTCGCAGTCGCGTTCGCGTTACCGATGCTCGCCATGGCGCAGGTCAACAGCCTGCCGTCGCAGCCGCATCTGCTGGTGAAGGGGCAAGCACACAGAGCGGTCATGCCCGACCGTTTCTTCGTGACGATAAATTTTCGCGCCGTGGACATCCAGCCAGAACTTGCACGCCGGCGGATACAGGCGGCGGCCGAACAGATCCTGGCCGCGCTGAAGACGCACCATGTCCTCAAGGACAGCATCGAAGCTTCATCTCTGCAGATACAGCCTTTCTACTCCTATGGGTCGAACGAAGCGCAGAAGTTCGAAGGCACTGAAGTCAAGCGCAGCATTGGCGCGGCCTTCCAGTCGCTTGATGATGCAAGGCAGTTTCTCGGCAAACTGAAGACGTCCAACGAAATGCAGCTATCGGGGATCAAGACGTTCTACAGCAAGGACGCCGAGGTACGGGTACAGCTCAAGCGTGAGGCTGCAGCCCAGTCGCGTAACGTTGCCGCTGAGCTTGCCAAGGCGTATGGCGTCAGAATTCAGGGGCTTTACACGATTTCCGACGTCGCGCCGAGCTTTGCCTATGGTGTCCAGGCGGGGAGTTGGCCGATGGAGGCCATCGTCGTTTCTGGGCAGCCGGCGCCACCTATGCCGGCTGCCGATGGCGGTGCAATCGTCGAATCGCTCGAAGCCGGTAGCATGATCCTCACCGAAAACATCTATGCGGTCTTTCTGATCGGACAATAGGGGCGGCTAGCAGATCCACCGAGTCATTACCGGGTATAGGTAGATTCACGGTGTTCCAATCCAAGTGCCGGTGGGGGCGCGACGCCAACACTCGCCCTGGTCGTACGCCGTGATGCTGTTTCAATCCACGCGCCCGTGAGGGCGCGACAAAATCCGTTCCACCGATGCGATCAGGGCGTTGTAGTTTCAATCCACGCGCCCGTGAGGGCGCGACCCGCCGATGCTGGCCGGGGTCGCAAGGGTGATTTGTTTCAATCCACGCGCCCGTGAGGGCGCGACGCCAGGCGCAGGCCGAGGTGGAACGCCTTGGTTTGGTTTCAATCCACGCGCCCGTGAGGGCGCGACCGGGTCGTTCCCAACATGGGCGCCGGCGCAGCAATGTTTCAATCCACGCGCCCGTGAGGGCGCGACTACGCATACGCCTCACCTGCCTCACCCGCGCCGTGTTTCAATCCACGCGCCCGTGAGGGCGCGACGCGGTCCTGCGCCCTGAGTTCGGCGTTGTGATCCCGTTTCAATCCACGCGCCCGTGAGGGCGCGACAATACCGCTGACTGCGCCGGCACTGGCGATACTGAGTTTCAATCCACGCGCCCGTGAGGGCGCGACAGGAGTTCTACAAACTGCGGGATTCGGTTAACGAGTTTCAATCCACGCGCCCGTGAGGGCGCGACCCACGGGCTCCAGTCACTCGGCGCGCAGGCAGTGTTTCAATCCACGCGCCCGTGAGGGCGCGACTTGCACAAGCTGGGAGTCAAAAGCGCATGACTATCGTTTCAATCCACGCGCCCGTGAGGGCGCGACATTCATGGCGATAATCTCTTGGTGGTTTTGCTTTGTTTCAATCCACGCGCCCGTGAGGGCGCGACTTATTCCCTGATGGTATCAGTCAGGGCACTAGTCGGTTTCAATCCACGCGCCCGTGAGGGCGCGACCCGCACAGCGCGCCCATGAATCCACAGAACAACAGTTTCAATCCACGCGCCCGTGAGGGCGCGACCATGATTCGTCCCGGCTATTGGGGATGTAAGCCGGTTTCAATCCACGCGCCCGTGAGGGCGCGACAGGCCAGCGTGGTGGTCAACGACATCAAGGGCGAGTTTCAATCCACGCGCCCGTGAGGGCGCGACGGTGGCGTGCCGCAAGATCGGGCGCAAGGCCATGTTTCAATCCACGCGCCCGTGAGGGCGCGACCACGCAAGTGACTTCCACCAGGAGCGCAGTGCATGTTTCAATCCACGCGCCCGTGAGGGCGCGACCCGGACTCACCGGCAAGCTCGCCGCCCTGGACAAGTTTCAATCCACGCGCCCGTGAGGGCGCGACGGTAAGGGCGTGGGCGTGGTCGTGCCCACGCTGCTGTTTCAATCCACGCGCCCGTGAGGGCGCGACGGCGGCGGTCATGCCGCACCGCCGACACGATCCAGTTTCAATCCACGCGCCCGTGAGGGCGCGACCCGAGGAGTGGACCCCGGTGGACGCCGGGGATATGGTTTCAATCCACGCGCCCGTGAGGGCGCGACATTTCTGCACCGACGTACCGATGCGATCGAACAGGTTTCAATCCACGCGCCCGTGAGGGCGCGACGCCAGCGGGCGCCGCAAAGATGTCGAGCTGCATTGTTTCAATCCACGCGCCCGTGAGGGCGCGACCCTGCCGGCGATGGCTGCCAGGTCGAACCCCTCATCGTTTCAATCCACGCGCCCGTGAGGGCGCGACGATCGATCATTGGCAAGAGCGCGCATTGCGTGCTGTTTCAATCCACGCGCCCGTGAGGGCGCGACGTGCGCACATCTTTCCGCGGCTCAAGATCGCCACTGTTTCAATCCACGCGCCCGTGAGGGCGCGACCCGGTACTCCGGTGCGTGGCGCGTCGGTGATCTGGTTTCAATCCACGCGCCCGTGAGGGCGCGACCTTCTGCCGACAATGCTCCCTCATCATCACTACCTGTTTCAATCCACGCGCCCGTGAGGGCGCGACCAAGGGCGTGCGGACATTCGAGGGCGGACTGTTGGTTTCAATCCACGCGCCCGTGAGGGCGCGACGAGCGTTAGTGCTCGTCAATAGATTCTCATGGAGAGTTTCAATCCACGCGCCCGTGAGGGCGCGACAGAAGAGGGAGAGCCTGTCCTGCGTGAGCTTATGTTTCAATCCACGCGCCCGTGAGGGCGCGACGCTGCATATGCTTGTGCTTGAGCCGGCGGAATTCGTGTTTCAATCCACGCGCCCGTGAGGGCGCGACGATCTGCTCGCCCTCGACTACCCCGAAGCTGCGCAGTTTCAATCCACGCGCCCGTGAGGGCGCGACTGCGGCGGCTTCATCCGCCAGGGCCTGAGCATCCAGTTTCAATCCACGCGCCCGTGAGGGCGCGACCTGGCGGCCGTTCCAAGTCACGTTTTCCCACTTCAGTTTCAATCCACGCGCCCGTGAGGGCGCGACAAGATGACTTCGCGCAACTATCGCCGGATCACGGTTTCAATCCACGCGCCCGTGAGGGCGCGACCTGCCTCCATGCGCTTTGCCTCTCGCTGATACTCTTGTTTCAATCCACGCGCCCGTGAGGGCGCGACGCGCCGGGCCAAGGCCGCAAAGGCCGCTAAGCGGGTTTCAATCCACGCGCCCGTGAGGGCGCGACCGCTTGCGGCAATCACCCTCAAGGAGTTCATCATGTTTCAATCCACGCGCCCGTGAGGGCGCGACCCGTCACGGACTTTTCATAGCGGAGCGGTCTGTCGGGTTTCAATCCACGCGCCCGTGAGGGCGCGACCGCATCCTCGATCAATCAGCACCCGCTTGTTCTGGTTTCAATCCACGCGCCCGTGAGGGCGCGACCGAGGCACTGGCCATGATCGCGTGGCGCGATGCAGTGTTTCAATCCACGCGCCCGTGAGGGCGCGACGTGATGCGGCCGCACCTTGCCTCCAGCCATTCACGCGTTTCAATCCACGCGCCCGTGAGGGCGCGACCTAGCTGTCTTAGCAAATAGCCTAATCTTCTGCTTGTTTCAATCCACGCGCCCGTGAGGGCGCGACTTTCTTGGGAGTCCTGAATTCGCGTATCACTCTAGGTTTCAATCCACGCGCCCGTGAGGGCGCGACGACAAGGGGTTGGTCGTGGTGCTACGGATAGCCAAGTTTCAATCCACGCGCCCGTGAGGGCGCGACGTCCGGGGCCACCAACAGCAAGCAGATGTACCACGTTTCAATCCACGCGCCCGTGAGGGCGCGACCGAACATCCGCGTTGGTACCACCATCCTTAGCAAGTTTCAATCCACGCGCCCGTGAGGGCGCGACCTGCAACGGATCACACAGGTGTGCCGCTACCCCACGTTTCAATCCACGCGCCCGTGAGGGCGCGACCATAGACGCTCCGGAAATCGAGGTCGCGGGCGATGTTTCAATCCACGCGCCCGTGAGGGCGCGACTGCCCTAGCATAAAGGGTTTGCCAGAACTACAAAAAAACTGGGCTTTCCGCGAACCTCTTGACGAGCGGACACGAGGAAGCCGAATTTCTCTCAGTATTTTTGCAAAAATATAAATTTATTCTTATGGATCAATTGCTTAGGGGGAGCGCGAGTCTGCTGGGTATTTGCAGGACGCTTGGGGTTCGCATCAGAAGATCAGTGGCCCCTTCAGGTCCAGACTGGGCTTTGCCCCGATATGTTCGACGCGCGCTTCCCATTTGGCGCCAAGGTGATAGAAGCGCAGGCTATCTACCGTAGGATCTATCAGGTCGCACAGACGTTGCCGCAATTGCGTCCACTGCGCTGGCTCCACTTCGATTTCGAAGACAGAGAACTGCACCCGTTGGCCAAGGTCGCGGCAGGCCTTGGCGACCTTGCGTAACCGTTTTTCACCGCCGAAGGAGCTGGTGCTGACATCGTAACTGACTAAAACCATCATGATGCAATTCCCCTTCACTTCCACAAGAATGCGGGATAACCATCCAGATCTCCACGCAGACACCTTGCCATGAGCTGTGCCTGTACGAAGGGGAGTAGGCCGATATCGACCTTTTCGCCGAGGAAGGTGTGTTGGAGCTGCTCGCGTTTGCGCTCTTGGTAGGCGACCAGTACAGTTTTGCGCGCGTCGTCCTTGAGGAGAACAGCGCCGTTGTCGAAGACCTGGAAGTCGCGCTCGTTCAACTGGCGGCGATTAATCAGAGATAGTGCCAGGCGCTCGCCAAGCAGTGGCCTGAATTCCTCTGTCAAATCCAGTGCCAGGCTTGGCCGTCCGGGTCGGTCGCGATGAAGGAAGCCAACCGCAGGATCCAGACCAACGGTCTCCAGAGCTGAACGACAATCGTGGGTAAGTAATGTATAGAGAAACGACAGTAGCGCGTTGAAGGCATCGCGCGGTGGGCGGCGATTGCGGCCACCGAAGCGTAGTAGCGGCGCTTCAGCGCGCACGAGCTGACCGAATACGCCGAAGTACGACTGTGCGGCCTCACCCTCGAGACCACGCAGCACGTCCACGCTGGTCTCGATGAGCAGGCGGTGTGGAATGCGCTTGAGTCGCTTGAGTGCATGTTGGAAGGCGGAAATGTCGGTGAGACGGTCGCCATGGTCGCGCCAGCCGCGCGCGAGCACGGCGCGTTGGTTGTGAATCTTTCCTGCCAGCAGGTGGCGCACGATATCGGCGCACCGCAGAGGATCGTCGCTGCGCCGGTACTGCTCGCGGCGCAGCAGGACATTGCCGGAAACCGGGCCTTCGACACGGGCAAGAAAACGTCCCTGCGGGGTCAGGTAGCAGATGCTGATGCCTTGCTCCGCACAGAAGCCAAGCAACTGGGGCGACACTGCCACGCGTCCAATGCAGACGATGCTCTCCAGCATATGAACCGGCAACCGGGTACGTTCCTGCCGATCCACTTCGAGAACGACATTGGCACCGTCCTTGCGTAGCCAGGCACCGTCGGTGGTGACATAGAGTGTGTTGAGTTGGCGGCGCATGGTCAGTCCGGTTCGGCATCGAGTTGCTGGCGCAGCCAGCTGTGGACGCTGCCACGCCCAAGCAGCCGCGGTTGGCACAGGTCGATCAGTGAGCAAGCGTCACAGCGTCTGCTGTCGTAGCGGGCGCCGGGAGTCACACCGCGTGACAGAAGCGCACGGGTGTCGGTGATGGTGCGGTGAGTCAGCTCGCGCAACGCTGTATCAAAGAGGACATCCTTGCGGCGGCGCGTCTGCCCATAGAAAAGCGCGCCGGCAGCCACCGGGCGCCCGAGCATGGTTTCAAGGCATAACCCCTGGGCACATAGCTGCACCTCATCGGCTCGGTGTGCTTTCGGTCTGCCCCGCTTGTACTCCACAGGTAGCGCGAACTCCCCGGCGGGGTCACGATGGAATTCGACCACATCGGCTTTGCCGGTGATACCCAGTTCCAGTGCCAGCAGCGGCATCGCGGTGACCGTGCGGACTCCCCGCCTGCGCTCGGCGTGGGGCGTGTCAGCGCGCTCATGCAGCAGGCGGCCTTCCGCGGTTTGTCTGTTCTCTGCCCATTGGCGTTCCACATGGATCAGCGCGCACTGGCGCGGGCAGTACAGGTAGTGCTGCAGGGCAGAGAGCGGGATCAGGTCGTCGTCGTCCATGGTTCCCGCTCTCCTGGTGGTCAGAACAGTTCGGTCAAGGTGACGCCGGAAGGAAGCGCGCGATCGATCAGTACCTTGTAATCGGAAAAACTGCGTGCCGGTCCCTGATCCGCCTGCTCAGTGCGCTCGACCTTGACCTTATCGAATAGCAGGTGTGCCGGCGCATTACCCATGGGGTGTTCGTGTTCGAAAACGATCAATTTGCGCGCGGCCATCTCACCGCGAGCGGCAGAGCGGTCGTGCTCGAACAGGTTGGTCAGCGCGCGCCACAGTAGTTGCAGGTCGTCCTCCGAGAAACCAGTGCGCTCAGCCAGTTTGGCCGAAACAAAACCATGCGCGCGATACAGGCCATAGGGAAGAATATGCTTGCGGCCCATGGTGCGTTCCTTCTCGAGATCCTTCTCGTTGGTGACGGCCACGCGGGTAATCGAGACTTCCAGTGGCAGTACCGGCTCTACCGAACTGGCAAACGCCAATTGCACCGGGCCGCGCACTTGGCCGGTGTTCACCTCGGTGGTCATCACCGCGCCGAAGGTGCGCACATCGAAGAAGTTCTGGCACATCCAGGCGGTCAGTTCGCGGGCCTTGTCGCCGTCCTTGGGCAACTTCTTGGCTTCATGTTCGATGCCGAGCGCGGTGTAGGCCTGCTTGTGCTGGTTGTTCAGCACCGACTTTTCCTGCATGTAGATCGTATAGCCGGGTGCGTTTTCCTTCTCCAGCGCCACATAGTTGCGGATCTTGCGCTTGAGCGCCACGTCGGTGACCAGGCCGCGGTTGGTCTCCGGGTCAAGGCGCGGCAGGTTGCCGGCGTCGGGGTCGCCATTGGGATTGCCGTTGGTCACGTCGAACAGGTAGACGAATTCGTAGCGGTGAGTGATGGCGATCATGCGGGTTCTCCTTCGGAAGCGGTGTCGGGGGCGTCCTGGCCGTTGCTGCGGGCAAAGCGTGCCTGGGTCTGGTGGTAATAGCCGATGGCGAAGCGGCCTTGCTCATGAATCGGTAGGCTGCGCGGAAAGCTGGCTGGAAGCGCATCGATGATCTGGCCGATCTCTTTTTCCAGGTTCACTGCCAGGCCGGCCTTGTCCTTGCGCAATTTGCCGACATGGTTCTGCGCGCTGCGCAACAGCACCGGAAAGATGCTGGCCGGGGTTGCCGAGGCCGCGCCGTAATAGCGGTCGCGGATGGTGGCGTTGACCTGCGCGCCCAGTGCGGCGCGTTGCAGGTTTTCCAATGACGAGAACAACCGGCCCAGCAGGTAGCCAGGATCGGTATTGGCGATATCGAGACTCACGGGGGGTTCTCCCTTGGTGGATGACGGTCCTTGTTGCGACGCCAGACGCGCCTCGCGCGCCAGGACGGCTTTGCACAACGCCACGCGCAGCGGATTGACCTGCCCGTCGGCGCGGAAGCGCATGACGATGGCGCCGAGCAGGCTGCGCGGGTAACGCGTACCGGCGAGGATGGCGCGGGTGAGTTCGCCTGCCAGCAGCGGCGAGACGTCCTCGGCCTTGGGCTTGCCGTGCTCGCCGTAGACCGGAGCGGTCTGCAGGGCGAGGAATGACGGTGTGGGCGGGCGCTTCCACGCCGGTGGCTGCAGGGCGAGGTCGCGGTAGTGGTCGGCCAGGCGCTGAGCGAAGTTGGCCAGCGTCTGGGTTTCCCAGAAACGGATCGACAGGCGCGAGGCATTGGGTGCCAGGCCCAGCACGAAGATGCGGGCGTCGTCGTCCAGCGTGGTATCGAGCTCACGCAGTGGCCGCAGCTGTCGCACCTGCTCCAACGCCAACTGCAGGCGCTGGGTGGCCTGGCCGTCGGCGACCCCCGCGCCATCGGTATCCCCGCCCCGCAGGAAATCGGCGATCAGGTCTTCTGCTCCTTCGGCCTGTGCGCTTGTCCGGGCCTGCGCCCAGAACACCACCGTGCTGTCGCCGATCTGCAGCCGCTGCCGGTTGCGTGGGTCGCGCCGCAGTAGGTGGTTGAGTGCGGTGGTGTAGGCGAAGGTGGCGTGTTCGGACACCGGGGCGTTCTCGCCCTGGCTTTTGCCGTAGGAGGTGAAGGCATCAAGGTTGAACGAGACGATCGATGCCCCGGCACTCTGTGCGCCGTTCACGCCCTTGATCGCCGGATGCAGCCGCGCCAGCGGTGCGCGTTCGCCACTGACCAGGCAGATGCCGGACGCGCCGCCAGCAGCTTGCCCTTGCAGTCGCTCCCAGGCCGCGCGCGCGGCGGAGCGCTGGTGCAGATAGCCGGCATCGCCATGCAGGCGAAACACCATGTTGGCATCTAGCAGTGCCTCGCCGTGCCGCGCGAAGTGCGGGTGCTCGGCCAGTCGAGCAGGTGACCAGCTGTCGAGGAAGGCCAGCAGTGCGCGCAGGCCGGGATCGTCGCTGCCGCCCAGCGCTTGCCGGTGCAATTCCTTGAACGCGGCATGCTCCTGCTCGCAGCGCTTGCTGCTGGCACTGACGCCGAGCGTGTAGCTGGTCTTGTCCCAAAGGAAGAACGATTTGGTTCCTGTCCCGGGTCGTTTGGACGAGGCCGTCACCGAAAGCGACTTGGGAGTCCGCTTCTTGCCTTCGTAGTCGTGTTCGTCGTCCACCGCCACGACCTCGCCGCTGGTGGTCAGCACGATGGTGTAGCCGATCTTCTCCTGGCTGTAGCCGGGCGCGGCGATGCCCGATGCCGGATCGTCCAGCAGCCGCTGGTAGTAGTCGGCGAGCGCGGACAGGATCATGTGCGTACTCCTGCATCTTCCGCTGCCGGCACTTCGACCCGGCCATCGACCATGCGCGCGCGGAAAAAGCGGGGGGTCATGCCGTCGGCGAAGTCGATGTCGTGCAGCATCCAGCCCAGGTCGCGCTCGCCGGCCAGCGTAGGGTCAACGGCCGGCACCGCAGTATCGTCTTCGATCAGCGCGAAGCTGGCCGGGAATTCACGGGCGCCCAGGCACGGCGCCTGGAAGCACTGCCCGCGTCGTGCACGGCGATTGAAGATATCCAGGTGCTTGCCGACGTTGTCGTCGGTGCCGGCCTTTTCGGTCAGCACGAAATGCGCGGCGATCACGTAACCTACTTCGCGCAGCAGGGTGGCTGCACGTTGTTGCCGGTCTTCCTCGACGTAGCTGATCAACGCGTCGGTGCGACCGGCCTTGAGCGCCTTGCTCACGCTGGCTGCAGAGAGCTTGCCCCCCACCTCGTTGCGGCGAATCGACTCGAAGCGGATCGGCCTGAGGACCTGGATGCTGTCCACCACCCAGCGGATTGCCGGTTTCCAGTGGATCGCTTCCAGAATTCCGCGCGCCGCCGACGGGGTGATGATGTCGTAGGAGACCCGTTCCACCTTCATTTCCGGGCGCGTAAACAACGCCCGTTCGCCCCAGACGTGGAGCCTGACTCCGTAACTCATCCTTGGTTCCCTCCTCTGGCGTTGCGTTCTTTGAGTTTGCGTGGTCGGTATCTCAAATGTTGAGACTTGTGTGCAGACATCTTCTCAGTTGACCAGGGCTTCGGCCGCAATGAACTGCGGGTTGTCCCAATGCAGACCGAACTGCGGGTCGTACAGCCGTGGGTTGACCAGCCGTACGAATTGTTCGCCATAGCGTTCCGGCGCGACCGGGGCGATGGCATGGGAATGCCACAGTGCCTTGTAAGCCTGCTCGGGCACCTGTACCAGCCACGGTTGCAGGCGGCGGGCGGCGCCGGCCGCGCCCGCGTGTTCTGCGTGTTCGAGCTGGCGCAGGGTCTCTGCCACCTCCGGCACTTCCTTGTCGCTGCCTGCGGCGTAGGGCACGATCAGGGGCCGCATCGTGGTCTGGATCATCTTGAATGTCCGGGCCAGGGTGTCCAGCGGCAGGCTGTCGATCCAGGACCCGCGCAGCAGGCCGAGCAGGTCTTCGCGATCGAGCTTGGCATCGCTCAGGCGTCGGTACAGTTCGGCAAAATAGGCCGCGATCGCATCCATGGCCAACAGGTCGTCGTGGTGGGTGCGCTGCACATCACCAAACACCTCGGCGAACAGTTCAAGCTCCTTTGGCGCTGCCCAGTCCGGGTTGGCCGGCGCGAACACCAGCACCGCGCTGGTCTCTGCTGGACGCCGGCCTTCGCGGTTGCAGCGGCCGGCGGCCTGGGCGATGGAGTCCAGGCCGGCCTCGGCGCGTAGCACGGCAGGGAAATCCACGTCCACCCCAGCTTCAATCAAACTTGTTGCGATCAGCCGGCATGGCCTGCCTGCCTTCAAGTCCTGGCGCACGTCGGCCAGCACCGCGCTGCGGTGACGCGCGTGCATCAAGGTGGTCAAATGCCGCGCACCCGGTTGGTCGGCGAGCGTCTCGAACAGGTGGCGGGCATGGCGGCGGTTATTGACGATGCACAGCACCTGTTCGCGCTGGCGCAGCTGCTCGGCCAGCGCATCGTCATCGAGTGTGCCGACATGGCACACCCGGACGCGCCGCAACCGTGCATACAGCGCCGCTGGATCGTCCACCAGTTCCTGTACCTGTTCCAGGCCGCCCGTGAAGCCTTGGTCCAGGCGGAGTGCTGGCTGCGTGGCGGTGCACAGCACAGGACTGACGCGGTAGTTGCGCGCCAGTTCGTCCAGCAGCGCCACGCACGGGCGCAGCAGTGCATGCGGTAGGGTCTGCGCTTCGTCCAGCACCACGACACTGCCGGCGATGTTGTGCAGCTTGCGGCAGCGCGAGGGACGGTCGGCGAACAGGCTTTCGAAGAACTGCACTGCGGTGGTGACGATGATCGGTGCGTCCCAGTTCTCCATCGCCAGCTTGCGCTTGTCGATGGCTTGCGGTGCCTTGGAGGGGTCGTCGAAGAAGGCGCTATGGTGTTCCAGCACCACATCGTCGCGCTCCTGCACGTCCAGCGCCTGCCGGAAGACCTGCACCGTCTGTTCGACGATGCTGGTGAACGGAATCACATAGATCACCCGGCGTAAGCCGTGCGCGATGGCATGATCCAGCGCGAATGCCAACGAGGCCAAGGTCTTGCCACCGCCAGTGGGCACGGTGAGCGAGAACAGGCCCTGGCGCATGCCAGCCTTGGCGCGGATGTCTCGCAGGATCTGCGCGCGCAAGGGATTGATGCCACCCTCGGCAGGCAAGGTGGCCAGGTGTGCATCCAGGGACTCCCGCAGCTGCGTCAGCGATGGACGCGTGCCGGCTTGCTCGGCACGCGATGGAAGGCCCTCCACGCGCCGGTAGAAGTCGTCGGTGTCGGTGAAATCGGCATCGACAAGGCAGGAGAAGAGCATCCGGGCCAGGACGGTGAGCTGGAATGGCCGGCGCTCCTGGCGGGGATGTCCACTGAAACCATCCGGCAATGTTGCTTTGTCCGGCAGTGCCAGGTCCCGTTCCCAGTCAGGCAGCAAGGGGGGCAGTTCGCGTTCTCGGTAATCCTCGGACAGGCGTTCGGACAGTGCTGGACGCGATTGCGCTGCGTAGCCGGGTTTGCCGTCTGGCAACCCGGCGTGATGGCCGGCGATTGCGTAGGCAATCAGGGTGCCGGCAGTGCCATAGCGCTCATGGGCGACCCGTGCGCCCCAGGTCGCATGATCGACACGGGCGGGGTCGCCATCCAGGCGGCGCTGAAACTTAAGTGTGTACTTGCCAAGGTCGTGTAACTGGCCCGCCAGGCTGGCCAGGAGCTGGCCGCCGAAGGGTGCAGCAGCGTCGGCGGCACGTTCGCCGACGGTGAGCAGGTGATCGGGCAGCCGTTGCCAGTCGCTGCGATCCTGCCGCTGGGTCGAATGCGCAAAAAATTCCATGGTTCCCTCCATGTGCATTGCAGATGAGAATACGCTGGCGGACTTTGTCTTGGAAGCGAAATGCATGTTGCCGGTAGGTGCAGATCCATCGCGTCATTGCCGTGGTCGAGCAAGGTATTGCTCGACCACGCGGCTATGCCTGCTATGTCATTCTTCAGTATGCTGCGATTTACCCAGAACGAGACGCAGCACGCCATGATGCGTGCTGCCTAGCCTGCCGGAAACTGCTTGTCCAGCAACGCGATGAAGTTGCGTTTGATGCGATAGCGTTCTCTCAGCCGGCCGAGTTCCGTGTCGAATGCGGCTTGACCCCGCTTGCCGTGCTGATGCCGATACAGGCGCTGCAGGGTGGGGAGCAGGCTGATCGCTGCGGCATAGCCTTGGCGCTGGGTGCGCGCGATGTGCGCTTCGATCACGGTATGGCAGATCCGCAGCGCGGCGGCAGGGTCGCAGGTTTCGGCAGCCGGCAGCAGGCGCATGGAGGTGTTCAGTGGAAGCGTGCGGGTCTGGTCGGCCGCCAGGTCCACCGCGCGTTGGGCCTGGCCCTCGGCGAGCAGCAGGCGGATGCGGGTCTCGTGCGGGTCGACGTAGCGCGGAACCGATTTGGCATCGAGCGCCTGCAAGGCACGTTCGCGCCAGGTGTCCCACTGGCCCGGCACCGAGGCAACCTCGCGTAGCGCCAGGTAGGCATCCTCGGAGAGGCTGAGCAGATAGATCTTCCAGCGCAACTCCAGCGCATCTTCGGTGAAGCCATCGCGCAGATAGGCCTGGGCAAGCGCCGATAGCAGCCGGGTGTCGTCCGGGGCGATCTTGGCGCCGCGCTCCAGCCAATCCAGTGCCCGGCGTTCGCGTCCGTGCTCGGTGCAACGGCGCGCCATCTCCAGACACTCCAGGCCGGAACGGCTGTTCCTGCCGAAAAAGTCCAGCATGGCGTCCACATTGCCACCGCAGCGTGCGGTGTCTTCAAGCAGCGATGCGGCCAGCACTTGCCGGGTGCGCCCGATGCCGTCGGTCTGCAGCACCTTCAGTACCGCGTGTTCCAGCCGTGCGATGTCGGCGGCGCTCAGCAACGCGGCATAGTCCGACAACGGCCGCAGCAGGCCCCAGTCGTCGAGCATGCGCAATTCGAACAGGCGACTGCCGAGATTGTCGGCCGCTGCTGCGCGTGCGGCATCCAGATGCGCGTGTGCCACTTCGCTCAGGCGCTCGCCCAGATCACCGCGCGAATCGTCGCTTTCTTCGTAGATCGTCAACAGCCGCTTGAAGGCGTATTCGTGCAGGTCCAATGCGGCCAGGGGGTCGCGTTGTCGCGCCTGTTCCAGCAAGGAGGTCAACCCCGCAAGTTGCTGGCTGTAGGCAACGGTGTCCCGCCAATCCATGTAGCGCTTGCGGCCCAGCAGGGTGGTAATGGCCTTGCGCCAGTCCTGCAGCGGCGCGGTGGCCAGTTGCGCCTGGCTCAGCAAGCGCTTGTGCAGCTGACTGTCGTTGTTGGCCAGTTCCAGCAGCAAGGCTTGCAGGGCCTGTTGGCTCTGTGTGGACAGCCACTGCCGCAGTACCTGTTCGGGAGAAGCGGCCTCAGGGGCGGCAACGGCACCGCGCTTTCGGCGTGCAGGTGCAGGACCCTCGGCGGCCACGCGTGCCCAGGTAAGCGCCACGGCAACCTGGTGTTTGCAGAACTCCTCTTGCTGGCCAATCGGACAGTCGCACTGCCCATGCAGTGTGCCATTGCGCCAGGTCAGCTCCACGGCATAGTCCTCGCTGCCGCTCACCGTGGCGCTGACGGACTGAGCGTCAACGGTCAGCAACGTGGCGCGCCCCTGGTCGGCATAGTCAAGGCCACGGACGTAGTAGCTGGGCGTGGTGATGCGCAGCAGAAAGGCTTGATCGAGTTTGCTGGGGGAGAATCTGGAGGTCATCTGCGTAGTGTGCCGAAACCGTGCTGATGAAGACACTGCAGTCACGCAAAATCCGCGCAGATTTTGCCAGAACACTGCAGACACGCGACAATCGGGCGCCCTGCACATCGGAGACCATCCCGGTGCCGCCCCGATCCAGCCTGCAACATACCATCTCGTATTGTCGCTGGCTGGTTCCTTCCCCAAGGTCATAACCTGCGCCATGTCCAAGACACCCAAGATCCTCTACACGCTCACCGACGAAGCTCCGTTCCTGGCCACCCAGTCGCTGCTGCCCATCATCGATGCCTATACCGATACCGCTGGCATCGTGGTCGAAACGCGCGATATCTCGCTGGCAGGGCGCATCCTGGCGCTGTTTCCCGAACACCTGGGCGATGCGCAGAAGATCGCAGACGACCTGGCCGAACTGGGCGAGCTGGCCACCACGCCGGAAGCCAACATCATCAAGCTGCCCAACATCAGCGCCTCGGTGCCGCAGCTCAAGGCCGCGATCAAGGAACTGCAGGGCCAGGGTTACGCGCTGCCGGCCTATCCGGACGCGCCCAAGGACGTCGCCGAAAAGGACATCAAGGCGCGCTACGACAGGGTCAAGGGCAGTGCGGTGAACCCGGTGCTGCGCGAAGGCAATTCCGACCGCCGTGCACCGCTGTCGGTGAAGAACTACGCACGCAAGCATCCGCACCGCATGGGCAAGTGGAGCAGCGAGTCCAGGTCGCATGTGGCGCACATGGACGCTGGCGATTTCTTTGGTAGCGAGCAGTCCACCACGATGGCCGACGCCGGCACGCTGACGATCGAATTCGTCGGTGCCGATGGCAACAGCACCGTGTTGAAAGACAAGGTGGCGGTGAGGGCGGACGAGATCGTCGATGCCGCCGTGCTGAGCAAGCGCGCGCTGGCCAGCTTCATCGATGCACAGATTGCCGATGCCAAGGCGAGCGGCGTGCTGTTCTCGGTGCACCTGAAGGCCACCATGATGAAGGTCTCCGACCCGGTGCTGTTTGGCGTGGTGGTCGGTGAGTTCTACAAGGACGCGCTGAACAAGCATGCCGATGCGCTCAAGTCGGTTGGTTTCGATCCCAACAACGGCATTGGCGATCTGTACGCACGTATCGGCTCGTTGCCGGACGATCAGCAGGCGCAGATTACCGCCGATATCCAGGCCGAATACGCACAGCGCCCGGGCCTGGCAATGGTCAACTCCGACAAGGGCATCACCAACCTGCATGTGCCCAGCGACGTGATCGTCGATGCGTCGATGCCGGCGATGATCCGCGACTCCGGCCAGATGTGGAATGCGCAAGGCAAGCTGCAGGACACCAAGGCAGTGATCCCGGACCGTTGCTATGCCGGCGTGTACCAGGCGGTGATCGACGACTGCCGCGCGCACGGCGCCTTCGACCCGGCCACCATGGGCTCGGTGCCGAATGTCGGCCTGATGGCGCAGAAGGCCGAAGAATACGGCTCGCACGACAAGACCTTCCAGCTGCCTGCCGCCGGTACCGTCAAGGTCAGCGATGGCAACGGCAACACCGTGTTCGAACACGCGGTGGAAGCCGGCGATCTGTGGCGCATGTGCCAGGTCAAGGATGCGCCGATCCAGGACTGGGTCAAGCTCGCCGTCGAGCGCGCACGCCTGAGCCAGACCCCGGCCGTGTTCTGGCTGGACAAGGCCCGCGCACACGATGCGCAGGTCATCGCCAAGGTCGAAACGTATCTGAAGGACCACGACACCAACGGCCTGGACATCCGTATCCTGCCGCCGGTGGAAGCGACCACCTTTTCGCTGAAACGCATCCGCAAGGGCCAGGACACCATCTCGGTCACCGGCAACGTGCTGCGCGACTACCTCACCGACCTGTTCCCGATCATGGAGCTGGGCACCAGCGCCAAGATGCTCTCCATCGTGCCGCTGATGGCCGGTGGCGGCCTGTTCGAGACCGGCGCCGGCGGCTCGGCGCCCAAGCATGTGCAGCAGTTTGTCGAAGAGAACTGCCTGCGTTGGGATTCGCTGGGTGAATTCCTGGCGCTGGCCGCCTCGCTCGAACACCTGGGCAACCGCTACGACAACCCCTCGGCCACGGTGCTGGCCAAGGCGCTGGACGTGGCCAATGGCCAGTTTCTGGACAACAACAAGTCGCCGGCGCGCAAGGTGGGCGAACTCGACAACCGCGGCAGCCACTTCTACCTGGCGATGTACTGGGCGCAGGCCCTGGCCGCGCAGACCGAAGACATCGCCCTGCAGGCCAAGTTCGTGCCGCTGGCCAAGGCGCTGACCGAGAACGAAGCCACCATCGTGGCCGAGCTCAACGGTGCGCAGGGCAAGCCGGTGGAGATCGGTGGCTACTACCATCCGGATCTGGCCAAGGTCAGCGAGGCGATGCGCCCGAGCACCACCTTCAACGCCATCCTGGCCACGTTGAAGGCCTGATCGGTAACGCCGCCAGCCGCTGCGTCCGCACCCAGCGCTGTCCAGGGCCCGCCTGCTTCAGGGGCTGGCCCTGGCGTTTGGGCAGGCAGCTTGGTGGCACCGGGCCGGGTTGACGGCTCGGCACGGTGCGGCCGGGCGTGCGCCGGCTGCGATGCCAGGCACCACCCGCGCGCGCCGTTGCCTGGCAATGGCATGGGCAGGCGGCCACCGCACGCCTGCGCAGGGATGCTGGGTACACTGCGGGCATGCGCCAGCCATCGTTACCGCCGCAATCCGAACGCCGCGCGTTGGCAATCGCCCACGCGGTGTACGAAGCCTTCGAGGATTACCACGCCCGCTTTTCCGAAATCACCGCGCGGGCGCGGGCGCGCTTTGAAACCCGCGACTGGAGTGGTGCGCGCGACGATGCAGTCGCGCGCATCGCGCTCTACGACCAGTACATCACTGAATGCATGTTGCGCCTGCGTGCGGTGTTGCTGGGTCAGGCGCACGACCGTGCACTGTGGATGCGCGCACGCAACCACTACGCTGCACTGCTGGACGGGTTGATCGACCAGGAGCTGTACAAGACCTTCTACAACACCCTGACCCGGCGCTACTTCGGCACCCACGGCGTGGATGCCGATATCGAATTCATTGCGCTGGATATCGAACCCACCGATGCCATCACCGTGCCGGTGGCGCGCCACACCTATGCGGTCTCGCCGGGTCGGCTGACCGACATGCTGGTGCGGGTGCTGGGTGACTATGCCTTTGCGCCTGCGTATGCGCACCGCACGCGGTGTGCGGCGGCGATCGCGGTGCGCCTGCTCGATGATCTTGCGCATTGGGGCGAACACCCGGTGCGCAGCGTGGAGTTGCTGGAGACGGTGTTCTACCGCGAGCGTCGCGCCTACCTGGTCGGCCGCGTGTTCGGCGAGCATCGCTTTTCGCCGTGCGTGATCGCGCTGGTCAACGACGCCGCCGGCTTGCGTGCCGAAGCGGTGTTGACCAAGCGCAGCGACGTCGCCCAACTGTTCAGTAATTCGCGCAGTTATTTTCAAGCCGACCTGTCGACTGTCGGCGATGCAGTGGTGTTCCTGCGCAGCCTGTTGACCCACAAGCCGGTGGACGAGCTGTACACCATGCTGGGCCGTGCGAAGCAGGGAAAGACCGAGCGTTATCGCACGTTTTTCAGCCATTTCCAGGCGCAGCCATCCGAGCTGCTGGTGCATGCCGACGGCACTCCCGGCATGGTCATGGTGGTCTTCACCCTGCCCAGTTATCCGCTGGTGTTCAAGCTCATCCGCGACCGCTTCGCCTATCCCAAGACCATGAGCCGCGCGCAGGTGGAGGGCAAGTACGAGTTGGTGTTCCAGCTTGATCGCATCGGCCGCCTGCTCGACGCGCAGCCTTATCGCTATCTGCGCTTTCCCAGGGCGCGATTTGCCCCGGCCTTGCTGGAAGAGCTGCAGACCAGCTGCGCAATGAGCCTGAGCGAAGATGGCGACGACGTGCTGATCGCGCTGTGCTACGTGCAGCGGCGCCTTCGCCCACTCAATCTATATCTGCGCGAACAACTGCCCGAGGCCGCGCATGCGGCGGCGCTGGACTACGGCCAGGCGATCAAGGACATGGCGCGCAACAACATCTTCCCCGGCGACATGCTGTTGAAGAACTTCGGCATTACCCGGCACCAGCGCGCGGTGTTCTACGACTACGACGAGCTGTGCCTGATTACCGAGTGCACTTTCCGCAACTGGCCCACGCCCACCAACTACGAAGAACAGATGGCCGCCGAACCCTGGTTCCACGTCGGCCCGCGCGATGTCTTTCCCGAGCGCTTCGCCCTGTTCATGGGCCTGCCGGCCTCGCAGCTGGAAGCGGTCAGGCACATCCATCCAGAACTGTTCGACCCGCAATGGTGGCGAGATCTGCAAGCCCGCCTGCGTGAGGACGATTACCCGGACACCTCGCCCTATGCGGATGCACTGCGATTGGCTTGAACCTGTGCCAACCGGCGGTGCGGGGCCTAAGAGGGTGGTTACATAATTAACCAGTCAGCCGCGCCAGCAGCAATCGCGCTTGAGCCAGCCATACCCACGCCTCGGCCACCTTGGGCAGCCGATCGTGGTG
>NZ_MDED01000022.1 GCF_002939885.1 Xanthomonas cucurbitae
GACATCGACCAGTTCTTCGCCGAATTGGGCCCAAAACGCAGTGCTGGCATCGACGTCGCGGTGATGGACATGTGGCGGCCGTTTCGCAACTCTGTGGGCAAAAATGCGCCCAACGCCAGTATCGTGTTCGACAAATTCCACATCATGCGCCACCTGTCCGACGCGCTCGATCAGGTGCGGCGCGACGAATACAAGCGCCTTCAAGGCCAGGATCGCAGTTACATCAAGGGCCAGCGTTACACCCTGCTGAGCAATCGCGAAAACCTCACCCTGGACGGTCGAAAGGCGCTCGCCAAGTTGCTGGCGGCCAACAAACGTCTGAACACGGCGTACCTGCTGAAAGAGTCCTTCGGACAGCTGTGGAGCTACCGCACCGAGCGTGGTGCACGGGAGTTCTTCGAACGCTGGAAGCAGAGTCTGCGCTGGCAGCGGCTGGCGCCCTACCAGACGTTCGTGGGGATGATCGAGCGGCACTGGGACGGCATCGCGGCGTACTGCAGGCCGGAGAACAAGGTCAGCCTCGGCCTGGTGGAAGGGCTCAACAACAAGATCCGGGTCATCCAGCGCAGCGCCTACGGCTATCGCGACGAGGAGTTCCTCAAGCTCAAGATCATCGCCAGCTTCCTGCCCGCGTTACCCGAAAACGCTCGATTGCACCCACAGTGATCCGCGAAGATCCTTTTTTTGCAGCGATGAAGCGTGATGCCGACCACGTCGCGTGCCAGGCTTACAAGCCACGGATCTACGTCGTGCGTGGGCCACGCCTTGCCGCAGCAGGCGCCACTCACACCGACGCGCATTACTTCCGTCTGAAATTAACGATTACACCCTCATCGAGCCCGCCACACCACCGCGTCCTTAGCTCTTCGACGTCGTGTCATCAGCGCCTCTGCGGCCTGACCGTCAACACCTTAAATACAAGTCTCAACAAAGCTCAAACGTGTATATCGACATGGTAGCGCCCGCCTATCCTCGCCGCTCCCCTCCTGCACCTTTTCGCCATGTCCGCCATCAAGACTTCGACACTCGCCCTGGCCCTACTGGTCGCCCTGGCAGGCTGCAAGCGCGCATCCGATGACAGCAGCCTACCGAAGACCACGCAAGCGCCAGCGCCTGCTGCGCACGCCACCCCATCCAAGCCGGCCTTTGATGTCGACGAGCTGGATACCGCATCGAGCGCATGCGCGAACCTGGATACATTCGTCAACGCCAAGTGGGCCAAAGCCAATCCGATCCCGCCCGACCAGACCAGTTGGGGCATCTTCAACGAGCTTGTGGAAAACAGCCTGGTCACGCAGCGACAGATCGTCGAAGCGGCAGCAACGCAGGCGGACACGCCGGCCGATCCCCTGACCCACAAGCTGGGGTTGCTCTACGCATCGGGCATGGACGAAACCGCCATCGAAGCGGCGGGTGACCAGCCGATCCGTCCCCAGCTGGAGGAAATTGCAGCGCTCAACTCCAGCAGCGAGGTCGCCGAGTACATCACCAAGCGTCACGCAGAAGGCGACGGAATGGTGTTCGACTTCGGTGCTGGCGCCGATTTCCGTCATGCCGGGCAGCAGATCGCGTTCGCCCAGGAAGGTGGCCTGGGCCTGCCGACCAAGGACTATTACACCGCTGCACAATACGCTCCGATCCGCGCGGCCTATCTTGCCTATATCGCCAGATCGTTCGAACTGACCGGAAGCGATGCCGAGACGGCCAAGCGCCAGGCCAACGATGTCATGGCGCTCGAATCGCGCCTGGCCGCTGCATCGCTTACGCCGACCGAGGCCCGCCTACCCAAGAATCAATATCACTTCGTCAGCGTTGCCGATGCCGACAAACTGACGCCGCACTTTTCGTGGACAAGATTCTTTGCCGCGCAAGGGGTGGAGGTCGGCCCTGGTTTCTCGTTGTCGCAACCCCGCTTTTTTGCGGCATTCGACCAGCAGCTGGCCGGCGCATCGGTGGCCCAGTGGCAGGCATACCTGCGCTTCCACACCATCAATGCCGCGTCCAAATGGCTCAGCAGCGCGTTCGTCGATAATAGCTTCGCCTTTTATGGCAAGACGCTGTCCGGACAGCCCGAACAACGCCCACGCTGGAAGCGCGTCCTCAGCGCGGTCAACGGGGCCATGGGCGAAGGCCTGGGGCAACTGTATGTCGCCAAGGTGTTCACGCCGGACACCAAACAACGCGCTGCCGAACTGGTGGACAACATCCGTGCCGCACTCAAGACGCGGATCGAACATGTCGACTGGATGAGCGAGCAGACCAAGACCAAAGCGTTGGCAAAATGGGAAACATTCCTGCCCAAGATCGGTTACCCGGACACCTGGCGCGACTGGTCCGGGCTGGAGATCGTGCCCGGCGCGTATTACCGCAACCTGCAGGCCGCAGACAAGTTCAACTACCGCTACGATATTGCACAGATCGGCAAGCCCACCGACCGCAAGCGCTGGTCGATGACGCCTCAGACCGTCAACGCGTATTACGACCCCACTACCAATACGATCAATTTCCCGGCCGGCATCCTGCAACCACCCTTCTTCGATCCCAATGCCGATGATGCGTTGAACTACGGCGCGATCGGCGCTGTCATCGGCCATGAAGCCTCGCATGGCTTCGACGATCAGGGCAGTCAGTTCGATGGCGCCGGCAACAATGTCAATTGGTGGACACCGCAGGATCGCAAGGCCTTCGAAGCGCGCACGGATCTACTGGTCAAGCAATTCGATGCCTATGTGCCACTGCCGAACCATCCAACCCTGCACGTCAACGGCAAGCTCACCCTGGGCGAAAATATCGCCGATCTGGGCGGCATCAACATTGCCTACGACGCATTGCAGACCGCGCTGCGTACGCATCCCGAGCGCGCTCAGGCCATCGATGGCTACCGCCCGGAACAACGGTTTTTCCTCGGCTTTGCGCGCAATTGGCGCGGGCAGATCCGCGAGCAGCAGGAACTGGTCAATCTGGCTTCCGATCCGCATTCGCCCAGCAAACTGCGCGCAATCGCCTCCCCGTCCAACATGCCGCAGTTCGCCGCAGCCTTTTCCTGCAAGCCTGGCGATGCGATGGTGCGCCCGGACAAGGACCGCGTGGTGATCTGGTAAGCGGCGGCAAGCGCTTGCACCACCGCGCGTTGCACACAGGCCCGCATCTGCGGGCCTGTCGCGTTCATGCCAGCGCCGCAGGGCACGGACGAACGGGCGTTGCGGCCTGCCTGCATCGCCCCCAGCCTTGCTAAACTCCGGCGACTTCAATCTGGCCACCCTTCTTCTCGATGCCCACCATTCGCCCGCTTGCCCTCGCTCTCGGCTTCAGCCTGATCTCGCTGCTGTCCGCCCCCGACGCCGACGCCGCTCGCAAGAAGAAGGCCGCCCCCAAGGCTCCGGCCGTGTCCGCCGCCTGCACCAATTTCTACGACTACGCCAATGCCGGCTGGCTCAAGGCCAACCCGGTCCCGCAGGCCGGCGCCGTGACCGCACTGGGCCAGCTGTCCGAGCGTGCCCTGCAGCAGCAGCGCGAGTTGCTGGATGCGTCGATGAAGGCTCCGCAGGGCAACGTGCAGAAGTTGCTCGGCGATTTCTGGGCCAGCGGCCTGGACGAAGCCGCCGTCGAAAAGGACGGCTCCAATCCGATCGCGCCGCTGCTCTCGCGCATCGATGCGATCAAGAAGGCCAAGGATGTGCCCGCCTCGATCGCCGCGCTGCACCAGGTCGGCATCCCGGTCGGCTTCAACTTTGGCCCGGACGTGGACCTGAAGGCGCTGGACCGCCATATCGGCTACTTCATGCAGGGCGGCATGGGCCTGCCCGATCCGGCCTTCTACACCCGCACCGATGCCGACACCCAGGCGCTGATGGGCCGCTACCGCGCCTACGTCAAGCAGATCCTGGCGCTCACCGGCACCGCCGCCGACAAGCTCGATGCCGATGCCGCCTCGGTGCTGCAGATCGAGACCGCGCTGGCACGTAGCGCGCAGTCGGTGCAGGGCATCAACAATCCGTTCAACAACTACGCCCCGATCGCCACCAAGGAGCTGAGCAAGCAGTACAAGAACCTGCGCCTGGCTGACTTCCTGGAAGCACAGGGCGTCAAGGACGACCTGGTGTCCATGGCCGACCCGGCCATGTTCAAGCAGCTCGACAGCATGATCGTGAGCATCAAGCCGGACCAGTGGAAGGCCTACCTGCGCTGGCGCGTGGGCGATGCCATGGCGCCGTACCTGTCCAAGAGCTTCCACGACGCCGAGTACCAGTTCCGCGGTCGCCTGCTGCGTGGCGATGCAATGCCGCCGCAGCGTTGGCAGCAGGTGCTGGACGCGATCAACGTGGCAGCCGGCCCGATGCTCGGCCGCGAATACGTGGCGCGCTACCTGAGCAGCGATGCCCGACGCCAGGCTGAAAGCATCGCTGGCGAGGTCCGCGACGCGCAGCTGGCAGCATTGGAGCGCACCGGCTGGGGCAACGGCGAAGCGGTGGCCGAAGCCAAGGCCAAGCTGGCCGCGATGAAGATCGAAGTCGGCGCACCGCGCCGCGACCTGGACTACACCGTACAGCCGATGGGCCGCGGCAGCTTCGGCAGCAACATGCTGATCGCCTCGACCTGGCGTCACCGCGAGGAAATGAAGCGCATCGGCAAGGGCAACGCCGACCGGCGCTGGGACGTGCTGCCGCAGCAGCCGGCCGTGGCCTACGACATTGCACAGAACCGCTTGATCGTCACCGCCGCCGTCCTGCAGGCGCCGGTACTGACTGCCGGCAGCACCCCGGCCGCGCAGTACGGCGCCTACGGCGCACTGGTGGCGCACGAACTCACCCGTGCCATCGATGCAAAGGGCGCGCTGGTCGATGCCAAGGGCGAACTGCGCAGCTGGTGGACGCCGGCCGAAAAGGCGGGCTGGACCCAGCTGACCGGCAAGGTGGCCAACCAGTTCGCCGCCTACCCGTATCCGGGCGTGCCCAATGCCAAGGTCAATGGCGCGCAGACGGCCGAAGAGAACCTGGCCGACCTGGCCGGCGTCGAACTGGCCTGGCAGGCCTTCAGCAAGGCGCAGCCGGCAGCCACCGAGGCCGACAAGCAGGCGTTCTTCACCGCCTGGGCCGGCCTGTGGGCGCAGCAGCTGTCGCCGAACGAAGCGGTGCAGCGCGCCAGCGCCGACATCCGCGCACCCGGCCAGTGGCGCACCAACGGCCCGCTGTCCAACCTGCCGGAATTCGGTGCAGCCTTCAGCTGCAAGGCCGGCCAGCCGATGCAGCGCGTGGACGCGGACCAGATCAAGCTCTGGCGCTGAGCCACCCGCCCGATGGCATTGAAAAAGAGCGCGGAATCCGCGCTCTTTTTTTGTGCCGCTGCCTGCCCGGCGCCCCTCGCCTCCGGGGGCATCATCGAGAACGCCCCGTCGCGGCCAGGTCCGCTCCTACGGGGGCATGGTCAATCAGCAATGCGCAGATCGCGCATTGCCCCTCTACCCAACACAGCACGACCAACCTGTAGGAGCGGCCCCGGCCGCGAGGGCATCATCGAGAACGCCCCGTCGCGGCCAGGTCCGCTCCTACGGGGGGCATGGTCAATCAGCAATGCGCAGATCGCGCATTGCCCCTCTACCCGACACAGCACAACCAACCTGTAGGAGCGGCCCCGGCCGCGAGGGCATTACCGAGAACGCCCCGTCGCGGCCAGGTCCGCTCCTACGAGGATCATGGTCAATCAACAATGCGCAGATCGCGCATTGCCCTCTACCCAACACAGCACGACCAACCTGTAGGAGCGGCCCCGGCCGCGAAGGCATTACAGAGAACGCCCCATCGCGTCCAGGTCCAGGGCATGGTCAATGCCCTCAGCGCACCACACGCAGCGGCGGTTTGCGTCCCTTGCCGCCGCCCTTTCCACCCTTGCCACCGAACGGCGGCTGGCCGCGCCAGTAGCGGATCATCAGCCAACCGAACAGCATGCCGCCCAGGTGCGCAAAATGCGCCACGCCCGGCTGCCAGCCGGTGGCGCCCAGCAGCAATTCGATCACACCGAACACGATCACGAAGGTGCGCGCCTTCATCGGGATCGGCGGGAACAGCAGCATCACCCGCTGATTGGGGAACAGCATGCCGTAGGCCAGCAGCAGGCCGAACACCCCACCGGATGCGCCTATCACCGGTGCACCATTCTGGGTGAACCAGGCCATCAACAACTGGCACACGCCAGCGCCAGCCACGCTCACCAGGTAATAGGTCAGGAAACGCTTCTGGCCCCAGGTCTGCTCCAGCGGCGCGCCGAACATGAAAAGCGCCAGCATGTTGAAGAACAGGTGGTTGAAGCCACCGTGCAGGAACGCATAGGTCAACAACTGCCACGGCATGAAACTGGCGCCGGGCGAAAACGCATCGAACCCATTGGACAACGGCCACAGCATCAGCCACGACAACACGCTGTCCGACGGTAGCGCCCCGGCCCCCAGGTCGCCGACGGCCCATTGCAGCAGGAACAACCCGATATTGGCGATCAACAACGCTTTGGTGACAGGCGGCAACTGAGGCATGGCGGCATCCCTTGGAGTGCCGCCCATGATAACGGCAGCGTCATGAAGGCCCCCACACGGCAGCATCCAGGCGCTGCGCGGCAGTCGCACGGCGCACGCGTCCCTGCACTACCGGCACGCCTTCGGCGCGCAGGCGTTGGCATTGTTCGTCATGGCTTGCCGACCCCGGCGGAAACGCGATGCGCCCATCGCTACGCAGCACGCGGTGCCAGGGCAGTTGCGGATCGTCATTGCCGCTGAGTACACGCGCCACCAACCGTGCACGACCAGGCAAGCCGGCGCGCGCGGCCACCTCGCCGTAGCCGGCGACCTGCCCTGCGGGAATCGCCCGGATCGCCTGACACAGACGCAGCCGCGCCTGCTCGGCGGTGAGCGCTGCGGTCGCTGTTGCGCCAGCCGGTAACAACGGTCTGGCGGACGTCGCGGAGCGTGTTCGGCGGGACGTAGTCATGTCACCAAGCATGCCAGCTACGCCGTCCGCGCGTCACAGCTACGCCGCGCCAGCCTCCACACGTATCAATGCATCAACACGATTTCTTCTGCCGAGGTGGGATGAATCGCCACCGTCTGGTCGAAGTCGCGCTTGGTCGCACCCATGTTCACCGCCACGGCAAAGCCCTGCAGGATTTCATCGGCGCTCTCGCCCAGCAGGTGCACGCCCACCACACGCTCTTGTTCGCCCACGCACACCAGCTTGAACAGGCTACGCTGTGGCGCGTCGGCCAATGCATGCAACATCGGGCGGAAATTGCTGCGGTAGACCCGCACCTTGCCGGGATGCCGCGCGCGCGCCTGTTCTTCGGTCAGGCCGACCTGGCCCAGCGGCGGATGCGAGAACACCACGCTCGGCACGCCGTCGTAATCCATGCGCGCCTCCGGCTGGTTGCCGAACAAGCGGTCCATCAGCAGGCGTCCGGCGGCAATCGCCACCGGCGTGAGTCCCACCTTGCCGGCTACATCGCCGATCGCGTGAATGTTGGTCACGTTGGTGGTCTGCCCTGCGTCCACCAGAACTTCACCCTTCTCACCGAGCGCCACGCCGGCCGCCTCCAGTCCCAGGTCGGCGGTATTGGCGCGACGACCGGTGGCAAAGAACACCTTGTCGAACACATCGTTACCCTGCTCGCCGGGATGCATGCCATGGCCACGCACGCGCAACTTGCCCTGCGCGTCGCGCTCCAGCGCGGTGGTGGTGAAGCCGAAATGCAGCCGCACGCCAAGATGGCGCAGGTTGTCGGCCAGCTGTTGCGTGAGTTCGGCATCGAAGCGCTCCAGCAAGCGCTCGCCCTGCACGAACAGATGCACGCGACTGCCGAGCGCCTGCAACAAGCCAGCGATTTCCACCGCGATGTAGCCGCCGCCGATGATGGCCACCTGGGCAGGCGCATGACACAGATTGAAGAAGTCGTCCGAAACCTCACCAAGGTCGGCGCCATCCACATCCGGACGCCGCGGGTACGCCCCGGTGGCGATCACGATATGCTCGGCGGTAACCGCGATGCCGTCATCGCCCATGGCCGTATGCCGGTCCTGCAACACGCCCCGGCGTGGGATCAGCACCACGCCATCCGCGTCCAGGCGACGCCGGTAACTGGCATGGATGTTGGCGATGTAGCCCTGGCGATGCGTGACCAGCTCTTCCCAGGCCAGGGTCGGTCGCGGCAGCGCGAAGCCCAGTGCGCTCGCCAGTTCGATCTTGCCGGCCAGATCGGCGGCCAGCCACATCGCCTTCTTGGGCACGCAACCGAGATTGACGCAGGTACCGCCCAATGCACCGGGCTCCATGATCGCCACGTGCGCACCATGCCCGGCGGCACGAAAACCGGCGGCCAGACCGCCGGAACCGCCCCCCAGGATCAACACGTCATAGTCATAGCGTGGACTCATGCAAGGCACCCCGCCTGTCGAGAATATGGATTCGTCGCCGACGCGCGTCCCGGGATCAACTTGGCCATCAGTGTTCCACTTGCGGTATTCATGCGGGCTCCGAGCATGCCATGCGCGGCTGCGAGCCAGACGTGAGGGGTAGCCCGGTGCCAGCGCCGCCGACCGTCTGCCGCTGGCGCCTGCGCTGCCACTGGCGCTAGCCGGTACCCGCTTGGCCGCGCCGCATCGGCGGCAGGCGCAGATAGGTCGCGCCGCGCCACAGCCACTCCACCGGCCCGAAACAGCATCGCTGCAACCACCACCGGCTGAGCGCCAGCTGCATGCCGAACACCCCCAGCGCGAACGGCACTTGCCAGCAGCGCGGCAGCTGCTCGAAATAGCCCAGCCCATAACCGTAGAAGATCCAGGTGCACAGCGCGGACTGCAGCAGGTAATTGCTCAGCGCCATGCGGCCGGCCGGCGCAAGCCATCCCAGGCGTGGCGCCAGGCGCACCACCCAGGCCGCGTAGCCCAGGCTCATCAACGGCCCGGCGATGAGCGACAACGCGAATGCCACCGACAGACGCACGGTCGCACGGGTTGGATCCATCCACGGCTCCAACGCATAGCTGACCAGCATCAAGCCCGACCCAAGCGGTAGCGCGACATGGCGCAGCAGGGCGAACAGGCGCGCGTGGCGCGTGGGCGCAGCGATCGCGCCACTGCGCACGAACCAAGCGCCCAGCAGAAACATGCCCAGTACCGTGGGGCCGTTGATACTCAGCCCGCTCAAGGCCTGCCCCAGGTCATGCCAACGCTGCAGTGTCGCCTGCAGATAAGTGCCGCTGCCGAAGGCCGCGCGCTGTGCCTGCACATTGGCAGCGGACTGTTGCGCGATATCGGCCAGGGCGGTGTTCCACGCCGCCGCCATGTCCGGATCGGTCTGCGCCAGGGCCCCCACCAGGGCATACAGCAGAACCAGGCCAGGGGCGAACGCGTAGACCAGCCCGGCCAGCCACGGCAGCGTCACGGTGGGCAGCCGGCGCACGACCAGCAGCAGCGGCGCCAGCAGCGCGTAGCTCACCAGGATGTCACCGGACCACAACAGCAACGCGTGTAACAGGCCGATCACCAGCAGGCCAGCGGTGCGACGCAGATACGTGCCCAGGAATGCACCGCCGGCCGGTTCGGCGCGCTGCGCCATCACCGCAAAGCCCATCCCGAACAACAACGCGAACAGCGTGTAGAACTTGCCTTGCACAAAGAAGTAGACCAGCGCATCGGCGATGCGGTCGGCACCCTGCCAATGCGGCTCCACCCCCGTCAGCGCCAGGTCCAGCGGGCCGACGAAGGCTTCGATGTTCATCAACAGGATGCCGAGCAACGCAAAACCGCGCAGCACATCGAGCACGACGATGCGTTCGGTGGCGGCAATCGGCGCCAGCAGCGCGCGCGATGTCATTGCAATACAGCCTTTGCGGCCGCTGTGATGGCTGCCGTCAGTGGTGATGTCCGCCGTCGCCGTGGACGTGACCGTGGTCGCGCTCTTCCTGCGTGGCTTCGCGCACCTCGATGATCTCCACGTCGAAATGCAGATCCTTGCCGGCCATCGGGTGATTGAGGTCGACATCGACCACGCTCATGCCGACCTTCTGCACGGTCACCGCACGCGGGCCGAAGTTGGTCTGCAACACCACCTGGGTACCCGGCACCAGCTTGGTGGCACCGAAATGCTTCTTGGGCACGCGCTGGCTCAGGCCTTCGCGGTACTCGCCATAGGCCTCGGTCGCCTTGACGTCGACGCCGAAGCTTTCGCCGGCTTGCTTGTCCAGCATGGCCGTTTCCAGGCCCGGGATGATGTTGCCGTGGCCGATCAGGATCGCCAACGGGTCACGCTCCTTGGAGCTCTCGATCGGCTCCTGGCCGATCTCCGAAACGGTGTAATGGAAGCGGACGACGCTGTCTTTTTCGATCTTCATGCATGGCTCTGAATAAGGCTGCCCGGTGGCAGAGGGTGAAGGACGGCTTGTCGGCCGCCGGCTGCGCCGCCATGATGGCGACCTTCCGAACCGCCCATTATCCCGGCTGCATGCATATCACGCCAGTTTTCGCCGCCCGCGCACCGCGCGCGACGGCCTGCCTGCTGTTGGGCCTGCTCCTGCTGGGCGGTTGTTCGTCGCAGGCGCCGGTGCGCCGTCCGGCGACGCCGCCGCCCACGGCGCGCGTCTGGCCGCAGGTGCCCCCCGTCGATCCGGCGGCCGCCAACAACATCCTCATGCGCGCCCTTGGCCTGGTAGGCACGCCCTACCGCTATGGCGGCAATACGCCAGAAACCGGCTTCGACTGCAGCGGCCTGGTCACTTATGTCTACAAGGACGTGCTGGCGCTGGCGCTACCGCGCACCTCGCGCGAACTGGCTGCGGTCCAGGGTCCGAGGATTCCCCCGGAAAAACTGGCAACCGGCGATCTGGTCTTCTTCGGCGCCGGCGGCAGCGTGACCCACGTCGGGATTTATGTGGGTGAAGGCCGCTTCGTCCACGCCCCGACCAGTGGCGGTACCGTCCGCCTGGATTTCCTGGACGGTGTCTATTGGCGTGACCATTATTCAGGTTCCAAACGGGTTTTGCACTGAATTGTGATGAACGTCACAAGTAATAAAACGGAAAGTTAACTCTTTTTGAACGTACCGATCCTTTCACCAAGGCATCATCCCGTATCGACAGCAGAACTGTGATTCCCGCGTGACGAACGACGAACAGATCAACCCTGGCGCCGCACCGCTTCCGCTCCGGAAACCGCTCCGCCTGCTTTGCGCAACCGCACTCTGGATTGCCGCATTGCCCGCTCTGGCGCAAACCGCCAACAGCGCCCCATCCGCTCCGCAGACGACCACGCCAGACAGCGCCGTCGCCGCCGAGAAAGCCGCCACCCGTAGCCGTGCCGACGCGGCCGCCACTGCCACCCTGGCCGCCCTGCTGCCACACCTGGCCGCCAACGACGCCATTCCGCTGATGGACCGTTCGGCGATGTTCGCCGGCGACCTCAGCCGCCTGCTCGCCAATTACGACGTCTCGCAAAGTGCCGCCAACGCCGCGCAGAACGCGGTGGCCGACAGCCGCGTGCAGGTAATCTTGCAGCGCGCCATGGCCCTGCTCGGCACCCCCTACGTCTGGGGCGGCGAGTCCACCGAAGGGTTCGACTGCAGCGGCCTGGTGGGCTACGTGTTCAAGACCGCGCTGGGCATTGATCTGCCGCGCGTGTCGCGCGACATCGCCCGCGACGAGTCGGCCGAGCTCATCAAGGACCCCAATGCATTGAAGGTCGGAGACCTGGTGTTCTTCGGCAAGCGCGGCCGCATCGATCATGTGGGCCTGGTGGTCGGCGACGGCAAGTTCCTGCATGCGCCCAGCCGCGGCAAGGACGTGCGCGTGGACTCGCTCGCCAGTGGCTACTGGAGCGAGAAGTTCATCCAGGCGCGCCGGGTATTGTAACGACCGGGCGCTGTGCGTCGATGACAAAAAGGCCGCGGCGATCCCGCGGCCTTTTTCGTGGACCCATGCGCAGCCGGCGTGGTCGTGTGACTGCCGTGTGGCAGCGCGCCGTGCCGGCTACCGCGAGGTATCGGCCGTGTAGTGCGCCATGGTGTCCTCGATGCCCTTGCTCAGCTCCATGACCTTCAGTGCGTATTCGGCCAGGCGCTGGTCTTCGGGCGTGTCCGGCCGCCATGACGGCACTTCCACCGGGGTGATGCCATCCGGGTCCATCGCCACGAACACGATGATGCAATGGGTGCACAGGCGCGACTCGCCGCCCATCGGGCTGCGCGCCCGCACGTCGATGGCCAGATGCATGCTGCTGCGACCGGTGTAGACCAGCTTGGCCGACACCGCGACCAGATCGCCGATGCGCACCGGCGCCACGAAGCGGATGCCGCCCACCGCAACGGTCACGCAGTAATGTCCGCTCCAGCCGCTGGCGGCGGCAAAACCGACCTGGTCGATCCACTTCATCACCACCCCGCCATGCACCTTGCCGCCGAAGTTGACGTCGCTGGGCTCGGCCAGGAAACGAAATGTCAGATCGCGCTGTTGACCAGTCACTGCGGGCTCTCACCAGAAAATGTGCCGCAAGTGTGCCATGTGCCTGCCAGCCGGCCCACGCGTTCTGCGCAAGGGGGCACTGCACTCCATGGACAACCGAGGACGTCTGCAGCATGCGATCGGCGCGACATGCGCCATGTGGGCGTTCGAGCGACCAACAGCACCACACCGCAACCGCTGAAGAACAAGCGCCCCGCTCCCCGGGGTGCAGCCACCGCGATCAGCCAGCGACCGCCCCCTGGTTGTCCTGCTTGCGCAGGCATAGCCAGGGAAAATGCGGCTGCCGTCGCCCAAGCAGCCGCCCGAGCCGTGCCATGGGCCGACGCGGGTCGAATAGCCAGCGCACCTTGAACGCGTCGAAGCTGGCGTAGGTGTGCTGGTGGTACTGCTCGGCCAGCGCGGGCACGCCCAGTCCGGTGAAATAACGCAGGCTGCGCGCGGCACTTTCGGCAGCGCGTCGCCGATCCGCATACAGGGGGCTATCGAGAATATGCAGCTCGCCGCCGCCGCGCAGTTGCGCGAGCAACGGGCGTACCAGGCCGGCAGGATCGGGGAAGTACTGGATGCAGGCCGGCACCACGATGACATCGAACAGCTCGCGCGGCAGCGCCACGCTGTGGATATCGGCGGCGACGAAGCTCAGCCGCTGCTCGTGGCCGAACACGCGTGCGGCCTGCGCAAGTTCGGCGCGGTTGACGTCGATGCCACAGACATCGCGCTGCAGCGCCTGGGCCAGCCGCTGCGAGAGCCAGCCATTGCCGCACCCCAGCTCCAGGATCGCGCCCTCGCCCGCGCGCAGTTGCAGGTGGTGCACCAGCAATGCGCTGGACACCGCGCGCACCTGCCATTCCAGGCTGGCGCCGAGTTTGCCGCCAGGATGTGGCAACCGACGCACCTGGGCATCGGTGTACACACGGCCTTCCTTGCGCCGCACCTGCAGATAGCGGTCCTCGAACGGATCACCGGCCAGGCCACGCTGCACGAAGACACCGTCGATCAGCTCCAGCTCGGGCAGCTGCGCCAGTCGCTCGCGCAGCACGGGAAATCCAGCCGTCATCGTGGCACTCAGCGCAGCGGCCTGGCGCCATCGGCGGGCGGATCTTCCAGCCCGACATTGCTGGAGGCCGCGTCGTACACCGCCTTGTCCAGCAGCCCGGTTTCCTTGGCCACCAGCACCGGCACCAGCATCTGCCCGGTCACATTGGTCATGGTGCGCATCATGTCGAGCACCCGATCGATGGCATACAGATACCCGATCACCTCCAGCGGCAGGTTGGCCGCGCTCAGCACCACCGTGGCCATGATGACCGCCGTACCCGGCACGCCGGCGGTGCCGAAGCTGCCCAGCACCGAGGCGATCAGCACCACGAAGTATTGGTTGGCGGTCAACGGCACGCCGGTGTATTGCGCGATGAACACCGCGCACAACGCGGGGAAGATCGCCCCGCACCCATCCATCTTGATGCTGGCACCCAGCGGCACCGCGAACGCCGCGTAGTCCTTGCTCACGCCAAGATTCTGGGTGATCGAACGCATCGCCACCGGCATCGCGGCAAAGCTCGACGAACTGACGAAGGCCACCTGCATGCCCGGCGCGGCACCGCGGAAGAACTTCCACGGGTTCAGCCCATGCACCAGCAACAGGCTGCTATAGACCACCACGATGTGGATGGCGCAGGCCAGGTACAACGCCAACACGAAACTGCCGAACGGCAGCAGCTTCTGGAAGCCATAGCTGCCGACCAGGCCGGCAATCAGGCCGAAGGTTCCTAGCGGGGTCATCTCCAGCACGAAGCGGGTGACCTGGATCATGATCTCGCTCATCTGCGCGGTGAGCTTGCGTGCCTCGGCCACGCGCTCGCCCAGCTTGACCATCGCAAAGCCCAGCAGCGCGGCAAAGAAGATCACCGGCAGGATCGAGCCACGCCCGGCCGCCAGCACGGTGTCGCCGGCGGCATTGGTCCTGGTGCCGATGCCGGTCAGCGCATAGAACGGGTTGGACGGCACCACGTCCAGCAGCACCTGGACCGGGCTGGGCACATCGCGCGGTTTCCAGGCCGAATCCACGCTCAGGCTGAAATGGCCGGCGCCCGGCTGCAGCAGCGTGCCGACCGCCAGCCCCACGCCCACGGCCAGCGCAGCAGTGAGCACAAACCACAGGAACGTGCGGCCACCGAGTGCGGCAACGGACTTTTGCCCATGCAGCGAGGAGATCGCATTGATGACCGCGAAGAACACCAGCGGAATGGCGATCATCTTGATCAGGGTGACGTACAGATCGCCCAGGGGACCGAACCACACATCGGCAGCCGGCCCCATGGCCCAGCCAGCCAGCGCGCCCAGGACGAAGCCGGCCACCACGCGCTGCCAGAACGGAATGCGCAACCAGGCCGCAACCAGTCTCATGTCATCGAATCATCCGGGGGGAATGCGTGCACCTTAGCGCAGCGCCGCGCTACCCGCGAGGCCGCGACTGGAACAGCAGCATGCCATCGGTGCGACGGACGCCGCCCGGCATAATGGGCACCGATCCAGCCACGAGTTCAAACCCGATGCATTACCGCCTGACTGCCCTCGCCGCTGTGACCACGCTGTGCGTGGCTGCCTGTGCGTCCACCGCCGGACCCACGGCGGCTGCCTCCGCCGCGATCACGGTGGAGGTGCCGCCGGTGATGCATCCGGCCGGCGAAACCCCGCAGTGGTGGTATCGCTCCGGCGCCGCGCGCGCGGCCGGCAATGGCGCGATGGCCGGCAAGGCTCGCAACGTGATCCTGTTCCTGGGCGACGGCATGAGCCTGACCACGGTGGCGGCCGCACGCATCCTGGATGGCCAGCGCAAGGGCGGCCCCGGCGAAGAAAACCTGCTGTCCTGGGAGCAGTTCCCGGCCACCGCCTTCAGCAAGACCTACAACACCGATTCGCAGACGCCCGATTCGGCCGGCACCATGACCGCGATCACCACCGGGGTGAAGTCGCACATGGGCGCCATCGGCGTCAGCAGCGGCAACCGCAGCGACTGTGCCGACAGCCTGGGCAAGGGCCTGCTGAGCTGGCTGCAGCTGGCCGACAGCGCCGGCATGGCCACCGGCATCGTCACCACCACCCGGCTCACCCACGCCACCCCGGCCGCCACCTACGCGCACTCGCCGGATCGCAACTGGGAAAACGACACCGACCTGCCGGACGCCGCCCGCGCGGCCGGTTGCCAGGACATCGCCCAGCAATTGCTCTCCACCGCCCGCTACGGACGTGGCCCGCAGGTGGTGCTGGGCGGTGGCCGCCGCCAGTTCCAGACCGTGCAGCAGCGCGACCCCGAGTACGACGGCAAGGTCGGCCTGCGCCTGGACGGACGCGATCTGGTGGCCGAATGGAAGCGGGCGCACCCGCAGGGCGCCTATGTCTGGAACGCACAGCAGCTGCAGGCCGCAGCCGGTGCACCGGCAGTGCTGGGGTTGTTCGAGCCAGACCACATGCAGTTCGACCACGATCGCAACCGCAGCCCGCAGGGCGAGCCCAGCCTGACCGAAATGACCCGCACCGCGATCCAATCGCTGGCGCGCGCGCCCAACGGCTTCGTGCTGATGGTCGAAGGCGGTCGTATCGATCACGCCAACCACGCCGGCAATGCGTACCGCGCGCTGGACGAAACCGTGTCGCTATCGGACGCAGTGCGCGCTGCGGTGCAGACCGCGCCGGCGGACACGCTCATCATCGTCACCGCCGACCATTCGCACACGCTCAACTTCGTCGGCTACCCCGTGCGCGGCAATCCGATCCTGGGCAAGGTGCGCGGCGGCGGCGGCGAGGAAGGCGACCGCAGCCAGCTGGCCACCGACATGGCCGGCCACCCCTACACCACGCTCAGCTACGCCAATGGCCCTGGCTACACCGGCGCCAGCAATGCGCAGCCAGCCGGCCCGAAGACCTTCCCGCACGACCCCAGCAGCAGCGAACCGGCCGCGGGCCGCCCGGACCTGACCCATGTGGACACCGAAGCGCCCAGCTACCTGCAGGAGTCGCTGGTGCCGACCAAGTCCGAAAGCCATGGCGGCGAAGATGTCGGCATCTGGGCCACCGGCCCGGGCAGCGCGGCGTTCCGCGGCACGCTGGAGGAGAACGTGATCTACCACGTCATCGTGCAGGCCACCCCGCGGCTGCGCGAGCGCCTATGCAAGGCGGGCACCTGCGATGCCGCCGGCGTGCCGGTGGAGCTGCCCAGGCCGGCCACGTTCGAGGCGGCGGACAGGCGCTGAGATGCAGGCTGGTGTGCGGCGGCAGACTGGCGGGCGCGCGAGGCGCGACGGGCGCATCGATGCGTGGCGACTGGCAGTTGCCGGCGCGCCATCGGCGCAAGCCTTGGCAAGGCGGATGCACACTGTCCGCCAGCGCGCAGAAGACGTGCGAGCGCCTGCCAGCAACGTGTTGACTGCACCGGTCGATCATTGTGCAGCGTGAGGCACCGATGACTACCATGCCGCCACTGCTGCCTGCCGCGCCACCTGGCCCGGTGCTGATCGCCTACAGCGGCGGCCTGGATTCGACGGTGCTGCTGTATGCGCTGGCCGCCGCGCCGGCCTATCGCGAGCACGGCCTGCGCGCGCTGCACGTCCATCACGGCCTGCATGCCGATGCCGATGCCTGGGCGGCGCACTGCCGGCAGACCTGCGAGGCATTGGGCGTCCCCCTGCAGACGGTGCATGTGCAGGTCGCCCGCGACAGCGGCCTGGGGCTGGAAGCGGCCGCCCGCCAGGCGCGCCACGCCGCCTTCGCCGATGTTCTGGCAGATGGCGAATGGCTGGCACTGGCGCATCATCGCGACGACCAGGCCGAAACGTTCCTGCTGCGCGCCCTGCGCGCCTCCGGTCCGGAGGGGCTGGCGGCCATGCGCACGCAGCGGCCATTTGCCACGGGCACCTTGTGGCGCCCGTTGCTGGTGCACGCCCGCGCCGCGCTGCAGGCCTACGCACACACGCATGGCCTGCAGTGGATCGAAGATTCCAGCAACGCCGACCCACGCTACGACCGCAATTTCCTGCGCACCCAAATCCTGCCGTTGCTGCGGCAACGCTGGCCGCAGGCCAGCGAGTCCCTGGCACGCAGCGCGCAACTGAGCGCCGACGCCGGCGACCTGCTGCTGCACGACGATCTGGCGCTGCTGCCCGGCCTGCTCACCCGAAGTGGCGCGCTGGATCTGCAATTGCTGGCCGCACATCCCGCCGCACGACAGCCACGCCTGCTGCGCGCCTGGGTCAACGCGGCAGGCGCGCCACCGCTCCCCGCGCAGGGCGTGACAGCGTTGCTGCGGGAGATCGCCACCCCCGCGTCCGACCGGCAGGCCTGCTTCGCCTGGCAGCAGGTGCAGGTGCGGCGTTGGCGCCATTATCTGTACCTCCTGCAACCCACGGCAGCCTGGCCGGCTGCGTGGTCCACGCACTGGGACGGCGCCCAGCCCTTGCAGCTACCCGATGGTGCAACGCTAGCCCTGCACGGGCCGCAGGCGGTGCGCTTCGACCATCCGCTGCGGGTGCGTGCCCGTCACGGCGGCGAGCGCATCGTGCTGCCGCAGCGGCGCCACTCGCATCGGCTCAAGCACCTGCTGCAGGCCTCGGACCTGCCGCCGTGGGAACGCGAGCGCCTGCCCATCCTGTGGGACGGCGCGCAGGTCCTGGCCGCCGGCGATCGCATCGTCTCGGCCACCCTGCACGCCTGGCTGCAAGCCCATCACGCCCGCCTGCGATGGCAGGCGAGCAACCCGGCGAATTGACCGCCCTGGCTACGCCCCGCACACTTGCGCGATGGCTAAAAAGTCCTTGAACGAAACCTCCCCGGTTGCCCGCTTCGAACAGTCGCTGGAGGAACTCGAGCAACTGGTGCAGAAAATGGAGCTCGGCGACCTGAGCCTGGAGCAGTCGCTCAGCGCCTACGAACGCGGCATCGGCTTGTACCGCGATTGCCAGCAGGCGCTGGAACACGCCGAACTGCGCGTGCGCATGCTGACCGACCCCGCACGTCCCGAGCTTGCCGAACCTTTCGATCCGCCCGCGCAGGACGGCGGCTGAGGTGAACCCCGCCCTGTTCGACCACTGGATCGCTCGTGCCGAGCGCGGCCTGGACGCGTGCCTGCCCGCAGCAACGCTGCCGCCACAGCGTCTGCACGCAGCGATGCGGCACGCCGTGCTGGGCGGCGGCAAGCGCCTGCGGCCACTACTGGTGTACGCCAGCGGCACGCTGTTCGGCGCTGCGGAAGACGTGCTGGATTCGCCTGCCGTGGCGGTGGAGCTGATCCACGCCTATTCGCTGGTGCATGACGACCTGCCGGCGATGGACGACGATGCCTTGCGCCGTGGCCAGCCCACCGTGCACATCGCCTTCGACGAAGCCACCGCGATCCTGGCCGGCGACGCCCTGCAGGCGCGGGCCTTCGAACTGCTGGCCGCCGCGCCAGTGGGCGCCGAGCTGCGGGTCGGCTGGTTGCAGAGCCTGGCCACCGCAGCGGGCGCCGCCGGCATGTGCGGCGGCCAGGCGCTGGATATCGACGCCACCGGCCAGCTGCAATCGCTGTCCGAACTGCAACGCATGCATGCGCTCAAGACCGGTGCGCTGATTCGCGCGGCGGTGCGCATGGGCGCGCTGAGCGGTGCGGCTGCGCCGGCCGACCAGCAGCGTCTTGACGACTTCGCCGATGCGCTGGGGCTGGCCTTCCAGGTCCGCGACGACATCCTGGATGTGGAATCGAGTTCGGCCCAGCTGGGCAAGACCGCCGGCAAGGATGTGGCGCAAGCCAAATCGACCTATCCCGCCCTGCTCGGCATGGCCGGCGCCAAGGCCAAGCTGGCCGAACTGGCCACGCGCATGCACGAGGTTCTGCAGCCCTACGGCCGCCAGGGCGAAACCCTGGCGACGCTGGCCCGGTTTGCGGTCGACCGCGCGCACTGAGCGCTGCGCGCCCGACCGGGCTGGCAACCACGCGCAGCACAATGCTCGCTGGCAGGCGTACCCGACACAACCGCGCAGCGACCGGCCACGCAAACCATCGACAGCCACGCCCACCGGATCGACCCCGCCGCGGCATCCAAGACCACGTTCGCGCACTGCGTGCGCCAGCGCACGGTCGGCGCGGCGTGCAGGCGCGCCCCACTCCAGTACCACGTCACAAAACGCAACTTCCCTGTCTGCGCCCTGCTGCAGCTGAAAGCACCCGAAACGGCGCCATTCATGACCGGTCGCACGTTTTATAACTGAACTAACCACACCAGCGGCACGTTGCGCCCGGCCGGACTCACTTCTTAACTGAAATGTTACTGATTGAACCACTTGTCGCGCCTGCTGGCTGTGCCTAGGTTTGGATCGCCCGCGCCTGCGGGCATCCCCCGATCAAGGAGAGTCTCTGGTGAAGAATGTTTTTCTCGCATCGTTTGCTGCAGGTACGCTGGCCGTCGTCGGCGTACTGGGTTCGGCACAGGCGCAATCCCTGCGCGGCCCGGTTCCATTGACCATTGAACTGTCGCCAGTGGCCGACCAGGCCGGGCGGCATCAGGGCAGGATCGCGGTGACCGTCACCAACACTGGCAACCGGACCGCCCGCGTGCCGAGCTATCAATTGCCGTTGACCTCGCTGGACAACGGCATCCTGGAGGTCAGCCACGAGGGCGCGCCGGTGGCCTACACCGGACGGCTGGTCAAGCGCGGCCTGCCCAAAGCGGCCGATTTCACCATCCTGCAGCCTGGCCAGAGCGTCAAGGGTGAGGTCGACCTGGCCGGCGCGTACGACCTGTCCAGCAGCGGCAACTACACCATCCAGGTGCGCTCGGCGCTGCACTATGCCTCGCTGTCGGACGGCAGCCTGATGAAGGCGGCCAACGGCCAGCCGGCCGTGGCCACCAGCGCCCCGCTCACCCTCTGGCTGAACGGCGTCAATCGCGGCCTGCAGCGTCAGCTGGCAGTCGGCCCGCAGGCGGTCATCAACGGGATCAACTACCAGAGTTGCAGCACCACCCAGACCAACCAGCTCGCCACGGCAGTGGGTGCGGCGCGCACCTATTCGCAGAATGCGCGCACGTATCTCAACGGTGGCAGCACCGGTGCGCGCTACACCACCTGGTTTGGCGCCTACAACGCCTCGCGCTATAGCCGGGTCAGCGCGAACTTCGTGGCCATCGACAATGCGCTGGATCAGAACAACGGCCAGATCACCCTCAACTGCAATTGCAGCGATAGCGCATACGCCTACGTCTACGCCAACGCCCCGTACGAGATCTACATCTGCAACGCGTTCTGGGGCGCGCCGGTGCGCGGCACCGATTCCAAGGCCGGCACCCTGGTGCACGAGATGAGCCACTTCACCGTGGTGGCCGGCACCCAGGACCGCGTGTATGGCCAGTCCGGGTCGCGCAGCCTGGCGATCAACAATCCGGCCCAGGCCATCACCAATGCCGATAGCCACGAATACTTCGCTGAAAACACCCCGGCGCAGAACTGACCGCAGCAGGTCGCAACGACACAGGCCCGGCGTCGCTGCCGGGCCTGTGTCGGTTGCCATGCCACATTACTTGATGAGGCGCAGCGAGAACGGATACCGATAATGCTCGCCGTTGTTGGCCTTGACCGCCGCCAGGATGCAGAACACCAGGCTGACGACCCACACCAAGGCGGGCAGGAACCCGAGCAGTCCCAACGTCACCACGGACAGGATGGCCGCCACGATCACGGCCAGCGTCACGGTGATCTGGAAATTCAACGCTTCCTTGGCCTGGTCGGTGGCGAACGGCTTGGACGGACTGGCGTCCTTGCTGATGAGCCAGATCACCAGCGCGCCGACGAAATAGGTCACGATGCCCAGCAGGTGCGCCGCCAGCGCCAGGGTGCGCTCCTGCGAGGGGGTATCGGTTCCGATCGGCGGCGGCGGCGGTGCGGCGTGTGTCTCGAATTCGCTCATCTGTTTTCCCAAACATGATTGTGGTGCGGCGGACTATAACAACAATACAGCCGACCACCGGTGCGCAACGACGGCGCCGCTTGCCGCGACCGCTGTTGCGGCAAGTGGCATGACGAAAGCGCACCCCATGCGATGCACCGCGTTGCCGGCCGCGCGCCTGCTGGCATCGGTGCGCAGGCGAGCGGCTCGCTCAGCTTTCGCCGGCCACGGTCATGCGATTGACCAGCACCGAACCGATCTTGACGTGCGAACGCCGGTCCACGTCGCTGCCCACCGCGTCGATGCCGGCAAACATCTCGCGCAGGTTGCCGGCGATGGTCAGGCCGTCCACCGGATAGGCGATGGCGCCGTTCTCGATCCAGAAGCCACCGGCGCCGCGCGAGTAATCGCCGGTCACCGGGTTGACGCCATTGCCCATCAGCTCGGTGACTAACAACCCGCGCGACATGCCGGCAATCATCGACGCCAGATCGCCGGCGTTGGCGCTGACCTGCAGGTTGTGCACGCCGCCGGCGTTGGCGGTGGTCTGCAGCCCCAGCTTGCGCGCCGAATAGCTGCCCAGCACGTAGCGCTGCAGCACCCCGTCGGTTATCAGGGCCGCGCGCCGGGTCGCCACGCCTTCGCCATCGAACGCGGCCGAGCGCAGCCCGCGCCGTAGATGCGGCAGCTCCTCGATGTTGAACCACTCGGGGAACAGCCGGGTGCCGACGCTGTCGAGCAGGAAGCTGGCGCGGCGATACAGCGCGCCGCCGGACACCGCGCCCAGCAGATGGCCGACCAGCGAGCGCGCCACTTCCGGTGCAAACAGCACCGGCAGCTGGCCGGTGGGCAGCGAACGCGGCTGCAACCGCGCCACGGTACGCTCGGCGGCATGCCGGCCGATGGCATCCGGCGCCTCCAGGTCTTCGCGTGCCAGTGCGCTGCTGTACCAGCCATCGCGCTGCATGCCGTCGCCCTGCCCGGCGATCAGTGCGCAGCTGATCGAATGATGGGTGCCGCGCTCGCGACCAACGAAGCCATGCGAGTTGGCATACACCGACAGGCTGAGACCGGTGCTGGCCGAGGCGCCGTCGGAGTTGCTGATGCGCGCATCGGCCTCGCGCCCGGCAGTTTCGCAGGCCAGCGCCAGATCCACTGCCGTGTCGGCATCCAGCGCCCACGGGTGCCAGCTGTCGAGCTCGGGGAACTCCTGCGCCATCAGCTCCGGGTCGGCCAGGCCGGCCGCCACGTCGTCTTCGGTGTAGCGCGCGATCGCGCAGGCCTGCGCCACCGTGGCTTCCAGGCTGGACTCCTGCAGATCGGCGGTGCTGGCGCTGCCCTTGCGCTTGCCGAAATACACCGTCACCGCGATACCGCGGTCGCGGGTGGATTCGACGGTTTCCACCTCGCCCAGCCGCACGTTCACATCCAGGCCGCGCTCTTCGCTGCAGCTCACTTCGGCCTGGGTGGCGCCAGCGGCGCGGGCGCGCTCAAGCAGGCGCTGGGAGATGTCGGTCAGCGCATCCAGGCGCTGCAGGCTGTCGTCGGTGACACGGGTTTCGGAGGAGAGTGCGTTCAATGCTTTATCCTTTGGATGCGGATCCGTCCGCAAGAACCCGGCCGTCCCTGGCCGGACTGTTTGATTTGGATGCGGATCCGTCCGCAAGAACCCGGCCGTCCAAGGCCGGAGATATTTATCAACCAAGTTTCGGGATGTAGTGGCAATGCGCGGACGCGATGAAGACACCGGTGAGTTTCGTGGCGCCAGCCGCAGCCAGCAACGGCGCGAGGCGCTGGAAATTTTTGACCTGGGCGAGAAGCTGGTGGCGCTCACGGCGGCGCAACTGGCCAAGCTGCCGGTGCCCGAGTCGCTGATCCCGCATATCGAAGAGAGCAAGCGCATCACCTCGCATATCGCACACAAGCGGCAACTGGCGTTTCTGGCCAAGCACATGCGCCGCGAGGAAGATGAGACCCTGGCAGCGATCCGCGACGCGCTGGATGCCAACAGCGACACCGCGCGCCGCGAAGTGGCCGCGATCCACCGCGTCGAGCGCTGGCGCGAACGCCTGCTCGCCGAAGGCGACACCGCGCTGGCCGAACTGCTGGAGGCCTACCCGGCCGCCGACCGCCAGCAGCTGCGCCAGCTGGTGCGCAACGCGATCCACGAACGCGCCAAGAACAAACCCCCGCGCGCCTACCGCGAACTGTTTCAGGTACTGCGCGACATCTCCACGCAAGCCGGCGAACAACCCGACGACGCGCACGGCAGCGATCTCGAGATCGACGACGCCGACCCGGATACCGAGGAATAAGAACCCAGCCACGCGGGGCGCATCGGATGCCGATGCCCCCGCCGTTACGATTCCCGAATCCCCATTCCCGATTCCCGGCATCTCAGGCCTGCGTCCCACCAACGGTGATGCCGTCGATCAACAGCGACGGCTGGCCCACGCCCACCGGCACGCTCTGGCCGTCCTTGCCGCAGACGCCCACGCCTTCATCCAGCGCCAGGTCGTTGCCGATCATGCGCACCTTCTGCATGGTTTCCGGGCCATTGCCGATCAGGGTGGCGCCCTTGACCGGCGCGGTGACCTTGCCGTCTTCGATCAGGTAGGCCTCGGTAGCCGAGAACACGTACTTGCCGCTGGTGATATCGACCTGGCCACCGCCGAAGTTCACTGCATAGATGCCCCTCTTGACCGAGCGGATCATTTCTTCCGGGTCGTGCTGGCCGGCGCGCATATAGGTGTTGGTCATGCGCGGCATGGTCAGGTGCGCGAACGATTCGCGACGACCGTTGCCGGTGGGCGCCACGCCCATCAGGCGGGCGTTGTGGCTGTCCTGCATGTAGCCCACCAGCACGCCGTCTTCGATCAGCGTGGTGCACTGCGTCGGGGTGCCTTCGTCGTCGATGTTGAGCGAGCCGCGGCGCCCGTCCAGGGTGCCGTCGTCGACGATGGTCACGCCCGGCGAGGCCACGCGCTCGCCGATGCGCCCGGCGTAGACGCTGGTGCCCTTGCGATTGAAATCGCCTTCCAGCCCGTGGCCGACTGCCTCGTGCAGCAACACGCCGGGCCAGCCCGGGCCGAGCACCACCGGCATCACCCCGGCCGGTGCGGGGATGGCGTCCAGATTGACCAGCGCCTGGCGCAGCGCCTCACGCGCGAACCCTTCCGGGCGACCATCGGCGAACAGCTCGGCATAGCCGTAACGGCCACCACCACCGGAGTAACCGGACTCGCGGCGGCCGTTGTGCTCGACGATGACCTGCACGTTCAAACGCACCAGCGGGCGCACGTCGGCCGCCAGCACGCCATCGCTGCGTGCGATCAGCACGGTGTCCACGCCGCCGGACAGGCTCACCATCACCTGCTTGACGCGCGCATCGGCGGCGCGCAGGAACTGGTCGATGCGGCGTAGCAGGTCCACCTTGGTGGCGCTGTCCATGTCGTCGATCGGGTCGGTGGCCGGGTACAGCGCGCGGCCATTGCCACGCACCAGCGCGCGGCTGGGGTGCGCACCGCCATCGCGCGAAATCGCGCGCGCCGATTGCGCCGCTTCCAGCAAGGTGTCGCGCTGGATATCGTCGGAGTACGCAAAGCCGGTTTTTTCGCCGGAGATCGCGCGCACGCCGACGCCTTGTTCGATGGAATGCGCGCCGTCCTTGACGATGCCGTCCTCCACGCTCCAGCTCTCGCGCCGCGAGTGCTGGAAATACAGATCGCCGAAGTCGATACCGGGGCCCAGCAGGGCGCCGAAGGTGCGGTCCAGATGGCCGGCGTCCAGGCCGGAAGGAAGCAGCAGCCGGGTTTCGGCAAGAGTGAGAGCGTTATCGGTCATGCGATCAGGATGGGGCCCGCGCGCCGGGGAGACAAGTCGTCCGGCTGAATCGGGCGCGCCGCTATCATGGCTGCCTCGTGTCCTTTGCCGCGCCTGTGCATGAAGCTCATCGCCCACGTCCTGGATGGCCACACGCTGGACATCCGCCCTGCCCCGCCTGCGCGCGACTGGATGGATGCCACCGACCAGCGCTACGCCTACCGCTGCCTGCCGCTGGCAATCGCCAATGCGCATGGTTGGGAACTGCTGTGCCCGTCCGGTTTCGAGGCGGCGTGGGATGGCCGCGATGGGCTGGACGCTATTGCCATCCGCGCCGATGCCGGCACTGCGGCGCCGGCGATCAGCCATTTCGGTTATGGCGTGCTGACCTTCCATGTGCCCTGCCTGTTCCGCACCGACACCGGCATCGACCTGTTCGTCACCGGCCCGTTGAACCGGCCCAAAGACGGCATCGGCGCATTGAGCGGCCTGGTGGAAACCGACTGGAGCCCGTCCACCTTCACCATGAACTGGCGTTTCACCCGCCCAGGCCAAGTGCACTTCGCGGCCGGCGAGCCGTTCTGCCATCTGTTTCCGTTACAGCGTCAGTTGATCGAGCAGGTGCAGCCGCAGTGGAGGCCACTGTCAGAAACGCCGCAGCTGGCGCAGCAGCATGCCGACTGGACGCACAGCCGCACGCGCTTTCTGCAGGACCTGCCGGATGCGCAATCGGCGGCGGCGCGCGAGAAGTGGCAGCGCGGTTATTTTCGCGGCGTGACCGCAACAGACCCGACGCCGCAACCGGGCCACCGTGCCCGCCTGCGCCTGCCGATGTTCACGCGCGCCGGCAGCGACGAGGAGTCATCAGCAGGCGACTGAGCAGCAGGCGTCAGCGCGCTGGCGCAGCAGCCGGCGTCGGCTTGCTCGGCGCGCGCTCCCGCTCGCGTTCCACCACATCCACCTGCGGGTCCTTCCACGGCCCGGTGACGTGGTAGCTCTTGGCGCCGATCGCACCCAGTGGCTTGCCCAGCACCGCATTGGCGGCCGCGCCCACCGCCGCGCCCACCGGGCCGCCGGCCACCGCGCCGACCACGGTCAGCAGGTTGCCGGCCTTGGGGTTGACGTCCACGGTCTGGTCGAAGGTCTGCGCGCGCAGATCGGTCTGCCCGCGGATGGCGATGTCGGCCGCCGGCCCGGCAATGCGGATGGCATCGGTCCGTGCGAGGCCCTCGCCGAAGCGCACCTCGCCGGCCAACGTGTTGAAAGCCAACCCCTTGGAGAAGAAATCGCGGAAGTCGAACATCAGCCGGCGCGGCAACTGCGCCACGCTGAGCAGGCCGAGCACACGGCCGGCGCCCGGCTCCACTTCCAGCAATTGGCCGTTGCGGACGTCCACCTTGAGATTGCCGTCCAGCGAGCCGAGCGCAAAGCCAGCCGGCGAGCCCTGCCAGCCGGCATTGAGTTCCAGCTGGCCTTCGCCACCGCGCAGCTGCCCGCCCAGGGTGAGGGTCTGCAGCAGCTTGCCCAGGTTGCGGCTGTCCACGCGCGCCGACAGCCGCGTGCTGGCCGCCCCGCCCTTGCCGCGCCACGCGCCGGTCAGGCCGATGCTCTGGTCGTCCGAGCGCAGCTGCAGCTGATCCACCTGCATGCCATCGGTCAGCCGGCTGCTGCGCAGGGTCGCCGCGCCCAGGGCCATCTTGCCGACCCGCAGGTCGTCGATGTCCAGCGCCAGCGGCGGGATCGAGACGGGGTCGAACTCGGCCACCGCGCGGCGTGCCGGTTCCGGCAAGGCACCGGCCAGCGGGTCGCCCGGCTCGGGCTCGGCGGGCGCCGGTGCCTCGGCCACCGGCTGCCAGCGCACGGTGCTGAGCTTGCCCTGCACCGTGCCGCCGCTGGCATTGGGCACGGTGAGCTGGCCGGCCAGCGAGGGGCCGTCCAGGGTCACCGCCACCGCATCGCGGGTCGGGCGTAGCCTTAGCCGCGTCTGCGGGAACACGCCGCCGATCAGCAGCAGCCTGTCGGCCTGCACGTCCACTTGTTGCAACGGCACTGCCTCCTTGCTGGGCACCGCCGGCTGGCCCGGCAGCGGCGGCATGTCGGGATCGCGGCTGCTGCGTGCCAAGCTGATCCAGTCGATCGCATCCAGCGACGCGGTGCGGCCGGTGACCACCAGTCCGTTGGCCGGCGGGCGCTCGGTCACCGTGTCGCTGCCCATCACCACGCGTACGCCGGTCTGTTCGCCGTGGCGATTGGCCTTCACTGCCACCAGCTTGCCGAAGGCCACATCGATATCGCCATCGCCCACCGGCAAGGCCACCTTGACCTGGGTGTCCAGCGGGCGGCCGGCCGGCTTGTCCAGGGGCGCGGGCAGATCCAGCATGGTGCCCACCAGATTCGAGCGCAGCGTCAGCAGCGCCTGCGCATTCGGCTGGCCCGACGTGGGCAACGGCACGTCCACCCCCACCTGCCACGGCGCACTGCCATGCACGTAGGGGCGCAACCAGTCCATCTGCGGCGCCCGGTCGAACAACTCCTCGGCGTCCAGGGTGGCGTTGAAGCGCGCTTCGAAGGCCTGCGCCGGGTCCTGCACGAAACTGCCGGCACGCAGCGCCAGCTCGCCGGTGTGGCCCTGGTGCTGCACGCTCAGGTGCTCGGCGGCAAAGCCGCTGTCGCGATACTCGGCCTGCCCGCTGACCTGGTCGAAAGCCAGGTCCCAGCGCGCATCGGCCAGCTTGGCACCCTGCAGCGCGACCGTGCCCTGTAGATGCCCGCCCACGCCCTTGGTCCGCAACGGGCGCAGCAGATCGAAACTCACCGCCGCCGGGCCGGACACGCTGAGGTTGCGCAAGGTGTCGCCATAGCGGCGCTCCAGCGGGCTCTGTCGCAGCATGCCCAGCAGCTGCGCCGCGTCAGCCTGGGTGGAGGCGCGCACGTAGAGCTCGGAGGTCGCAAAACTGGGGATCCCCGCGCTCAGCTGCGCGATCGGGGTGCCGGCCAGCCCCCCCTTGCCGTGGAGCGAGAAGCCGTTGCCGATGAAGCTCAGCTCGGCCTGCACCTGTTCCATCGCCGGCCAGTCCGGGTTGAAGCGGATCATGCCATCGCGGATCTGCCCGAACGCTTCGAAGCGCCCATCGTTGTTGTCGAACGGCCAGTCGTCCAGATCGCCGCTGACCAGCCCGGTGCCGCCTGTGACCACACCGCCGGCCACGGCCATGTCCAGCCAATCGATGGCGGCCTTGCTCATCTTGGAGCGGATCCAGAACTTGCGTGCCACCGGCAGCGCCACGTCGTCCAGCTGCGCGGCCAGTTGCATGCGCGGGCGACTGCCGTCGTTCTGGAACCACAGCCCGCCGCGCACGTTGGCGCCGTAGTCGCTGGCCTGCACACGCAGCGCCGGCGTGGCGACCTGCCAGCCAGCGCCCTCGCGCCAGCCGACGATCTTGCCGGCCAGCTGGATCTGATGCACCACCCCGAAGCCGGTGGGCCAGTCGAAGCGCACCGTTGCGTCGGCGTCGGTCTCCAGTTCGCCGCCCTGCGCATCGCCATCGATGCGCCCGCGCAGGCCGCTGATGCCTGGTGCATTGCCAACCGGCAGGAAGCCGAGTTCGTCGATGCGGCCTTGCGCACGCATCGGCCCGCCCGGCTCGCCGGCAAGCTGCAGCTCGGCCACCCGCAGTTGCGGCCTGGACAGGCTCAGCCAGCGGCGCAGGCCCGGCGAGAGCCGGTCGCTCAACGCGGCGGCCGCAATCAGACCCGAAACATCCGCCTGCTGAGCGGCCACCGCATAGCGACGCCCACCAACGATGCTCAGTCCGTCCAGATGCTGCAACGCGGTGGCCTGCCCCAGCCGCAGCAGCGGCGCATCGAGCCGCCAGCCGCCGTCGATGAGCTGCCAGCGCGCGCGCGCCTGCAGCCGCTCCCAGCGCAGCGTGCGCCGCGCGGTTTCATCCGGAAGTGCGGTGCCCGACAACTGCAGCTGGGTGAAATCCGCATCCACGGTGACGCCGGTCACCCGACGCGCCCGCAGCTGCGCCCAGGCCTGCAACCGCCCGCCGCCGCCATCCACGCGCATGCCGCCGACCTGCAGCAGCGACGCCCACGCCGACAGATCGGCCGGATCGGCCTGTGCATAGGCGCTACCGTCGCCGCTGTCGCGGTCGAACTCCAGCACCGCAGTCAGCGGCGCGCGTTTGAGATCGATCCAGCTACGGCTGCCCACCTTGACGGTGGAACCGCTGACGCGCAGGCGCAGGTCGATGCGCGGCAGTGCGGTGTTCACGCCGATCGACGGCGCGCGTACCTGCAGGCGCGCCTCGGCCAGCTGGATCTCGCCCAGACGGCGCAGCGCATCCAGCGGGTCGGAGTCACCCCCGCTCGGCAGCCCCTGCACCGACCACACGCCATCGTTGCTGCGTTGCAGGGTCAGCGCCAGCCCGCGCAGGCGCACTTCGGTCAGCGAATGCCCGGGCAACAGCCCGGCATACATCGCCAGCAGGATTTCCGCCTGCCCCACCTGCACCTCGCCATGCGGGCCGATCCGCAGGCCATCCAGCCGCAGCAGCGGCCCCCGCCGTGTCCACTCGGTCTCCAGCCGATCGAAGCTAATCGCCTGCCCCGCGCGCTGGCTCAACCAGGCGGCGATCTGCTGCGGATGCTCTTCCGCCAGCGGCAACGCCTGGCTGGCCGCACCGACCAGCAACGCGATCGCCACCACCGCCAGTGCGGCGGCAGTGATCGCATAGCGGCGGAACAGCCGCAGACGGCGGCGCAGCGGGGCGGGCATTAACGGCGGGGAATGGGGAATGGGGAATGGGGAATCGTAAGAGCACCAGCGCTGGCGTGTGGACGCTTAGCCGTCTGATGGCGCAACGACGTTGAAGGGCTGACAGACGCGACGTGGAGCGGCTGTTGCTCCACCCCGATTCCCCACTCCCGATTCCCGATTCCCGGCCTCACAGCAGCACCACATCGAACTGTTCCTGCAGATACTGGTCGTCGGACTGGAAACGAATGCTCTTGCCGAGGAACTCTTCCAGCTCGGCCACCGCGGCCGACTCCTCGTCGGTGATGCGCGCCACCACCTTGGACGAGGCGATCACCAGCAGCCGGGCGGCATCGAACTGGCGCACCGCGCGGGTGATCTCGCGGAAGATCTCGTAGGTCACCGTCTCGGCGGTCTTGATGGTGCCACGCCCGCCGCAGTGCCCGCAGGTTTCCGACAGCTGCCGCTCCAGGCTTTCGACGGTGCGCTTGCGGGTCATCTCCACCAGGCCCAGCGGCGAGAACTCGTACACGGTGGTCTTGGCATGGTCGCGCGCCAGCGCCTTTTCCAATGTGCGCAGCACCTGCCGGCGGTGCTCGGCATCGTCCATGTCGATGAAATCGATGATGATGATGCCGCCCAGGTTGCGCAGCCGCAGTTGCCGCGCCACCGCCTGCGCCGCTTCCAGGTTGGTGCGGAACACGGTCTCTTCCAGATTGCGTTGCCCCACGAACGAGCCAGTGTTGACGTCGATGGTGGTCATCGCCTCGGTCTGGTCGATCACCAGGTAGCCACCGGACTTGAGCGGTACCTGCTTGTTCAACGCCCGGCCGATCTCGTCTTCCACGCCGTACAGGTCGAAGATCGGCCGGTCGCCGGTGTACAGCTCCAGCCGCTCGGCCAGTACCGGCATGTACTTGGCCACGAAGGCCTGCAGCTGCCCGAAGGTTTCGTTGGAATCGACCTTGACCTTCTCCACGTCGCGACGGATCAGGTCGCGCACCGCCCGCAACGGCAGGCTCAGGTCTTCGTAGATGATGCTGCACGGCGGCGCTTCACGGCCGCGCCGCTCGACCACGGCCCAGACCCGCGACAAATAGGCGATGTCTTCGGCCAAGGCTTCTGCCGGCTGGCCTTCGGCATTGGTACGGATGATGTAGCCGAAGCCGCCGTGCTGGGCAGAGACCTCGCTGACGATGGTCTTCAGGCGCAGCCGCTCGGCCTCGTCCTCGATCCGCGCCGACACCCCGACGATCTTGGACTGCGGCAGCAGCACCAGATAGCGCGAGGGGATGCTGATCTGGGTGGTCAGGCGCGCGCCCTTGGTGCCGATCGGGTCCTTGACCACCTGCACCACGATGTCCTGGCCATCGCGCAACAACTCCACGATGGGAACCGAGGTGGCCGGCGGCGGCAGCGGGGTTTCTTCGGTATCGACCACACTGGCCGGTGCCGGCACCGGGCGCACCACGTCGTTGGCGTGCAGGAACGCGGCGCGCTCCAACCCCACTTCGACGAAGGCTGCCTGCATGCCCGGCATCACCCGTTGCACCTTGCCCTTGTAGATATTGCCCACCACGCCCCGGCGCCAGCCGCGCTCGATATGCAGTTCCTGCAGCATGCCGTTCTCGATCACCGCCACACGGGTCTCGCGCGGGGTGACGTTGACCAAAATCTCTTCCGACATCAATGCGCTCCGAAGGCTGTGAGCAACTGCGAGGTATGCAACAACGGCAACCCCATCACGCCGGAATAGCTACCGGACAGATGGGTGATGAAACGCTCCGCGCGCCCCTGGATCGCATACGCGCCGGCCTTGCCCATCGGCTCGCCGCAGGCGGCGTAGGCGGCGATCTGGGCATCGTCCAGCGTCGCAAAGGTCACCTCGGACACCACCAACGCCTGCGCCGGCGCGCGCTGTGCGCAGACTAGGACCACCGCCGTGAGTACCTGGTGGGTGCGCCCGGACAACACGCGCAGCATGGCGATCGCATCGTCCACATCGGCTGGCTTGCCGAACACCCGCTCGCCCAGCACCACTTCGGTATCGGAGCCGAGCACGATCGCATCGGGGTCGCCGGCCTGCACCTGCGCCAGGCCGGTATGCGCCTTGTCCAGCGCCACGCGCTGCACATAGTGGTCGGGCGATTCGCCCGGCGCGCGCCGCTCGGGCACGTCCAGTTCCAGGGTCTGGAACGGCACATCCAGGCGCTGCAGCAGTTCTTGTCGGCGGGGCGAACGGGAGGCGAGATAGAGCATCCGCCCAGCATACCTGTTGCCCGCACTCACCCGCTTGCTTGACGCAGGCGTGTCGCCGCCACGCCACACGCGGCTCACAACATGTTCATCCACATCCCAACACGCTCGCAGGACAGACAAGGAGATCCCATGCGTACCACCCTCAAGCCGCTGCTGCTGGCCCTGTCCCTCGCTGCCGGAACCGCCATGACCGCCCACGCCCAACCCGCGCCGAGCTACGCCCTTCCCACTGACGGCACCCTGCTCAACGTGTCGGCCGAAGCCGAGGCCAAGCGTGTACCGGACATTGCCACGTTGTCGGCTGGCGTGGTCACCCAAGCTACCGACGGCAACGCCGCCATGCGCCAGAACGCCGAGCAGATGAGCAAGGTCATGAGCGCCGTCAAGGCGGCCGGCATCGCCGACAAGGACGTGCAGACCAGCGGCATCAACCTGAGCCCGCAGTACACCTACAAGGACAACGAGGCGCCCAAGATCAACGGCTACCAGGCCAGCAACACCGTCAGCCTGAAGGTGCGCGACATCGCCAGGCTGGGCAAGGTGCTCGACGCCCTGGTCGCCAATGGTGCCAACGATATCAACGGCCCCAGCTTCTCGATCGACCAACCCGAACCGGTCTACGACGAAGCCCGCGTGGCCGCACTGAAAAAGGCCCAGACCCGCGCCGACACCTACGCCAAGTCGCTGGGCCTGAAGGTACGCCGCATCGTCAGCATTTCCGAAGGACGCAGTGGCGGCGGTGTGCGCCCGATGATGATGGCCGCCTCGATGCGTTCGGCCAAGGCCGAGATGGATACACCGGTCGCCCCAGGCGAAAGCACCCTGTCGATCAACCTGGATGTGACCTTCGAGCTGGGGCGCTGATAGCGCATCCGATTCCCCGCGACGGCGTTGGCCATCTGCCGCCCGGCGGGCAGATGGCCGATACCGCGCGATGCCTGGAGATCGGAAAGGCGCTGCGGCATCACCCGCTTGGCTCCAAAAAAGCAGGTTATCTGCAAGTGCCCCACGGCATACTGCGATAGTGAATAGGCGCTGACAGGCATTTGTGCTTAAAAAAACATGAAATTTAGAGAAATCATTCTTTAAGCGAGCTCGACCTCTCTCTAGCATCGGTTGTCAGCGCTTCGTCACATTCGTGATGGCGCACATCTGGAGAGAGACGATGAATGCCTGCAACGCCTCGCCACGCCATTCCCGCCAGCACACGCGCCTGTGCCGCATCAGTGTGCTGGCACTTGCACTCAGCGGAGCCGTGGGGGTGCTGACCACCGGCCCCGCAGCCGCACAGAGCACAACCGCCAGCATCTACGGAAGCGCCCCCGGCAACAGCGGGGCCACCGTGACCGCGCAGAGCGACACCGGCTTCACCCGATCGGCCACCATCGACGCCAATGGCCGTTATGCGATCGGCAACCTCCCGGTAGGCACCTATACCGTCACCCTGCAGCGCGAAGGCCAAGCTGCACAGACGCGCCAGAACATCGCTCTGCGCGTCGGTGCCGGCACCGATGTGTCCTTCGGCAGCGGCGATGGGTCCGGCGATGCCACGACCCTGGGCACCATCACGGTGACCGGCAAGAACATCTCGCCGGTGGATGTCTCGGCGACCGCCTCGCGCACGGTGATTACTGCCGAACAATTGCAGCGCTTGCCGCTGGCGCGTACCGGCGAGGCCATTGCGCTGTTATCGCCCGGTGCCGTGCAAGGCAGCGGCTATTTCGGCAATGCCATTTCCTTCGGTGGCGCCGGTGTCACCGAGAACGCCTACTACCTCAACGGCTACCTCAGCTCCAACCCGCTCTCCAACATCGGCGGCGTGAGCCTGCCCTTCGGCGCCATCGATCAGCAGGAAACCTATACCGGCGGCTACAGCGCGCGCTTTGGTCGTTCTGCGGGCGGCGTGCTCAGCCAGGTCGGCAAACGCGGGACCAACGAATGGCACTTTGGCGCGCAGACGTTGTGGCGTCCAAAGTCGCTCGCCAGCGACAACAAGAATGTCTTCTACCCCGACACTGCGCCCCCAGCCGGTTACAGATACAGCAACAGCAGCCTGCCGGGCACGCTGTATCGCAGCCGCGACGACGATCGCTCATGGAACACCGTCTACAGCGCCTATGCGGGCGGCCCGCTGATCGAGGACCGCCTGTTCGTGTTCGTTGCCGCAGAGCAGGAGCGCACCCAGGGCGTCTCGACCGCGAGCAGGGATGCATCGGTCATCGGCCGCAACAACTTCCGGACCGACAGGCCCAAGATCTACACCAAGATCGACTGGAACATCAACGACAGCAATCTCCTCGAACTGACCGGCATCAAGAACGGCTCTCGCGACCGGGGCGCCTACTCCGACTTCACCGGCTATCCGGGTGTTCCCAGCAATGCCGAAGGCGCCTTCGCCGACACGGTGAAGGTCAACGATCGTTACTACATCGGCAAATACACCAGCTACATCACCAGCGATCTGACCCTCAGTGCCACCTACGGCAAGAGCCAGCAGACCGACTTCCGCAACAATCCCAGCACTGCGGCATTCATGTCCGGCACCAGCCAGCAGGACCCCGCGATCAACGGCGGCCAGGAAATTCGCAACAACCAGACCTCCAGCCAGGCGCGTGACGGAGAAAACGCCACGCGCGGCCTGCGCATCGATCTGGAGTACGTGCTGGGCAACCACACCCTGACCGCCGGTGTGGACAACATGTATTTCAACGCACGCAACGAGGGCGTCATCACGACCGGGCCCGGCTTCACCTGGACGTATGGCTTCTCCTCTCGCCCCGCATCGCCGATCAGGGCTGCGCTCGGCGTCGGCCCGGCCGGCGGCAATGGCTACTTCGTCAACCGGACCGTCTTCAACACGGCAACCAGCATGTCGGTCGAACAAAAAGCCTACTTCCTCGAAGACAAGTGGCAGCTCACCGATACGCTGCTACTGACCTTGGGCATTCGCAACGACAAGTTCACCAACTTCAACGACGTGGGTACGCCCTACGTGCGCAGCGGCGATCAATGGGCACCGCGTCTAGGCATGAGCTGGGACGTGTTCGGCGATTCCTCGTTGAAGGTGTACGGCAACGCCGGTCGCTACTATCTGGCGCTGCCCAACAGCGTGGCGATCCGCGGTGCATCGCCCTCGACGTTCACCAACGAATACTTCACCTATACCGGCATCGACGCGCAGGGTAATCCGACCGGGCTGACGCCGGTTGCAGTCGATCGATCGGCAGGTTTCACCTGCGCCGGCAACACCGTTTCCGCCGGTCTGGAATGTGGCCAGGCACCGGATGCGGCCGGCATCGCTGCTACCGACCTCAAGTCGATGTACCAGGATGAGTTCATGCTCGGCTTCGACAAGACCTTGGGCACTAACTGGGTCACCGGCGCCAAGGCCACCTACCGCACGCTGGGAGCCACCATCGACGACGTCTGCGATTCGGACCGGATGCGCACCAAGCTCACCGCCTCGGGCATCGATCCGGCCAGCGTGAACGTGCCGGGCTGTGTCATCTTCAATCCCGGCGAAACCAACTCCTTCAGCCTGGCCAACCTCAATGGCCCCGGCCGCACGGCGGTGACGATGTCGCCCTCGGACTGGGGCTTTGACAAGCAGGCCAAACGCACCTATCTGGCGGTCGACCTGTTCCTGCAGCATCCGTTCGACGGCAAGTGGGAAGGCCGCATCGATTACACCTGGTCGCGCAATTTCGGCAATACCGAGGGCCAGATCAAGTCCGACATCGGCCAGACCGATGTGTCCAAGACGCAGGACTGGGATGCGGCCGCATTGATGTGGTATTCCGGCGGCTATCTGGCCAACGACCGGCGCCACCAGATCAAGCTCTACGGCTCCTACCAGATCGCGCCCGAATGGCTGGTCGCAGGCAATATCCGCGTGCTGTCCGGCACGCCGAAGTCCTGCCTGGGCTACGTCAGCATCAACGGCATCAGCGAAGATTCCGATGCTGGCGACCCGGTGGGCTATGGCTCCTCGTACCACACCTGCAACGGCCAGCCGTCGCGCCCAGGCGATGCCGGACGGCTGCCGTGGACCAAGATCGTCGACCTCGCGCTGACCTACCGCCCCGCCTTCGCCGACAACAAGCTTGCCATGACCTTGCAAGCCTTCAACGTCTTCAACGAACGCAAGCCGCTGCAGGTCGATGCCACCTGGGAAGACAACCCGTTCACGCTGTCCAATACCTACGGCATGGGCGCGTTCTTCACCCAACCGCGCTATGCCATGTTCTCGGTGTCCTACGACTACTGACGCCCTCTCCCGTCAGCGTCGTTTCCCCGGCCCTGCAAAGGGCCGGGCTTTTCTGGACCGCTGCAAACCTCGCCAGCGCGACCACCGCAGCTGCGCGCGGACGAACAAAAAACCAGGGGCACCACCGGGGATCCCTTGTACGGCCGCCCCGGCTGCGGTAAACCTACGCGACCGGATGGTGTAGTGCGTCCGGGACGCGCTGGTCCTTTCCGCAGTTCCGTTCTGGAGGTGGATGATGGTTCGCACGCAATCGCAGGTTTCCTCCCGTCCCACAGGCATCGATGCTTCGCGCGTCCTGGCGATGAGCACCGCGGTGGCCTTGCATCTGCTGGCCGGCAGTTTGTTGTTGATTCCGCTGTCGTATCGGGCGATCCCGCAACCGGCGCCGGAACCGCGCTGGGTCATGCCAGTCACGATCGCCACCCCGCCACCGCCGCCGGTGTTTCCGATCGAAGTGAAGTTCACCCCGCAGACGCAGGTGCCGCCAAAGCCGGTGCCTGTGCAGGTGCAGACCCCCACGCTCAACCAGGCGCCGGTGGTGGACAGCACACCACTGGCCATCCCTGCGGCGGCCAACCCGGTGGCCGAAACGGCGCCGGTCACAGCGACGCCCGCCAGCGGGCCGGTCGAGGCAGGCCAGTTGCAATACCTGAGTTCGCCGGCACCGGGTTATCCGGTCGCGGCGTTGCGTGCCGGGCAGCAAGGCACGGTGCTGCTGCGCGTACTGGTCGGCACCGATGGGCGTGCTGCCGAGGTCAGCGTGCAGACCAGCAGCGGCCATCGCGTCCTCGACCTGGCGGCACGCAGCCAGGTGTTGCGCAACTGGCGCTTCCAGCCGGCAATGCGCAGCGGCCAGGCGGTGCAGGCCTATGGCCTGGTGCCGGTGAGCTTTTCACTCAACTGACGACACCGGCGATGGAAGGGCAGTCAACCGCGGCGGCTAACACGACCGCCGCAGTTGGCTGTGCAAGATCAGGCGCGATGGTAAGGATGATTGGCCAACATGGCCGCCGCACGATACAACTGCTCGGCCACGATCAGGCGCACCAGCATATGCGGCAGGGTCAACGGGCCGATCGACCAGCGTTCGCTGGCGCTTCTCAGTACATCGGCGGCGTGACCTTCCGGGCCGCCGATCAGGAATGCCAGGTCGCGCCCCTGGCCGCGCCAATGCTCCATGCGCTGGGCCAGCTGCTCTGAACTGAGCGGACGGCCCGGCACGTCCAGCGCCACCACATAGGCGTTCTTCGGCAACGCCGCCAGCACGCGGCGGCCTTCGTCGTCGATGGCACGTTGCGCGTCGCGGCCCTTGCCGCGCAGGCCGGGTTCGATCTCAACCAGCTCCAGCGGCATCCAGTGCGAGAGACGTTTCTGATATTCGGCAAACCCCTGCGCCACCCACGACGGGGCACGTTCGCCAGTGGCGATCAATCGGCATTTCATCGCCACATGATATCCGCGTCACAGCCCGGGCATCCCGCGACGATTTGTCGGCGCGTGTCATGGCGTGGTTACAGCCGGCAATTAGTGTCGCCCGACCACCCAGCCCGCAGGAGTCGTTCGATGCCGATTTTCGATCCCGCCCGCCGCCAGGTTCTCAAGGGCAGCGCCGCCGTGATGGCCGCCGGTGCCCTTGGCAGCTTGGGCGCCTTGCAATCCCGCCAGGCCCAGGCCGCCACGTCCCCGTCGGTGCGGCTCGCGCCGGTTCCCAGCCGCTACGGCCCGCTGGCACCGGTGGCCGACCAGAGCACCGGGCTACCGCTGCTACAGCTGCCGCGCGGTTTCAGCTACCGCTCGTTCGGCTGGAGTGGCGATCGCATGGACGATGGCCAGCCCTGTCCCGACCGTCACGACGGCATGGCCGTGGTCGGCCTGCGCCGGCCCGACTGGCGCCCCGGCAGCGACCCGTTGCGCGGCCTGGAATACGTGTTGATCCGCAACCACGAACGCGGCGCCGGCAGCCCGTTCCGCGCACCGGCGATGTACGACACTGGCATCGTCAGCGGCACCCAGTCCGCCGGCGGCGGCACCACCACGCTGAGTTACGGCCGCCGTGGCTGGGGCAGCCTGGAGCCCAGCCTGGGCGGCACCCTGGTCAACTGCGCCGGCGGCCCCACCCCGTGGGGCACCTGGCTGAGCTGCGAAGAGATCAAGACCAATGCGGTGTCCAGCACCGGCCGCAAGCACGGCTACGTGTTCGAAGTGGACCCGGACAGCCACCGCACCACCGGCCGGCCGCTGGTGGGCCTGGGCCGTTTCAGCCACGAGGCGGTGGCGATCGACCCGCGCACCGGCATCGTCTATCTCACCGAAGACGACCGCAACAAGGCCGGGCTGTACCGTTTCATTCCCAATGATCGCCACGGACGTAACGGGTCGCTGGAAAACGGTGGCCGGCTGCAGGCCGCACGCGTGCGCGGGCGCCGCAATGCCGATCTGACCGTGGCCAGCATCGGCCAGCAGTTCCAGCTGGAATGGGTGGATATCAGCGAGCCCGATCTGGACAGCATCGCCGCGCCGGCAGGCTTTGCCGATATCGGCGCCAACGACACCTTGAGCGGCCCGTTTGCGCAGGCCTGGGCCGATGGCGCGCTGCGCATGAGCCGCGGCGAAGGCATCTGGTACAGCTACGGCAAGCTGTTCATTGTCGACACCAGCACCGGCGTGGATGCGCAGGGCCGGCGCGGCTACGGCAATGGCGCGGTGTGGGTGCTGGACCTGTTCACCCAGCGCCTGAGCGCGCTGTTCGTCAGCGGCAACCAGCTGGCGGCGCACAACCCGGACAACGTGACGGTGAGCGCGCGCGGCGGCGTGGTGCTGTGCGAGGACGGCGGCGAGAGCCCGGACGAATACGGCCCCGGCGCGCGCCTGCTGGGCCTGACCCGCCAGGGCGAGTCGTTCTATCTGGCCAAGAACAACGTGCAGCTCACCTCGCAGCAGATCGCCAACGCCGGCAAGACGATCGCCGAGGGCGACTACCGCGATACCGAGTTCTGCGGCGCCTGCTGGGACCCGTTGGCGCGCACCCTGTTCGTCAACATCCAGACCCCGGGCATCACCCTGGCCATCACCGGGCCATGGGAGCGCGGGCCGTTGTAAGGCAGTGGCCGCTGTCTGGAGGGCGGGCACCCTTCAGGCAGCCGCCCCTGCGGGCGATCCGCCGGCAACGCTTGCCCACGCCGAGACGCTCAGGCAACGGGCGTCTGCATTGCTGTCACAAGTCGCACAGCATGGCTTGGTCCAGGCCAGCGCCTACCCACTGCGGGTAGGTCACCTGGTTGCCGCAGCAGTCAGTAGAACCCAACGCTGTCGCGCTGCAGCTTGAGCCAGCGCTTGATCGCCTTTGTGTCTGTCAACTCGCGTATCTCGCGCAGCAGCGCTTGCCGGTAAAGCACTTCGTTGGCGACCTGACGCTTGAACTTGGTCATCAGTCTGTCCAGCCCCTCGGGCTTGGGTTGTGCTGGCAGATCCAGATCGTAGGCGTAGCAGAAATCCATTGCATGCTGTGCCAGCTGGTACTTGAGTTCCTTGCACTGGCGATCCAGCTCGCGGTTGTACTCCTTCAACCGCGTCGGGTTGATCGCGTCCACGCCCTGTGCATCGAGCAGGCCGATCTCCGCCTGCAGTTCGAGCAGGCCAAGCAGGTCGTTGCCCTTGTAAGCGGCATTGAGCCGCTGCATCAGCTCGGTGCGCGTAGCGCGATCGTCCGCGTCACTGGCGCGATCCGGATGCAGGTTGCTGGCCAGCTTGCGATACAACTCGCGCAGCGGAGGCGGCTCGGCCTGGGCCTTGGCCTTGGCGGTTTTCTTCTCCGGGCGACGCCGCCGCTCGCCGGCACCTGGTTGCCTGGCGTGCTCGCCAGCAGCGTCGGCCTCTGCCTGCGCCTGGTCCAGGCGCGCATTGACCCGTTCGAAGAGTTCATCGGGCGAATCGACCGAGGCCAGCTCCTCCGGATCCAGCCCATACAACTGGCCGATGACCTGTTTCATCAGCTCATCCGATTCATCGAGCTCATCGTCGTAGCCGACCTCGTTGTGCCGTTCGTAGATGGGCTTGAGCTCGACATGACCGATCTCGATCAGCGGACCGGCCAGATCGCAGATTTCATCGGACACGAAGTCCCGATCGATCCTGCTCAGCTTGACCGTGGCATCGATGCGATCGAGCAGATGGATCTGCTCGATCTCCAGCACGCGTTGTTGCTCGAACAGCGGCAGCACTTCGGCTTGATAGCGTGCGCGCCACTGCTCGACCGCCTCGCGCCAGTCATGCAAGTCGGTGCGATGGCGCTGCAGATCGCGCAGCAGCCGGTCGAAGCGCTTGCGTGCGGGCGACATTTCCTGGCCACCGGCATCGCCGGGTTGCCGGCTCAGTTGCTGCAATGCCGTGGACACGGGTGCGTTGGAAGGAGAGGCAGCGGTAGTTTTGGGCATGGAGGATCAATGACTCAGTGGATCACTTACTCGAAATCGGCGGAAGACGCTTCGTCCGGACGCTGGTCGCCCACCGTCCACAGGCGCTCCAGCGCATAGAACTCGCGCACGCGCGGCAGCATCACATGCACCACCACATCGCCCAGGTCCACCAGCACCCATTCGGCTTCGCGCTCGCCTTCCACGCCCAACGGCATCACGTCCAGCCGCTTGGCGAACTTGACCACTTCGTCGGCGATCGACTTGACGTGGCGGGTCGAGGTGCCGGAGGCGATCACCATGTAATCGCAGACGCTGGACTTGCCACGCACATCGATCTCGACCACGTCCTTGGCTTTCAGCTCTTCCACGGCCTCGCGCACGGTGGCCAACAGGGCCGGCACGGACGGCGGCGGATTCGGAATGGAGGTCTTGATGACTTGGGCTTGGCTGGTCAAAGCGGGCAACTCGATGGAATTAGCGTGAATTATAGGCCCGTCCGGGCCGCGACGTGTTCAGCTAGCCGGGCAGGCGCAACCGTATAGCCCTTGCTGCGCGATGAAGTCCGCCACTGCTGCGGGCACCAGCGCCCGCCAGTCGCCGCCACTGGCAATGCGTGCACGCACCGCGCTGGCCGATTCGCCGCGCAACGACGCCTGCAGACGCCACAGCCGGCCGGCCGGTGAAGCGGACAGTTCGTCCACGCTGGTCGCCCAACGGCCCTGTACCGCTGCGGCAAGCGCAGGGGAATCGGCCAGATCCAGCGCCGTCCCCGGGCGCGCGGCGATCACGAAATGGGCCAGCCCGAACAGCGCTTCCCATTCATGCCATTGGCTCAGCTCGACAAACGCATCGGCGCCGAGCAACCAGGCAATCGGGGTCTGCGGGCCAAGCGTTGCGCGCAGCTCGCGCAGCGTCTCCACCGTGTAGGACGGCGCACCGCTGGCACAGGCGCGCTGCAACTCGCGGGTATCGAGCACCAGACCGGGCTGGCCGGCAAGCGCAAGCGTAAGCATCTGCGCGCGCTGCGGGGCGGTGGCACCGGGGGCGGAACGATGCGGCGGGTCGGCGGCCGGCACCACATGCACCACCACGCCCAGCGCCCCGCGCGCCGCGCAGGCGATGGCGAGATGGCCCAGGTGGATCGGGTCGAAGGTGCCGCCGTAGTAAAGATGGAGCTGGGAATCGGGAATCGGGAGTCGGGAATCGGAAGAGCCGGGGTCCGCACCGTGGTCGGGATGGGAGTGTTGCTGTTCCTGCGATCCGGAAGAGCTGGTTACAAGGCTGGGCTGCGCACGCTGGTCGGAATGGACCCGCTGCCCTTCACCTTGCCCTTCCCGGGCCCCCGGTCCCGGGTCCCGGGTCCCGGCTCTCCCCGCCCTCACGCCAGCAATCTCACCGCGCGCGCTTCGGCCACCGCCACCAGCAGGCGTTCCAGGCCGACCCAGGCGTCGCCGTCCGCGCGGCCCTTGGCCATGCGGTCGACCAGCCCGGCTTCGGCGACGAAGCGCTCCCAGCGCTGCGCTTCGGGGTGGCGCTGCAGTGCGCGCTTGAACGGGGCCTGGCGGGATTCCCAGATGCCTTGCGATTTCATTTCGGCAGCCAGGTTGCCGCCGCTGGCCTGCACCTTGGCCAGCGCGGCGGTGCGCAGCAGTTCCTTGATCAGGATCGGCATCAGCGCGGCCACCGCTTCGCCCTCGGCGCGCAGGCCGGCCAGCATGCGGATCACCGCCGCCGGGTGGCCGGAAAACACCGTCTCGGCCAGCCGGAACACGTCGTAGCGGGCGGCGTCGGCCACCAACGATTCCATCGCTTCCAGGTCCAGCGTCTTGCCGTCGGCCAGCAGGGCGAGCTTGTCGATCTCCTGCGCGGCGGCCAGCAGGTTGCCTTCCACCCGCTCGCTCAGCCGCTGCACCGCGGCCGCGTCGGCGCGCAGGCCCTGGCTGCGCAGACGGCGTTCGATCCAGTCGGACAGTTCATGCGGCTTGATCGCCCAGGCCACCGCAATGGTGCCCAAACGGCCCACCGCATCGGCCCACTTGCCCTGGTGCGCCTTGCTCCAGTCGTTGGCGGTAATCAGCAGCACCACGTCCGGTGGTGGGTTGGCGCAGAAGCGGGTGATGACCTCGGCACCGTCCTTGCCCGGCTTGCCGCTGGGCAGGCGCACCTCCACCAGCCGGCGCGGGCTGAACAGGCTGGGCGCGTTGAAGCTGGCGTCGAGCTGGTGCCAGTCGAAGTCGCGGCCATCGGCATCGAAGACCTCACGCTCGCCGATGCCTTCTGCGCGCGCGCGGGCGCGCACGGCGTCGGCCGCTTCCAGCACCCGCAAGGTCTCCGGGCCGGCGATCAGGTAAACCGGCTGCAGGGGCTGGTTGGACTGGCCGGCCAGTTGCTCGGGGCGCAGTTCCATGTCTAACGGCGCACGTTCGGGTCGGTGGTGGTCGGCCAGAGGCGACACGCCAACGCGCGCGCGCACACCCGATGCCAGCGGCGCTGTCGGGGCACTTCGCGCAGCAGCCTCAGGCCGAGGCCGCGCTGGTCCGACGCTGGCGAGGTCGTCTCGATGCCCACGGCCTCAGTTGTTGGACGTCGGTGCTGGCGGCAGCGATGCCGGCACGCTGGACTCGGGTGTGGATGGCTGCAGCGGTGGCGTGGTGGCTGGCGGCAGCGGTGCGCTCGGCGTGCTTTCCAGGCCCTCGCCACGCTGTACGCGTGCGCGGACCACGCTGTCGATGCGACGCAGGATCGAGGCCGACATGTCCTTGCGCAATTCGTCGGCAAGGATCTCGCGCTCGGTGGCGGTACCGGTGGCGTCCACCGGTGGCGACACGTAATCGCGCGACAGCTCGATCACCTGCTGCGGCACCAGCACCGCGCCATTGGCGGTGGTGAGCGTGAAGATGGCGGCGTAGCGCAGGCTGAACTCCTGCGCACGGCCCTGGCTGTCGATGGCGATCGGCAGGTCGCCCCAGCGCTCGGACAACACCTGCAACTGCGCAAAGCCGGTCTTGGCATCTTCATCGGCCACGGTGGCACCAGCGGCCTTGAGCCCACGGCGCAGCAGTTTGGCCAGCTCGCTGTACTGGGTGCTGGACTGCACCTTCACCGCCGGCGTATCGGGGGGCAGCGCAAGCGAGTTACGCAGATGGAAGCCGCAGGCGGTGAGGCTGGAGACCAGCACGAGCGACGCAGCGAACGCAGTAGGAAATCGGATCATGGGCACAGTCTGGAGGAGCGCCCCGGCGGCGGCAACAGGCGGCTAGCCTGACGCAGCCGGCGTGAACGGGGCTTGATAAGGTGCCGCACTACAACTGCGGCGCCCAACATGAAAAACGCGTCGCCACGCGCCGGTGCAGCGCATTGCCGAATACCACTGCGGCATCCCTACCTGCGCAGCACCACGCGCCAGTGCAACACATTGCCAAAACCGCCGCAGCCACCTTGCACCGGCTCGCCCAGCACGCTGCTCCGGGAAACTACCGGGAGCGGCAATGGCAACCCGAGCGAGCAGTAACGATCAGCCCGCCACGATATTCACGATCTTGCCAGGCACGATGATGATCTTGCGGACCGTCAGCCCGTCGAGGAATTTCGCAGCATTGGGTTCGGCCTGCGCCAATGCTTCGACCTGCTCGCGCGCCGCGTCCGCCGCCACCTCGATGGTGCCGCGCAGCTTGCCGTTGATCTGCACCGCCAGGGTCAGCGCATCGCGCACCAGGGCGCTGGCATCGGCCTGCGGGAACGGCACGTCTTCCAGCAAGGTCTCGCCACGGCCCAGCACCTGCCACAGCGCATGGCTGGCATGCGGGGTGATCGGGTTGAGCAACAGCACCATCGCTTCCAGCGCTTCCTGGCGGACCGCCCTGCCCTGGTCGCTGGCGTCGTCGAACCTGGCCAGCGCGTTGGACAGCTCCATCACTGCGGCAATGGCGGTATTGAAGCTGTGGCGGCGGCCGTAGTCGTCGCTGACCTTGCCGATGGTTTCGTGGGTCTTGCGGCGCACGGCCTTCTGTTCGGCGCTCAGGCTGACGGCATTCAGCGCCGCTGCGCTGCCCTCGCCCACATGCTTGTGCACCTGCACCCACAGCCGGCGCATGAAGCGCGCCATGCCGTCCACGCCGGCTTCGTTCCACTCCAGCGATTGCTCGGGCGGTGCGGCGAACATCGAGAACAGGCGCACCGTATCGGCGCCGTACTTGGCCACCATCGACTGCGGGTCCACGCCGTTGTTCTTGGACTTGGACATCTTCTCGGTGCCGCCGATGTGCACCGGCTGGCCGTCGGCGATCAGCACCGCACCGGTGACGCGGCCGCGCTCGTCGCGCTGAATCTCCACGTCGGCCGGGTTGATCCAATCCTTGCCGCCGTTGTCGGCATCGCGGTAGAAGGTGTCGGCGATGACCATGCCCTGGGTGAGCAGGTTGGTCACCGGCTCGTCGCTGTCCACCAGCCGCGCGTCGCGCATGAGCTTGTGATAGAAGCGGAAGTACATCAGGTGCAGGATCGCGTGCTCGATGCCGCCCACGTACAGGTCGGCCGGCATCCAGTAATTGGCGCGGCGGTCGACCATGTCGCGTGCGTTCGGGCTGGTGTAGCGCGCCACGTACCAGCTCGATTCCATGAAGGTATCGAAGGTGTCGGTCTCGCGCTCGGCCGGGCCGCCGCAGTCCGGGCAGGTGGTCTGGCGCCAGGTCGGATCGGTCTTGATCGGCGAACCGGTGCCGGCAAATTCCACGTTCTCCGGCAACACCACCGGCAGCTGGTCTTCCGGCACCGGCACCGCACCGCACTTGGCGCAGTAGATCACCGGAATCGGGCAGCCCCAGTAGCGCTGGCGGCTCACGCCCCAGTCGCGCAGGCGGTAGTTGACCCGGCGCTGGCCCTGGCCCTTGCGCTCGAAGCGCTCGGCCAGTGCCTCGAAGGCGCCACCGAAATCCAGGCCGTCGAACTCGGCCGAATTGATCAGTTCCAGCGCGCGGCTCTTGTCGGTGTACCAGTCGCGCCACTGGGTGGCGTCCCAGCTCTGTTCGTCTTCGTTGCGCGGCTCGTGCAGCTTGACCACCTGCACGATCGGCAGGCCGTACTTGTTGGCGAACTCGAAATCGCGCTGGTCGTGGCCGGGCACAGCCATCACCGCGCCAGTGCCGTAGCCCATCAGCACGAAGTTGGCCACCCACACCGGCACCTGCTCGCCGCTGATCGGGTGCACCGCGGTCAGGCCGGTGGCCATGCCGCGTTTTTCCTGGGTTTCCAGCTCGGCTTCGGACACGCCGCCGTGCTTGAGTTCTTCCAGCAGGCGCGCCAGTTCCGGATTGGATCTGGCCGCATGCAGCGCCAGCGGGTGCTCGGCAGCAATCGACACGAAGGTCACGCCCATCAGCGTGTCCGGGCGGGTGGTGAACACGCGCAGCGGGTCCAGTGCAGCGCCGTTGGTGTCGCGCACGTCGAACTGGATTTCCAGGCCTTCCGAGCGGCCGATCCAGTTGCGTTGCATGGTCTTGACCGACTCCGGCCAGCCGTCGAGCTGGTCCAGGCCGTCCAGCAGTTCCTGCGCGTAATCGGTGATGCGCAGGAACCACTGCGGAATCTCGCGTTTTTCCACCAGCGCGCCGGAGCGCCAGCCGCGGCCGTCGATCACCTGCTCGTTGGCCAACACGGTCTGGTCGACCGGGTCCCAGTTCACCACCGCGTTGCGGCGATAGGCCAGACCCTTGCGCATCAAGCGGGTGAACATGCGCTGCTCGTGCACGTAATACTCGGGAGTGCAGGTGGCGAACTCGCGCGACCAATCGATAGCGTAGCCCAGCGATTTCAGCTGCCCGCGCATATGCGCGATGTTGGCGTAGGTCCACTTGGCTGGCGCGGTCTTGTTCTTGATCGCGGCGTTTTCGGCCGGCAATCCGAACGCATCCCAGCCCATCGGCTGCATCACGTTGTGGCCGGTCATGCGCTTGTAGCGGCTGACCACATCGGAGATGGTGTAGTTGCGCACATGCCCCATGTGCAACGCACCGGACGGGTACGGCAGCATCGACAGGCAATAGAACTTCGGCTTGTCCGACGTTTCATCGACCTGGAAGGCGCGGGTGGCGTCCCAGAACTGCTGGGCGGAGGATTCGACCTGCTGCGGGTCGTAGGCGTTCGGTTCGACGGTGGACATTGGGAGCGGATGCTCGGGCGGTGCAAAGCGGTACAGGGTACCGCAGTGCAGCAGGTGCTCCAAACCATTACCGCCGTGCGGGCGCCTTCGCCGGCCAGATCCAGCACGCCACCGCCAGCCAGCCCACCCACGCCAGAAACGCCAGGCGCTGAGCGATGGCCTGCCGCAGCAGGCCGGGTGGGCCGAATGCCAGCACCGCCACCAGCAGGCCGGCGGCCAGGCTGAGCCAGGCCAGACCACGGGTGCCGGGGGCGTTGAGCAGCGCGGCGGCGATCAGCAGCATGGCCGGCACGAAGGCCACTGCCCACAGCAGCCAGGCAGTGGCATGCGCCTGGCTGGCGCGGCCATCCAGGTCGGCAGGATCCAGCGGCAACAGGCCCATGCCGACAAAGGCCAGCCCGGCCAGCACGATCAATTGCCCGCCCACCCGCAGACTCCAACTGGCCTTGAGCGGCATCCGCGCCAGCAGACTGACCCCCGTCAGCATGCCCAGCGCGCCCACCAGCACGAAGGCCAGCAGATTGAAGCCCAGCGCATGCGGCACCCCGGCTGCGCCCAGCAAGGCCACCGGGTGGCTGGCTTGCAGGTAGCCCGGCAGCGTGGCGCCGAAACCGGCCACCGCCAGCACGAACACGCTCGCCGCGACCAGGCCCAGGTAGCGCTGCGCGCCGTCGGTACTTGCCATTGTGCTGCTCCGCATCGTGGCACCGTGCGCCACCAGAACGCGGCATTGTCGGGCCGGGCGGGCGTGGCGTGAACCCCTGGCACGTGTCACGCCGGCCTTGTGTCGGCCGGGTTTGCCACCATTACGGTCCATTGTTGCCGTTCTCACTTCAGGAAACCCATGTCCGACAAACCGCATGTATTCGATGTCACCACCGACACCTTCGAGACCGAGGTCCTGCAGAAATCGTTGACGACACCGGTGCTGGTGGACTTCTGGGCCACCTGGTGCGGGCCCTGCAAGACCCTGACGCCGATCCTGGAGAAGCTGGCGGCCGACTACCACGGCGCCTTCGAACTGGCCAAGGTCGATGTGGACAAGGAACAGCAGATCGCGGCCGCGTTCCAGATCCGCTCGGTGCCAACGGTATTCCTGGTCAAGGGCGGCGAGCTGGTGGACGGCTTCCCGGGCGCGATGCCCGAGGGCCAGATCCGCGAATTCCTGACCCAGCACGGCGTGTTGCCGGCCGAGCCGCAGGTCGTCGAAGCACTGCCGCCCGAGGCACCGCTGGACCCGCAAGCCCAGGCCGCCGCGCTGCGCGAGGCGATCGCCGCCGAGCCGGACAAGGACGAGCTCAAGCTGGATCTGGCATTGGCGCTGCTCAAGACCGGCGACACCGCCGAGGCCGAGCAACTGATCGACGCCCTGCCCGCCAACCTGGCCACCGACGACCGCGCGGTGCGCGCCAAGGCGCGTCTGGGTTTTGCCAATGTGCTCAAGGACGCCCCGGACGCGGGCGCACTGCAGGCCAGCGTGGACGCCAACGAGGCCGACCTGCGCGCACGTCATCTGCTGGGCGTGCGCCATCTGCTCGACGGCAACGACGAAGCGGCGCTGGAGCAGTTCCTGGAAATGCTGCGCCAGGACCGCGCCTTCGACGACAACCTGCCGCGCCGCAGCCTGATCGATGCGTTCCGTGTGATCGAAGACGAAGACCTGGTGGGCCGCTACCGCCGCAAGATGTCGGCGCTGGTGTTCTGACAGCCAATGGCGCTGCGGCGCCACATGGACCCGTAGGAGCGGACCTGGCCGCGACGAGGCATTACCGTCGGTCGCCGAAGAGGGTTTCCCCGGTAACGCGCCGTCGCGGCCGGGTCCGCTCCTACCAAGGCGGGCGGCAGGACTGACGTCACCTGGCAGCACTGCAACAAGCGGCAGCACCGGCCCCAACACCGCCAACCCGAAGCACACGTAGGAGCGGACCTGGCCGCGACGCGACGGCGCCCGGTTGCGATGAGGCATTCCCGGTAACGCGCCGTCGCGGCCGGGTCCGCTCCTACAGTCGCTGCGGCCCATATCCATACGCATGCGAATGTTACGCTATGCACTGCCTCCGCCATCGCATCAGGCCCGCATGCGCGCTTCACTGTTCAAGCTCGGTATCAACCTGTGGCCGCCATATTTGTTCGCCGGCATCCATGTCATTGTGCTGTCGGCCGACTATCGCTTCGCGCGGGTGGAATTGCGGCAACGGCCATGGAACCGCAACTACGTTGGCACCCATTTCGGCGGCAGCCTGTTCGCCATGACCGACCCGTTCTGGATGCTGCTGGTGATGCAGAACCTGGGCCGCGACTACTACGTGTGGGACAAGGCCGGCAGCATCGACTTCGTCAAACCCGGGCGCGGCACGGTCAGCGCGGATTTCGTCATCGACACTAGCGTGCTTGAGGAACTGCGCGAGGCCACCGCCAACGGCGAGAAGCATCTGCACTGGTTTGAAAACGAGATCCACAACCGCGATGGCGAGGTGGTGGCACGCGTGCGCAAGCAGCTCTACGTCAAACGCAAGCCGGCGCACTGACCAACAGACCAGCACGCGAGTGCAGCGCCAACCCACGCCGAACGCCAACCACTGCAGGCAGACAGACTTCCACCCACATCCACGATGCGCACGCCGCCGATGGCGCCGCGCAGCGAACCCGCGCTTTGCGTCCTGGCGCGCATTGGTCAAGAATCGGGCATCTTCCCGACTGGCTGCCTTCATGCTGCTGCGCACCGTTGCTTCTGCCTGCCTGCTCGCCCTGGTCCTGCCCGCTGCCGCCAACGCGGCCTATCGCAGCCCGCAACAGATACTGGACAGTTCACCGGCCAGCGCATGGCGCGTGCTCGATCCCGAGCGCACCCTGTACCTGGAGCTGGATAAAGGGCGGGTCGTCATCGAGCTGGCGCCGCAGTTTGCGCCCGAACATGTCGCCAATATCCGCACGCTGGCGCATGAGCGCTTCTGGGACGGGCTGAGCATCTACCGCTCGCAGGACAACTTCGTGGTGCAGTTCGGCGACCCGGATGGCGAGACGCCGGGCAAGGCCAAGTCGCTCGGGTCAGCCAGGACGCATCTGCCGGCCGAATTCGAACGCGCCTCGCAGGGCCTGGCGTTTCAGCGCCTGCCCGACAGCGATGGCTGGGCGCCGCAAGTAGGCTTCGTCGACGGCTTCCCGGTCGGGCGCGATGCCGCCAGCGGCAAGACCTGGCTGGCGCATTGCTACGGCACGCTGGGCGCAGGCCGCAACAACGATGAAGACAGCAGCATTGGCGCCGAACTGTATGTGGTCACCGGGCAGTCGCCGCGCCAGCTGGATCGCAACATCACCGTGGTCGGCCGCGTGGTCAAGGGCATGGAGCTGCTCAGCGTGATTCCGCGCGGGCCAGACCCGATGGGCTTCTATGCTGATGCGGCGCAACGCTCGCCGATCCGCGCGATCCGCCTGGTCAGCGACGTGCCGGCGCCCGAACGCACGCCGCTGCAGCTGTTGCGCACCGACAGCCCGACCTTCCGCGAGGTGGCCGAAGCGCGCCGTAATCGCAAGGACGATTTCTACAAGCGCCCGGCCGGGCATATCGACCTGTGCAATGTGCCGCTGCCGGTGCGGGCGCCGCCTGCTGGGTGAATCGGGAATCGGGAATCGGGAATCGCAAGAGCGGGCCACGCCTGCTCAGCGGGCGCGCTGGCTGAAGGCGACGCTGCCCAGGATCAGCACTGCAGCGAACAACATGGTCCAGGTCAGCGGTTCGCCCAGCAGCGACCACGCCAGCAGTGCGCCGAACACCGGCACGAGGTAGGTCACGGTGGATGCACGCGCCGGGCCGATGCGCTGGATCAAACGGTAGTACATCAGGAATGCCAACCCGGTGCAGACCACGCCCAGCGCGGTCGCGCAGGCCCAGGCCACGGCCGGCACCGGCGTGGTCGGCCACTGCCACCAGGCCAGTGGCGCCAGCAGCAACGCACTGCAGCCCAACGTGGAGGCCGCCGATGCCGCCGGTGGCAGGTCGCCCATCTGGCGCTTTACCAGGTTGTAGCCGATGCCGTACAGCAGCGAGGCAGTGGCGCCGGCCAGTGCGGCCGGGCCCACGCTCAATCCGGCCGATTTGCCGGTCGCCAGCACCAGCACGCCGATGAATCCGACCAGCAAGGCCAGCGCGCGGCGCGTGCCGATCTTTTCGCCAAAAAAGCAGGAACGCGATCAACGCGGTGAACAACACCGTCATCGCATTGCAGATCGCACCGACGGCGGCGGGCGCGTGCTGCGCGCCCCAGGCGAACAGCAGAAACGGCAATGCGGAATTCAATACGCCGATGGCCGCGAGCATCGGCCAGCGATGCAGCGGGAAGCGTTCGCGCGCCAGCCACAGGAACGGCCGCAGCACCAGCGCGCCCAGCGCCAGGCGAATCTCCACCAGCACCACGGTGCCGAACGTGGGTGCGGCCACGCGCATGAATAGAAACGAGCAGCCCCAGACAATGCCCAGAAAACCCAGCTCCAGCGGCGTGCGCCATTGCCGTGCTGCAACGGCCGGCTGCATCGACGGCTGCGCGCTCATCGCCGCGCTCCGGCGGCATGCCGTGCTGTGCTGCAAAGGCAAAGGACAACATCCGGCAGCTGCACAGGCATGGCACGATCATCGCGATGGGAGGGTGCAGCATCGGCCGCGCCCGCAGGCGCGACAAGCGCGTAGTATCGCAGCCAGCCACAAATCTGACTCATGCCTGGATGAACCTGCGCCCCGCCCTGTTGCCCGCGCTGGGCGTGTTCGCCGCAGCCGCCCGCCACCAGAACTTCGCGCACGCGGCCGAAGAACTGCACCTGACCGCCAGTGCGGTCAGCCACCATGTACGCAAGCTCGAAGCGCTACTGGGCGTCACCTTGTTCCAGCGGCTGGCGCGCGGGGTCAAGCTCACTGCCGAGGGGCGCCAGCTGGCCGATGCCGCCTCCGCCGCATTGTCCGAGATCGCGGCGGTGGCCGGCAACCTGCATCCGCGCGAAGACGCCATTCCGCTGCGCGTCACCACGCTGCGCTCGCTGTCGTACTGCTGGTTGCTGCCGCGGTTGCCGCGCTTCTGCCGCGCGCATCCGCATATCCGCCTGGACCTGCAATCGGACCCGGCGTTCTCGCGCTTCGAAGAAGGCGGCCCCGAGCTGGGCATTCGCTATGGACAGGGTGCCTGGCCCGGATTGACCTCGCAGCATCTGATGGACGACGAGCTGTTCCCCGTGGCATCGCCATCGCTGCCGGAAGTGGCTGCGCTGCGCACCCCGGCGCAGATCGCGCAGTTGCCGCTATTGAGCGACATGTCACCGCAAGGCTGGCGCGACTGGTTCCGCGCCGCGCAGGTGCGCGGCACCACGCTGCCGCCGATGCACACCTTCAACGACAGCACCGACGCCATGCGCGCGGCCGTCTACGGCCTGGGCGCGGTGCTGGCACGCAAGCACATCGCCCAGCCCTACCTGCAGCGCTACGAGCTGGTGCGCCTGCCCGGGCCCACGCTCAAGGCGCGCTACGCCTATTACATCGTGCACCCCAGCCACCGCGAGCCCAGCCCCGCCGCTGCGGTGTTCATCGACTGGCTCAAGCGCGAAGCCTTGGATGAACGCACGCCGATGCCGGCGCTGCCCGCCGAGCTGTTGGCATTGCCGCCGAGCGAAAGTGTGCAGAAGCTGCGGGGGCGTCGGAACTCGCGTCAGGCATCGGCAGCGAATTGAAGTCGCACTAAAATCCTGGCAGTGCGTGAAAAATCTCGATGTGCCATCTCTCTGCGGGACATTGTTCTCCTCCATGGAGGAGAAGGTGCATCGAAGGGGCGGATGAGGGGGAGAGCGAAGTCTGGTGGAGTCTGGGTACAGGTGTGGCTTCGCCCCGCCCCCTCACCCCCTGCTCCGTGCCCCGGCCCGCGCTTGCGGCGCGGGCGCTCCACGGCACGCGCGCCAGTGGCGCGCAAGCGGTGCCTTCCCGCCCCGTAAGGAGGGGGGGGGCTTGCAAACGTCACCTGGCAGGCCGATAAGAAATCGCTTGACAAGCATTCCATCAAGATCATTAATTAGCTAATTCGTTAATTATCTAAACCAAATCATGTCTGCTGACCGCATTTTCGAAGCCCTGGCCTCGCGCCCGCGCCGGGAAATCCTGGCCTACCTGTCCGCGCAGGAACTGACTGCCGGGCAGATCGGCGAACGCTTTGCGATGAGCGCGCCAGCCATCTCGCGTCACCTGTCGGTGCTGTCGGCGGCCGGCCTGGTCAGCAGCGAGCGGCGCGGGCAGTTCGTGGTGTATCGGCTGACACCGGACAATATGGTCAACACGCTCAGCGGATTCGCTTTCGAAATCTGCCCGGTCGCCGGTCCGTTGCAACGCGAATCGCGCAAATTGGCCAAAAAATCTCGCTGATTGCCGTCTTCCCACCGCAAGGAGTTGCCATGGACCACCCACGGATTGTTTCCGACCGCAGTTTTCCGCGCGTGACGCTGCCCTCGCACAGCGGCGGCCGGCCGGTGGAAGTGATACTGATCGCCCAGCTCGATCCCGGCGCAGGCGACAGCCTGATCGCGCAGACAGTGGAGCGGCAGCGGCAGCACCCGGCCCATCACGACGCGCTGGACGAACCCTCCGCGCAGTTGTCGGCACCGGACCTTAGTCATGGGGACCCCACCTCGCTGTTCTCGTTTTCGGTGGGCCCGCAGGGACACCCGTTCCATTGCCACGCCGGCCATCGCGTGTTCACTGCCATCACCGGCAGCGGCGGTGCACAGTTGCGCTTTTCCACCGCTTCCCTGCAACAGCTCGACGCCGACCCCAACGCGTTCGTGCGCGCGCTGCGTTATGTGAACCTGCCCGGCGACAGCCTGTTCACCGTGCGCTTCGGCGGCGGCACCTGGCATCAGTTCGCACCGGCGCAGAGCAATGCTGCGCATTCGGCGTTCTTTGCGTTGTCCTGCCACCCGGACGAAGCCGGCGGCGTGCTGAGCGACGCGCAGCAGACACTGGTCCACCAGGGCCAGGCCACCATCGCCAGCCTGACCGAATTGCTGCCCGCTGCGGTCACTGCCCTGTTGCAGGCCGCGCCGCCGGCCGCCGCCGATGTCCCCACCGTGTCGCTGTCGCTGCACGCCAGCCCTGAGAGCTGGCAGCAACGCGCCTGCAGCCGCGCGCGGCGCTGGAGCGGCCGGCTGCGCCAGGCGCTGACGCGCGCGCGCCGGCCGGGATTCGTCGCCACCCATCTGCCCCTGCCGCAGGTCAGCCCGCTACCGGCACTGCCGCCGGAGGCGTTGTTGCATGGGCAGCTCGGTAGCGCCGTGCATTTCCAGGATGGCCATCAACTGGAGCTGGATGCGCGCCAGCTGCACAGCGACACCCTGCAAGGCGTGCTCTGTGATCTGCTGCAAGCGTTCGTGGACCAGCCACCCAGGGGTGTCAGCGGGTTGATGCAGCTGCGCAATCTGCTGGTTGCGCCATTGGGGTGGCGCACCTCGCGTCGGGGTTGTCCCGTGTCGCCGTTGCTGGATCCGTCCGCAACACACCTGTTCGCCGGGCGCTTCCCGGTGCTGGCACAACGCAGCGATGCCGATGGACAGCAGATTCAGGTCGTCCTCGGCGCCGACGACAAGCATCTGCGTTTTCGTTCCTTGATCGCATTGCGCCGCATCGGCGACCAGCGCATCGCGCTGACCATGGCCACGCAAGTCAGCTGCCGCAATTGGCTGGGACGTGTGTACATAGCCTCCATCCTCCATGTGCACCACCACTACATCGTGCCGGCCATGCTGCGTGCCGCAGCGCAGCGCCTGCTACATGCCGAACACGCGGAAAGCGCTGCCTGGCTGGCGCATTCGCCGTGAACGGATGCGCCGGCACCATCACCTCGTTTTGTCCTGGCGCTGCCTAGGCTTGGGGTCCCCAATCCCCAGGACACGCCCATGCCCACTGTTCGCCTGCGTATCACCGGCACCGACGACGACGCGCGCGCCATCGCCAACCTGCTGCAAAGCATCGAAGGCATCGAGCACGTGGAAGAAGTCGACGACCTGATGCCACACCTGGACGACGACGATTCCAGCTCGGCGGGCCTTTCGGACGACGAAGGTCCGGGCAGCCACGAATTCGAAGTGGAAGCTGGCAACGAAGCCACCGCACAGAAGGTGCGCAACGCGGTGCAGGAACTGGCGTTGCAGCTGGACGTGTTTGTCGAATACGAATACGACGAAGGCTGAGCATCGGTTCAGGGCTGAGCGCCGCCTGCGTGCGTAGCAATGCTGCGCCGGCCCGCCACCCGACCCGGTTTGCTGTGCGCCGCCTGCAAGGAGCAGACGGCGCATTCCCTTGCAGAACACGGTTTCTTCGCCGCAGGACCGCGCGGTACGGCATGCGCGCGCCACCTCGGCGACGCGGCACAGCGCCACACCTTGGTTCAGGGCATCCTGCGACGCCGTTGGCGCCAGCGCCAGACCAGCAGCACCAGCCAGCCGATCACGGCGGCAACCGCGCCCACCGGCAGCAGCGCCGCCACCGCACGGATCACGAAGGCCATGCTGACCGCAAAGACCTGACCGAATTCGGCAGCCGCCTCCGCAATTTCGCCCCTGCCCTGCTCGCTCCAGGTGCCGCTGAAATGCAGCGTCAGCAACTGGGTGCGTACACGACGCTGTTGCTGCGCAGCGTCCTGCTGGGTCTGCTGTGACTCGGCCTCGATCTCGGCCAGGCGCTTGGACACCGCCAGCAGGTCACCTACCGCCAGATCACGGCGTTGCTGCAACTCCTGCAGTCGCGCGTGTTCTTTCTGCAATCGTGCCTGCGCCAGGCCAGTATCGGCCATCTGCTGGGCCAGGTCCTGCGCACGCGTGCTGCGCGCCGCCACATCGCCATGCTCGCCGGCCAGTTGCACCATTGGCTCGACACCCTCGGGCACCAGCCGCACGCTGACACTGCCGCTGGCGTCGCGCCCGCCGCTCTGCTCCACCGTCAACACGGCGCAGTTGCCGTACTGCGCGCCCTGGCAGGCGCTACGCACCGCAGCGACGCGCTCGCCGATCTGATCGGCAGGCAATTCGATGCGGACATCGTGTTCGTAGGCCAGTGACGCGCCGGATGTGACCGGCGCAGACGCCGGCGCCGCCGCAGCGCCGGCGTCTGCGGCCATCTCCTCCTGCGGCCGTGCGCACCCGCCCAACGCCCACCCGATCAGCAACACCATCGGGTAACGCGGCATGGCGGGCCTCACAGGCTGGCCCCATCGATCCGCTGCACGCTGCGCGTGGTCAGATCCAGACCGGTAATGCAACGCACATTGACGGCGATAGTGGCTTGCCCGGTCTTGGGATTGGCGCCCTCGGTGATCGGCGCATCGGTCTCGAGCTCGAAAGCGATGCGTCCGCAGTGACAGCTGCCGGCGTGCTGCATGGGTTTGCTCCTTGGAAAACAGTGCGTTGTGGATGTGCCTCAAGGAAATGGAACGCTACCGGCGCACCGCCGGCCCTGCGCCTGGGCGAATGCAGCGGTGCCTTGCCGATCATGGCAGGTGACGGTTGCGTCCGCCCGTCCGGTCCCGCCTGGTGGCCACTCTAAACCAATGGTGGATGCGAACGGGCGCACAGATGCCTATGCTGTGGGTTTGCTCCCATCAGGATCCACGATGCGTCAACGCCTGCTTGTCCTTGCCCTGTTGGCCGGCCTGGCTGGCTGCCAGCAGCAGCCCGAATCCCCGCGCGCCGATGCCACTCCCGCTGCCGGCGCGCAGGATGCGCAGACCCCGGATGCGCGGTTTGCCGCGCTGTCCAAGCGTGCGCTCGACACCTGGATGCAGCTGTCGCCGGTCACTGCCACGCAGACTGGCGACCACCGCTTCGATGCGCAGATCGACGACCTCAGCGACGGCGGCCGCCAGCGCAGCCTGGAAGCCAACAAGACCTTGCTAACCGAACTGGACGCGGTCGATGTCGCCAAGCTCTCGCGCGAGAACCAGGTGGACGCCGCCATCCTGCGCAATCAGCTGCAATCGGAGATCTGGAATACCGAGGTGCTGCAGAGCTGGGCCTGGGATCCGCAGGTCTATAACAGCCTGGCCGGCAGCGCCCTGTATGGCCTGATGGCGCGCGAATTCGCACCGCTGCCCGAGCGCCTGAGCGCCGCTACCCAACGCATGGAAAAGATTCCCAGCATCCTTGCGCAGGCGCGTGCCAACCTGGACCCGGCACGCGTACCGAAGATCCATGCGGAAACGGTGGCCAAGCAGAACAAGGGCATCCTCAGCATCGTCGATACCTTCATCGCGCCTAATATCAGCCAGCTGGGCCCGATCGAAGCGGCGCGTGCCCAAGCGGCCATCGACAACCTGAAGAAAGCTGTCGCCGAACAGCAAACCTGGCTGGACACCGTGCTGGTGCCCAACGCCAAGGGCGACTTCCGGGTCGGAGCAGACAAGTACGACCAGAAGCTGAAGTTCGCGCTGCTGTCGTCACTCTCGCGTGCCGACATCAAGCAACGTGCCGAGTCCGAGCTCAAGCGCGTGCGCGGCGAAATGTACGGCATTGCGCGCACCGTGCTCAAGGACAAGCCCGGCGCTCCCACGCTGCCCGAATCGCCCAACGACGAGCAGCAGCAGGCCGCGATCGAAGCCGCGCTGGAATTGGCCTATGCCGACAAGCCCGCACGCGACAAGGTGGTGGACGAAGCCAAGACCGCGTTGGCGCAGTCCACCGAATTCGTGCGCCAGAAGGACTTGATGACGCTGCCCGATTCGCCCGTGGACATCATCCTGATGCCGGAATTCCAGCGTGGCGTGGCAGTGGCCTATTGCGATTCTCCCGGCCCGCTCGACAAGAACCTGAAGACCTTCTACGCGGTGTCGCCGATTCCCGACGACTGGAACGACCAGCAGGTCGACTCGTTCCTGCGCGAATACAACACCCGCATGATCCACCTGCTGAGCATCCATGAAGGCACGCCGGGCCATTACCTGGAAGGCTGGCATTCGGCCAAGTTCCCGTCCACGCTGCGCGCGGTGCTGCGCTCGGGCATGTTCGCCGAGGGCTGGGCGGTGTACACCGAGCGCATGATGCAGGAACAGGGCTATCTGGATAACGACCCGCTGTTCCACCTGGTGCAGCTGAAGTTCTACCTGCGCACCATTGCCAATGCCATCCTCGACCAGGGCGTGCATGTGGATGGCTGGGATCGCGACAAGGCGATGCACCTGATGACCCACGACACCTTCCAGCAGGAAAGCGAGGCCTCCGGCAAATGGGTGCGCGCGCAGCTGTCGTCGGCGCAGTTGCCGACCTACTTCGTTGGCGTGCAGGAACATCTGGATACGCGCAAGGCGGCGCAGGAGAAGCTGGGCAAGGACTTCAACCTGAAGGCCTACCACGACAAGATGCTGTCCTACGGTGCCCCGCCAGTGCGCTTTGCGCGCGAATTGATGCTGGATCAGCCGATCGAGTGATCGGTCCTTCTCCCGCGCGCGGGAGAACGGCTACTGCGGCTTTTGCTACATGTCCCTTCTCCCGCGCGCGGGAGAAGGTGCCCCGCAGGGGCGGATGAGGTGCTTGCGCTCTTGCCATTTCCTTGGCAAGCGACGAACCCGCATCTACCTGTCCCGCAGTGCCCGCACACAGCGCTGCCTCACCCATCCGCCGCAACAAACCCACCGGTCTGCCGCGCCCACAGCCGCGCATACAGCCCGCCGTGCGCGATCAGTTGCGCATGCGTGCCGGTCTCGACGATGCGGCCGCCGTCCATCACCACCAACCGGTCCATGCGCGCGATGGTCGAAAGCCGGTGCGCGATGGCAATCACCGTCTTGTTGCCCATCAGTGCGTCCAGGCTGTCCTGGATCGCCGCCTCCACTTCCGAATCCAGCGCCGAGGTCGCCTCGTCCAGGATCAGGATCGGTGCGTCCTTGAGCAGCACGCGTGCGATGGCGATGCGCTGGCGTTGACCGCCAGAGAGCTTGACCCCACGCTCGCCGACGTGCGCATCGAAGCCGCGCCGGCCCTCGCCGTCCACCAGCGTCTCGATGAACCCCTCCGCGCGCGCCTTGCGCACCGCCTCCAGGATCTGCGCGTCGCTGGCCTGCGGCCGCCCGTACAGCAGGTTGTCGCGGATCGAGCGATGCAACAGCGAGGTGTCCTGCGTCACCAGCCCGATCTGCCCGCGCAGGCTTTCCTGGGTGACCCGCGCGATGTCCTGCCCGTCGATCAGGATACTCCCCTGTTCCAGGTCGTAGAGCCGCAGCAGCACGTTGACCAGGGTGGATTTGCCGGCGCCGGAGGGCCCGACCAGGCCGATCTTCTCGCCGGCGCGCACCTGCAGGTCCAGCCCGGCGATCACGCCGCCGCGCTTGCCGTAGTGGAAATGGATCTGCTCGAACTGTACCTGCCCCTGGGTGACGCGCAGCGGCACTGCAGTGGGCGCATCCTGCACCTGCACCGGCTGGGAGATGGTCTGCATGCCATCCTGCACGGTACCGATGTCTTCGAAGATGCCGTTGACCGTCCACATGATCCAGCCGGACATGTTGTGGATGCGGATCACCAGGCCGGTGGCCAGGGTGATCGCACCCACGCTGATCTGGCCGCGACTCCACAGCCACAGCGCCAGCGCGCAGGTGCCCACGATCAGCAAGCCGTTGGCCATGGCGATGGCGGTATCCATCGCGGTGGTCACCCGCGTCTGCCGGCGATGCTTGACCGCCAGCTCGTCGATGGCATCGCGGACGTAGTCTTCTTCGCGGCCGGCATGCGCGAACAGCTTGAGCGTGGAGATATTGGTGTAGCCATCGACGATGCGCCCGGTCGCCTTGGAACGCGCGTCCGAGGCCACCCAGGCACGCGCCTTCATGCGCGGCACGAAGAACGCCATCAAGGCGACATACACCACCATCCAGATCAGCAGCGGTGCCATCAGCCAGGGGTCGGCCTGTGCGAACAACCACAGCGCACTGCCCGTGTAGACCACGATGTACCACAGCGCATCGACCATCTGCACCGCCGATTCACGCAACGAGGTACCGGTCTGCATCACCCGGTTGGCGATGCGGCCGGCAAAGTCGTTGTTGAAGAAGCCCAGGCTCTGCCGCACCACGTAGTTGTGCATCAACCAGCGCGAGCGGTTGCTCAAGCCGGGCACGATGGCCTGGTTGACCAGCAGGTTGTGCAGCCCGGTAAACAAGGGCCGCGCGATCAGCGTGATTCCGGCCATCCACGCCAGCTCGCCGGCATGCTGGCGGAAGAACTCCGGCCCCGGACGCTCGGTGAGCATATCGACGATGCGGCCCAGGAAGTCGAACATCGCCACTTCCACCAACGCCAGCAACAGCCCGGCGATCAGCGTGGCCAGCAGGATCGGCCACAACGGCCGCAGGTAATGCAGATAGAACCGCCACACGTTACGTGGCGGCATCTCCCGCTCGATGGGCGGGAAGATATCGATCAGGGATTCGAACCAGCGGAACATTGCAGCCACATCGCGAGACACCGGGCACCCAGGCTAGCCGATCGGGCGTCGGCGCGGCGTGGCGCCATGTCGCGATCGGCTGGCACCGTAGCGTGCGCACGCCGCCTCCGGGCACCGCCGCGCCCGTGCGACACCGCATTGCGCCCGGCGCCGGCTTGCGTGACCGTCCCGATCCGGCGGCGACGCGCGGATCAGCGTCCCTGCAGGCTGGGTACCGCGTTGGTCACGTTGGCGTGGCGACGCATGATCCAGTTGAACAACGGGGTGGCCATCAACGTGGACAGGATCGCCATCAGCACCAGCACCGAGAACAGGCCTTGCTCGATCACCCCGGCCTGCAGGCCAATATTGATGATGATGAGCTCCATCAGGCCGCGCGCATTCATCAGCGACCCGATCGCCATGGCATCGCGATTGTTCTCGCCGGTGGCGCGCGCCGCCGCCCAGCACGCCACGCCCTTGCCGACGAACGAGGCGACCAGGATCGCCACGCCGGCCAGCATGATCTGCGGCTGCAGCAACACGCTGAGCTGGGTCTTGAGCCCCGAATAGGTGAAGAACAACGGCAGCAGCAGCACCACCACGAACGGCTGCAGCATCTCGCGCAGCTTCTCGGTCAACGGCCCCTTGGGCAGGCAGACGCCAAGCAGGAAACCGCCGAACACCGCATGGATGCCGATCGCATCCATCGCCCAGGCACTGAGGCAGAACAGCATCAGCACGACCGCCAGCACACCATTGCCGAGCGGTTGCCCGGGCACCACGTAATCGGCCAGCCGGCGCAGCAGATGGCGGCCGACGAAGATCATGAACAATGCATAGCCGATCCCCCCGCCGATGGCCAGGTACGCACTGCCCCAACTGCCGCCGAAGCTCGCCAGCACCACCGCCAGGATGCACCAGGCGGCCGCGTCGTCGAAGGCACCCGCGGTCAACGCCAGCGTGCCCAACGGGCTGTTGGTCAGGCCACGCTCGTGGATGATGCGCGCCAGCATCGGGAAGGCGGTGATCGCAATGGCCGCGCCCAGGAACAACGACGCTTCCAGCAGCTTGGCCTTCTCCGAGAACAGCCCGCCCACCGTCAGCAGCCACGGGCACAACGCAAACGCCAGTGCGAACGGCACCGCGATGCCGGCCAGCGAAACGCTCATCGCGCTGCGGTAGCGCGCGCGGAAATGGTCACCGCGAAAGTCGGTCCCCACGAGGAACATGTACAGGCCCACGCCGAACTGCGCGAACACATACAGCACATCCATGGTCTGCTTGGGAAACAAGGCCGCCTGCCATTGCGGCGCCAGCAGGCCGAACAACGACGGCCCCAGCATCACGCCAGCGATCATCTCGCCCACCACCTGCGGCTGCCCCAGCCGTTTGGCCAACAGACCCACGAGCCGACAGACCAGCAGGATCGCCGCGGCCTGCAGAAAGAAATACACCGACATCTGCGCAGTGGTCATGCGTTGGGCAACATCCCTGAGAAGTGGGCGGATCATACCCACCCATGCCGATTCACGGTAGCGCGACCGTGCCGGGTTCACGCCTGGCTTGCGCCCCCAATCCTTCGGACTCACGCCGATGCGCCACCCATGCAGTTGCCTGCGTCGGCAACGACGCCCGGGCAAGCGGACGCCAGCGGTCGCATGACGCATCCGAGCGCCATGCGCGATCAACGCAAGCCCGCGTCACTCCTGCGGCGCGGATTTCGCCGCCACCGGCGTCAACACCAGATCCTGGAAATCGAAACTGAAATCGGTCAACGGCGAGAGGGCCTGCATGCGCAGCTCGCGCACCGCACCGTCCGGTGTCAGCGCGAAGTTGACGAAAGCGTCGGCATTCAAGGACCGGTCGTCCCAGCGCACGATGAAACTATCGTGCTGCCAGTGCTCCAGCGTGCCGACCAGTTGCGCGGTCTTGGCGAACTGCATGCGCAGCCGCGCGCCGTCCTGGCGGATCACCACCTCGCCGTACCATGGGTCGCGATAGGTCGCCGCATAGGCCGCCAACGGCAGCGACGGCGTCGAGCGGGCGACGCGTGCCTGCTGGTGCCGCTTCCAGCTGGTATCGGCGTCGCTGCCGGCTTTTTCAACCGCCTTGGCATAGGCCGCCGTCCAGTCTGTCGACGGCACCTGCAGGAATGCATCCAGCACCTGCAGCGTTACTGCATTGAATGCGGCGCCGACCTCCTGGTTGGTCAGCACCACCACACCGAGCTTCTGGTCGGGCATCAACGTCAGCCGCGACACCATGCCCGGCCAGCCACCGGTGTGCCACACCAGGCGATGGCCGCGATAATCGCTCAGGCTCCAGCCCTCGCCATACCCGGAAAAGTTCGGCAACGCACCGGCCAGTTCCGGAACCGCTGCATCGCCAATGGCGATCGGGGTAATCATCGACCACATCTCCCGCTGCCGCCTGGCACTGAACAGTGGCCTGCCATCGGGCAACAGGCCGCCGGCCAGTTGCAGCCGCATCCACAACGCCATGTCGTGCGCGCTGGAATAGATGCCGCCGGCACCGGCGTTATTGGACCAGGTCAATGGCGCCACCGTGCGCAACTGGGTGAAGTCGTACTTTGCGTGCCCTACCGCTGCCTGGTCGCCGGGCTGCAGATGGTCGGCATTGAAGCGCGTGCCGCGCATGCCGACCGGCGCGAAAATGCGCTGCTGCAGGAACTGCGCATAGGATTGCCCGGACACCTGCTCGATCACCTGCTGCGCCACGGCGTACAGGATGTTGTCGTAGGCGTAGCGGTCGCGGAAGCCGCCCTTCAACGGCACCTTGGCCAGCCGCTGCACCACCTCTTCGTTGGTGTAGCTGGTGGCCGGCCAGAACAGCAGGTCGCCCGCCCCCAGGCTCAGGCCACTGCGATGCGACAGCAGGTCGCGCAGGCGCATCTCGTTGCCGACGTACGCGTCGGACATGCGGAACCAGGGCAGGTGTTCGACGACCTTGTCGTCGAGCGACAGCTTGCCCTCGTCGGCCAGGATCGACAGCGAGGCCGCCGTGAACGCCTTGGTGTTGGAGGCGATCGCGAACAACGTGTCGGCCTGCACCGGTTCCGGCTTGCCGATCTCGCGCACGCCGTAGCCGCGCTCCAGCACGATCTCGCCGTCCTTGACGATGGCCACCGCGATCCCGGGCACGTCGAACTGCTTGCGCACCCGCTCGACCTGCGCGTCGAACTGCTGCATCCCGGCCGGCAGTTGCGCCGCCTGCGTGGTGGTCAGGCTCGCCAGCATCAGCATCCCCCCCGTCAACCATCGATTCAAAGTCACCCTCATGTCCCTCTATGTCGTCGATGAACCAGACCGCCACCGTCCAGCAACCACTGTGGCACAGGGCAAGCGTGGTCCGGCGCATCCGGGCACGCGTGTACAGCCGAGCCAGCATGGTAGCAACCGGCGGCCACAGGCGTTGCCCCAAGGTGCCGCTGGCCCGGCCGCACACCGTTGCTGGTTCGCCACCGGACCACGCGCTGCGTGCTGCGCGCGCTCACACGGCAACGCCGTCTTCTGCGCCACCCTGGGCGGCGAACGGGCACGCTGTAGGCGGCGCCGACCATGCGATACCCATCCCGACTGCGAGCCCCTGCAATGAACGACCTGTTCGCGGCGTCACCGCCCACGCTGGAGGGCATCCACATCGGCATCGGCGGCTGGGTGTATGTGCCCTGGCGCGCCGGCATGTTCTACCCGCGAGGTCTGCTGCAGCGCCGCGAGCTGGAATATGCCAGCCGTCATGTCAGCGCCATCGAGATCAACAGCACGTACTACGCCGCGCAGAAACCGGCCACCTACGCGACGTGGCGTAGCCAGGTGCCGGCAGGCTTCGTGTTTTCGGCCAAGGCACCACGCCGCATCACCCAGTCGCGCCGGCTGGCCGGCACCGGCACCCAGATCGAAGATTTCGTCGGTGGCATCGCTGAGCTCGGCCAGACCCTGGGGCCGCTGGTCTGGCAGTTCGAGCAGGGATATCGCCTGGAACACGAGGAACTGACCGGTTTTCTGGCCCTGCTGCCCAGGCAGGCGCGCGGGCGTCGATTGCGGCATGTACTGGAAATTCGCGATGCGGCGGCCGTGGACGCGGCAATGCTGGCGCTGGTGCGCCGGCACGAGGTCGCCACCGTGTTCACCGATTCGCCCACGTACCCGTCGTTTGCGGACCTGTCCACGGATCTGGTCTATGCACGCCTGATGCGCAGCCAGCCACGCCTGCAGGCCGGCTATCCGGCGCCGGCCCTGCGCCGCTGGGCCGCGCACATCCAGGCCTGGCGGCGCGGCGAAGACCCGGCGGCACTGCCGCATCTGGCAGCGCCGTCGCCTGTGGCCGACACGCCGCGCGAGGTCTACGTGTTCTTCATCGGCGCAGCCAAACAGCGCAACCCGGCTGCCGCAATGGCGTTGTTGCAGGCTATCGCCGCCGGTTGACTGGAACGGCGTTACGGCACGCGTTGCAGCGATGTGCCGACGCAGTCGCTGCGCCAGGTTTGGGCGACAATGGCGCATGCCCACCACCGACCTGCGCAAGGCGCAACTGCAAATCCACTTCTGCGTCCTGCTCTGGGGCATCACCGCGATCCTGGGCAAGCTCATCACCCTGCAGGCGCTGCCGCTGGTGTGGTGGCGCATGTTAATCGTGGTGGTGGCGCTGGCGGCGTGGCCGCGCGTCTGGCGTGGATTGCGCGGCCTGTCCGGGCGTGTGGTGCTGGGCTATTGCGGCATCGGCGCCCTGGTAGCCCTGCACTGGCTGACCTTCTACGGGGCGATCAAGCTGGCCAACGCCTCCGTCGCGGCCACCTGCATCGCGTTGGCACCGGTGTTCACTGCGGTGATCGAGCCTTGGGTGACGCAGCGACCATTCCGCCCACGCGAATTGCTGTTCGGGCTGGCGGTACTGCCCGGCGTGGCGCTGGTGGTTGGCGGCGTGCCGGCCGGCATGCGTGCCGGCGTGGTGGTCGGCGCCATTTCCGCCGTCTTCGTGGCGCTGTTCGGCTCGCTCAACAAACGCATGGTGGCGCATGCCGACCCACTCACCGTCACCGCCCTGGAATTGGGCGCCGGTACGCTGACCCTGACCGTGCTGGCCCCGGTCCTGCCGCTGTTGCTGCCATCGCTGCATGGCGATCTGCTGGTCGTTCCCGGCCTACACGATGGCCTGCTGCTGCTGGCCTTGTCGCTGGCCTGCACCTTGCTGCCGTTCGCGCTGGCGCTGGTGGCGCTGCGCCATCTGAGCGCCTATTCGGTGCAACTGGTGACCAACCTCGAACCGGTCTACGCCATCGTGCTGGCCATCGCCCTGCTGGGCGAGCAGCGCGAACTCACGCTGCAGTTCTATCTGGGGGTGGCGATCATTCTTGGCGCGGTGTTCCTGCACCCGGTGCTGGAACGCCAGCGCAAAGTGGCACATCCGGAAGTGCTGGGCACCGCCGAAGCCAAGAACATCATCGACTGAGCGCGGCGGAGACCGCGCCGCTACGGCAGCGCCACCACCCGATCGCGCCCGCCCCGCTTGGCCGCATACAAGGCCTGGTCGGCGCGCTTGAGTACCGCTTCGGCACTGTCGTGCGGGGTCAGCATCGCCACGCCGATGCTGACCGTCACCGGCAGCGCGCCGGTCATCGTCGCCACGCCCTGCCGCAGATATTCGCATTGCAGCCTTGCCTGCTGCAGATCCACATCCGGCAACAACATCACGAACTCTTCGCCACCGTAGCGCGCAATGCTGCCGGTTCCGGCCACATGCGCCCGCAATAGCGTGGACAGCTCGCGCAGCACCGCATCGCCCTGGTCGTGCCCATGCACGTCGTTGACCACCTTGAAATGATCCACGTCCAGCAGCGCCACCGACAACGGCCGGTTCGCTGCACGCGTCTGTTGCATCGCTGCGGCAAGCGCGGCAGCGAACGCACGGCGATTGGGCAGGCCGGTCAGCGGATCGGTGCGGGTCTGCTCGACCAGGTCGGCATTGAGCGCTTCCATCGCCGCGTAATGCTGCGCCATCTGCTGCTCGTACCAGTGGCGCTCGCGCAATTGCTGGCGCAGCTGCAGGCCCACCAGGCGCAGCTCCAGCAACTGCGAGGCCTGCCGCGACAAGGCCTGCAGCGCGGCACGCTGGTCATCGCGCAACTGCGCCGGCACCTGGTCGAACACGCACAACGAACCCAGCGGCATGCCATCGCTGCTGACCAGCGGCGCGCCGGCGTAGAACCGCACCGCCGCTTCGCCGGTGACCATTGGGTTGTCGAAGAAACGCGGGTCCAGCAAGGTGTCTTCGACGGTCATCACCTCGTCCGGACGCAAAATGGCGTGCGCACAAAACGAGATGTCACGCGGTGCCTCGCTGCGCGCCGCACCATGCGCGGCCTTGAGCCACTGCCGGTGTTCGTCCACCAACACCACCGCAGCCATCTGCGTCTGGCACACGGTGGAGGCCACCAGCACGAGATCGTCGAAGGCGGGCTCGGGCGGCGAATCCAGCAGCGCGTAGCGCCGCAAGGCGGTCAGCCGCTCGGCTTCGTTAGCGGGCAATTGCCGTTTGATCACGCGGCCAGCCCCCCCTGCTGCACCGTTGTCGTTGGCAGTATGCAACAGGCCGCGCGGGCGAGCCATCCGCAGCCCGGCAGGCCGCGCGGCGCGCGCCCGCACTTCACCCAGGCAGCCGGCTCACCAGTCGGTGCGCTGCGGCAGCAGCCCGCGCAGCTCGGCGTCATTGAGGTTGCGCCATTGCCCCGGCTTGAGCGCGGCCAGCTTGATGTTGTCGATGCGCACGCGGCGTAGTTGCGTCACCCGGTAGCCGAACTCGGCGGCCATCAGGCGAATCTGCCGGTTCAGGCCCTGCTCCAGCACGATGCGGAAACCGAACTTGGCAATGCGCGTGGTGCGGCACGGCAAGGTGGTCTCGTTGTGGATGCGCACGCCGCGCGCCATGCCGCGCAGGAATTCGTCGGTGACGGCTTTGTTGACCGCCACCAGGTATTCCTTCTGGTGGCGGTTCTCTGCGCGCAGGATCTCGTTGACGATGTTGCCGTTGCTGGTCATCAGGATCAGGCCTTCGGAATCCTTGTCCAGCCGGCCGATCGGGAAGATGCGCTGCTCGTGGCCGACGAAGTCGACGATGTTGCCCTTGACCGAACTCTCGGTGGTGCAGGTCACGCCCACCGGTTTGTTGAGCGCGATGTAGACATGCTTGCGGCCGCCGGGCTTCCTGGCCTCACGCGCGCGCAACGGCTGGCCGTCCACCAGCACGGTGTCGTCTTCCCCCACCACCGCGCCGGTGCCGGCCACCACGCCATTGACGGTGACGCGGCGTTCGCCGATCAGGCGATCGGCCTCGCGACGCGAGCAGAAGCCGGTGTCGGCGATGTGTTTGTTGAGTCGGTTCGTCATCGGCCGATTATCGGCGATTTGCCTGGTCCCGTGCGCCGTTGCATGTCCGCCCCCGACAGCGCAGCTGCGACAGGCGGCGAGCAGCGCTGCGCCATCGCCCTCAGCGCAACCGGCACCGATACGCCACCTCAGGCAGGCACTGCCAAGCGCGGCTGCGGCAGGAACAGCTCCTCCAGCGGGCACGGGCGATGCAGGCTGAAACCCTGCACCTGGCCCACGCCGGCCTCGCGCAGACCGGGAATATCGGCCTCCGACTCCACGCCTTCGGCCACCACTTCAATCCCCAGCGCCAGCCCGACCTGGGCGATCGAATGCACCGCCGCGCGGTCCACCGCATCGTGTGCATAGTTGCGCACGAAGCCGCAGTCGATCTTCAGCACATCCACGGTGAACTGCTTGAGGTAGCCGAACGAGGCCAGGCCGCTCCCGAAGTCGTCCAGCGCCACATGGCAGCCGCGCGCCCGCACGCTCTGCACGAAGCGCTGCGCATGCTCCAGGTCGCCGATCACCGCGGTTTCGGTGATTTCCATGCACAACTTGGGCACCAGTGCGGGGTAGCGTTCGAACAGGGCACAGACGAAATCCAGGAACTCCGGCTGCGCGATCGACTGCGCCGACAGGTTGACGTGGCACAGGTCCAGGCAGGCCACATGCAGCGGGTTGGCCGACAGCTGTTCGCACAAGGTTTCCAGCACATGCGCATCGACCATGCGACCCAGCCCGTAGCGCTCCACCGCAGGCAGGAATTCACCCGGGTTCAGTACCCGCCCGTCGCGCGCGCGCATGCGCACCAGCACTTCGTACTGCACTCGCGCGGGGTCGTTCAGTACCTGGATGCGCTGCGCATAGAGCAGCAGCCGCTCTTCGGCAATGGCTTGCTGCACCGCGTTGATCCAGCCGCCATCGTGACGGCGCCGCGCCAGCGCCAGATCGTGTTCGCCGAAGCAGCGGATGCGGTTGCGCCCTTCCTCCTTGGCCGCGAAACAGGCCAGGTCGGCCGCCGTCATCAGGGCGTTGACGTCGTTGGTGCAGCCACGGATCTCCACCACGCCGAAGCTGCAGCTCGGCGTCAACGGCCGCCCATCCTGGTGGCTCCATGGCTGCCCGAGCACGCCGTGCATGCGCTCCAGCAGCGCCTGCGCCTGCACCAGATCGGTGTTGGCCAGCAGGATCGCGAATTCGTCCCCACCGAGCCGTCCCAGCCAATCGCCTGGCCGCAGCTGCATGGTGATGACATCGGCGAAGTGGCACAGGAACTTGTCGCCGATCGCATGGCCGAAGGTGTCGTTGACCAGCTTGAAATGGTCCAGGTCGACGAAGCACAGCGCATGGCAGGTCTGCGGCGGTTGCGGGACCTCGATCAGGCGCAGCAGCCGCTGTTCGATCTCGCGGCGGTTGATGAGGCCGGTCAAGGCGTCGTGCCGGGCGTGGAAGGCCACCTCGTCGGCCAGCTCGTGCGCGTGAGAGACATCCTCGATCACCGCCAGCACCAGCGTGGGTTCCTCCGGGCCCGGCTCCACCAGCGAGGCACTCCAGCGCCCCCACAGCAGTCCGCCATCGGCACGCAGGAAACGCAGTTCGCCCGGTTGCAGCAGCCGCGCCCAATCGATCATGCCGCGGCTGTCCAGCACCACATGATCCGGATGCATCAGCTGGGCCAGCGTGCAGGCCTGCAGTTCTTCCGGGCGGTAGCGCAGGATGTTGGCCATCGACGCATTGGCATCCAGCACGCGGCCATGCAGGTCGAACTTCACCATCCCCAGCGCGGCCTGCTGGAAGGCGGTACGGAAGCGCCCTTCGTGCGAGAGCAGATAGTCGCGGATGCGGCGCGTGGCCAGTACGCAGGTGGTGACCACCAGCAACAGGGTGACCAGGCTGCAGATCACCATCAGCTCGCGTAGCAGCCGCACGCAGCGGGTCAGCAGGGTCAGGAACTGGGCGGCATCGCCGCGCATACGGGCATCGAGCAGTTGCAACTCGTCGCGCAAGGCCTGCAGGGTGCGCGGGTCGGGCTGGCCGACGGCTTGCGACGAGGCCGCGCGATCGGCCAGCGAACTCAGTTGCATCAAGTCGGCGTCAGCCTGCTTCCACAGCGCGATCGCATCGCCCAGGTAGGGAACGCCCTGCCCGTAACGGTACAGACGCACCATCTGCGGCATGTCCTCTGGGGCATTACGGCCGGCCCCCAGACCGGCGGACACCAACGCCCAGTCGATCACCGGTTGCTCCACCGCCAGGCGCGCGGCGCGGTCGCCCAGCGGCACCTCCAACGCACGGCAGGCCGCCTGCAGGTCGGCTGGATCGCCGCTGCGCAGATACCGTTCCAGCCAATAGACCGACTCCTGCTGCGCCTTGGACCAATGGCTCTCGGCGACGATCCAGGCGGTGGCGCCGGACTGGATTTCGATCGCCAGCGCCGACACCATGGCCATGACCACGGCCGCGCCGATCAAGAGCGCCAAGGGCAACGTGAGCCAGCCGCGCACCAGGTGCATGGTCTGCCCACCGCCATTTCCGCGTGCTGTCTGCGCCATTGCCATGTCCTTCACTGCCCTGGTGCGATCCAGGCGCCCAGCGGGCACCTGAAGGCAGTAGCGGCCGCGACGGTCCAAGCTGTATGCCGGCGTTAGCCGTCAGCGCCCCCGGCGGAAGGTGGGGCGGGTGTGCTCGTGGGCGTCCGGAAACGCCTGCGCGAAGCAGGCGTGGCGACAGTAACGCCATGCATCTACATGCATAGCGAATGACAGACGGTGAAGCCGCCGGACCACAACGCCGATACGTGGCGGCCCTTGGGGGGGGAACGCGCCCTCGTGGCAGTGCCGAGACCTGGGGCGCCCAGCGTCCGGGCCGGCATGCCTGGCCGCGTGGGGCCGGGGCGACGCGCGCCCCCCTGGCCCGCCTGCCCGCGCTCAGTCTCCGCGCGGCTTGGGCGGACCCTTGCGGTGCGGCGCGCCGGCGCGGTCCATCGGACGCCCCGGGCCATTCGGACGGCCGGATGGCTTGCCACCGCGCGGGAAACGCGGCTTGGACGGCGACGTGGCCGCCTCGCCGTCTTCCAGCCTGCGCATGTTGAGCTGCTGGCCGGACACCCAGACCTTCTTCAGGTGCTGCAGCAGTTCGCGCGGCATGTCGGCCGGCAGGTCCAGGACGGAGTAATCGTCCTGAATGTCGATACGGCCGATGTAACGGCTTTCCAGGCCGGCCTCGTTGGCGATTGCGCCAACGATATTGGCCGGCTTCACGCCGTGGCTGTGGCCCACTTCGATGCGGTAGCTCTCCATGCCGAATTCCGGTTCGCCACGCGGCGCCGGTTCGCGGCGCACACGCTCGCCGGCCTCTTCGCCGCGCGGCGGACGCGGAGCGCGCTCGCCATCGTTGGCACGCGGGCCACGCTCGAACTTCGGCTCGAAGCGCGGGCGCTCGCCACGATCCGCACGTTCATGGCGCTCGCGCGGTGCGGCGTCCTCGCGTGCGCCACGTACCGGCGGAGTCAGCAGGAATGGCGCATCGCCCTGCAGCAACTTGGCCAGCGCGGCAGCGATGTCGATCGCCGGTACGTTGTTTTCACCTTCAAAGCGCTGCAGCAGATCGCGATACAGCTCGATCTGGCCACCGGCCAGAGTCTCGCTGATGCGGCTCATGAAGCGCGCCACGCGGGTGTCGTTGACCGCATCCACGCTGGGCAGCTGCATTTCTTCGATCGGCTGGCGGGTGGCGCGCTCGATCGAACGCAGCATGCCCTTTTCGCGCGGGGTGACGAACAGGATCGCCTCGCCGCTGCGCCCGGCACGGCCGGTACGGCCGATGCGGTGCACATAGCTTTCGGTGTCGTACGGAATGTCGTAGTTCAGCACATGGCTGATGCGCTCCACGTCCAGGCCACGCGCGGCCACGTCGGTGGCGACCAGGATGTCCAGCTTGCCGTCCTTGAGCTGGGCGATGGTCTTCTCACGCGCCGCCTGCTGCATGTCGCCGTTGATGGCGGCCGCAGCCAGGCCGCGTGCCTGCAGCTTCTGCGCCAGCTCTTCGGTGCCGGCCTTGGTGCGCGCGAAAATAATCATGCCGTCGAACGGCTCCACTTCCAGGATGCGGGTCAGCGCGTCCAGCTTGTGCAGCCCGCTCACCCACCAGTAACGCTGGCGGATATTGGCCGAGGTAGTGGTCTTGGCCGCGATGGTGACTTCGGCCGGGTCTTTCAGATAGGTCTGCGCGATCCGGCGGATGGCCGGCGGCATGGTGGCCGAGAACAGCGCCACCTGGCGCTGCTCGGGCAGCTTCTTGAGCACGGCTTCGACATCGTCGATGAAGCCCATGCGCAGCATTTCGTCGGCTTCGTCCAGCACCAGCGTCTTCAGCTGCGACAGGTCCAGGGTGCCGCGGTCCAGGTGATCGATCACCCGCCCCGGGGTGCCCACCACCACATGCACGCCGCGCTTGAGCGCACTGAGCTGCTGGGCGTACGGCTGGCCGCCGTACACCGGCAGTACGCGGAAACCGGGAATGGCTTCGGCATATTTCTGAAACGCCTCGGCGACCTGGATAGCCAGCTCGCGGGTGGGAGCCAGCACCAGGGCCTGCGGCTTGACCTGGCTCAGGTCGGCATTGGACAGCACCGGCAGCGCGAACGCGGCGGTCTTGCCGGTACCGGTCTGCGCCTGGCCGAGCACGTCGCGGCCGGCCAGCAGCGCGGGGATGGTGGCGGCCTGGATCGGCGAAGGGGACTCGTAGCCGACGGCGGCAACCGCCTTCATCACAGCGTCCGAGAGGCCGAGGTCTGCAAACAGCAGCGGCGCGGAAGATTCTTGGGTCATGGGTAACTCCGGAGGCGCCGCACGGAGCCGGCAGGCGCAAAGCAGCGTAGTGTGCGCCCTTACCCCCCCTGCTGTCGAAGGGCCGTGACAGTCCGTTCAGGTTGCGAGGGTTTTGCCGAGGCTCGGACGATCGCCTCTTCGAGCCTTCCGGTTCCCATCCGCCGCCATTGGATCCAGGTCGCTGGATACACCCGCTCACCAGCATCACTGGCCTGCGACTGCATCACCACGATGGTATTGCCGACCGTAGCCGGCCGATAATCGCCCTCTTTGGTCAACGAGCGCAGCATGCAAATCCTGGAATTCGACATCGACGGCGAGTACATCGAGCTCCACCAGTTGCTCAAGCTGGCCGGCCTTGCCGACAGCGGCGGCCAGGGCAAGGCGCTGGTCGCCAGCGGCGTGGTGCGCGTGGATGGCGCGCAAGAACTGCGCAAGACCGCCAAGATCCGGCCCGGCCAGGTGGTGCAGCTGGACGATGTGGAGATCCGCGTGATGGCGATGGACCTGGACGCCGAACCCGGCCAATGAACACGCCCCGGACCTGCAAATGCCCCCCCCCGCGGCGGCAGCGGCAGAGCGGGCTACATCGCTCAGGCGCCGCGCCGGATGAGATGCGCAGCAATTTAGCCGCGCAGCCAGCCTTGGCAAGGCAGCGCCGTCATCGCAGCCGGCGCCGTCTCAGAGACCCAACAGCGCACGCACCAGCTTGACGATGCCCCAGAACGACACCACCCAGATCGCACTGCGCAGATAGGGAATACCGGCCGCATAGGCCGGCACGTAGGCCACGCGCGCCCACAGGTACAGCTGCACGGCCAGGGCGGTGTCTGCACTGGTGCGCCCCGCCATGCTCACCGCCAGCACTGCGGCCGCGAAGATCGGAAAGGTTTCCAGATAGTTGCGCAATGCGCGGTCCAGGCGGGCCGCCACACCGGTCAGTGGCTTGGCATCGCCATCGCGTGCGCTCGCATTCCATTTGGTGCCGCGCTGGGCGGTCATGCTGGCCGAGGCGGCCAGCAGCTGCACCAGGCCGAGCACCATGGCCCAGCCCAGCATCTGCAATTCGATCGTCAGTTGCATACGGGTCTCCTGGTCGGCTGCCGCATCACTTCACCGCCGTACGCAAACTGTAGCCGGCAACACGCCAGGTCTTGTCCTCGTCCAGACGGAAGGACACCAGTTCGCGTACCGGCTGCTGCGCATTGGCGAATCGGGTCGGGAAACTGACGTTGACGTACAGCCCTTCGGGCACCTGTGCACCAGGGCCGTATTTCACCCGCGTCACCGAGCTCTGGCCGCGACCGACGACCGCACCCAGGCGCGCGCGCTCGCCGCCCAACTGGGCCACGAAGGCATCGCGCTTGACTGCGGTCTTGGCCACGCGGGAGGCGCCGTCCCAGATCGCGGCAGCCTTGTCGGTGTCGACCATTTGCGCCACGCGCAAGGCGGCCTGGGTCATTTCGATGTCCTGCTTGGCCACCTGTGCCTGTTGCGCGGGGCTCAGCGCCGGTGCCACAGCCGCTGGTTGCGCCGCCGCAGTCGCAGTGCGCGCAGCAGGTGCCGGTTGCGCTGCGGCTGCGGTGGCGGCGCGATTGGAAGGCTGCGGCTGTTGCGCGAACAGCAGCGCTGGAACGAACACCAGCGCAACAAGCAAACAAGAACGACGCATTGACAAGCACCTTGTACTGGATCGGATGGAAGAGGTGAGCCGCACTGCATGCGGCCAGTGGCGCAGTCTATGCCGCGACCTGTGCAAAACAAGCAGCGAGTGCGATTCACCTGCAATCAGCGATACACCACGAAGATCGCTGATCGAAGGAAGAATGCGTCCGCAGCACTATAAAGCGGAGATGCCGGTGGAGGTATCCAAGCGTGGCCGGTAAAACCTCGCCATCAGTCGTCAGGTGGATAAACAGCGCACAAGAACCGGCATGTATGGGTGACAAGTGGCGGTACCAAGCACCCGCCGCACCGTGGCCTGCGTCGTCGTTGTGGCAGCCGCCCTAAACCTCGCCACCAGGAGCCGGCGGTACCGCCGTCGCCCCGCGCGGCCGCCACAGCCGCCAGCTCACCCAGAACGCACGCGCAATGGCCGCAACCAACGCCGCCAGGCTCAGCCACATCCCCAGCGTCGCTGGCCATTGCGCATGCATGGCCTCGGCAGCCAGGCGCAGCAGTTCGGCAACGCCAAAACCCACCAGCACCAGCAACGCCGATGGCAGGTACGCCAGTAAAACGCCTTTGGTCTTGCCTCGCATACGCCCCCCTAACCCGGTTGTATGCGGCGACCATAGGCAGCGCGCAGTGCGATACGCGTGAAAGCTGCAGCGGCCTCAACCGTCGGCAGGCGCAGGCGCTGACGCATCGGCCTGCGCAGCATCCCCGGCCGGGTCGGCGGCCGGCGCGAGCGGCGGCGTGGCGTCGGTCGGCGTGCCGTCCTGCGCATCGAGCACCGGTGCCACCGGCAGGGCCGCCGCATCGGTTTCGGCCAGCGGGCTTTCTTCCGGGCAGGCCGCATCCGGAAAACCGAAGCGCTGCTTCAAAGCCAGACCGCAGGCGTTGACCGCATCCAGATCCGCGCCCTCGCCTTTGCACTGCTGGTCGAACGCCACCAGAAACGCGTCCTTGCGGCGCACGAACGCATCGCCGCACTTGCGCATCTGGCGGATGCGTTCCAGATCGTCCTGCACGGCATTGGTTCCGTCCAGGCCGTATTCGCGCAGCTCTTCCATGGTGAGCAGGCGCAGGCTGCGATTGGGCACCGTCATCATGAGGTCGGCCACTGCTACCGCCACGCCGTTACGCTCCAGATACTCCTTGACGTTGCCATAGACCTCGCGCAGCTCGCGATTGAGTTCTGCCCGTGACGTCGCCTTCGAGCTGATCCGCATCATCCGGTGGATGCCCACCTTGCCGGCCACCAGGCGGTTGTCGCCGGCCGCCAGCACGAACACGCAGGCGCTATGGCAGATCGAGCCTTCGCGTACCCAGATGGTCCAGTTGGATTCGCCGATGGTGTCGCCGGCGCGGATCGCTGCCTCCACCTGGCCGCCACTGGAATCCAGATCCAGGATGCGATGCGGCAACGTCCACTGCTCTGCCACGGCGGCCAGCCGCCACACCAGCGCCGCGAAACCAGCGTTGATCTTGCCCGTATAGCGCACCCGCACCAGGCCGGTCTCGCGGCACGGCGACAATGCCGCCTCCACGCTGGCCCGGTCCAGCGCCGGTAGCAAGGTGCCATCGCCGGCTTCCTTGCCGTAATTGGTGGCACAGCTGATCCAGGCCTGGCCCGCTTCCAGTTCCGCCTGTGGCCATCCCGCCTCGCCGACCTGCGCACGCGGGCGCGGCGGCGGAACCGGTTCGGGCGTATCCACCGACACCATGTGGTCGCCGTCGCCGACCTGCGCCGCTGCGGTCTGTTGCGCCCCGGCAGCATCGGCCCACGTACCGCCGCGGTCGCAGGCAACCAGCAGGAACACGCAGGCAAGTGACAGACAAAACGGTTTGAGCATGGACGAGTGTGGGAGCGCGACGGAGATCACCTTCAGTCTATGGCTGAAGCGATCAAGGATTTGACCGCGCCATGAACATGCACCCGCTTGCGCAACCCCGTCCGAAAACGGCCAGCCGGTGCGGTGGCCAGGGCATAGACTGGCGCCATGCAGACGCTCACGCCCGACCGGACCCAATGCGACCGCGCCCGCCTGGCGCGCGATGCGCGCTTTGACGGGCTGTTCTTCACCGCCGTGCGCAGCACCGGGATCTATTGCCGTCCGGTGTGCCCGGCGCCGGCGCCGAAGCCAGCCAACGTCAGTTATTACCCCACGGCTGCGGCGGCCAGCGCGGCCGGCTATCGGCCGTGCCTGCGCTGCCGGCCGGAGCTGTCGCCGCAGGCGCAGCAGCACCTGGGCGAAGAGAGCGTGCAACGCGCCCTGGCGATGATCGCCGAAGGCGTGCTGCAGGAGCAGCCGGTGCAGCGCCTGGCTGATGCGGTGGGCATTAGCGCGCGGCAGTTGCAACGGCAGTTCGTGCAACACCTTGGCGCCACGCCGATCCAGGTGCACGGCACGCGTCGGCTGCTGCTGGCCAAGCAATTGCTCACCGAAACCGCCTTGCCGGTGACCGAAGTTGCGCTGGCGGCCGGCTTCAACAGCCTGCGTCGGTTCAATGCGGCGTTCCTGGAAGGCTGCGGGATGCCGCCGTCGGCGTTGCGCAAGCAGCGCGCCGAGGTGCCGGGCGGCGAACTCACGCTGCGCCTGAGCTATCGCCCCCCCCTGGACTGGCCGGCGATGCTGGCATTTCTGCAGCGCCGGGCGATCCTGGGGATCGAGCAGGTCGATGGCGGCCGCTATCGGCGGGTGATCGGCCCGCCCGGCCACGCCAGCTTGATCGAGGTCGCGCCGGCGCCGCAGCGCGCAGAACTGCTGCTGCGCATCGGCGCCACCGACCCGCGCCGGATTCCGCAGATCGTGCGCCGGGTGCGCCGCGTGTTCGATCTGGATGCGGACCTGCATGCGGTGCACGCCACGCTTGCGGCCGAGCCGCTGCTGGCCGAGGCGATCGAACGCCGGCCCGGCCTGCGCGTGCCCGGCGGCTGGGATGGCTTCGAGACCGCGGTACGTGCGGTGCTGGGTCAGCAGATCAGCGTAGCCGGCGCGGCCACGCTGGCGGCGCGGCTGGTGGAGCGGCATGGCGGCCGGCATGCCGAGATGCCGCCAGGGCTGGATCGCAGTTTTCCCACACCTGAGCAACTGGCCGAGGCGCCGCTGGAACAGCTCGGGCTGCCGGGCGCACGCGCCGCCACGCTGCGCGCACTGGCCGTGGCCTGCGCGCAGGGCCGGCTGCACTTCGGCGCCGGCCAGCGTCTGTCCGAGTTCGTCGCCGCCTGCGTCGCCCTGCCCGGTATCGGGCCGTGGACGGCGCACTACATCGCCATGCGTGCGCTCTCGCATCCGGACGCGTTTCCGGCCGGCGACCTGATCCTGCAACAGGTGCTCGGCGCGCCGCTGCGGCTGAGCGAACGCGCCACCGAGGCGCGCTCGCAGGCCTGGCGCCCGTGGCGCGCCTACGCCGTGCTGCACCTGTGGCATCTCGCCGCCGACCGCAAGGAATCCCGTCCATGAGCACCGTCCATTACGACTTTTTTCCGTCGCCGATCGGCACGCTGACCGTGGCCGCCGACCAGGCCGGCGTGCGCCATATCCTGTTCGCACAGAACCGTTACGACGCCACCGGACGCGCCCGCTGGGTGCACAACCCGGGCGCTGCGCTGGTGCGCCAGGCGCGTGAGCAATTGCTCGATTACCTGCATGGCGGGCGACGCCATTTCGACCTGCCGCTGGCACCGGTGGGCACACCCTTCCAGCGCGAGGTCTGGCACACGCTGGCGCAGATTCCGTTCGGCCAGACCTGGAGCTATGCGCAGCTGGCGCAGGCGGTGGGCCGCCCCGCTGCCAGCCGCGCAGTGGGCGCGGCCAACGGACGCAATCCACTGCCGATCGTGTTGCCCTGCCATCGCGTGATCGGCGCCAATGGGGCGTTGACCGGTTTCGGCGGTGGCCTGCCGACCAAGCAGGCCTTGTTGCAGCTGGAAGGCTGGTCGCCACGGCAGGCTGCACGCGCCGACGATCTGTTCGCCGATGTCCCCGCAGCAGGTTCGCAATGACGTCGCGACGTTCTCGCCGCACCGTACACTCGGCCGCATGATCGACCGACGTCTTGTGGTGACCGCAGCGGCCACGGCCCTGCTCGCGGCCTGTACCAGCCAGCCCCTCCAACACAGCGCCCCGGCACTCCCGGTCAGCGCACCGCCTCCGCCAGCCGCCACCGCGGCAGCGAACGATCCCCCGCACACCCTGCTGCTGATCTCCATCGATGGCCTGCGCGCGGACATGCTCGATCGCGGCATCACGCCCACGTTGTCGCAGCTGGCGCGCGATGGCGTGCGTGCGCGCTGGATGACGCCGGCGTACCCGTCGCTGACGTTTCCCAATCACTACACGCTCATCACCGGCCTGCGGCCCGACCACCACGGCATCGTGCATAACAGCATGCGCGACCCGGTATTGGGTGGCTTCTGGCTGAGCAAGCAGGAAGCAGTGGGCGATGCGCGCTGGTGGGGCGGCGAACCGCTGTGGGTGGGCGCCGAGCGCGCCGGCCTGCGTGCGGCCACCTGGTCATGGCCGGGCAGCGAAGCGGCGATCCAGGGCGTGCGCCCCTCGCAGTGGCGCCATTACGAAGAAGGCGTGAGCCTGGAGGCGCGCGTGGAGATGGTGCGCGGCTGGCTCAACACCGATCGGCCCCAGCGCAATCGCCTGGTCACGCTGTACTTCGAACAGGTGGACGAGGCCGGCCACGACCACGGCCCGGAATCGCGCGACTATGCCGACACCGTGCGCGCGGTGGATGCAGCCATCGGCAGGCTGCTGGACGGCATGCAGCGCGACGGCACCCGCGCGCGCACCAATATCATAGTGGTCTCCGACCACGGCATGGCCGAGGTGCCGCCGGGCCATGCCATCAGCGTGGAAGCCATGGCGCCGCCCGAGCTTGCCACGGCCACTACCGACGGCCAGGTGATCGGCTTCGTGCCACTGCCCGGGCAGCAGGCCAAGGCCGAAGCGCACCTGCTCGGCGCGCATGCGCACTACGACTGCTGGCGCAAGATGCAGCTGCCGGCGCGCTGGCATTACGGCACGCACCCGCGCATTGCGCCCATCGTGTGCCAGATGCACGAAGGCTGGGATGCTTTGTTCCCGGACAAGCTGGCCAAGCGCCCGCCAAAGGGCATGCGCGGCTCGCACGGCTTCGACCCGGCGCTGCCATCGATGCGGGCGGTGTTCCTGGCGCAAGGCCCGGATCTGGCGAAAGGCAAGACCTTGCCGGGCTTCGACAACGTGGATGTGTATCCGCTGATGACGCGGCTGCTCGGCATCCCCGCCGCGCCTAACGACGGCAACCCGGCCACGCTGCTGCCGGCATTGCGCGTGCCACCACCAGCCGCGCGTTGACCCCGCTACCGCGTGTGGGTGCGACAATGAGGTGATGTCTGCTCCTGCCCCATTGCCGCACCGCCTGCGGCCATTGTTGTCCAGCGAAGGCTGGCGTCGCCGCGCTGCACTGTGGGGCGGCGCGATCGCGGTAGCGCTGGTGGCGATCGTGTTCGCCAAGGCCAGCGATGCCGCCTTCCATCTGTTCCAGCGCATCACCGCGCACTCGATCTGGTGGGCGATGCTGCTGACCCCGGGCATCTTCGCCCTGCTCGCCTGGCTCACCTCCGGCGCCTTGCGGCCTACCCGCGGCAGCGGCATCCCGCAGGTCATCGCCGCGCTGGAGCATCCGGACCCGGCATTTCGCGACACCAACCTGTCGCTGCGCGTATCGGTCGGCAAGCTCGCCTTGACCAGCCTATCGCTGCTGGGCGGCGCCTCGGTGGGTCGCGAAGGCCCCACCGTGCATGTCGGCGCCAGCCTGATGCATCTGTTCGGGCGCTGGTTTGGCTTCCACGATCCGCGCGAGCTTTCGCACTTTTTGCTCGCTGGCGGCGCAGCAGGCATCGCGGCGGCCTTCAACACGCCGCTGGCCGGTGTGGTGTTTGCGATCGAGGAATTGAGCGGGCGTTTCGAGCACCGCTTCTCTGGCACCTTGCTCACTGCGGTGATCGTCGGTGGCGTGGTGTCGTTGTGCCTGCTGGCCAGCTACACGTATTTCGGCAAGGTGGCGGTGGCGCTGCCGTTGGGCCATGCATGGCTGGCGATTGCGTTATGCGGCAGCGTGGCCGGCCTGCTCGGCGGCATCTTCGCCCGGCTGGTGCTGGCCAGCGTCAGCGGCAAACCGCGCTGGTTGGGCGCACTGCGTCAACGGCACCCGGTGCTGCTTGCCGCCCTGTGCGGCGTGGTGCTGGTCGGGCTGGCGCTGGTAGTCGGGCAAGGCGCCTTCGGCACCGGCTACGAACAGGCGCGCAGCCTGGTGCAGGGGCATGCGGTGGTCGGTCACGAATTCGGCCTGATGAAGCTCCTCGCCAATCTGGTCTCGTACCTGGCGGGCATCCCGGGCGGTCTGTTCTCACCCGCCCTGGCGGTGGGTGCCGGCATCGGCCACAACCTGTCGGTGCTGATGCCGGGCGTGGACCCGCGCACCTTCGTGCTGCTGGGCATGTGCGCCTACCTGGCCGGGGTGACCCAGGCGCCGCTGACCTCGGCGGTGATTTCGCTGGAACTCACCGATACCGGACAGATGCTGCTGCCGATCCTGGCCACGGTGCTGATCGCCCGCGCGGTGTCCGGCCTGGTGTGCAAGACGCCGATCTATCGCGGGCTAGCCGAGCAGTTGCTGGCGCCTGCACCGGGCTCCGCCTCGCCTGCCCACGGCGAGCGCTGACCAAGCCCGCATCGGCGGGCCTGATTCCAGCGTACGCCTCCGAGGGCAAGCGCGGGCGCCCGCCTCTACCGTAAAAACGATGCTCTGCATCTACCTCATGCATGTTGTTCTCTCACCCCTCGCTCCACGGCCCCAATGCAAGCTCAGCGCGAAGGACTAAAACAGAGCGAGGTTCGGAAGCGTGAAGAATCGAAGCCAGATGGATTCGCTCGTGAAGGGCGCAGCCAGTACGGAGTAAAGCCCGAGAGCCTGACAACGTAACGCCGGAACGTCATAATGTTTCTGAATGTTTCGTCATGCCTGCTGCAGCATGCAGTTCGGTGGCCGTGTTCGTAAGTGCAGCCGAAGAACAAAATCAATGACAAGGACTGTAGGAGACTCATGTCGATAATGCAGGAAATACTGGGCTGGACCCAGGGACTCGCCACATGGCAAAGCGATGCAGTCGCTCGTCTGCTGGCGAAGCAGACGCTGACGGCCGAGGATCAGGACGATTTATTCGCACTGCTGAAAGCGACACACGGCATCCCTGATCTCAAGGGCAGGAAGCCCAAGCCGTTAACGGCCGATCAGGTTCCCGCGCCCTTGAAGGTAACGACGCACGTCGAACTGCTCGCGATGAAGAACATGCACCATGTCAATGCGATTGCAGAGAATCAGCATCTGCCGTTCAGCCCCACCGGAATGACGGTGATATACGGCGACAATGGTTCAGGTAAGTCGGGATACTCACGCGTGCTCAAGCGCGCCTGCCGAGCCCGCGATCAGATGGAAGCCATCCATCCAAACGCCAATCTTCCGGCCGGCAAGGCGGGCGCTCCGGAGGCCGCTTTTGAGATTACCGTGAACGGTGTCGCAAAAGATACGTATTGGACATATGGGAAGGCCTCGCCACCTGAGCTGTCGTCTTTCGCAATCTTCGATTCGCGCTGCGCACGCGCCTACCTCGACAGCGAAGATGATTTTTCCTACGTCCCCTATGGGCTCGACGTGTTTGAAGGACTAGCCAAGGTTTGCAAGCAATTGAAGGCTTCGCTCGAAAACGAGCATGCTCAGTCCGCCGCTGACCTCACAGCGTTCGCGCCGCTTCAGGGCGACACACCCGTAGGCAAGTTGATCTCATCACTGTCTGCCAAGACAACGACAGCCCAGATAGACGCGCTGGCTACGTTGACACCTGAAGAGCTGGCACACCACGTCGCGCTCGACAAAAGTCTTAAGGAGAACAACCCTGGGGGAAAGGCGATTCAGTTGCGCCTGCGAGCGCGTCGCGTGGCGGCCATCGCGACGAATGCCACCAAAAAAGGCGTACTGTTGGACCAAGTTATAACAGCCAAGCTGCGCAACTTGGCCGACAGTTATCGCACTGCTCAGGCGGCGGCCACACTCGCGGCCAAGCAGTTCAAGGAAGGCGAGAACCTGTTGCCGGGCACCGGCGGCGAGACTTGGCGCGAACTCTTCGATGCCGCCCGCAAATTCGCGGTCGAATCCCACCCGGACAAAGCGTTCCCCGACCTAGGCGCCGAATCGCCCTGCCCACTGTGCCAGCAGCCTCTCTCCGAAGGCGCTACGCGCATGTTGCGATTCGAAGCCTTCATCCAGCAGGAGGCCGAGAAGACGTCTCAGGCACGCCGAGTCGCGCTATATGCCGAATACAAACCGTTCATCGCTCATGTGCTGACGTTAAATCTTGACGGGTCTTCGCGGATCACTGTGGGTGCAATCGAGCATTTTCGGGTAGCGCGGGCAGGAAGCTGGCGATGATCTTGAGCCTCAGGAACTCCT
>NZ_MDED01000023.1:0-62908 GCF_002939885.1 Xanthomonas cucurbitae
GGAGTTCCTGAGGCTCAAGATCATCGCCAGCTTCCTGCCCGCGCTACCCGAAAATGCTCGATTGCACCCACAGTGATCCGCGAAGACCCAGATTTCTATAGCGCGCTTGCCGACGCTTACGATATCGATGTTGATAAACTGATTGATGGAACCCACAGAGGACCCGCCACAGAGTGGCTTTACCACCCCACGCAAGGTCCTTGGGCAGACGCGTCTGGACGGTTTGCCGATGCAACCGTGGGTGAGGTTCGTGCCATCGTAGGCGACGCTCAGCCAAGCCGTGTCTTTGGCGAAATTGAAGTGCCTCGCATTCTTGCCAATCCGAACGTCACCTCGATTGAGGGGCTTCCGCGTGAGGCGCTGGTTGGTGTCAAAGATCGGCTCGGTCAGCAAGCAGCCTTTGAGCTGATCGTGGCCCGTGCGCGTGAACACGAAGGCATGTTGCGCATCCCGGCCAGTGATGATGCGCTACGTGAGAACAAAGTCCTAAGGCTTGATAACAGGGAGTATTTTCGGGGAACGTCGATTGAGGGAACGTCAAAGGCGTTGGACCAAAGCACGCTTCCGCTCAGTCAGCGTATGAATCCGCCAACCGAGCATGCCCTGGCGGGTCAGCAACGCTGGGATGAATGGCAAGGACGCAATGTCCAAACCACACCGAAACCTGAAATCCCAGGCTTGGGTCGTGCCGGGATGACAGCAGGGCTTGCGGGTTTGGGCGTTGCCGCGACCGCTTACGACGCATCACAAGCCGGGGAGCGTGTTGGCACACTTTTGGCACAAGACAACCTCACCGCTGCGCGCTCGGAAGCACTGCACTTTGCTTCCCGAGGCGTGGGCGGCTGGGCGGGAGGCGCCGCCGCCGCTGCGGTTGTTGGCACAACCGGTGCAGGACCGGTCACGCTGGTGGTGGCTGATGGCTATCTGTTCAGTGCCGCTGCCGACAAGGCCGCGACCCTGTGGGACAACCGCCAGATCTATACACAGACCGACAAGCAGGGCGTGAGCTGGGAGTTCAATGGCAACCAGTGGCTTCGACAAGAGAAGGCCAACCTGCCAAACGACGGTGTCGATGCGCCGCACAAGCAGGCCATGTTCGCACTGCCCGAAAAAGCGCGCGAGCTGAACTATCACGCCAGTAGCGAAGCGACCGAGCAGGCGCTGGGCAAGGTGCAATCCAGTAATCCCTATGTGCAGCCGTACAGTGAGGTAGATGCTGCGCATCTCTACGCGCGGGATTGGCGGCATGACCCGACGAATGGCCGGTGGTCACGGATGATCGCTGACGAAGTCGATAGGAACGATCGACCTGTCTGGACGGTTGATCCGGCAAGCCCCGAGCGCAGTGCTGCGCTTGACCAACAAGCAGCCCAAGTGGTGGACGCGAATATCACCCGAGGTCCGGCTGAGATTGCAGCGACCTATCAGGCTGCCCATCAGCGCAATGGCTGGAACGATTTCGGTCCAGTGCCAGCTGCCGTGCAGGCGGCCTTGAACCCGGATTCGCTTCAAGCATCGGACGGCAGGCAATATGAGCGCGATACGCAGGGTCAGTGGCTGCACGACGGTGTTGCTGCCGAAGGCAATGTCCCGCTGGAGCTCAACGCGACGCGTGAGCGCTTGCAACCGGCATTGGAGCAGCATATGCAGGCAATGGCACAGATGCCCTCGCGGCAGACGCCAACCCTGCAGCAGCAAGATCAGGCCAATACCGAGGCGACCTATGTCGCCTATGGCGTTGCGCCCAATGCCCAGACCGCAGGCGCAATCCAGCTAGCGGTGCAACGTACACGTGAGGCAAACGAGATCGATGCAGCGACCAGCTCTTTGGCATTGGAGCGTGATGCGACCGGTCAATACTCGGTGGACAGTCCCATCCAGCATCTGAAGCGGGACGCCGATGGTGCGGTGCGTGTTGCGGCAACCACCAGTACCGACGACATCCAACAGGCACTTGGCGAGGTGGAGGCACGCCATCAGGCGCAGGCGCCATCGCAGGATGCTCAGCAGCGCCAGGCCCAGGTGCCCATCATGCACGATGGGTCTGCGCGGCCAGCGCCGAGGGCGCCTGCCAGCGCGCAATCCAGCCAGCAGCAGGACATGCACCCGCAAGCGATGGAACAGCAACGCCAGTGGCAATTGCAGCAGGAGCAGCAATCGCAACTGCAGCTCTTGCAGCAACAGCAGCGAGAGAAACGCGCCGAGGACGAGAAAACCCGCGAAGCGCAACGCGAAGAGGCACAGGTGGCCACCGCCACCGAGAACGGCGAGCGCGCGCCTCGCTCGCCCGATTTGCTGCCCTATAGCGACCCCGCCCATCCCCGGCATGCACTTTATGCGGACGTGCAAGAGCGGATGCAGAAGCAGGGCCACGATTTTTCGGAAGAGCGCCTGACTCAGATCACCGCAGCGCTGAACGAATCCTACTTCAAGCCCGGCTGGAAGGGCGAGTTCTATGTGGCGCGCGACACCGTGTATGCGGCCAGTTACGACCATCCGCTGGGATTGGCGTGCCTGCCGATACACGAGCCGGCACCATCGATCCAGGCCTCGATGCAGGTCGCGCAGGCCGGCGATCTGGAGCATGCACGCATCAACCAGATCATCGCCCAGGACCGCCTGCAAGCCCAATCGCAAGCACAGTCGCAGCCCGGCATGGGCATGTGATACGGCGGGTGCGCGCCTGCCGGCTCTGGCACGCGACGCGTCCAACCGCTGCCTGCAACGACATACGGAGATGGGCGCATGAGTAGCAAGGCAAAGTCGGGCGTTGCAGCGATCTTGTTGATTCTTGCACTGGTCGCCGGGTTGTATTTATCCGGCTTTATCACTTTGGCGCTGCTGAAGCTGCAGGTGCCGCTGAAAGCAACGACCTACTTTGAATATTGGCGGGCGCTCGACCTGCCGCAAATGAAACCGTACGTTCTTCGCATCAAGATCGCCGGCATCCTCGGCTTTGGCCTACCCCTGCTCGGATGGGCGCTGCTGCTGATCCCGATGCTCAGGAGCAAGCAGCAATCCCTGCATGGGGAAGCCAGTTTTGCCACGGTCGCGGATCTGCAAAAAGCCGGCATGCTCGACAAGAAGCCGGAGAACATCCTGGTCGGCAAACTCAAGGGCCGCTCCATCTACATCAACGGTGCGCTGCATGTCATCGTGGTGGCCCCCACCCGCTCGGGCAAGACCACCTCCATTGCCATCCCGGTGCTGCTGACCTACCAGCAGTCCATGGTGGTGCTCGATCTGAAGGGCGAACTGTTCAAGGCCACCAGCGGCTACCGGGCCTCGCAAGGGCAAGCGATCTACGTCTGGGCGCCGTATGCCACCGATGGCAGGACCCATCGCTTCAATCCGCTGACGCTGGTGCCGGACGATCCGCGCGAGCGTATCGCCTCACTCCAGACCATGGCCGCGATCCTGTATCCGGACGAACCGAGCAAGGACAGCTTTTGGGTCACCCAGTCGCGCGCCGCATTCGTGGCGTTCGCTTGTTTCATGTTCGAGCGATGGGACACCATGCGCAGCCGGGGTTTCGATAGCGTGGACGATCCCAACCAAGGCCCGTTCTTTCCAAGCCTGGAGCGCCTACTGCGCTTGTCCACGGGCGGTGATGGTGGTGAGAGCACCAACGATCTGTTGAAAATGCTACTCACCGATAAAAACTACAGTTACCTCAGCCCACAGACCCGCTCCACCTTCAGCGCACTCGCAGGGCTGGCCGAACAGACCTTCTCCTCGGTCATGGCGACCATGCAGGCCCCGTTGCAGCAGTTCTTGAGCCCGATCCTGGCGGCCGCCACCAATGCCACCAATGCCACCGACATCGACGTCACTGCGATCCGCAAACGGCTCACCACCGTCTACGTCATCATCCCCACCCAGAAACTGGATGAAAGCAGCAAGCTGTTGAATATCTTCTTCAGCTCCGTCATCGGAAATAATCTCGATAAGCAGCTCAACGAAGATCCTGCCATCAAGTATCAGATGCTGATGCTCATGGATGAATTCACCGCCATGGGTCGGGTCGATGTCTGGGCCAAGCGCATCTCGATCTCGGCTAGCTACGGCGTGCGCGATTTGTGCATCATCCAGAGTCAATCGCAGTTGCGTGCCACCTATGGCGCCGACGACGCACAAAACTTCATCACCAACCATGCCGCCAGCATCGTCTTCACCCCGCGCGAGCAGGAAGATGCCAATGCCTACAGCGACATGCTGGGCTATGCAACCATCCGCAGGCAGCACCGCTCCACCAGCAGCGGCGGTGGCGCAAGCAACGTGTCCTACAGCTATACCGAAGAACGCCGTGCACTGATGCTGCCGCAGGAAATCAAGGAGCTGCCCGGTGATGATGAGTTGCTGTTCTTTGAAGGCAGCAAGCCGATCCGCTGCGAAAAGAACTGGTTCTTCAAGGACAGCGTACTGAAAAGCCGCATCATGGACCCGGTGGCAGTGCCTGCGCCCGGGCCGGAGCAGGCACTGCAGTAGCGCCGGGTCCCTGGAGCGGATCACCCGGTGTGACGGGCGCACTTCCCCCTGCATTGCCCGGCGGCAGGGCAAGGTGGAAGAGAGATTCCCCTGGCCAGCGGCCTCGTCAGCAATGCCCCGGTAGCACTCCACCCACCTCGGAGGGTGCCCTGGTGGCTGCCGCGCGCCCCGGTACGCGCAGTGCCCAGCGATGCATGGCGCGTCTGGATCACTCCGCGTTTGCGCAGTCGCCGCGCACGCAGCTGCACAGGGCGTCGCAGCGTGCAACGTTCACTGCCCGCAACGTCCTGCTGCGCGCGATCGGGTGGTAACGCTTACAACCGCGCTGCGCTTGGAGCCCCCTGACGAGCTCTAGCGACTGTCATTTCCACTGTAACCGTGCAGGCGCATCACTATGCTGCAACGCACGGTGACAAGCGCTTTTGTGGGTGACTAGGCTGCAGCGCGTGGTAGCGCTATCACTGGCTGACACGTCTGCAGGGCGCCAGCGCCTTCGCGGGACGAGCGCTTGCCATCGTCGCCGCTTACTGCACACCGCAGGTCGATGCTCGAAGGGGCGGTCGTCGGCCAGCGTGCTAGGGGATTGAACTGAAGTGCTGCAGTACCGTTCGCCACGGCCCTCCGGGCGGTGGACAGGATGCTGCCGTGTCGCATGTCGCGATAACGGCTGTAGGCGGTTGGACTCCACTCCCGAGGACACATCGATGCGTCGTTCGTTGAACAGCTTCAAGTCGAAGGCCATGTTCACCTTCGTTGGTGGCTTGCTCGTCATCAACCCCGCGTTTGCGCAGGATGTCGCTCCGCCCGTTGCGGCGTCGCAGTCCAGCAGCGATGCCGCCACCACACTCGACACCGTGACGGTGACCGGTATCCGCAGTAGCCTGGATCAGTCGATGGGCATCAAGCGCGACGCTGCCGGTGTGGTGGATGCGATCAGCGCCGAAGACATCGGCAAGTTTCCCGATACCAACCTGGCCGAATCGCTGCAACGCATTACCGGCATCTCGATCGAACGCCGCGATGGTGAAGGCGCGCAGGTCACTGCGCGCGGCTTCGGCCCGCAGTTCAACACCGTCACCCTCAACGGCCGCCTGATTCCCGGTGCCGATGCCTTCGGAGCGCCCGGGCAGACGCCGATCGGCGGCGTGGACGTAGGCACGCGCGCGTTCAACTTTGCCCAGCTTGCCTCCGAAGCCATCACCGGCATCGAGGTGTTCAAGACCAGCCGTGCCACCGCGCCCAGCGGCGGTATCGGCGCCACCATCAACATCCAGACCGACAAGCCCTTCAACCACGAGGGCGTGGTGGCCAATGCCGGTGCCAAGATGATGTCCGACCGCTCCGAACCCTTCGGCGACTCGCTCACGCCGGAACTGTCGGGCATCTTCAGCTACACCAACCCGGACAAGACCTTCGGCATCGGTTTGAGCGCCAGCTACCAGAAGCGTCATGGCGGCTCGGTACAGGCCACCGAGAATCGCTGGAATATCCAGCGCTGGACCGGCACCGACCCCGCCTTGCGGCCGGATACGGTGGTGACCAATGCGCCAGCGATCGGCCAGCTGTACGGCATGCCCAACGACCTGCGCTACGCCTTCGCCGACTTCCAGCGCGAGCGCATCAACGGCCAGGCGGTGATGCAATTCGCGCCCAGCGACAGCCTGACCCTGACCCTGGATTACACGTACTCGTCCAACGAAATCCGCGAGGACCGCGGCGAGCAGGGCATCTGGCTGCAACGCGCCAACAGTTTCACCAATCTGACCTTTGATACCGGCCAGACCGTGGCCACGCCGGTGTACCTGCGCGATGTACCCAATGGCGCCAAGGACTTCGGCATGGAGCAACAGCGCAACGAGCAGAAGTACACGCTTGGCTCGCTGGGTTTCAATGCAGACTGGCAGGTGAGCGACCGCTTCCAGTTGGCCTTCGATGCGCACAATTCCAAGACCCAGAGCCTGCCGAACGATCCGATGACCGGTGGCAGCGCGACCTATTTCAGCTTCGCCGGCACCAACAACTGCGTCAACGGCCCGTCCTGCGGTGGGCAATGGGCGCAGGAGCTGTGGTTCAATAATTCCTTGCCGATCGGCGCGCGCACCTGGTATCCCAGCGTCGCCGATTCGCTGGCCGGCACCAACGGCGTGGTCAACCCGGATTTCACCACCAACAATCTCGGCTCGCAGGTGCAGCGGATCTACTACCAGAAGCAGGTGACCGAGACCAAGGAAGGTCGCCTGGACGGCACCTTCGACTTCGACGACGGCCGCTTCCAGTTTGGTGTCAGCTCCTCCAACACCACCATGCATCGCCTCACCAGCGACAACTATTCCACGCTGGGCGACTGGGGCGTGGCCAACGCGGGCAACGAGCCGGGCATGACGGCATTGCTGCGGCCGGTGAGCATCGTCGGCATGTTCGATGATTTCAATGCCAACGGCGCTGCCCGCAACGCCTGGCGCGGCGACGCCAGCCAGCTGGCATTGTGGGGCGGCAGTCAGTACGGTGCGGCCACGCGCTACAACCCGCTCTACAGCGCCAACAACCAGGTCGAAGAAAAGACCCGTGCGGCCTACGTGCAGCTGGAACTCACCGGCGATATTTCCGGCATGACCACCAGTACGCGCCTGGGCCTGCGCTATGAGCGCACCGACGTGGAATCCACGTCGCAGGTAGCCACACCGGTCGCGTTGCAATGGCAGGCCAACAACGATTTCCAGCTGCTGCGTTCCACCGAGCAGCAGCCCTTCAGCGAGAAGACCAGTTACAACTACATCCTGCCGAACCTGGACTTCAGCATCGATATCACCGACCAGCTGAAGGGCCGCGCCTCGTTCGGCCAGACCATTGCGCGCGCCCCTTACAACAACCTGCTCGCTGGCCCGACGCCCAACACGCCTGCCGGCTCGATCCTCATCAACCCGTCCAACCGCGCCAGCGGCGATGCACAGACACCGACCCTGGCGCCGCTGGAATCGGACAATCTCGACCTGGCGCTGGAATGGTATTTCGCCGATGCCAGTTACGTGTCGGCCACGTTCTGGAACAAGCGTGTCAGCAACTTCATCGGCAGCACCGTCTCGCGTGAAACCCTGTATGGGCTGACCGACCCCACCTCCGGTCCGGATGCACAGGCAGCGCTGGCGTTCCTGCGGAGCGGTGCGTGCGCCGCGCAGGTCGGTGCGGCCGGCAACGACGTGGCCGCGGCGTGCTCGGCCAATGACACTTCGCTGTTCGCCGCTACCGCGCTGCTGCGCAATGCGGCCGCCACCGGTGGCCTGGCTGCCTACAACGGCAGCTCAGCGCAGAGTCTGGCGCTTGAAAACACCTACGACCTGGTCGGCACGGCGGCCGACCCCTTGTACCAATTCGATGTCACGCGGCCGATCAACCAGAACAAGGCCAACATCCACGGCTGGGAACTGGGCGGGCAGTACTTCTTCGGCAGCAGCGGGTTCGGCATCTACGCCAACTACACCATCGTCAAAGGCGACGTGGCGTTCGACAACAATGTCATCGACCGCGACCAGTTCGCGCTGCTCGGCCTGAGCGACACCGCCAACGTCATGCTGATGTTCGAAAAATACGGTTGGAGTGCACGCCTGGCCTGGAACTGGCGCGACGAGTACCTGATCGCGGCCAACCAGGATGCCTCCAACCGCAACCCGTACTACGTGGAGGCTTACCAGCAGTTCGATCTGAGCGTCAGCTATGCGCTCAACAAGCAGCTGTCGGTGGGTTTCGAGGCGATCAACCTGACCGGCGAGGACGTGCGCTGGCATGGGCGTTCGGAGAAGCAGATCGTGCGCCTGATCGACCAGCAGCCACGCTATACCCTGGGTGTGCGCTACGCGTTCTAGGGACGGTGGCAAGGCAATGGCGTCCGCCGCCAGGCGGGCGCGACCGTGGTCATCGGTCGGCGGGTCGTCGCTCGGCCGACGACTGCCTGGTGCATGCAATTGCTTTGTTCGCCGCAGGCCGCAAACGGTTGCGGCCGCCACCTGCTGGTGGCGGATGCAACCGGCCCGACCGCCGTGCGAAGTCATTCGCACGCTTGGCCAGGCGTGCAGACATCGCGGTGCTGCGCGTTCCAACCAGGCAGGGCCTGCAGGTGCCGGGCAATCCGCGACGCCGACGCGACGCGCATGCTGCCCTGCCGCTTGCCGGCCTGGGTTTTTTTGGCAATGCTCGGTGGCTGTTGCGTGCAGCGGGTGAGTCGCACGCCAATCTTTCAGTGCAGACGCCCACCGGGGATGCCTGCTGGAGTCGTAGATGACGCGATATGCAGTGCTCAACAACGTGGCGCACCACGATGTGCGCGTGGTCCTTCGCTTCGCTGCCGAGTTCGGCGATGCGGTCGGGCTGGTGCCTGCGTTCGTGACCGAGTACGCCGACCTGCAGCGCGAATACCCGCTGTTCTTCCGCAAGGAACCTGCCACCGGTCGCTACCAATCGGTGGCCTTGCTGGGTTTTGCCCAGGATGAAAACCTGTTCCTGCACGAGGGCCGCTGGAGCGCCAACTATCTGCCCGGCATCGTCGCCAAGGGGCCATTTCTGATCGGCTTCCAGGAACAGCAGATCGACGGTGCGCTGGTGCAGGAGCCGGTGATCCATATCGACCTGGAGCATCCGCGCGTCAGCCGCAGCGAGGGCGAGGCCGTGTTCCTGCCGCAGGGCGGCCACAGCCCGTATCTGAAACACATCATCAGCGTGCTGCGCGGCATTCGGGAGGGCATGGATGCAGGGCAGGCCATGGCGGCGGCTTTCGATGCCCTGGGCCTGATCCAGCCGGTGCGCCTGGATGTGGCGCTGGATGCCACCCATGCCGCCCACCTGGACGGCCTGTTCGCCATCGACCGCGAGCGGCTTGCCGCACTCCACGCGCAACCCCTGCAGCAATTGCACCAGGCGGGCTATCTGGAAGGCGCCTTTCTGATGCTGGCATCGCTGCATAACGTGCGCCGCCTGATGGCCGAAAAGCAGCGCCGCCTGCAACACGCGCGCACTGCGCCTGCCGCTGCCCATGCCTGATCGTATGGCCGCACCCGCACATTCTGGCCCTGCTGCCACCGCGATTGCCGAGCGCACCGATTGCCGGTCCCAGGCGCTGCCACTGGCCGAACTCTGTGAGGCGGCCGAGCCGGTGGTGTTGCGCGGAATCGCACGCGATTGGTCGCTGGTGCAGGCCGGCCTGCGGAGCCAGGATGAGGCGATGCACCAGCTGCGCGCGCACGACACTGGGCGTGCCTTGCAGTACTCCTATGGCGGGCCGGCAATCGCCGGCCGCCCGTTCTACACCGAGGACTGCAGCGCGCTGAATTTCGAGGTGCAGCGCGGCAGCCTGGGCAGCTTGCTGGACGCGATCGCCGCGCATCGCGACGACCTGCAGCCGCCGACCTACTACCTGGCCTCGCTGCCTGTCGACGATGGCTTGCCGGGCCTGCGTGCGCACAACGATCTGGACCTGGCGGCCAGCGGCGTCAACGTGCAGCCCAGCATCTGGATCGGCAATCGCGTCACCGCGTCCTGCCACTACGATGCGCCCAACAACCTGGCGTGCTGCGCGGTTGGGCAGCGGCGCTTCACGCTGTTTCCCCCGGAGCAGGTGGCCAATCTCTACCCCGGGCCGCTGGATCCCACGCCGGGCGGGCAGGTGGTGAGCATGGTGGATATCGCCACTCCCGACCTGCAGCGCTACCCGCGATTCGCCCAGGCCCAGCCGCATGCACGCAGCGCCGTGCTGGAGCCGGGCGATGCGCTGTTCATCCCGAGCATGTGGTGGCACCACGTGCAGTCGCTGCAGCCGTTCAACGTGCTGGTCAATTACTGGTGGAGCACGGCGCCGGCGCAATTACCGGCGGCGATGCCGGCGCTGTATCACGCGCTGTGGGCCATCCGCGACCGCCCGGCGGCGGAGAAGGACGCGTGGCGTGCCTTGTTCGATTACTACGTGTTCGGCCCGGCCGAGCGTGCCGGCGCGCATCTGCCCGAACCGGCGCGACAGGCGCTGGGACCGATCGATCCCGTCCTTGCGCGCCAGCTTCGCGCCATGCTGATCGGCAGGCTCAATCGCTGATGGACGCAGTGCGTTCAATGCGGATTGCCGGATGACTGCGCCGTCCATTGGAAGGACGCATGGCAGCGCGCCGTCAGGCCATGTTGGCATTGATGTACGTGCAACCCTTTTGCAGTCCCGAACAGGATCGCCGCACATGGCAGCCGCCATTCCACATCCAGTCCATGGGAGTTCGCAGTGACTCAGGCTCAGATTCGCAAGGTGGTCATCGCCGGCGGTGGCACGGCTGGCTGGATCGCCGCCTGCGCGCTCTCGCACCAGTTTCGCGACTTGCTCGACATTACCCTGGTGGAGTCCGAGCAGATCGGCACGGTGGGTGTCGGCGAATCGACGGTGCCGCCGATCCGCACCTTTCACCGGTTCCTGCAGATCGACGAGCAGGAGTTCCTGCGCGAGGTAGCGGGTACCTTCAAGCTTTCGATCTCCTTCGAGCACTGGTTGCGCCAGGGCGATCGCTATATCCATCCGTTCGGCATCACCGGGCAGAGCACGCTGGTGTGCGCGTTCCATCATCTATGGTTGGAGAGCCAGCGCCGCGGCATGGGCGGCAGCTTTGGCGATTACTGCCTGGAAACGGCGGCCTCGCGCGTGGACCGCTTCGCCTTGCCGCGCGAGCCGGCAGTCAATTATGCCTACCACCTGGATGCCGCGCTGTACGCGCGCTTCCTGCGCGCGCGCAGCGAGGCCTGTGGCGTCACGCGCATCGAGGGCCGGTCCAGCAGGTGACGCTGCAGCCCGACAGCGGCGATGTCGCCAGCCTGGTGCTGGAAGACGGGCAGGTGATCGCCGGCGATCTGTTCATCGATTGCAGCGGTTTCCGCGGGTTGTTGATCGAGCAGACCCTGCATACCGGTTATGAAGACTGGAGCCATTGGCTGCCGTGCGACCGCGCCGTGGCGGTGCAGACCGAGGCGCTTGGCCCGCCGGTGCCGTATACGCGCGCCATCGCGCACGAAGCCGGCTGGCGCTGGCATATTCCGCTACAGCACCGGGTGGGCAACGGCCTGGTGTTTTCCAGCCGGCACCTGTCCGACGACGAGGCGCATGCCAAGCTGCTGCGCGACGTGGCCGCCCCCGCGGTGAAAGACCCCTGGATGGTGCCATTCCGCACCGGCCGCCGGCTCAAGGCCTGGAACAAGAACGTGGTGTCGCTGGGCCTGGCCAGCGGCTTCATCGAGCCGCTGGAATCCACCAGCATCCACCTTACCATCTCGGCGGTGGTACGGCTGCTGACGCTGTTCCCGGCGCAGGGCATCGCTCCCTCGCAGGTGCAGCTGTTCAACGATGTCAGCCGCGCCGAGATGGAGCACGTGCGCGATTTCGTCACCTTGCACTACCACGCCACCCAGCGCGAGGAACCGCTGTGGCGGCAATGCCGCGCGATAGAGCTGCCGGAGTCGCTGGCCGTGCGCCTGCGCGCCTGGCGCGAGCGTGCGCACGCCTGGCAGGCGGCGGACGAATTGTTTCGTGTCGATTCCTGGACGCACGTGCTGATGGGGCAGGGCCTGATGCCGGAACACCATCACCCGCTGACACGCGCGTTTTCCGACCAGGACCTACAACGCCTGCTGGACGGCATCGCCCAGCCGATCCAACACGCGGTGGAACAGTTCCCCTCGCAGCAGGCCTTCATCGAACGCTATTGCAAGGCAAGGCCGGAAGTGTGGGGAGCGCGCACGCCGGTCATGGCCCGCTAGCAGATTGTCGCCAGCGGCTGCGCGGCTGGCGCCAGGGCACCGGCGCGCGGGTGCGATCGCAAATGGCAGGCGAGGTGATCGCCTGCCACGTGCATGGGCGCTTATTGCCCGAAGAAGCTGGAGATCGAGGGATACACGTCCGAGAAGCGCGAGTAGTAATCCGGATCGCTTTGCGCGGTGCAGAACGACATGCCGCCGTACAGGCCGCCACGTAGCTGGTAGGCGCCGCCACTGGCAATGGTGAACAGACCCGAGCCGGAGGAGCCGCCCTCGGTGACGCCATCGTTCCAGACCACGCGATACAGCGGGCTCTTGCCGTCGATGGACGCGTTGAGCGCGTTGACCGTGCCCAACGAATACTTCTTGACGTCGCCTGACGGATGATGGATGCCCACGATCGAGGTGTTGGTGGAGCCGATCGCCGCGCTGTTCCAGGCCGCGTAGAACGCGCCGCTGGGTGGTGCGGTCTTCAGTTCCAGCAGGGCAGTGTCGCGGGTAGTGTTGGCATGGCGCAGGAACGCGCCGCCGCTGAGCGTGGTCGCTTGCGAGCTGACCGTGTTGCCGTTGCATTGTGCAGCGTCGTAGAACCAATAGGTCTGCAGCGTATTGGCCACGGTCTGCGTGTTGATGCAATGCGCCGCAGTCCAGAACAGGTTGCGCTTGGGCGTATTGGTGTTGTTGAGCAAGGTGCCAGTGCACAGAAACGAGCCTTGGCTGGTAGTGAATACCATGCGTGCCACGGCCTTGGTTGCGCTGGTGAAGCCGGCGGTGGGATTGGCGCGGCACGCCACGTCGTTCTGGCAGGAATCACTTTCGCCGATGGCAATGGTCATCATGTCGCGCGTGCTGGCGGTGGGGCTGATGTCCAGGTGCGAGAGCTGCGGCACGCTCAGGCTGAAGTTTTCCGGATACAGGCCTGCTGGCAACGAGAGTTCCACCAACAGCGTGTCGCCATTGACCGTCGGCGACCAGCCGATGGCATCGCCGGCGGTCATGAAGCTGGCGCCGGACTGCTCGAACACACGGCCGTCGTTGCCGGCAAACCGCAACGTCACCCTGGACGGGTCGCCGGGCGTTGCGCCAGTGCCGCGCAGCACCAGCGCCGCACGCAGCGAAGCGGCCTGCGCGGAGCTGAGCTCAAGGGTGGCAACACGCGAACCGTCGCCGGCCATCTGCCAATCCAGCTTGGCCAGGTTCACCGACGGCTGCTTCAGCGCACGCGAGAAGCCGATCTGCAGCGGCTGGCCATGTTTGACCTGTGCGATCCGCCGTTCACGGACACGGCCAAGTTCCTGGCTGGTGGGCGCCGCCAGGCGCGCCACGCGTGTCGGCAGGATGCCGCCCCGCAGCGTTGCCGACTGGAGGACCGCAGCGCCAAGTCTGGCCGCCTGTGGTGTCGAGCTCACTGGCGCAGCATCCATTTCGGTAGGCGGCACTGCCAGCGCGGAACCGGAAACAGCCGAAAACAGCGCCAGGTACAACGCATTCTTGCGATTCATGGGTCATCCTTTTCGTCAGGGGATGGCGGGTTGCGGCGGGGGCCGCGCTCCGCAGCGCCAACGGTGGCGCCCGGTTAGGCTAACCAATTTTCAAAGATGAATATGTGCCAACTATCTCGTTAATGGATGAAGTTGTCACCGAACGCGTTGCGCGATGGCAGCGATGACGCTCACCGGTAGCGTGACCGTACCGCTCGGCCGTGCGGCGCATTGATGCAGGCGCAGCAACGCGTCGCGTCGCATCGGGTGAGTGCACGATGCATGACGGAATGAAGGCGTCGCCAAGCAGTGAAACGCATAGGCGTCGCAGCCCGGGCGCCGTAGCGATCGGGTGCGTGCCGATATCGCCGGCGATGGTGCTGCAGGCGTGCGGCTGTGCCGGATTGCGCCGGTTTGCCGATTCACGCGCCTGGCATGTGGGCGAGGGTTACTCGCGTGTGTCGCCGGCGCGGAAGTGGGTGGAGCGGCCGCTGCGCTTGAGCAATGCCAGCACCGTCAGCCCGATGCCCATCCACGCCATGCCGCCGAGTTGCGCATGCCGGTCGGCGTTGATCACGACATAGGTCAGGATGACGATGCCGATCAACGGGACCAGCCCGTGCAGCACGATGCGGGCCTGCGCACGGAAATGCCACAGCACCGCAATGTGCAGCAACACAAAGGCGCTCAATGCGCCGACATTGCAGAGCGAAGACAGCAGTGCGATCTGGCCAACGAACACTTGCCCCAGCAACATGCTCAGCGCCGCCACCAGCAGGATCGCACGCTGCGGCACTGCGGTGCGCGGGTGGATATGGCGCAGGAATGCCGGCATCTGCCCGTCGCGGGCCATGGCGAACAACAGCCGCGAGGTCGCTGCCTGCGCCACCAACGAGTTGGCGATCGCCGCGCTGATGGCCACCGTCAACGCGATGACAATCTGCAGCCACGGCCCGGCGATCAACCGCCCGATCTCGAAGAAGGCATCATTGGATGCCTGCGCATCGACGTAGCGTTGCAGGTTGGGCTGCAGCAAGGCCGCCAACCAGGTCTGCAGCACGAACAGGCCAGCCACCAGCACCAGCGCCAGCAAGGTCGCGCGGCCCACCACGCGATTGCCGCCACGGGTTTCTTCCGACAGCGTGGAGATTGCGTCGAAGCCCAGGAACGACACCACCGCCACCGACAGTGCGCTGAAGATCAACTGCGGCGAAAATGCCTGCGGGTTGTAGAACGGGCGCAGCGACCAGTGCGCGCCATTGACGCCGCGCTGAATCGCCAGCGTCGCCAGCACCACGAACACCGCCAGCACCACCAGCTGCGCAGACAGGAACACCCGGTTGGCCCGCGCGGTGGTTTCGATCCCGCGCAGATTGACCACCGTGTTGAGTACCACGAAGAACGCGATCCACGCCGGTTGCGGCACAGCCGGCAGCACGTTGTGCATTGCATTGGAGCCGACCACGTACAGCAGGGTGGGCACCAGCAGGTAGTCCAGCAGGATCGCCCAGCCGGCCAGGAACCCCATGCCGCTGCTCAATCCACGCCCGACATAGGTGTATACCGAGCCGGCTACCGGAAACGCCTGCGACATCTGCTGGTAGCTCAGCGCGGTGAACAGCATCGCCACGAAGCCCACCACGTAGGTCAGCGGCACCATGCCCGCGCTGATGTCGAACACGCCGCCGAAGATCGAGAACGGCGCAGTCGGCACCATGAACACCAGCCCGTAGACCAGCAGGTCCTTGAGCGTGAGCTGGCGCTTGAGTTCCTGCGCATAGCCAAAGCGTTCCAGTGCGGCCGCCTCGTCGCGGCGTGGGGTGTCGGTCATGCAGGTGTCCGCTGTAAGGAGTGATGGTGCCCGGCGCATGCGGCCGCGCGGACGAAGCCCGCTGACTGCGCCGCCGGTAGTGTGACGATAATGTGGCCGCTGCATCCATCCATTGGTAAAAGTGCTAGGTTTCCCGGGCTGGATGCCTTCCTGTACAGCGCGCTGCCCCGAGGACCGCCATGTTCGATTCCCTGATCCGTCTTGGCTACGACCTGCAGGCACGGCACACGCTGGACGCCTGCCTGGACCGGGTCTTCGACGAGGTCTGCGCGCTGGGCTTCCAGTCGCTGGTGTACGACTACGCGCCGGTCCCGTTGAGCGTGGAGGGCGCGCTGATGACGCCGACGGTGTTCATGCAGCGCAACGCACCTGGCGACATGCAGCACGTGTGGTGCGAACACGGCTACTACCAGCACGATCCAGTGCAGCGACGCGCGACCGGGCGCAGCGCATCGTTCGTGTGGTCCTATTGCAACGATGGTCCTGTGCACGGGATGGAATACGTGGGCGGCCAGCATCGCCAGGTGACGCGGTACCTGTGCGAGAACGGCATGGCCACCGGTATCACCGTGCCATTGCACTTGCCGGGCGGCGCATTCGCGACCTTCAGCGCCGTTATCAGCGCGCCGGCCGCCGAGGCGCCATGTCTGGCCGAGGCGCAGCGGTCGCCCTTGCTGTTGCTTGCCCACGCCTTCCAGGCGCGTGCCCAGGAGCTGATGGACCCGCAGGACCGCCGCTGCCACCACATCGTGCTGACCCGACGCGAGCGCGAATGCCTGCATCACGCTGCCAAGGGCCTCACCGCCAAAGGCATTGCCGCCGCGCTGAACCGATCCACGGCCACGGTGAACCTGCACCTAAATTCGGCTGCACGCAAGCTTGGTGCGCGCAACCGCGTCGAGGCGGTGGTACGCAGCATGCACTATCGCTTGCTGGAGCCGTAGGCCGGCGTGCGTGCTGCGGCACCGGCCCACGGCGGCAAGGCGTGCCAACCTGGGACATTTGCCAGTTCCCGCCGCGCGCCATGCCCGCTAGGCTCGGCGCTCATCATTGCCGCAGAGCAGGCGCAGGTCATGCAGTCCATCGAAGGTCATGTCCCATTCCGCGGCTACCGCACCTGGTACCGCATCACCGGCGATCTGCGCAGCGATACCTGTCCGTTGGTGGTGTTGCACGGCGGGCCCGGTTGCACGCACGACTATGTCGACAGCTTCAAGGACCTGGCGGCCAGCGGCCGCGCGGTGATCCATTACGACCAGCTCGGCAACGGCCGTTCCACGCATCTGACCGATGTCGATCCTGGGTTCTGGACGGTTGGCCTGTTCCTGGACGAGCTGCAGGCCTTGATCGCGCACCTGGGGCTGGCACGGTACGCGCTGCTGGGGCAGTCGTGGGGCGGCATGCTGGCGGCCGAGCACGCAGTGCGGCGTCCGGCCGGACTGCGCGCGTTGGTGATCGCCAACTCGCCTGCGTCGATGGGATTGTGGCGGGCTGCTGCGCTGCGGCTGCGCGCCGAGCTGCCCGAGCAGGTGCAGGCGGTCCTGGACCATCACGAGGCGGCGGGCACGTTGGACCATCCGGACTATCGCGCTGCCAGCCAGGTGTTCTACGCACGCCACGTCTGCCGCGTGCTGCCCTGGCCCGACGAGGTGGCGCGGATCTTCGCCGCCATCGACGCCGACCCCACCGTCTACCACGCCATGAACGGCCCCACCGAATTCCATGTGGTGGGTAGCCTGCGCAACTGGAGCATCGTCGAACGCCTGCATCGCATCATGGTGCCCACGCTGGTGCTGTCGGGCAAGTACGACGAAGCCACGCCGGAAACCGTCGAGCCTTATGCGCGGCTGATTCCCGATGCGCGTTGGCACGTCTTCGCCCAGTCCAGCCACATGCCGCATGTGGAAGAACGTACGGCCTGTATGCGCCTGGTCGGCGATTTTCTCGATGGGCACACGCCACGCCCAGGCGGCACGCCGATCGGCGCGTTGGCATCGGCCAGCCGCGCGGTCTGAGCGCCCGGTCGCCTGCGTCCTGCAGGCGCGCGGGCGGCGAGCGTGTCACCGCGCATCGACGGCGCGTGCGGGATGCACGCATCCCGCCGTGACAGGAGGCGGTAAGCGCCGGTGCAGCCGGTGACGTGCTGATGCGCCCGGCTGGCATCTTGCAGACGAATCCACCACAGGGCGGCGGTCGCTGACGGATCGGCCATGGTGGCCATGCACATCGCATCGATGCCGGGCAATGCCATTGCGCGTGCAGTGTGTTCGCGTGCGCGTGTATCGCAGCGGACGCTTGCGCATCCGGACGAAGCATGCCGTGGTCGTGCATAAGGCCGTGCGCGTGCGGCGGCGTGCTTGAGCACGCGTTGTACCGGTGTCCTGTCCCCGCTGTCCCGTGCTGTCTCTTTTGCATGTCCTGCAAGGAGAACACCGGGGTGTGTAAAAGTTTCAGAGATGGATAATTGTTTTATGTTTTAAATCGCGCGAAGAATGCAGCCCCCCACGTAACGCGTCGCTGTCGCCATTGCCATCGCGCAGGTGCCACGCGTCGCTCATCGACTTCTTTGGGAGAGGCTGCATGACCAGCAAGATGCTTCAGGGCGCCATTGCGCTCGCACTGTCCGCCTGCGCCGCGGGCGCGATCGCAGGCCCGGTTGGATACGGTGCCGCCACCACTGGCGGCGGTAACAAGACACCGGTCAATGTGGCCAGCTTCGAAGCGATGCAGGCGGCGATCGACAGTTATTCCGGTAGCGGCGGACTGGTGCTCAACTACACCGGCAAGTTCGACTTCGGCACCATCAAGGACGTCTGCGCGCAATGGAAGCTGCCGGCCAAGACCGTACAGATCAAGAACAAGAGCAATGTCACCATCAAGGGTGCGAACGGCTCGGCGGCAAACTTCGGTGTGCGCGTGGTGGGCAACGCACACAACGTCATCATCCAGAACATGACCATCGGCCTGCTGCCCGGTGGCGAGGATGCCGATTCCATTTCGCTGGAAGGCAATTCCAGCGGTGAGCCGTCCAGGATCTGGGTGGACCACAACACCGTGTTTGCCTCGCTGACCAAGTGCTCCGGTGCCGGCGACGCCTCCTTCGACGGCGGTATCGACATGAAGAAGGGCGTGCATCACGTCACCGTGTCCTACAACCATGTCTACAATTACCAGAAGGTCGCGCTCAACGGCTTCAGCGACAGCGACACCCAGAACGCGGCCGCGCGCACCACCTATCACCACAACCGCTTCGAGAACGTGGAATCGCGCGTGCCGTTGCAGCGTCGTGGCCTGAGCCATATCTACAACAATTACTTCAACAACGTCACCACCTCCGGCATCAACGTGCGCATGGGCGGAGTGGCGAAGATCGAGTCCAACCACTTCGAGAACATCAAGAACCCGGTGACCTCGCGCGACAGCAGCGAGATCGGTTACTGGGACCTCATCAACAACTACGTCGGCAGCGGCATCACCTGGAGCACGCCAGACGGCAGCAAGCCGTACGCCAATGCCACCAACTGAGTCAGCTCCAAGGTGTTCCCGGAACCGCTGGGCTACATCTACACCGTCACCCCGGCCGCGCAGGTCAAGGCCAAGGTGATCGCCACCGCAGGTGCGGGCAAGAACCTGGCGGAGTAATCGTCAGCGCAGCGGCCACGCCATGGATCCCCGGCACGCCGGGGATCTTCATGCGCGGCAACCTGGTCGCTGCGTGCCCTCGGCATACCCGCCCGCGTTTTGGCAGGACGCGGTGCATGCGGACGTGGCCGCGAGCACCGGCCCATCTGACTGGTGCGCCCCGCTGTCGCGTTGCCCGTTCACCAGGCGGGGCAGTTGCATCGCCTGGCAGAGGTATTTGCGCGGGTTGGTGTGCAGCGCACCACAGCGTGTTGCTGGCGCGGCCTGGCGTCATCGCACGCGTGCGAGCGGCATGCGCAACTGCGCGGCCGTGCCCCGTCATCCTGGCCGAGGCATCGGCGTCAAGAGGCGCGGCCGGCGCCGCGACGCGGTATCGTGTCGCGCTATTACCTATCCCGATGCCGTCCATGTCGCTTCCGACCGATCCTGTTGCCCAGAACGCTTCGACCGCTGCGCCCGCATTGCGGCATGCCCTCAAGCCACGGCAGTTGATGATGATGGGCCTGGGCACCGCCATCGGTGCCGGGCTGTTCCTGGGGTCGGGCGTCGGCATTCAGGCGGCCGGGCCGGCGGTGCTGGTGTCCTACCTGATCGCCGGTGCCCTGGTGATTATCGTGATGAACGCGCTGGGCGAGATGGCGGCCGCCAAGCCGGCCAGCGGCGCTTTCTCGGTGTATGCGGCCGATGCGATGGGCCCGACCGCCGGCGCCACAGTGGGGTGGCTATGGTGGTTCCAGGTGGTGGTGGTGATCGCGGCCGAAGCGGTCGGCGCCGCCGGCCTGCTCGCGACCGTCTGGCCGGCGTTGCCGGTGCCCTTGCTGGCGCTGTTGTTCATGGCGACCTTCACCGCAATCAACCTGCTGGGCGTGCGCAACTTTGGTGAATTCGAATTCTGGTTCGCCATTCTCAAGGTGGTGGCGATCGTGGTGTTCCTGCTGATCGGGTTTGTGTTGCTGGCCGGCTGGCTGCCCGGCGTGGCCTCGCCGGGAATGTCCAACTTCACCGGCAATGGCGGGTTTGCGCCCAATGGCCTGGCCGGCGTCGGCGCCGCCTTGCTGGTGGTGGTGTTCGCCTTTGGCGGCACCGAGATCGTAGCGGTGGCGGCGGCCGAAACCGCTGACCCGGGGCGCAGCCTGGCGCGCACCATCCGTACCGTGGCCTGGCGCATCCTGGTGTTCTACATCGGTTCGATCAGCGTGATCGTGGCGGTGGTGCCGTGGACCAGCAAGGCGCTCAGCTCGCCATTCGCCGCGGTGCTGGAAGTGGCGCGCATTCCCTGCGCGGCCACCGCGATCACCTTGGTGGCGGTGGTGGCACTGCTGTCGGCGCTCAACGCCAACCTGTACGGCGCGTCGCGCATGATCTTCTCGCTGGCCCAACGCGGCGAGGCGCCGCGCGTGCTCGCCAAGACCAGCCGCGAGCAGGTGCCGTGGACGGCGGTGATCGCCAGCGTGTTGTTCGGCTTTGCGGCCGCTGCACTGGAGCTGCTGTATCCCAACAAGGTGTTGCCGGTGCTGCTCAATATCGTCGGCGCCACCTGCCTGCTGGTGTGGACGATCTCGCTACTGTCGCAGCTGATCCTGCGCGCCCGCGCCGATCGCGCCGGCACCGTATTGCCGTTCCGGATGCGCGGCTATCCATTTCTGACTGTCCTGGCGTTGGCGATCCTGGCGGTGATCTTCGTGCTGCTGGCCAGCTCGGCCGAAACGCGCACGCAGTTCCTGTCGATGGTGGCGTTGACTGCCGGCATTGCGATCGTCAGCGAACTCGCGCGCAGGATGCGCCGCCTGCGCTGAGCGCCAGCGCCAGTCAAGTAGCGACACCCTACTCCGTAGGGGCGTGCCTGCGCGCGACAAGGCGCTACCGGGAAAGCCTCATCGCGCGCAGGCACGCTCCTGCAGATGGCCATGCATGCGTTGTCCCTGCCGTGTGCGTTCACCCCAGGCACGGTGGTTTGTCGCATCTGCGACGCCGTGTCGCATCGGGAACGTGCTCAAGCGTCACTATCATCATGGTGTCGTGCAAGCGGTCGCGATCGACTGCCGCCGTCAATGGCGGTCATCGCCCTGCACCTGACGCGCGTGTGGCCTTCCCATTTGCCTGGAGGTTTCTCCATGGATGCCTTGCTGTTGTCGCGGATCCAGTTCGGATTCGTCATCGCCTTCCACGTGCTGTTTCCTGCGTTCACCATCGGGCTGTCCAGCCTGCTGGCGTTTCTGGAATGGCGCTGGCTGCGCACCCGCCTGCCGGTCTGGCGCGAGCTGTATTTCTTCTGGCAGAAGATCTTTGCCGTGTCCTTCGGCATGGGCGTGGTCAGTGGCATCGTGATGGCCTTCCAGTTTGGCGCCAACTGGCCGGAACTGAGCCGGATCGCCGGCAGCGTGATCGGCCCGCTGCTGAGCTACGAGGTCCTCACCGCGTTCTTCCTGGAAGCGAGCTTCCTGGGCGTGATGATGTTTGGCTGGGGCCGCATTTCCGAGCGCCTGCATTTCTTCGCCACCTGCATGGTGGCACTGGGCACGCTGTTTTCCACGTTCTGGATCCTGTCCTCCAACAGCTGGCTGCAGACACCGGCTGGATACGAGGTCATCGACGGCATCGTGCATCCGGTGGAGTGGCTGAAGATCATCTTCAATCCCTCGTTCCCGTATCGTCTGGCGCATATGGCACTGGGCGCGTTCATCACCACTTGCTTCGTGGTGGGGGCCGTGGGGGCCTGGTATCTGCACCGTGGCGTGCATCGCGAGGCTGGCCTGCGCATGCTCAAGCTGGCGGTGGTGTTCGCGGCCATCACCGTGCCGTTGCAGATCGTCGTCGGCGACCTGCATGGCTTGAATACGCTCAAGCATCAGCCGATGAAGATCGCCGCGATGGAAGCGCACTGGCATGCCGAGGAGGCGGGCAAGGGCGTCCCGCTGGTGGTGTTCGCATTGCCCAACGCGCAGGCCGAGCGCAACGATTACGAGCTGGCGATCCCGCGCCTGGGTAGCCTGATCCTGACCCACAGTCTGGAGGGCAGCATCGCGCCGCTGACCTCGGTGCCGGCCGCCGAGCGCCCCCCGGTGACGCCGGTGTTCTTTGCCTTCCGCATCATGGTCGGGATTGGCTCGCTGATGCTGCTGGTGGCCTGGGTGTCGGTGTTTGCGTTGTGGCGCGGCACGCTGGTGCAGTGGCGCTGGTTGCTGGCGATCTGGCGCTGGATGCTGCCGAGCGGCTTCATTGCGCTGATCTCGGGCTGGTTCGTCACCGAGATCGGGCGGCAGCCGTACGTGGTCTACGGGCTGCTGCGCACGGCCGATGCGGTGGGCCCGCAGTCGGCGCTGATGACGGCGATCTCGCTGACGGTATACGTCGCCGGCTATGCGTTCGTGTTCGGCTGGGGCATCTGGTACCTGGTCAAGATCGGCAAGATCGGACCGACCCCGCACGATGCACCGCAGTTGGACCACGGCGAACACACGCCCGCACGGCCGCTGTCGGCCGCAGACGAACCGATCGATGGAGCTGCCTGATGGACATGACGACTCTCCTGCCGGTGGCGTGGTTCGCGGTGATCGGCTTCGGCGTGCTGATGTACGTGGTGCTGGACGGCTTCGTGCTCGGCATCGGCATCCTGGCGCCGTTCCGCCGCGACGAGGCGCAGCTGGACCTGATGATGAACACCGCCGCGCCGATCTGGGACGGCAACGAAACCTGGCTGGTGCTGGGCGGGGCAGGGCTGCTGGCGGCGTTTCCCAAGGCGTATGCGGTGATCCTGTCGGCGCTGTATCTGCCGGTGCTGTTGATGGTGATGGCGCTGGTGTTCCGCGGGGTGGCGTTCGAGTTCCGCTTCAAGGCGCAGCGCTCGCGGCGGCTGTGGAGCAATGCCTTCGCCGCCGGGTCGATCCTGGCCACCTTTGCGCAGGGCGTGATCCTGGGCGCGCTGGTGCAGGGCCTGCCGATCGAGAACGACCGCTATGTCGGCGGTATCTGGGGCTGGTTCAGCCCGTTCGCGATGCTGACCGGTGCGGCGCTGGTGTTCGGCTACGCATTGCTTGGCAGCACCTGGTTGATCCTCAAGACCGAAGGCCATGTGCAGCAGCTGGCGCGGCAACTGACCCGGCCACTCACGCTCAGCGTGCTGGTCTTCATCGGGCTGGTCAGCGCCTGGCTACCGTCGCTGCAATCGCATGTGATGGAACGCTGGTTCACCGATGCGCATTACCTGTGGTTGATGCCGGTGCCGGTGCTGGTGGCCGTGGTGGGCTATGCGCTGTGGCGCGCAAGCGAGCCAGGGCGAGCGGACACGCCGCCGTTCCTGCTGGCAATGGGCTTGTTCGTGCTCGGCTTCCTCGGCCTGGTGCTGGGCATGTGGCCGTATCTGGTGCCGCCGATCTATACCATTTGGCAGGCTGCCGCGCCGCCGTCCTCGCAGCTGTTCGCGATGGTGGGGCTGGTGATGTTGCTGCCGCTGATCCTGGGCTACACGGTGTGGTCGTACCGCGTGTTCCGCGGCAAGATCACCGCCGACACCGGCTATCACCATTGATTGCCGACGCTCAGCGCAGGCGCTGCTTGAACATCCACTCCCACATCGCCGGGTCCGCGTAGGTCACGTCCCAGGCATTGTGGTTGCCGTCGGGATATTCGCTGTAGCGCACGTTCGCGCCGACGCCCTTGGCCGCGCGGTACAGCGCGCGGTCGTCGTGTGGCGGCACCGAATCGTCATTGGCCCCATGGAACATCCAGATCGGCACATGCTTGAGTTGGGTGGCCGCTGCGGTGTACGGGTCGGCTTCCTTGGCAACCAGGCTGACGTAGAGCGTGCGGCGCTCCTCGCGTGGCGCCTTCAGCGCACCGCAGATGGGCACGATCGCGGCAAAGCGCTGCGGCTGCATCAGCCCGATCTCCCAGGCGCCGTAACCGCCCATCGACATGCCGGTGAGGTAGGTGCGTTGCGGATCGGCCGCGAATTCGGCACTGGCCGCATCCAGCGCGGCGATCGCCATGCGCGCATTGACCCCCAGCCATTCTTCGTTCTCGGGAACCTGCGGCAGCACCACCAATGCGGGAAACCGATCGGCATGCGCACTCAGGTACGGACCCAGCCCGACCTCGGCCTGGTCGCGTCCGTTGTCCCCGCGTTCGCCGGAGCCATGCAGGAACAATACAATTGGCAACGGCCGCGCGGCCTTGGCAGCCGGGACGAATACCTGGTAGCGATACAGCCGGCCTTCCATCTGCAGGGTGCGGCTGACGAAGTGGCCGCTGCGGCCATCCTGCCGACGCTCACCCATGCTGGAGCAGCCGGCAAGCATCAACGCAAGCAGTCCAAGTACGACGCAACGTAAGATCACGCACGACTCTCCCTCGAATACAGGCCTGCAGTATTACCGCATGCGCGTGTGCTGGCACGTCACGCGGCGGCGGTGGCTGCCGTCGATTCATGCGATCGCCAAGATGGCCGATGCCGGCAGGCAGGCGCGCTGCTGCACGCGGTCAGCGCAGCAGGATCAGCGTTGCAAGGCCCAGGAAGCTTAAAAAGCCCATCACATCGGTCAGCGTGGTCAGGATCACCCCGCCGGCCAGTGCCGGATCGAAGCCCAGGCGCTTGAGCGTCACCGGCACCAGCACGCCACCGAAGGCGGCGGTCAGCATGTTCACCGTCAATGCGGTGCCGATCACTAGCGACAGCATCGGCTGGCGGAACCACACCAGCACGATCAGGCCCAGCCCGATCCCCAGGCACAGGCCGTTAATCAGTGCAACGGTGAGTTCTTTCTTGAGCAGCGTCATCACGTTGGACGAGCCGATCTGCCCCAGGGCCAGGCCCCGCACCATCAGCGCCAGCACCTGGGTGCCGGCGTTGCCGCCCATGCCGGCCACGATCGGCATCAGCGCTGCCAGCGCCACCAATTTTTCGATGGTGCCTTCGAACTGGCTGACCACGCTGGAGGCCAGGAAGGCGGTGCACAGGTTGATGCCCAGCCAGATCAGGCGGCGCCGGAACGCACGCCGTGCCGGGCTGAACATGTCCTCGTCCTCGTCCAGGCCGGCGGCGCTCAACGCCTGGTGCTCGGCCTGCTCGCGGATGATGTCGACCACGTCGTCGATGGTGATGCGGCCGAGCAGGATGTTGTTGTCGTCCACCACCGGCGCGGAGATCCAGTCGTGGTCGGAGAAGCGGCGTGCCACCTCGTCCGAGCCGTCGCCCACGTCGATGGCCGGCTGCTCGTCGTCGATCAGCCGGTTGACCGGGGTGCTGTCCTCGTGGGTGACCAGCGCCGCCAATGGCACGCGGCCCAGATACTGGTGGCGACGGCTCACCACGTACAGGTGGTCGGTGTGGTCGGGCAGCTCGCCGCGCAGGCGCAGGTAGCGCAGCACCACATCGACGTTGACGTCGGCGCGCACCGTCACCACGTCCGGATTCATCAGGCGCCCGGCAGTGTCTTCCGGATACGACAGCACCTGTTCGAGTCGCTCGCGATTCTCGCGGTCCATCGACTTGAGCACTTCGTCGATGACGGTGTCGGGCAGGTCCTCGACCAGGTTGGCCAGGTCGTCGATGTCCAGGTCTTCGACTGCAGCGACGATTTCATCCGGGTCCATGTCGGCCAGCAGGCTTTCGCGCACCTCGTCGCCAACGTGCAGCAGCACCTCGCCATCGTCTTCCGGATCGACCAGCCCCCACACCACCTCGCGCTTGCCCGGCGGCAGCGACTCGAGCAGGTTGCCGATCTCCGCCGGCGCCAGCGTATTGACCAACCGGCGCACCGGCCCCAGGCGTCCGCTGTCCAGCGCGTCGGACAGCAATCGCAGCTGGCGCGCAGTCTTGTCGTGGCGGACGGCTTCGGCCATGCGCGGCTCCCCGGAAGAGTGGACGCGTCAGTGGAAGACGCGGTGCTGGGTCAGCGCGGCATTATCGCTTGCACACGGTGACGAAACATACAGTGTCGGCGCGGCCCCCCATCCGCCCTGCGGGCACCTTCTCCCGCAGGCGGGAGAAGGAGGTGCAGCAGCGCTGTGCTAGCTGCTTTTGCCGCTGCCGCCGTGTGCGATGGCCGCCAACCACTTCTCGATGCCCTTGCGGTCGCGCGCGCGCAGCAACTTTTCGCCATGCACGCGTAGCTCGCCCAGATGGATGTCGCGAATGGCGCGGCGGACTTCCAGCAAGGTGGCCGGGTGCAGGCTGAACTCGGTGAGCCCCAGCGCCAGCAGCATCGGCACGAAGCGCGGATCGCCAGCGATTTCGCCGCACACCGCCACCGGCTTGCCATAGCTACGCCCGGTGGCGATCACTTGCGCGATCAGCCGCAGCACCGCCGGATGCAACGGCGAATACAACTCGCCCAGGGCCTCGTTGTTGCGGTCCACTGCCAGCAGGTACTGCACCAGATCGTTGGTGCCGATCGACAGGAAATCGATATCGTCAATGAAGCAGTCCAACGCCAGCGCCGCGGCAGGCACTTCGATCATCGCGCCCAGCGGAATGTGCTCGGCGATCTCGTGGCCTTCGGCACGCAACTGCACGCTCAGCTTCTTCAGCTGCTTGCGCAGCAACTGGATCTCTTCGCGGCCGCTGACCATCGGCACCAGGATGCGCACCGGCCCGTAGCCGGAGGCGCGCAGGATGGCGCGCAGCTGCGTCTGTGCCACCGCCGGCCGGGCCAGTGACAGGCGCACCCCGCGCAGGCCCAGCGCCGGGTTGTCCTCGTCGCTCAGCGTCAGCCCGGTGCGGTCGGCCTTGTCGGCGCCCAGGTCCAGGGTGCGGATGGTGACCGGGCGGCCGCTCATGCCCAGCACGGTGTCGCGGTAGGCCTGGAATTGCTCGTTTTCGTCCGGCAGTTCGTTGCGCTGCAGGAACAGGAATTCGGTGCGATACAGCCCCAGCCCGCTGGCACCCAGCGCATGCGCGCGCGCCACGTCTTCCAGCGATTCGGCATTGGCCAGCAGGGTAATGTCGACGTTGTCGCGCGTGCGCGTGGGCTTGGAGCGCAACCGCCCCAGCTCGCGCTGTTCCTTGGCCAGCGCGCGCAGGCGCTCGCGATAGTCGCGCAAATGCTCGGGCTTGGGATCGACGATCACCTGGCCGGAGCCGGCATCGACGATCAGCACGTCGCCATCGTCGATCCGCTGCAACGCCTCGCCAACCCCCACCACCAGCGGCAGGTGCAGGCTGCGTGCCAGGATCGCGCTATGCGACAACGCGCTGCCGGCGGTGGTGACGATGCCGACCACGCCTTGCGCCTGCAGTTGCGCCAGTTCGGACGGGGCGACGTTGTCGCAGACCAGGATCTCGCCGGCCACGCCCTTGAGATCCGGCGCGCGCTTATGCAGAAACGCATGGATGCGCCCGATCACATGGTCCAGGTCGTCCATGCGGCTCTTGAGGTAGGCGTCCTCGATGCCGTCGAACACCGCCGCCAGCCGGTCGCGTTGCACGCGCAGGGCGTAGTCGGCGCTGTAGCGATGGGTGCGGATCAGCTCATCCAGCCCCTGCAACAGCTCGGGGTCGTCCAGCAGCAGCGCATGCAGTTCGAGGAATTCACCCACCTCGCGTGCCAGTGCGCCATGCAGGCGGTCGCGCAACTGCTGCATCTCGCCGCGTGCCGCTTCGATGGCGGTATGCAGGCGCTGCAACTGCGCCTCCACCTGGCTGGCCGGCACGCGCTGCTCGGCCACTTCCAGCGCGTGGCTCTGGCGCACACGGGCGCGCCCGAGCGCATTGCCGCGTGCGGCAGCGTGCCCGCGCAAACGCAGGCTCATGCGTGGCCCTGGCGCAGCCGCGCCGTGTCGGTCGCTACGGCACCGACGCCGCGCATGCTCAGCTATCCTCGTCGAAACGGCGCTCGAACAACTCCACCAGGGCCTGCAAGGCCTCGGTTTCGTCTTCGCCGTCCAACCGCACCACCACGCTGGTGCCCTGGCCGGCGGCCAGCAACATCACGCCCATGATGCTCTTGGCGTTCACTTCGCGGCCCTTGGCCGCCAGGGTGGCATTGCTGCGAAAGGACGACAGCGTCTGCACCAGCTTGGCGGTCGCCCGCGCATGCAGTCCGAGTCGGTTGGAGACTATGAGTTCGCGTTCAAGCATCGTCGATGATCGCTCCGTTGCGGGTGCCTGCCGCCGCGGTGGCGGGCAGTTCCTGCAAACCTTGTTCGGGGTAATTCATCACCCGCAGCAGCATCGGCAGGCTCAGCGCGGACACGCGACGAACCGGCGTGCCGAGCTTTGCCAACCGGGTGGCGAGATTGCTGGGGCTGGCGCCATACAGGTCGGTCATGACCAGTACGCCGTCGCCGCTGTCGACCCGTCGCATTGCCGACGAGGCCTGGGGCAGCAAGGCGTCCAGGTCTGCATCGAACGGTACCTCGAACGCTTCGGTCTTCAGCGGCAAATGCCGCAACAGCCCCGTCGCCACGCTCAACAACGCTGCGCCGATGCCGGGATGAGTAATGAGGAGAATGCCACAGGCCATGTCCAGACGTTAACAGGTCGGCATGACTACGCGATAGCGTTTGCCCGCACCGATGTGTTGCGAACTGAATAGCCGTTTAGCTCCATCGCAGCGACCGGTGTGGCCCTGCGCAGCGACCGCGTTTTTCAGCCTGCGGTGCACCGATCCGTGATGTAGGCAGCATTGCCAAGGCAGACCAACTCGCAAGCGAGCGCTGCAGTACCTACGACAGGGGCAGGGGAGTAGGGCGACGCATGACCGATGCCACAGCCAGGCCTTGAACGCAACGTCGCGAGCAAATAGCGCGAAAGCGCCAAGCAACGTTTCAGGCAGATCAGCAATCCAGCAGCGCCGGATGCAGCGCGGCGACTTGCCACAGCACCCACCCAACCCAAGCCACCCACGAACAACCAGATTCAAAAACGATCTGGCATCCGCGACTTCTCCGCGAGCGCATGCAGCAATAGACCCCCGGATACCGCTCTTACGATTCCCGATTCCCGACTCCCAGCCCCTCAATCCTGCTCGCGATGAAACGTCGCCACTTCCGGCCAGCCCTGTTCGCGCGCATGCCGGGCCATGCGTTCGGCCATGTAGACCGAACGGTGCTTGCCGCCGGTGCAGCCGAAGGCGATGGTTACATAGCTGCGGGTGTCGTTGCGCAGGCGCGGCAGCCAGGTGTCGAGCAGGTCCACGATCTGCGCGCTGTAGCGCTGCACGTCCGCTTCGTTGTCCAGGTAGTCGCGCACGCCGGCATCGCGGCCGGTGAGCGGGCGCAGCACCGGGTCCCAATGCGGGTTGGGCAGCACGCGCGCATCGAACACGAAATCGGCTTCGGCCGGCACGCCGCGCTTGTAGGCGAACGATTCGAACAGCAGCGACAGCCGGTCGTTGGAGCCGAGCGCGAATTCGGTGACCACGCGGCGGCGCAACTGGTGCACGTTGAGCGCGCTGGTGTCGATGATGGCATCGGCCTGCGTGCGCAGCGGCTCGGTCAACTGGCGCTCGCGGGTGATCGCCTCCGGCAGTGCCAGGCCAAGATGGCTCAGCGGATGACGGCGGCGGGTGTCGGCGTAGCGCTTGACCAGTGCTTCATCGCTGGCTTCGAAGAACAGCAGGCGCGCCTCGATGCCGTATTCCTGCGCGGCCTGGCGCCACTGTGCCAGCTGGGTCAGGTCGCTGCGGCTGCGCACGTCGATGCCCACCGCCAGCCGCTGGTCGCCGATCGGATTGCCGCGCAGGCGGCTCTTCACGAAATCCGGCAGCAGCTCCACCGGCAGGTTGTCCGAGCAGTAGTAGTCCAGGTCTTCGAAGGTCTTCAGCGCGACCGATTTGCCCGAGCCGGACAGCCCGCTCACGATCATCAGCGAGGAGGGCGCCGTATTCATGGGATGCGGCGCTCCAGCAGGTTGCTATGGCGGGCGATGAACATCGCCGCCGGGTCGATGCCCTTGGTGCGCAGGATATGCAGCCGCGTGGCCGCCTCGGTCAGCACCGCCAGGTTGCGCCCGGGCATCACCGGCAGGGTCATCAGCGGCACGTCCAGGTCCAGCACATGGCGGCTGCCGGAATCGCCGGTCAGGCGCTCGTAGCCGGACGGGGTGGGCTCGGTCATCGGCCGGGTCAGGTGCACGATCAGGCGCAGGTACTTGTTCTTCTTCACGGCGGTGTCGCCGAACATGTCGCGCACATTCAACACGCCCAGGCCGCGCACTTCCAGCAGGTCCTGCAGCAGTTCAGGGCAAGTGCCGTCGAGCACGTCGGGCGCGATCTGGGTGAATTCGGGGGCATCGTCGGCCACCAGACGGTGGCCACGGCTGAGCAGTTCCAGCGCCAGCTCGCTCTTGCCCGAGCCCGCCTCGCCGGTGATGAGCACGCCGATCGAATAGATCTCCATGAACACGCCATGCAGGGTGACCCGCGGCGCCAGCGTGCGCGCCAGGTGATAGGAGAGGTGGTTGAGCAGCTCGTGGCCGCGCTTGTGCGAGATCCACAGCGGCGTATTGGATTCGTCGGCGGCTGCGCGCAGATCCTCCGGGCAGGACTGGTTCTTGCTGATCGCCAGCGCCAGCGGCTGCACCTGGATGATCTTCTCGATGGTCTCCCAGCGCTGGCGCGCATCCAGCGAATCCAGCCAGGCCAACTCCTCGCTGCCCAGGATCTGCACCTTGTTGGGGTAGATCACGTTGAGATAGCCGGCCAGCGAGGGGCGGCGGGCATTGTTGCTACCGGCCTGGATCTGGCGCTGGTCGCCCTTGAGGCCGGCCACCCAGCGCAGCGCCAGCTTGTCGCGCTGCTGGTCGAACAGTTCGCGTGCGGTAATGGCGGAATTCATGCCGCGCCGGCCTGTGCGAGCGGGGCGTCGTTGAGCAAGGCCAACAGGGCCTGCGCATCGGGCGCATCGCGTAGCCGTTGGCGAAAACCGGCGTCGGAAAAGCATTCTGCCAGTTCCGACAGCAGCATCAGGTGCTGGTGGGTGTAGTGCGCCGGTACCGCCATCGCAAACACCAGGTCCACCGGCTCGCCGCCACCGAAGGCAACTGGGGTCTCCAGTCGCAACAGGGCGCCGCGTGGTTCGGTGAGATTGGAGCATCGGCCATGTGGAATGGCGATGCCATGGCCGATGGCGGTGCTGCCCAAGGCCTCGCGCTCGCACAGGTTGGCGTAGAGCTCGTCGGTGCCGGCCTGGCGGCAGGACAGCAGCTCGGCGGCGGTATGCAGCAGGGCGTCGCGATCGGCGGCCGGCGACACCACGGTGCGCACGGCCGCCATCAGATCGGTTAAGGGCATGAGGGCATCAAGCGGGAAGCGTCATGCGGGATTGTCGCGCACCTCGCGCGCGTGGTGGTTACATTTCTTTTCCTTGTGCTTGAGCACCAACCGGTCGAGCTTGTCCACCAGCAGGTCGATGGCCGCATACATGGTGGAGCCGCTGGCGTCGGCATGCAGCGTGCGACCGGGAAGGTTGACGGTGGCGACCACGTGATGGTCCGGTTTCTGGACCGCCAGCTGCGTTCGGACTTCGCAGTGCTGGTCGAAATGGCGCTGCAGTCGCTGCAGCTTGCTTGCCACGTACTCCCGCAGGGCGGGGGTCACTTCAAGCTGGTGGCCATACGTCTCGATACGCATCGGATACCTCCATTGGTCGGTGGGCCAATGAACCGTTCCGGTACTCCGGCAAACCCGGCACGCGCCAGCGCTGCGGTGGTTGCAACGTCAGGCGATGCGCACGCGTTCGTGGGAGGCGGAAATGTTCATGGCCTCACGATACTTCGCAACGGTGCGCCGCGCCACTGGTACGCCGGAAGTCTTCAACAGCTCGGCCAGCTTGGCGTCAGATAGCGGTTTGCGCGGGTTTTCCGCCTCGATCAGGCGCCGGATCATGGCCTGGATGGCCGTGCTGGAGGCTTCGCCGCCGCTGTCGGTGTCGATGCCGGAGGCGAAGAACGAGCGCAACGCGATGGTCCCGCGCGGGGTGCGCACGTATTTGCGGGCGATCGCGCGGGAAATGGTGGATTCGTGCAGGCCGAGCTCGCCGGCGATCTCGCGCAGGGTCAGCGGCCGCAGCGCCTGTGCGCCGAATTCCAGGAATCCAGCCTGGTGCTGCAGCAGGCAGCGCACCACCCGTAACAAGGTCTCGCCGCGCGCCTCCAGGCTCTTGAGCAGCCAGCGCGCTTCCTGCAGTTGGCCGCGCAGATAGCCGGCGTCGGACTCGCCACAGCTGCGGATCAGGTTCTCGTAACCGCGGTGAATGGTGACCTTGGGCTGCGAGCGGCCGGCCAGCGATGCGCGCCAGACTCCACGCTGGCGCCAGATCACGCAGTCGGGCACCACGTAGGTGTCCTGCGACAGCTCGCCGATCTGCTTGCCTGGGCGTGGGTCCAGTGAGCGCACCAGTTGCACCGCCTGCTCCACATCGGCAGCCGGGCGTTTGAGCTCGTGCGCCAGGCCGGCCACGCCGCTGCGCGGCAGCCGTTCCAGCGGGCCGGCCACGATCTGCAGCGCCAGCGCGCGGCCCGGGGTGGCCGGGTCGAGCACCGCCAGCTGCAATGCCAGGCACTCGCCCAGGGTGCGGGCGCCCACGCCGACCGGGTCGAAGCGCTGGATCTGGTGCAGCACGGTGAGGACTTCGGCCTCATCGACCGCCGCGCCCAGTGCCAGGGTCTCGAGGATGGTCGATAGCGGTTCGCGCAGGTAGCCGTCCTCGTCCAGCGCGTCGATCAGGGTCGCGCCGATCTGGCGGTCGCGCGGCGACAGCGGCGACAGGTGAAGTTGCCAGAGCAGATGGTCGGCCAGTGTCTCGGAGTCGGCCACGCGTTCGACGGCATCGCCGGAGTCGTCGTCGTCGAAGCTGCCGCCGCTGCCCGAACCTGTCCATTGCAGCTCGTCCTGCGACCAGTCGTCGTCGCGTTCGGCAGGGGCGGCGTCTTCGTGCCGGGTATCGTCGCTGGAGGACGATGCGGATTCGGCCGGCGCCTGGCTGGCCGCGTGCGCGGCTTCGTCGGCCCACTCCAGCAGCGGGTTGGTCTCCACCGCTTCGGCCAGTTCCAGCTCCAGCTCGGTGCTGGACATCTGCAATAGCTTGATCGCCTGACGCAATTGCGGCGTCATGACCAACTGCTGTCCTAGCGATGTCTGGAGCCGGGCTTTCATGCAGACACTGACTGGACGGGATGTGGGCGCGGCGACACGCTCAAAGGCGGAAAGTCTCCCCCAGATAGACGCGACGGACGTCGGGATTGGCGAGCAGCGCGTCCGGTGCCCCCTGCGCCAGCACGCCTCCCTCGGCGAGGATATACGCGCGGTCGCAGATTCCCAAGGTCTCGCGCACATTGTGATCGGTAATCAACACGCCGATGCCGCGGTCCTTGAGGTGGGTGATGATGCGCTGGATTTCGCCGACCGAGATCGGGTCCACGCCGGCAAACGGCTCATCCAGCAGCATCATGCGTGGCTTTGCAGCAAGTGCGCGCGCGATCTCGCAGCGCCGCCGTTCGCCGCCGGAGAGGCTGGCGCCGAGCTGATCGGCCACGTGGGTGATCTGCAATTCTTCCAGTAGCGAGACCAGTTCTTTCTCGCGGCCGGCGTTATCGAGTTCCTCGCGCAGCTCCAGCACCAGGCGGATGTTGTCGGCCACGGTGAGCTTGCGGAAGATCGAGGGTTCCTGCGGCAGATATCCCACGCCCAGCTTGGCGCGGGCGTACATCGGCTCGGTGGTCAGGTCCCGTCCGTCCAGTTCAATGCGCCCGGCATCGGCCTCGACCAGGCCCACGATCATGTAGAAGCAGGTGGTCTTGCCGGCGCCGTTGGGGCCGAGCAGGCCAACCACTTCGCCGGCTTCCAGCGTCAGCCCGAACTCCCTGACCACTTCGCGCTGCTTGTACTTCTTGCGCAGACCGGTGGCGACCAGCATTACTTGTTCCCCTGCGGCTTGGTGGCCGGCCTGGCTGCAGGTTTGGCGGCCGGCGCCGGTGCTGGTGCCGCAGGCGCGGCGTTCTTCGGCTGGATGATGGTGCGCACGCGGCTGCCGTCGCCGCCGCTTTGCATGTTGCCGGTCTTGGTGTTGTAGACCATGCGCTGGCCGGCGTTGGTGCCCTTGGGCGAATCGACCTTGTAGTTGCCGGTGAGGATGATGATTTCGTCGGCGACCTTGTATTCGATGTTGTCGGCCTGGCCGTTCATCATCGAGCCGTCGTCCATCTGCTGCTTGAGCGTGGCCTGCTTGCCGGTGAGGACCACCCGCTCGGTCTGGCCGTCCTTCTGGAAGATGTCGGCGGTGTCGGCATGGATTTCCAGCGTGCCCTGGGTAATCACCACATTGCCGGTGAAGCGGCATTTGCCGCTGTCGTCGAGCATGTTGCAATCGTTGGCGTTGGAGTCGATGGCCATCGGCTGGTTGCGATCGCTGGTCTTGGCCAGCGCCATCGCGGGCAGCAGCAGGACGGCAAACGCCAGTTTAGCGGGCAGCATTCGGTTCATAACGGGTCTTGACCTGGGAAAGGAGCTTGTACTGGCGTGACTTGAGATCGGCTTCGAAGCCAACTCCGCTCTGCATGATACCCGGCCGGGTCATGGTCACCGGTGCAGCGGTCTTGGCAAGGTTCTGCTGCGGGAACACGTCCAGGCTCTCGCTGCGGAAGGTGGTCGGGGGCGTCGGGCCAGTGGTCGGGCTGTCGCCCTCCACATTGCCACGCAGCCTCAGCTCGTCGCCCTTGGGGCTGATCCAGCCGGTCTTGGCGCGTAGCGTCCACGGCTGGTTGGCGTTGTCGGGCAGCAGGAACACCGGGGTGGTGACCTCCGAGGTGCGGTCGGCACGGTTGCGGTGCATCTCCGGCGCCCGCAGTGTCACCGACTCCTTGCCAGTCTGCTTGTCCAGCGCGATCAGTTCGAAGTCGCGCAGCACGTAGTCGGCCTGTGATTGGTCCACCGCCACCGCTGTCGGGCGCGCGCGCTGCTGCCATGCCGACCAGCCGGACACCACCGCCGCCACGAACAGCACCACGCCCAGCGTGGTTCGCCAGTTCCAGTTCATGCGCAGAACCCTTCGATGATGCCTTCAACCTGGCCTTGTGCGGCCAGCACCGTATCGCAGACCTCGCGGGCGGCGCCTTCGCCGCCACGGGCGCGGGTATGCCATTGCACGCGTTCGGCAATCCATGGGTGCGCATTGGCCGGGGCCACCGGCAGGCCGACCGCCAGCAGCGCCGGCAGGTCGGGCAGGTCATCGCCCATGAACAACACCTGGTCCAGCGACAGGCCATGCTCCTGGCACAGCGCCAGCACCGCCAGGCGCTTGTTCTTGACCCCGATCTGCACGTGCAGGCCGAGGTCCTGGCCGCGCTTTTCCGCCGACAGGCTGGCGCGGGCGGTAATCAGCGCGACGTGGATGCCGGCATGTTCCAGCTGTTTGAGGCCCTGGCCGTCGAGCACGTTGAACGCCTTGCTCTCGTTGCCGGCATGGTCGTAGTACAGGCGCCCGTCGGTCAGGGTGCCGTCGACGTCGAAGCAGGCCAGGCGGATGCGCGCGGCGCGCTCGATCAGGTCGGCGGGAAGGTGCTGCAGGGGAGAGTAGGGCATCGGCACGAATCGGTGAGAACGGGGTCCGGCGGTTGAAAGCTGAACCTGTTAAACCACCTTGGCGCGCAACAGGTCGTGAATGTTCAATGCGCCCACCGCGCGCTGCTGCGCGTCCACCACGATCAGGCCATTGATCTTGTAGTCCTCCATCAGCCGTGCGGCTTCGGCGGCGAGCTGGTCGGCGCCGATGGTGCGCGGGTTGCGCGTCATTACCTGCGCGATGCCGGCGCTGCGCACGTCGATATCGCTGTCCAGCGCGCGGCGCAGGTCGCCGTCGGTGAACAGACCAATCAGGCGGTCGTCGCCATCGACCACCGCAGTCATGCCCAGTCGCTTGCGGCTCATTTCCATCAGCGCCTGGCTCAGGCTGGCATCTTCCCGCACGCGCGGCAGGTCCTCGCCGGCGTGCATCACGTCGGTGATGTGCAGCAGCAGGCGCCGGCCCAGGCTGCCGGCCGGGTGCGAGCGCGCGAAGTCGTCGGCGGTGAAGCCGCGGGCATCGAGCAGCGCCACCGCCAGCGCATCGCCCATCGCCAGCGAGGCGGTGGTGCTGGAGGTGGGGGCCAGGTGCAGCGGGCAGGCTTCGGCCGGCACGCTGACGTCCAGGTGCACGTCGGCGGCCTGCGCCAGGGTGGAGCTCGCGCGGCCGGTCATGGCGATGATCGGGTTGCCCTGGCGCTTGAGCACCGGCAGCAGCATGCGTACCTCGTCCGATTCGCCCGAATACGACAGCGCCAGTACGATGTCCGCTTCGGTAATCATGCCCAGGTCGCCATGGCCAGCCTCGCCGGGGTGCACGAAAAAGGCCGGGGTGCCGGTGGAGGCCAGGGTGGCGGCGATCTTGCGCGCCACATGGCCGGACTTGCCCATGCCGGTGGCGACCACCCGCCCGCGCGAGGCCAGCACCAGCCGGCAGGCTGCGGCGAAGTCGCTGCCGATGCGCGCGCCCACGCTGGCCAGCGCGTCCTGCTCGATCTGGAGCACGCGCTGGCCGCTGGCGACCAGGCTGGTGTCGCTGACGGTGGCAGGAGGCAGGTGCGAGACGGCCATGCGGGACCCGGGTGAAGAGTAGAATGTGCGCTCATTTTATGAGGAAACGCCCTTTGGACGCCGAAACCATCCGTAAACTCATCGAATCCGGCTTGCCCGAAGCCCGCGTCGACGTGCACGGCGACGACGGCGTGCACTTCGAGGCCACCGTGGTCAGCCCGGCCTTTGCCGGCAAGGCCCCGCTGGCACGGCATCGCATGGTCTACGCGACCCTGGGCGAGTTGATGGGCGGGGCGATCCACGCGCTGCAGCTGAAGACCCTGACGCCCGAGGAAGGCTGAGCGCGGCCGTCGCGCTCGCCGCCAGGCGGGCCGGGCCGGGCTGAGGGGCATGATCGGCAAGCGGTGGGTATCTGCTCGCTTCGCCTGCCTGGTTCCGTCCATGCTGGCCTGGCGACTGCGCCCAGCGCGTCCCCGGCGCTGCGCGATCCCCGTCCAACGCCGCGTCGCGTGCATCAGGGCCGATATGTCCCACACTTGTTTTCCCCGACATACCTTTACTTTCGGATTTCTCAGATTCCCATGGCAAAAATCGTAGTGACCGGCGGCCAAGCGCTGCATGGCGAAGTCAATATTTCCGGCGCCAAGAACGCCGTGCTGCCGATCCTGTGCGCCACGCTGTTGGCCGATGCGCCGGTGGAGATCAGCAACGTGCCGCACCTGCATGACGTCATCACCACGGTGAAGCTGCTCAGCGAACTGGGCGCAGAGGTCACCATCGACGAGGGCACGCTGGCCAAGGGCCGCTCGATCCTGGTCGATCCGCGCTCGGTGACCCACCAGGTCGCTCCCTACGAGCTGGTCAGGACCATGCGCGCCTCGATCCTGGTCCTGGGTCCGCTGCTGGCGCGCTATGGCACTGCCGAAGTATCGCTGCCCGGCGGCTGCGCGATCGGCTCGCGCCCGGTGGACCAGCACATCAAGGGTCTGCAGGCGCTGGGCGCGGAGATCAGCGTGGAGAACGGCTACATCAAGGCCACCAGCAACGGGCGCCTGAAGGGTGGCCGCTACGTGTTCGATATGGTCAGCGTCACCGGCACCGAGAACGTGCTGATGGCCGCGGTGCTCGCCGAAGGCGCCACGGTGCTTGAAAACGCGGCGATGGAGCCGGAAGTCACCGACCTGGCCGACTGCCTGATCGCGCTGGGCGCGCAGATCGAAGGCGCCGGTACCCCGCGCATCGTGGTGCAGGGCGTGGAGCGTCTGGGGGGCGGGCACCACGTGGTGCTGCCGGATCGCATCGAGACCGGCACCTTCCTGGTCGCTGCGGCAATGACCGGCGGCAGCGTCACCGTGCGCCGCGCACGCCCGGACACGCTGGATGCGGTGCTGGACAAGCTCACCGAGGCCGGCGCCAGCATCACCACCACCAGCGACAGCATCACACTGGACATGCAGGGCAAGCGCCCGCGCGCGGTCAACCTGACCACCGCGCCGTACCCGGCGTTTCCCACCGACATGCAGGCGCAATTCATGGCGCTCAACTGCGTGGCCGACGGCGTGGGCGTCATCAACGAAACCATCTTCGAAAACCGCTTCATGCACGTCAACGAACTGCTACGTCTGGGTGCGGAGATCCAGGTCGAAGGCCATACCGCCATCGTGCGCGGTGCCGAGCGCCTCAGTGGCGCGCCGGTGATGGCGACCGATCTGCGCGCGTCGGCGTCGTTGATCCTGGCCGGGTTGGTGGCCGAGGGCGAGACCACCATCGACCGCATCTACCACCTGGACCGTGGCTACGAGAACATCGAGGAGAAGCTGGGGGCGCTGGGCGCGACCATCCGGCGCAGCGCATGATCCTGCGCGGACGTTTCACCACCCGGCGCAAGATCCTGCTGGCGGTGATCGTGCTGATCCTGGCGTGGTTGGCCTATGCCTGGAGCGTGGGCATGGCGATTACCCAGGGCGTGGAATTCAAGGACATGGACTGGAACGGCGACGGCACTGCCAGTCGCGACGAGATCGCGCAGTCGTTCTATGCGGTGGCGGTGAAAAAGACCGTGGAAGGCAAGCGCCATTGCGATCTTTTTTATTGGCGCAAGAATGACGAGCAGATCCGGGTGGATTGCCGGACGGTGTTCATGACCGGCGATGACAAGGCTGCTGGCAAGCCTTGAGAGGCGATAGGTTGGCGGAACACCGATAGTCCACGCAGAGCGGCTGATTTGCGAATGTTCTGCAGGGCCCTTGCCCGCTCACCATCGCGGGACACGCTGCAAGTACGTCCATGTAAGCTCTTTGGCGGCATCCATGCCGCCAAAGGTCCCGCGACGGTGAGCGGGCAAGGACCAGTGATGATGGTCGGTGTGCAGAGCTTCAACCAAACAACACTCAGCGCTCTGGCATGGCGTCTTGGTTCTTTAATCGAGATGCACGCAAGGGGTTTGACGTGGTGTCCTCGCCGTGCCCTCAACCGGCCGTTGCTGCTCTCGCTTTCAACAAAGCAGCCAGCCAACTGTCTGGTGCGGTGTCCTCGCCGCTTGCGGGACCGTGTGGCGGCATGGATGCCGCCACCGAGCCTCCACGGACGGATTCACGGCGTGTCCCGCGAGCGGTGAGGGCACCGCGCACTCGGCTCACCACGCCTTAAACCGCTATTGACGGTTGTCCACGCTGTACGCGTGCGCAGGAGCGCAACTCAGCGCGCTCCGTCAGGCACAGATCGCTTAGCGCAGCGACTTGATGGTCAGGTCCAGCGCGTCCTGGCCCTTTTCCTTCTGCAGCAAGCGCGCCGGTACCGGCAGGTCCTTGACCACCCAGGCGATCAGTTCCTTGTCGCCATCCACGCGCGAGATCTTGGTGGCTTGCTCCTGCTTGCCGTTGACGGTGATGGTGTCCTTGCCGACCACCTTGTAGCTCATCGGCTTGATGCGGCCTTCGTCCACCATGCGGTAGTCCAGCGGCTTGCCGGCGGCCAGGTCGCGGGTGATTGCCAGATTGATGAGCAAGGCGTCCATGTCGCCGGGCTGCAGCTTGACCGGGCCACGACGGTCCGGCTTGATATCGCCACTCCAGGTCGCCTGGCTGGTCTTCCAGTCGTAGTTGGCGGTGACATTGCGGCGCTTGACCATCATCGAGGAGGTGTCGTTGCTGCTGACCGGGCGCAGCTGGCCACCGGCTTCCTCGAACACCGTGCTCTGGGTCAGGTTGGCCAGCTGGTTCTGGATGGTCAGCGTGTAGCGCCACTGGTTGGCGCCGGCCGATGCCAGGGTCATGGTGCCGTTGGCCTGCATGCCCATGTAGTTGGCCGAATAATCGGCCTCGAACGGCTGCACGGCAAGCGCCGGCAGGCTGGCCAGGGCCAATGCGGCGGCGGCGATCAAGGCGCTGGTGCGGGGGAGGAGAGTCATGGTCAGGTTCCTTGGTATTGGACCAGGCGCAGATCGACCTGATCCTCGTTTTTGTCACGTTGCAGGATGCGCACCGGGGTCGGAACCCCGTTGGCGATCCACAGGATGGTTTCGTTGTCGCCGCTGTTGACGCGGTACACACGCAACGCGTCATAACTCAAGTCGCCGACCTGCACCACTTCGGTGGTGTCGGCGGCGCGGTAGTCGTACTTGCGCACCCGGCCCACATCGACGTAGCGATAGCTGAGGTTGCGGCCGGGCTGCGCATCGCGCATCAGCGACAGGTTCAGCGATAGCGCGCTCTGGTCGCCGGGCTGCAACGGGATCGGTTGCTGACGTTCTTTCTTCAGGTCGCCGTCCCACTGCGCGGTGCCGGCCTGCCAGTTGTACACGCCGGTGACCTTCTTGCCGAAGAACATGGCCTTGCGCACCGTGCTCTGGCTCAGCGGCACATAGGTGTCGCCGTCGACACGGAACACCGTGCTCTGCTCCAGGTTCAGGCCCAGGATGCTGGCGAACCCCTTGCGGCCGCGCACCGACATGTCGATGCGCCACTGGCTACCCTCGCCATGGCTGACCTGCATGGTGGCATCGCCGGCCTCCTTGCCGCGGTAGAACGCCTGGTAGGTGGCCACGAACGGTTCCAGTGGCGGCGGGGTCCAGGGGCTGGCGGGCAGCGCGGCGGGGGGCACCAGCGCTGCCTGGGGTGCGGCAGCCGCTCCGGGCGCCGTCGGCGCAGGCGCGGCGGGAGGTTGCTGCGCGCGGCCGCTACCGGCCGGGGCGAGCAGGGCAATGGTCAACAGCGCGGTAGCGATCGGAATGACGTTCATGCGCTGATAGGAGGCACGGGGCCGCAAGGATGTCCGAGACAGGATGAGGAAGGCGTCTCCGCATTCAGCTCAATGCGGTGTCAGCGGACTCTAGTCGCAGCGGTGTAAACAGGCACTGACCGTCGAGATGGACGGCATCGCCGTGGATCTGCACGCGGCCTGCGGCGAGCAATTCCAGGGTGGCCAGCAGCAGCGGGTGTTCGCGCGCCAGCACGCGGGCGGCCAGCTGCTCGGCGCTGTCGCCGGGCAGCACCGGCACGCGCGCCTGCGCGATCACGCGGCCGGCGTCCAGTTCCGGCACCACCAGGTGCACGCTGGCGCCGTGCTCGGTAGCGCCGGCCTCCAGCGCGCGCGCATGGGTGTGCAGCCCCCGGTACTTGGGCAGCAGCGACGGATGGATGTTGAGCATGCGCCCGGCAAAGCGGCGCACCAGCGGCTCGCCCAGGATGCGCATGTAGCCGGCGCAGACCACCCAGTCCGGCCGCGCGGCGGCGATGGCATCGCCCAGCGCGGCATCGAAGGCGGTGCGGTCGGCAAAATCGCGTGGGCTGGCGCTCCAGCGCAGCGCCTGCTCGACCTTGTGCAGGGCCGGTGCCTGCGGCCGATCGGAAAACACCCCAACCACTTCGGCACGCAGGCGCCCGCTGGCGATCGCATCCAGGATGGCCTGCAGGTTGCTGCCGCGCCCGGACGCCAGTACCGCAAGGCGCAAGCGCCGGTCAGTCGCGTGCATTGAACACTGTCCTCACTACAGGGTAGGCCGCCAGGCTGCCGAGTGTTGCCAGCAGCATGTCGGTATGCGCGTCCCAGCTATCGCCCTGCTGGCCGTTATAGGCTTCGGCCGCCTGACAAGCGCGATTAGTCCAAACACCGTCAGTGACCTATGCAAGGCCTGTTCGACCGGCCACCGCAACGCGATCCAGCTGACCACGAACACCGCGACCGTGGCGATCACTGCAACGCGCTTGGGACTGCGCAACGCAGGTATGCTCACGTCGATCTCAGGCGGCGGGTGCGGCGGCGCCGAACAACGCCTTGACCTGCGGACGCAGCAGCACCACCAGCGTAAACACACCGACGACGGTACCGAGCGGCATGAACGAGCAGGAAATGCCGGCCACGATCAGGCACAACAGATGCCGCCTGCGCTGGGCGATGCAACGGCCGGCATAGGCGATGAACCCTGCCAGCGTCAGGCCGCAGCAGATGAACGCTGCCGCGAACACCACGAAAAACCAGCCGAACCAGCGCGGGTCCATTGGCGGCGCGTCCGGACTGGTGCTCTCCATGGGCAGATGGCCAGTCACGATGGCGAGGCCCATGAACAGATGGATCAACGGAAACAACGAAAACAGCCCGGTGATGCCGGCCAGCACGTAGTGGAAGATCGACAGCAGCTTGAGCTGCTGCAGGTCTTCGGCGCTGGCAGCGGCAGCAGGAGGGGTGGCGATCGGGGGCGCGTCCATGCAGGTCTTCTCTCAGCCGATCCGCACGCGTTCGTTGCCCTGCGCATTGACCACCTGGCCAATACGCCAGTGCGCCAGCGACTGCGCAGCCAGCGCCTGCTCCAGCGTGGCGGCCTGCTCGGGCGAGGCGATCAGCACGAAGCCGATGCCGCAGTTGAAGGTGCGCCACATTTCGGCATCGGCCACCGCGCCTTCGCGCTGCAGCCAGGCGAAGACCGGCGGCAGCGTCCAGGCGGTGGCGTCGATGTCCAGCCCCAGGCCGTCCGGAACGACGCGGATGATGTTTTCGGTCAACCCGCCACCGGTGATGTGGGCCATGGCGTGGATCGCCTCGCCATGCGCCTTGAGCAGGGCCAGCACCGGCTTGACGTACAGCGCGGTCGGCGCCATCAGTGCGTCGATCAGCTTGGTGCCATCGTCCAGCACATGCTCGGCCGGGGCGCCGGCGCGCTCGTAGATCTTGCGGATCAGCGAATAGCCGTTGGAATGCGGGCCGGACGAGGCAATGCCGATCAGCAGATCGCCTTCGCGCACCCGCGCGCCATCCAGCAGCTGCGATTTTTCCACTGCGCCGACGGTGAAGCCGGCCAGGTCGTATTCGCCCGGCGGGTACATGTCCGGCATTTCGGCGGTTTCGCCGCCGATCAATGCGCAGCCGGAAAGCTCGCAGCCACGCGCGATGCCGCCCACCACCGCCGCGGCGGTGTCCACATCCAGCTTGCCGGTGGCGAAATAGTCCAGGAAGAACAGCGGCTCGGCGCCCTGCACCAGCACGTCGTTGACGCACATGCCCACCAGATCGATGCCGATGGTGTCGTGCCGGCCCAGTTGCTGGGCCAGCTTGAGCTTGGTGCCCACGCCGTCGGTACCGGAGACCAGTACCGGCTCCTTGTACTTGCCGGACAGGTCGAACAGCGCGCCGAAGCCACCCAGGCCGCCCATCACCTCCGGCCGGAAGCTGCGCTTGACCAACGGTTTGATGCGTTCGACCAGGGCATTGCCGGCATCGATGTCGACGCCCGCATCGCGGTAGGTCATGGGCGAGGGAGTGGGAGGCGTTGGGCTGGTCACGGGCGTGGGTGGCTCGGCGGTAAAGGCGGCGATTTTAACAGCCACGTTGGCGCTAGCGTCCCATTCGGGCAACAATTCACCCGGATACGCTTACGCCATGGAACCGTCGATGCGCCGCAGTCTCGCTTTCTTTCTCGCCCTCGTGGTCGCCATGCCCGTCGTTCCGGCCTTTGCGCAGGCAGACCTGCGCACCGAAGGCGATGTCGCCAAGGCGCAGAGCGCCTACGATGCCGAAGTGCCGGTCAACAGCCAGGGCGAGTCCGATCGCCCCGGTGCCCTGGCGCGCGCGCTGGGGGCGGTGCTGGGCAAGGTCTCCGGCGACCGCAGCGTCATGAGCCGCCCCGGCGTGCCGCAGGCGCTGCGTAACGCGCCCAACTACGTCGAACACTACGACTACCGCCAGGATCAGGGCACCTCGCGCACTGGCGCGCCCACCTTCCGCACGACCCTGGTTGCGCGGTTCCGGCAATCGGACGTGGATGGCTTGATCGCCGCGCTGGGCTTGCCGGTCTGGCCGCTGCCGCGCCCCAAGCCGGTGCTGTGGCTGGCCATCGACGATGGCAGCGGCCCGCGCTTGGTCGGCGTGGCGCAGGCCAATGCCGCGCGCAGCGTGCTCGACCATGCCATCGAGCGCGGCTATCGGCTCGGCCTGCCAGGCGGGGCCGCCGCCGAGCAGGCGCTGGCCGGTGCGATCTGGCGCAAGGACACCGCCGCCGTGGCGCGCGCTTCGGCCAAGTACAGCCCGCCGATGCAATTGATCGGCAAGCTCTACCGTAGCGATGCCGGCTGGACCGCCGATTGGGTGTTCGTGGACAACGGCAACGTGCTGTCCAGCTGGACCAGCAGCGATGGCGACGCCCGCCGCGCCATCGCCGCCGGTGCCGATGGCGCCGCCGATGCACTGGTCAAGCGCTACGCCAAGCGGGTGGATTCAGGCGTGCCGGGCGTGTATCGCGCGGTGATTACCGGCATTCACAGCGCCGACGACTATCTGCGGGTGGCCGCTGCGCTACAGGGCGTGTCGGTGGTGCGCAGCATCCGCCCGGTCAGCGCTAATGGCGACCGCATGGAAGTGGACCTGGAATTGCTCACGGGCATTTCCGGGCTCAACCGTATGCTCGGCGACAACAGTCCCCTGGTCTCGGTTTCGGTACCGACCGAGGGCCCGATCATTCTCGACAACGAGCACGCCGAGTACCGCCTGAAATGACCTTGACTCCCGAAGCCGAAATCGCCCTGTTCCTGCGCCGCCTCAAATGGGCAGCGGTGATCGTCGGCGTGCTGTGGGTGGTCTCGCTGCTGGCCCCGATCCTGACCCCGTTCGTGCTGGCGCTGCTGCTGGCCTGGCTGGGCGACCCGCTGGTGGACCGCATCGAGCGGGCCGGGCGTTCGCGCAACGTGGCGGTGGTGTTGGTGTTCGTGCTGGCGACGCTGCTGTTCGTATTGGCGTTGATGATCCTGGTGCCGATGATCGAACGCCAGATCATGACCCTGATCGATGCGCTGCCGCAGATGCGCAACTGGGCGATCGGCACCGCCATTCCGTGGCTTGAGGCGAAGACCGGCGTGCAGCTGATGGCCTGGCTGGATCCGGAGCGGCTGATCGACTGGATCCGCAGCCACTGGGAACAGGCCGGCGGCGCAGCCAAGACCTTCTTCGGCTACGTCTCGCGTTCGGGCTTTGCGATGGTGACCTGGGTGATCAACCTGGCGCTGCTGCCGATCCTGGCGTTCTACTTCCTGCGTGACTGGGACCGGCTGGTGGAGCGGGTGGCGGCAGTCATCCCGCGCGCCTACATCGGTACCGTGAGCCGGTTGGCGCTGGAATCCAACGACGTGCTGGGCGGCTTCATCCGCGGACAGTTCCTGGTGATGCTGGCGCTGGGGGCGATCTACGCCACCGGCCTGTCCATCATCGGGCTCAACCTGGGGCTGCTGATCGGCATCATCGCCGGCTTCATCAGCTTCATTCCCTATCTGGGCGCCACCACCGGCATCGTGCTGGCGCTGCTGGCGGCCATCGTGCAGGCGCAGGGGCTGGACCTGAAACTGCTGATCGGCGTAGGTGTGGTGTTCACCGTCGGCCAGTTGCTGGAGAGCTACGTGCTCACCCCGCGCATCGTCGGGGACAAAATCGGCCTGCACCCGGTGGCGGTGATCTTCGCGGTGATGGCCGGTGGCCAGCTGTTCGGCTTCCTCGGCATGCTGCTGGCGTTGCCGGTGGCTGCGGTGGCCAACGTGCTGCTGCGCTACGCGCACGAGCAGTACACCCGCAGCGATCTGTATGCGGGCCAGCGGGCCGGCATCGTGCTGCAGTCCACGCCCGAACGCAGCGTCATCATCGACCCGACCAAGGACGCAGATCGGTCGTGAGCGTGCCGCAGTTGCCGCTGGCGTTGCGTGCGCCACCCGACCAGCGCCTGGACAGCTACATCGCCGCGCCCGACGGCCTGCTTGCCCAGTTGCAGGCCCTGGCCGCCGGGCAGGTGAGCGATTGGCTGTATCTGTCCGGTCCCGCCGGCACCGGCAAGACGCATCTGGCGCTGGCGCTGTGCGCGGCGGCCGAGCAGGCCGGGCGCGCGCCGGCCTACCTGCCGCTGCACGCCGCTGCCGGCCGCCTGCGCGATGCGCTTGAAGCGCTGGAAGGGCGCAGCCTGGTGGCGCTGGACGGGGTGGACAGCATCGCCGGGCAACGCGACGACGAAGTGGCCCTGTTCGATTTCCACAACCGCGCGCGCGCGGCCGGCAGTACCTTGCTCTATACCGCGCGGCAGATGCCCGACGGGCTGGCGCTGGTGTTGCCCGATCTGCGCTCGCGGCTGTCGCAGTGCATCCGCATCGGATTACCGGTGCTCGACGACGCGGCGCGCGCGGCGGTGCTGCGCGACCGGGCACAGCGACGTGGCCTCGCGCTGGACGACGCGGCGATCGACTGGCTGCTGACCCACAGCGAGCGCGAACTGGCCGGCCTAGTGGCCTTGCTGGAACGGCTTGATCGCGAATCGCTGGCCGCCAAGCGCCGCATCACCGTGCCGTTTTTGCGGCGGGTCCTGGAGGATCGCGGGTCTTCGAGCACCTGACAGAGTTGCCACGCTCACCGCTACGCGGACACGAGCTGCTCAGCGCTTGCCATCCGCGCACCTATCGCAGTGTCCAGGCGCTCATGGCACATCGTCTGGAGCTTGCAGAGCAGCTGGTCTGTGGCTCTGCTGCAAGGCCCTTGCCCGCCCACCATCGCAGGACACGCCGCAAGTACGTCCCTGTAGGCTCTTACGCGGCATCCATGCCGCGTAAGGTCCCGCGACGGTAGGCGGGCAAGGACCCGTCGGGATGGTCGGTGCGCATGGATAAGAGCCGGAGTGACGGCCCTTGAGTTGGCTGCAAGGACCATCGAGATGGTCGGTGTGGGTGATTCAAGCAATGCACGGTGCGCGGCCGGCGTTGCAGCAGCGTGGTTGCGATCAGCCGCGGTCACGCAGTAACTGCGCATCCAGTTCCGCCAGCCGCTGCGGCGTGCCGACATCGGTCCAGCGTCCGGAATGGAGGATGCCATCGATCAAGCCTGCCGCCATCTGCGCGCGCAGGATGGGCGCCAGCGCAAACCGCGGCGTCGCGCCGGCCTGCTCAGGCAATGGCCCGATCACGGATTGCCAGTCGTGCAGCAGTGCCGGCCGGAACACTCCAATACCGGCGTACGTGTGGGTGGCAGGCAGATCCGCACGTACTTTGCCGTCGGCCTGTAGGGCGAAGTCGGCGTGGGCCGCATAGGCAGGCTTGTCGACCAGCACCAACTGCGCCAGCCCGGCCGGTGCGCGCGACAGGCGCGCAAAGTCGAAGTCGCTCCAGATATCGCCGTTGACCAGCAGGAACGGCGCATCGCCCAGCAGCGGCAACGCATGCAGCATGCCGCCGCCAGTCTCCAACGGTGCAGCGCCCTCGAAGGAATAGTGCAGGCGCAGGCCGAGCGTACTGCCGTCTCCCAAGACCTGCGGAAACTGCTCGGCCAGCCAGGAGGTATTGACCACCACCTCGTCCACGCCCAGCGCGGCGAGTTTGCGCAGATGCCAGACGATCAGGGGAGTGTCGCCGACCGCCAGCAACGGCTTGGGCGTGCGCTCGGTCAGCGGACGCATCCGCTCGCCCAAGCCTGCGGCAAAGATCAGCGCCTTCATGGCGTGGCCTGCGCGGTGTGCGCGGCCAGGGCAGGCTTGACGACCTGTTCCAGCACATCGATCAACGGCGCCAGCTCCGCGTAGCGCGGCAGCACCTCGTCCAGATAGGCGATGAAGTGCGGTACGTTGTCCAGATACCAGTGCTTGCCATCGCGATGGCTCAGGCGCGAGAAGATGCCCAGATTCTTCAGATGCCGTTGCACGCCCATCCAGTCCGCATCGCGCAGGAACTGCGCCAGCGGCGGAACCGGCAAGCCTGCCGCACTAGCGCGCGCGTGGTAGCGCGCCAGCCAGCCGTCCACGCGGGCGATCGGCCAGCTCACCGAGGTGTCCTTGAACAGGCTGATCGGGTCGTAGGCGATCGGGCCGATCACGCAATCCTGGAAATCCAGCACCGCCGGGCCATCGGGTACAGGCATCAGGTTGCGCGGCATGAAATCGCGATGGGTGAACACCTGCGGCTGTGCCAGCGCGTTGTCCATCAAGCGGCGTTGCACCAGCTGCAACTGCTCGGCATGTGCGCAGTCCAGCTGCACGCCCAGATGTTTGCCAAGGAACCATTCCTCGAACAATCCGGCATCGCGCTGCAGCAGGGCCTCGCCGAAGCTGCCGCTATCGGCAGGCGGCGGGATCGCCTGCAGCAACAGCAGTTGCGCAACCGCACCGTCCAGCAACGCGTCGGCATTGGCCTCGGTCAGCACCTGAGCCAGGGTTGGTACCCCAAGGTCCTCCAGCAACAGGAAGCCGGTCTGCAGATCCTGCGCAACTACCTGCGGCACGCGCACGCCATGCACGCCCAGCAGCGCCTGCATCCGCAACCACGGCGCCACGTTTTCCAGCTGCGGCGGCGCATCCATCAGGATGCGCTGCGCACCGTGTCCGTTGGTGCGCCAATAGCTGCGGAATCCCGCATCGACCGAGGCGCGTTGCAAGGTGGCGTGCGGATCGTCGAGCGCATGGCGCGCCCACTGCAGGCGAAGCGCGTCGCGCGCGGTGTCTGAAGGGGAAGACGTCATCTGTGGTGGCTGTCTCGTGAGGTGATGGAGGCAGCGCTCAGCGCTTGCTGCCGCTGAACAGCCGCAGCAGCGCGAGAATGGCGATGGCGCCGAGCACCGCGCCCAGGAATCCGGCCGGCTCGCCCGGGCGGTACCAGCCCATGTAGCGCCCGAACCAGCTCGCCACCACCGCACCGGCAATGCCCAGCACGATGGTCAGCAGACAGCCCAGGCGCTGCGTTCCCGGGGTGATGAAGCGCGCCAGCAACCCGACCACGAACCCGACCAGCAGGATGTAGAGCCAGCTGTCGCTACCAAACACTGTGTTCATTGCAGCACCAGAGCGAACGGGATCGGCAGACTAGCATCTCGGATGCTGTCCACTCGCGCTGCGCGCACAACGCCGGCGGCTTGGTGGAGCATGAGCCGCAACGTGGTGGCGCGAGCCGCGAGAAGTCAGCGAGGTCCGCACGGAAGAAGCGCAGCACCAACAAAAAGCCCCTCTCCCGCCGGGAGACGGGTTGGGGCGAGGAGAGGATCATCAGGCAATCCCAATCGACAGCCTCTCACCCAGACCCCGAACACCGCCGCCCGTCCGATGACCTTGTCACCCAACCGCATGCAAGGGCCAATCCCAGGACTCAGCAGCAGCCGTGCCCACCATGCCGGGTGCCGCTATCGGCAGCCACCGGCGAGCCGCTGGTTTCCCCACGCAGGCAGGCGGCGTGATGTTCGGCGATCACCTTCGACACGCAGGCCGTCACCCGCTTGCCCATCGGGATGTGCAGGAACTCGTTCGGCCCATGTGCATTGGAATGCGGCCCCAGCACGCCGGTAATCATGAATTGCGCGCCCGGGAACTTCTCGCCGAGCATGCCCATGAACGGGATCGAGCCGCCTTCGCCCATGTACATCGCCGGCTTGGCGAAGAACACCTGGCTGGCATCGTCGATGGCTTTAGCCAGCCACGGCGCCATCTCCGGCGCATTCCACCCGGAGGAGGCTTTTTCCAGCTCCAGGCTCACCTGCGCGCCATTGGGCGGGTCGCGCAGCAGGGCGGCCTTGAGCAGTTCGCCACAGGCCTTGCCGTCGGCGGTCGGCGGCAACCGCAGCGAGAGCTTCACCGCGGTATGCGGGCGCAGCACGTTGCCGGCCGAGGCCAGCGGCGGCATGCCGTCCACCCCGGTGACCGACAGCGCCGGGCGCCAGGTCCGGTTCAACACCAGCTCGGTCAGATCCTCGTGCATCGGCGCCAGGCCATCGACCATCGGGAACTTGTCGAAGATCGCGGTATCCAGCGTGGCCGCAGCGGCCCTGGCCTGGGTCAGCCGCTCAGCGGGCACTTCCACATGCAGGCCGTCCAGCAGGATGCGGCCGGTGGTTGCGTCTTCGATGCGCGACAGCAGCTGGCGCAGCAGGCGGAAACTGGACGGCACCACGCCGGAGGCATCGCCGGAATGCACGCCTTCCTCCAGCACCTTCACGCTGAGGTTGCCGCCGGTCAGGCCGCGCAAGGAGGTGGTGCACCACAGCTGCTCATAGTTGCCGCAACCCGAATCCAGGCAGACCACCAGCGACGGCTTGCCGATGCGCTGGGCCAGATGATCCACATAGGCGGGCAGATCGTAGCTGCCGGACTCTTCGCAGGCCTCGATCAGCACCACGCAGCGCGCATGCGGCAGGCCCTGGGTACGCAGCGCCAGGATCGCCGCCAGCGACCCGAAGATCGCGTAGCCGTCGTCGGCGCCACCGCGGCCGTACAACCTGTCCTCGCGCAACACCGGCTCCCAGGGGCCAAGGTCGGCATCCCAGCCGGTCATTTCCGGTTGCTTGTCCAGGTGGCCGTAGAGCAGCACGGTGTCGTCGCCGGACTCGGTGCCAGTGGCCGGAATCTCGATGAAGATCAACGGCGTGCGGCCTTGCAGGCGCACCACCTCGACCTGCATGCCGTCGATCGCCTGCGCGCGCGCCCAGCGTTCCATCAGGCCCACGGCCTGCTCCATGTAGCCGTTGGCCACCCAGTCGGCGTCGAACATTGGCGACTTGTTGGGGATACGGATGTAATCGACCAGCTGCGGGACGATTTCGCGGTCCCAGGTGTCACTGACGAGCTGGTCGATCTTGGCGCTGTCCATGAAGGCTCCGAATGCAGACGTGATGGCACATTCTACGCCCGCCGTCTGGGTAGGAATTTTCCTACAAGGCGGCGCGCAGTTCACCGGCTGTTCGGAGAGTCGGCCGGCGATAGGATGGCTGCATGTGGCGCGGGACACTGGCTCCGCTGGCAAGAATGCCGGCCAGGAACCATCACCCAAGCCACAAGGAGCGTTGCAATGAAGTCATTTACCGTAGTCCTGAAGTCCCTGCTGCTGGCATTGCTGCTGTCCTCGAATGCGTACGCGCTGGAGAGGGTGGACATCAATACCGCGTCTGCTGAGGAATTGGACAAGGTGCTGCTGAACGTCGGGCGATCAAAAGCCGAGGCGATCGTCGAGCACCGTCAGGCAAACGGTCCCTTCAAAAGCGCCGAGGAACTGGCGCTGGTCAAGGGCATCGGACTCAAGACGGTCGAACGGAATCGCGACCTGATCGAAGTGGGGGCCACGATGGCGCCCGCCAAGAAGGCTGCCAAGGGGGCGGCGGTGAAACCGGTGGGACGGCGTTGAGGGGAACGGATCCGGGATACGGTTCGACGCGAGGATGCGTGGCCGCAACCTAACTGGACAGGATGTCCGGGGGATGGCTGGAAGCCGACAAGGACGTGGAATCGCCCGGTGTTGCACTTGGACGTGCAGCCGGGCGTTTTTCGTTTGTGGCATGCGCGTCTGGCAGGCGCGGTGCCGGGCTTGCTCTGGCCTGGCTCGGCCGAATCCGAGCGGACGCGACTGCGTGCGGCGAGCGATGCACCCCTCGCGCCGCCTGGCGCACGTTACTGTCGCTTGTCGCTTGTTGCTGTCGCGTGGCAGCGTGCCCGGCGCGGCATGCGCCGCACAGCGGTGTCCACGGGTCGCATGCCGTGGCGATGAGACCTGATGCATCGGGCAGTGACGCAGTGGCTGCCCCTGATGACGCAACGCCAGCACGCCAGCATGTCGGCGTGGCGCGCTGCGGCTGAGGCACAATGTGTCGATGCAGCTGACAGACCTGAGCAGCCGGGTGATTCCGGCCATCGAATATCACCGCGAGCGCTGGCGCAATCGATTGGGTTGGACCCGCGAAATCCTGCGACTCGGCGACGCGCAACGCTGGGCGTTGCGCCTGTCGATCGCCGAGATCGAGCAGAACGCCGCGTTTTCCGCATTCCCGGACGTCGATCGTGAACTGGTGCTGCTGCGGGGCAACGGAATGCGCCTGGACTTCGGCGCTGCTGCCGGCAGTGAGGGTGGCGGCCTGCAAGACGGCGCCCCACTGGATCCGGCTGGCCATGCCATCCCGGCGCCGGCTTGCGCAGCAGGCAGCGATCGCCGGGTCGAATTGCTGCCGCCGTATCAGCGGGTGCGTTTTGCCGGGGAAGACACGGTGCGCGCCACGCTGCTGGATGGCCCGACACAGGATTTCAACCTGATGTGGCGGCGCGACCTGCTGCGGGCCGAGCTCCTGCACCGGCCGTTGGTCGGCAGCATGATGTTCTTTGCAGATCGGGACAGTGCCTGGGCCATCCATCTGCTAGCCGGGCAGGCCAGCTTCGGACGCGATAGCGGGCTGCCGCCGCTGGCTGCCGGAGACACGGCCTGGCTGAGCGCATCCACGCGCACCCGATACCTGCTCGATGGCGGCGGCGAGCTGCTGGCGATACGGGTGAGCCAGCTCGCCTGAGCTACCGGCGGCACCTCGCTGCGGCAAGACAACGCCGATGCATCCGGGAACATTGCCGGCGTAGGCCGGCCTCGGTCGCATGGGTTGCCTTTATCGTTGCCTGTGTGCGGTGGTCAGGCGGGCGTGGCCGGTGCCCGGCATCGGCATGTATCACTCGTATACTCCGGTTCTGAGCGCACCGTCCACACCCACCCGACGACGGTTCGCTACGCGCCCTCAGCCGCGCTCAGTACACATCGCGGCGATACCGGCCGCTGCGCAGCAGTTGCAGCCTGACATCGGGGCCCAGAATGCGGTCCAGCGTCCTGTCCACCTCCGGAGCCATGCCGCGCAGGCTGCCGCACAGATAGAGGCAGGCGCCTCGGTCGATCCAGCGCCGCAGGGTGTCGGCGGCCGCGGCCAGCGCGTGTTGCACGTAGCGTAGCGCTGGATCCCTGTCGCGCGAGTACACCAGGTCCAGCCGCGCGATATGGCCGTCCTGCTGCCATTGCCTCAGTTCGTCGGCGTACAGCGCGTCGTGCGCGGCGTTGCGTTCGCCAAACACCAGCCAGTTGTCGTGCGCACCGGCGGCAATGCGTGCGCACAGATGTGCGCGCAGGCCGGCAATGCCGGTGCCGTTGCCGATCAGCACCATCGGCCGATCCGGTGTCGGCGGATGGAAGCCGGGATTGCGGCGGATGCGCAGCGCGATCGGCGCATGCAATGGCGCATGTGTGCAGAGCCAGCCGCTGCCCAGGCCAAGCCCACCATCGGCATGCCGGTGTTCGCGAACCAGCAGTTCGACATGGCCCTGCTGCGGAATCGACGCCAGCGAGTAGTCGCGATGCGGTAGCGCCACCAGGCTGCGGACCAGCGCATGCGCGTCGATGGTGCTGGCGACGGCCTCGCCGCTGGCCACATCGCCGTCGGCGGGGAGTCGTGCGCTGGCCAGCCAGTCGCGCAACGCGCGATCGTCGATCAGGCGTGCCCCGTCCAGCTGGTGCCGGCGTAGCCAGGCCTCCACCAGGTCTGGCGGATTTTGCGGGACGATCTCGGCGATATCGCCTGCAGTCCACTGCGGCAGCGGGCCATCGTGGGGGGTGAGCCGAAGCCGCTGGATGGGCGCCCCGGCGCTGCCCGGGTTGACGTGACGGCGTTCGCGAAGTCGCCAGGTGCCGACGCTCGGCACGCTGCACGTCGCCTGCGAGGCGAGTGCCGGTGCCAGCACGGTCAGGTGGTCCTGCCATCGCTGCAACGCGCGTGGATCGGCGTTGTCCACATCGATGCGCTCGAACAGCGCGCTGGCGCCGCGTGCCTGCAGCCAGCTGTCGATGCGTCGGCCGAAGGCGCAGAACTGCGTGTAGCGACGATCGCCCAGTGCCAGCACTGCGTACCGTACGGCGGCCAGGTCCTGGCTGTCGCGGGCCAGCCAGTCGCGCTCCACGGCCTGCGCGTGGTCGGGCGCATCGCCTTCGCCGCTGGTGCTGAGGATGCACAGCAACTGCGGCACGCGCGCGAGTCGATCGGCATCCACTTCCTCCAGCGGCAGTGCACAGGCAGCGACGCCTGCACCTTGCAGGGCGGCTTCACAGCGCTCGGCCAGTTCGCGGGCGAATCCGGTCTGGCTCGCCCAGACGATCAGGACGCCGCAGTCGTCAGCGTTGGCGCTGTGCTGCCTGCGATGATGCGCCCAGGCCACGCCGCAGAGCACCGCGTACAGGGCCACTGCGGCACCGGCCCACTGCCAGCGCGCTGGTGCCGGCGCACTCCACCAGGTGCCGGCGTGCAGGCTGCCCAGCCAGCCGGCAAGTGCGGCCAAGGCCAGCAGCAGTACGCCATTGCCCAGCCAGAGCCGTGGAGCTGGGCTGGTCATGCGTCGGCCAGGTGACGTTCGAAGGCAGGGCTCATGGATTCGTGCAGTGCACCGCCCTGACGCGCCAGGAAGCGCACTGCCAGCTCGGCGATGCGGGCGTGGGCAAGCCCGGCCTCGGGGCCGAGGACGGTCATTGCGGTGGCCCAGGCGTCGGCATGCATGGCGTCGGCGGCCAGTACCGTCACCGCCGCCGGGGCATGCGGCACCGGCGCACCGGTGCGCGGATCGATGGTGTGCGCGTAGCGCGTGCCGCCGGCATCGAAGCGGTGCCAGCGGTCGCCCGAAGTGGCCACCGCCAACCCGTCCAGCACCAGCACGCGCGCCGGCAACGCCGCACCGGCGTCTTCGTCGGCCGCCGATTCGACCAGCACGTGCCAGGCGCTGCCATCGGGTTTGCGTCCATAGCCGAACAGCTCGCCGCCGACCTCGATCAAGGCGCTGGCGACGCCAGCCTGCAGCAAGGTGTGGTGGACGCAATCCACGCCGTAGCCCTTGGCAATGGCAGACAGATCCAGCGCTACCGCTCCCGCTTGCAGCACGCGCCCGCGCACCAGCTCCACGCGCTGCCATCCACAACGCAGGCTGGCCAGTGCGATCTGTTCGGAAGAGGGCACCTGGTGCCGGCCGGGGGCGGCACCGAACCCCCACAGCTCGACCATCGGCCCAACGGTGGGGTCGAACGCCCCTCCGCTGGCCTGTGCGATTTGCAAGGCGGTCTGCAGGACGGTGTGGAACTCCTCGGGCAGGGCCTGCCAGTGGCCGGCTGGCGCAGCGTTATAGCGGCTGATGTCCGAGCCCGCTTCCCAGGTGCTCATCTGCGCGACCACGCGGTCGAGCGCCGCCTGGATGCCGGCATGCAGCGGATGCAGGTCGCGTGCGGGCGGCACCACCAGTTTGACGCTCCAGGTGGTGCCCATGCTGCGGCCGCCCAGGGTAGCCAGCGTGGCGTTTGCGGAAGCGGTTGAAGTCATGCGTGGACCGGTGGGCAATGGGGCAGGAACGCCATGGTGACGCGCGGGGCGGCCGGTTGCATCCGCTTGCAGACGATTGCCGCGTTCACCGCCACCGCCCGACGAACGCAGACCCGGCCTCATCGAGGCAACTGGCCACGGCAGCGGGCACTGCAGAGCGTCCGCTGCGGCATCGCCATCGCACGCAAGCGGTGGTGCCCGTTGGAAGGAGTGGCGGATAAACCGTAGCGAGCAGTCGTCAGGTGGATGTGGACGGCGCACGCGTAATCGGCGTGGACGCAGGATCCATGCCGCTTCCGGGCACCGGCCGCGCCCGCCTGGCGGATGCGCAGCAGCTTGGTTGGTCACTCTTACTGCGGCAGTACTTCCAGTGTTGCTACATAGCCCAGGCGACGCTGCTTGGCCTGCGGCAGCGAGGTCTTGCTGTCTTCGCTGCTGGTTTCCAGCCAGTACATGCCGGGTTCCGGCCAGGTCACGCTGAAGCCGCCCTTGGCATCGGTTTTGAGCTTGATCTCGTTCTGCGCATCGCGATAACGGGTGCCGCCGCGCACGATCTCGATCTCCAGCCCGGCGGCCGGCTTGCCATCCAGTTGCAGGGTGAAGTGCGCCGCTTCGCCGGCGACCAGGTCGTTGGGATGGGTGATCGGCACCAGCTCGATGCCCTTGCCGCTGGGTTTGAACGCGGTGGTGGTCGGCGCGCCACGGGTGACGAAGGTTTCCACGCGGCTGAGCGACTGCGAAACCTGCAGGTCCTGTGCTTTCTTCGGCACCTCGGTGGCGAAGCTGGCTTCGTTGCCGCGCCAGCGCTTGGGCTTGCCGTCTTCCTTCCAGCTGGCAAACAGGCCGGCATTGACGATGCTGAGCTTGTAGGTGCCGGGCTGGGTGAGCTGCAGGTCGAACACGCTGCGGTACTTGCCGGTGGCCGGGTTGTCCGGCTTGAGCGCGCTGCCGTCGGGCGCGGTGATGCTCAGGTTATCCAGCCGCAGCGGCACATGGTTGAAATAGAACAGGTCGTTGGAGACCGCCGCATCGACGGTGATCCACGGCGCTTCGCCGGCAATGACGGTCTGCGAGGGCAGCAGCCAGGCCTTGTGCGCAAGCGCGGTAGCCGGCAGTGCGGCGAGCAGGGCGGTCAGGACGAGAGAGCGTTGCATGACAACTCCTTGAGGGCATGGAAGACGGTGGGTCGCGTGTCTGGTCAGCGCAAGTCGCTGCGCTGGGCGGAGGCGTGGAGATAAAACCTGCAAGCGACGATACGGTTGGGCGACGGCGGCTTGGGTCGGCCGGAGACTGAGGACAGCGGCCTGCGCCCCATGCCGACGCCCTGCATCAAGGCTTGGCAGTGAGGCTGATCGCACCCAGTTCGCTGCTGCCGCTGGCTTTGGCGCTCTGCGCCGCCGTTGCCGGCCAGGTGAAGGGCACTTTGACCAGTTCGCGGCCGCCGACCTCGCGCGCGGCCTCCACCACCAGCGTGTACTGGCCGGCCGGCAGCGACTTCAATGCGCCCTTGGTGTCGTTGAAAGAGAGCGCATGCGCGCCAGCCGGGCGGGTCGGGCCGGTGACGCCATCGACCGGCACCTCCAGCGTGCGGCCACTCTTGCGCCACCACTGGCGCAGGTCTGGCAACCACTTGGTGCCGTGGCCCTCGGCGGTGTCCTTGGACTGATACCAGACCGCCAGGTTGGCGGCGACCTTCTGGTCCGCGCCTTCCAGCCAGATCGCCACGTACGGGCGGTGGTATTCGGCGACGTTGAGCTTGGGGATTTCGACATTGATATCGAGCGTGGCCGCATACGCCGGCATGGCGAGCAGGCCGCTCAGGGCGATGGTCAGGGTGGCGCGCATGGTCGTCTCCGAGGAAAGGGTCAGTGGATCAACAACAGGGCAAGCAGCAGCGGGATCAGCAGGCCCAGGCCGACCAGCGGCCAGGTCATGCGGCGCTGGCGCGCATGCAGGTGCAGCAGGAACAGGCCGGTGATGCAGAACACCAGGCAGGCGATGGCGAACACGTCGATGAACCAGCCCCAGGCCGGCCCGGTATTGCGGCCCTTGTGCAGGTCGTTGACGTAGGCGACCCAGCCGCGCGAGGTGCGCTCATAGTCGACCGCGCCAGTGGCGCGGTCCAGGCTCAGCCAGGCGTCGCCGCCGGGCCGCGGCAGCGCCACATACACCTCGTCGGGCGACCACTCGCCGTTGTGCGCGCCGATGCCGATATCCAGTTCGCGCCCAAGCCACTGCGCCACGCGGGGTGGCAGCGGCGCATCGCCTTGCTGGCGTTCGCCCAGGGTCTTGAGCAACGCGGGCGGCAGGGTGAGCGTGCGCTGTTGCGTCGATGGGCTGGCTTCGATGCGTGCGGCGTGATTCAAGGTCAGCCCGGTGATCGTAAACAGCAGCATGCCGATCAGGCACAGCGCCGAGCTGATCCAGTGCCATTGGTGCAGCATGCGCAGCCAGAATCCACGGCGTTGTTGGGCACTGGCGGTGGTGGCGTTGGAGGGCGACATGCCGTGCTCAGGCCGGGTCCGTGGCGGCTGGTGCTTGCAGTTGCGCTTGCCGCGCAGCCACTTCGCCGAGCAATGCGCGCAGGCGCGGCTGCGGCGCATTGCCGAGCAGCGCGGTGAGTTGATGCAGGAAGCCGGCATGCCCACCGGCGATGGCGCGGCGCATCCACTGCTCGGCTTGATCGAGCGCGCCCGCATCGGCCAGAAAGGTGGCGTAGCTGGCCTGGCCGCGGAAGTCGCCGGCCTCGGCAGACCGGCGATACCAGTCGCGCGCGGCATGTGGGTCGGCAGTGCAGGCCAGGCCCTGGTCGAGATAGCGCGCCAGGAAGTTCATCGACTTGGCATGCCCGCGTTCGGCGGCCTGGCGATACAGCGCCAGCGCCTGCGCCTGGTCCTGCGCGACCGAGCGCCCGGAGGCGTACAGATGCGCCAGGTTGTACATGCCCCAGTCCAGGCCATGGTCGGCGGCGCGGCGATACCATAGCGCGGCCAAGTCGTCGTTGACCGGGGTGCCGAAGCCCAGTTCGTGGCAGCGGCCGAGTTGGTTCATGGCCTGCGGATGCCCGGCATTGGCCGCCACTTCGTACCACAGCATCGCCGCAGCCGGATCGCGCGCGATGCCGCGCCCTTCGGCATACAGTTGCGCCAGCAGGAGCTGTGCGTCGCTGTCCTGGCCGGCGGCGGCCTTGCGCAGCGATGCAATGGCCTGCTCGGGCTGTGCCGGGTCCAACACGGGCTCAGACATCGGCCCATTGCCGCAGCAGGTTGTGATACACGCCGGTGAGCTGGATCAGCGCCGGATGGCCGGGCGTGTCTTGCGTCAGCCGCCGAATCGAAACATCCAGTTCAAACAGTAGCCGGCGCTGCGCTGCGTCGCGCAGCATGCTCTGGGTCCAGAAGAACGCCGCCAGGCGCGTGCCGCGGGTGACCGGATTGACCTTGTGCAGGCTGGTGCCGGGATAGATCACCAGATGCCCGGCCGGCAGCTTGACCGACTGCGTGCCGTAGGTGTCTTCGATCACCAGTTCGCCACCGTCGTAGCTGCCCGGCTCGCTGAGAAACAGCGTACCGGAGACATCGGTGCGCATCGGCTCGGCGCCGCCATGGCTGCGGTCGTAGCGCACCGCGTTGTCTACGTGATACCCGAACGACTGCCCGCCGCTGTAGCGATTGAATAGCGGCGGATAGATCCGGCGTGGCAGCACCGCAGAGAAGAAGGTGCTGCTGCGTGACAGCGCTTCCAGCACCAGCGCGCTGGCCTCGCGCGCGATGGCGCTGCCTTCGGGCAACTGCGCGTTGTCCTTGGCCTGGGCCGACTGGTGGCCGGCGGTGATGCGGCCATCGGCCCAATCGGCCGCGTCCAGCCGTGCGCGCAGGGCGCCCAGTTGCGCGGCATCCAGGACATCGGGAATGGGCAACAGCATGCGGTGGTCTCCACGCCATCCGCGCGGGGCGGATGGCGCTTCGCAAGGTCAGAAGCTGAAGGTGGCGTTCAATACCGCCGAGCGGCCCTCGCCCGGCAACGCCCAGCCGTTGCCGGCGGTGACGGTGCCTGCGGCGTTGACGGTGAGGTTGTTGCGCACGCTGGTGTAGTACTCCTTGTCGAGCAGGTTGTTGACGTTCAACTGCAGGCTGAGCCAGTCGTTGACGCGCAGGCCGAGCATGGCGCGGTGCACCCAGTAATCGTCGGTCTTGCGGTAGGCCGCGGCCGAGGCATTGTTCGCGTAGAAGCCGCCCTGGTAGGTGATGCCGTAGCCGAAGGTCCAGCGGTCCAGCGTGTAGGTGGTCCAGACATTGCCAGCATTGCGCGGTGTCTGCACCAGGTCGCGTCCGGCCACCGGGTCGCCGGTGAGGCTGGCGGTGCGGTTGGACACGCTTCGCAGCACTTCGCTGTCCAGGAAGGTGTAGTTGGCGAAGATCGACCAACGGTCGGTCAGATAGCCGGCCGCGCCCAGCGCGATGCCGTCCACGCGCGCCTTGCCGTCCAACACCTGCTCGGGAATCAACGGGTCGCCGCTGTTGACCTTGAAGTTTTCGCGCTCGTTGCGGAACACTGCCGCCGTCAGCGCCAGGCGCTCATCCAGTACGTCCCACTTGCCGCCCAGTTCGATGTTGACCGCCGTTTCCGGCGCGACGTTGCAGTTGGCGCCGACAGTGGCGGTGGCGATCGGCGTGCATGAGCCGTTGACCGAGGCCTTGGACGGGGTCTTGCTGTTGGCATACGACAGATACACGCTGGCGTTGTCCGCAGGCTTGAACACCAGACCGGCGCGGTAGGAGAACAGCTCCTCGTCGCTGTCGGCCGGGAAGCCGGCGGCAACCCCGGTGATGTTGCCGGCCGCATTGACGTTGTACGTGGTGCTGGCACCTTCGTTGTGTTCGTAGCGGCCGCCGACATTGAGCAGCCACTGCTCGTTGAACTGCAGCGTGTCGAACAGATAGATGGCCTGATTGGTCAGGCTGCCTTTGCTGTGGCCGGTGCGGACGAAGTTCTGCGGGCCGGTCCAGATGTTGTACGGGTTGTCGAAGGACTGCAGCGGGAAGGTGATGCCGGTGGCGGAGCCGTCGGCATTGCGGAAGGTGGTGCCGCTGTCCAGCTCGAAATCTTCCTTGCTGATCGCCACGCCGGCGACCAGGCGGTGTTCGATGGCGCCGGTCTGCAGCGTGGCGGTCAGGTCGGTCTGGCTGTGGGCGATGAAGTTCTCGGTATTGCGCACCAGCCCGCGCGGGCCGCTGCTGGGATTCCAGGTGGCCGGCGGCTGGCCGACGCAGGCGCGCCCGGTGTAGGGGTCGGTGCCGTTGGGCAGGCACCAGGTGCCCTGCAGCGCGGTGGCATTGAGCGACTGATCCACCCGCTGCAGACGCGCCAGGCTACGCAGCTTGACGGTGTCGCCGAAGTCCATGTCCAGCACGCCGGTCAGCATGTCCACGTCGATTTCCTGGCGCGAGGTGTTGCGGTAGCCGAAATAGGTTTCCGCATCCACGCCCGGCAGCGGGCCATCGTTGAACGGGCTGAGTGCGAACGGCACGCCGTACTGCGGCAGGTTGTTGTCGTGCTGGTGCAGATAGCTCAGGGTGAAACGCGTGTCCGAGCCCAGGCCGAACGCCACCGATGGCGCAAAGCCCCAGCGATGACGGAATTCCTCGTCGCGGCCGGGCACGTCCTGGGTGTGGCCCATGGCATTCAGGCGCACCGCAGTGCCATTGTCGAAGTCGTAGTTGCTGTCGACGGCGAGGCGGCCATAGCGGTCGCTGCCGCCACCGATCAGCACGTTGGTGAAATCGCCCTGGCCGGCGGTCTTGGTCACCAGGTTGATGTTGCCGCCCACCGAACCGGCGCCGGACATGGCTGAATTGGCGCCGTTGATGAGTTCCACCGCCTCCAGGTTGAAGGTGTCGCTGCGGCTGTATTGCGCGCTGTCGCGTACGCCATCGGTGGTGATGTCGCTGCTGGCGGTGAAGCCGCGCAGGTTGATGTTGTCGCCATACCCGCCGCCGCCTTCGCCGGCACCGAAGGTGATGCCGGGCAGGGTGCTGAGCACATCGCGCAGGGACAGCAGGTTCTGCTGGTCCATGGTCTGCTTGGTGACCACGGTAATCGTCTGCGGGGTGTCGCGCAGCGCCTCGGTGTACTTGGGCGAAGACGGCTTCTGTGCGCGCTCCTGCTGTACCCGGATCGCATCCAGGTCCACCGCGCCGGGAGGAGCCGGGGCATCGCCGGGCTGGGCCAGTGCAGGTGCAGACAGTGTCAACAGTACGGCCGAGGCGAGCGGTGAAATCCTGGGAGTCATGAGAGGTCTCGAAGAAGGAAACGGTGTCCGGCCTGGCGGCGGCACGGAGCGAAGGACGATACGGATGACGCGCTGGCTAGCCTGAGGCGATGCGTCGCCGCCGTCCCGCAGGCACGCCGCCAGGGACGGACGCCGTGAAGCGCAGGCAGGGCGATGGAGCGGGACCGGGTGGACGCAGGCGCATGGGGTCGCTGAAAGGCCGGGTGAAGAAGGCCTAAAGAAAGTGTGATATTAAATGAAAATCATTCTTCTTCGCAATCCTGTCAGCGGGCAGGGCGTGTGCGGCGCAGATGGGAGGCAGCGTCGATGGCACCCAGATGCTGACGCGGCAGGGTACAGGTTCAACAGGCGCTGGGATGCGCCGGCAACCTGCTCAGCGATCGTCCCGGGTCCAGATACCGTCGTGTTCGCGCTTGACCGGGAACCTGGGCACGGCGGTGTAGGCAGGGGCGCACAGCGGGCGGCCATCGCGGATGTCGAAGCGTGCGCCATGCAGCTGGCATTCGATGCTGCCCGCCACCGGGTCGAAGTTGCCGGGCGACAACGCGTAGTCTTCGTGGGTGCAGCGGTCTTCCAGGGCGTAGAGCTCGCCCTCCAGATTGAACACCACGATCGGTGCGTCGGTCACCTCATCCCAGACGGTCTGCAATTCGCCAGGCAACAGGGCCGCGCTGGCACAGACGAAGGTCCAGGTCTGGCTCATGGCGTGGTGTGTCCGAGCTGTTTTTCCAGCACTTCGAAGCGCAGGTCCTCGCGTAGCGGCATGCCGAAGCGTTCGTCGCCATACGGGAAAGGTTTGAACACGCCGGTACGGCGGTAGCCGCGACGTTCGTAGAAGGCGATGAGCTCATGTCGCACATCGATCACGGTCATGCGGATCAGCGGCAATTCCCACTCGCTGGCCACCAGACGCTCGGCGTAAGCCAGCAACGTCTTGCCCAGCCCGCTGCCCTGCAGCGTTGGCTCGACCGCGAACATGCCGAAGTAGCCAGCGTCGTCGTCGGCGGCGATGTGCGCGCAGGCCAGCAGGCGCCCGTCCTGTTCGACCAGCAGCACCAGGCTGCGCTCGCGCAGGATGTCCTGGCGCAGCACGGCCGGATCGATACGCGCGCCATCGAGGAGATCGGCCTCGGTGGTCCAGCCGACACGGCTGCTGTCGCCGCGATAGGCCGAGGTCACCAGCTGGACAAGGGCGTCGATGTCTTCGACGGTGGCGGTGCGGAAGGTGGTGGTCTGCATGTGCGGCAGTTTAGCGGGAATCGGGAATCGGGAATCGGGAATCGGGAATCGGGAATCGGGAATCGGGAATCGGGAA
>NZ_MDED01000023.1:62921-77218 GCF_002939885.1 Xanthomonas cucurbitae
AATCGGGAATCGGGAATCGGGAATCGGGAATCGGGAAAAGCGTTGCGCTGCTCGATGAGCCATGTTCCATGCATAGAACGTCCCAGGTCTTCGGTAGAGCCGCTCTCGATTCCCCATTCCCGATTCCCTATTCCAATCAACCCAGTAGTCGACGCACCTTCAGCAACGCCGCAACGAACCGCTCGATCTCGTCATGGGTGTTGTAGAACGCCAGCGAGGCGCGACAGGTGGCGGCCACGTCGTAGTACTGCAGCAGCGGGTGCGCACAATGCTGGCCGGAGCGGATGGCCACGCCTTCCAGGTCGAGCAGGGTGGCCAGGTCGTGCGCGTGGGCGCCTTCGACCAGGAACGACACCACCGCTGCCTTGTCGGGCGTGGTGCCGAAGAGGCGCAGGCCGTCGATGCGCTGCAGCTCCTCGGTGAAGTGCGCCAGCAGTTCCGCCTCGCGGGCTTCCACATGCGCAAGACCGAGCGTCTCCAGATAGTCCACCGCCGCACCCAGGCCCACGAAGCCGGCGATATTGGGCGTGCCGGCTTCGAACTTGTGCGGGGCATCGTTGAACACGGTGCCCTCGAAGCTGACTTCCTTGATCATCTCGCCGCCGCCTAAAAACGGCGGCATCGCCTGCAGGTGTTCGCGGCGCGCCCATAGCGCACCGGTACCGGTGGGGCCGCACATCTTGTGGCCGGTGATGGCGTAGAAATCGCAGCCGATCGCGGCCACGTCGATACGCCGGTGCGGCGCCGCCTGCGAGCCGTCCACTACGGTGACGATGCCGCGCTTGCGCGCGTCGCGGCAGATCTCGCGCACCGGGTTCACCGTGCCCAATACGTTGGACACATGCGTAACGGCGAGCAGCTTGACCTCGGGCGTCATCGCCTTGCGCAGTGCGTCCAGATCCAGCGCGCCGTCGGGCGTGATCTCGGCCACGCGGATGCTGGCGCCGGTGCGCTGGGCCACCAGCTGCCACGGCACGATGTTGGCGTGGTGCTCCATGCGCGAGATCAGGATCACATCACCCGGGCCCAGCCGCGGCAGTGCCCACGAGTAAGCCACCAGGTTGATCGCGAACGTGGTGCCGCTGCACAGCACCAGCTCGTCGGCGCGCACGTTGAGAAAGCGCGCCAGCTTGCTGCGCGCGCCTTCGAATGCATCGGTTGCCTCGGTTCCCAGCGCATGCACTGCGCGGCTGACATTAGCGTTCTGCCGGCGATAGAACGCGTCGGTGGCCGCAATCACCTGGAGCGGCTTTTGCCCGGTGTTGGCATTGTCGAAATAGATCAGCGGCTTGCCATGCACCTGCCGCATGAGTAGCGGGAAATCGGAGCGCACGCGGTTCCAGTCGGGTGCCGCGTGCTGCGGAACGGCCGGCATGTTCATGCCACGCCCGCCGAATTCAGGGCGCGGTCCAGCTGCAGCGCCAGCACTGCGGTCAGTGCGTCCGGCAGTACCCGCAACGGTTCGTGGCAGAACGCGGCGCTTAGCAAACGCTGCGCCTGCGCCTGCGGCAAGCCACGCGAGCGCAGATAGAACAAGGCGTTGTCGTCGAGTTGGCCGACGGTGGCGCCATGCGCGGCCTGGACTTCTTCGGCATCGATCACCAGCACTGGCTGGGTATCGATTTCAGCGTTTGACGAGAGCAGCAGGTTCTTGTTGGACAGCCGCGCATCGGTACCGTCGGCCCCGGGACGGATGCGGATACCGCCATGGAAGACCACGCGGCTGCGATCGGCACCCACGCCGCGCCATACCAGCTCACAGGCGGTGTCGCGGGCGATGTGTTCGATGCCCAGGCGCGTGTCGACATGACGGCGACCATTGCCCAGCAGCACGCCATTGGCGGTGAGCCGGGCGTTGCTGCCTTCCAGGCGCACGTTGAGCTCGTGCCGCGACAGGCCGGCGCCCAGTTCCAGGTCCACGCGCTGGTAGCGTGCATCGCGCGCGAGCACGGCATCGGTGCGCAGCAACGAGGTCGCCTGCGCGCTGTCGGCCTGCACGCGTGCATGCGACAACGCCGCGTTCTGCGCCAAGTGCACGTGCATCAAGCTGTTGGCCAGGTGCGCCGCATCGCCGATATGCAGGTGATGTTCGACCACGTTCAACGACGCACCGGCACGCAGCTCGATCAGATGTCGGTGATGCCAGGCGAGGTCGTGTTCGCCGGCCACGCTGACGAAGACCAGATGCAACGGCAGCGCGATCTGCGCAGCATCCTGCACCTGCACCAGCACGCCTTCATCGGCGAGTGCGGCATTGAGACGGGCGAAGATCTCGTCGCTGCCTTCGAAGCGTCGGCCGAGCAGCTGTTGCGCCTGGCCGTCTGCGGCCAGCGAGGCGGACAAGGTGCCCAGCTGCACGCCATCGGGCAAGGTCGACAGATCGCTCAGCGCCTGCGACGGCCGCCCGTTGACGAACACCAGGCGCGGCGAGGGGATCACATCCAGCGCGGCGGCGTCGATCAGCGTCGGCACCAGCGGCGCGGGCTGGAAGCTGCGCCGCTCCAGCTGCCGCAGCGAGGTGTATTTCCAGGCCTCGGCACGCGGGCCGGGCAGGCCGCTCTGCAGGGCAGCATCGAGTTCGGCGCGGCGGCTGTCATCGCCGCGGAAACCGTGCGCCAGGGAATCAAGCAGCGCGCTCATCAGGCGGCAACCTCGGGCACCACGCGGTCCTTCAGGAAGTGGTAACCGTGCTTTTCCAGCTCCAGCGCCAGCTCCGGGCCGCCACTCTGCACGATGCGGCCTTCGGCCAGCACATGCACCACGTCCGGCTTGATGTAGTCGAGCAGGCGCTGGTAGTGAGTGATGACCAGGAACGAACGCTCCGGCGAACGCAAGGCATTGACGCCGTCGGCCACGCTCTTGAGTGCGTCGATATCCAGGCCGGAGTCGGTCTCGTCCAGGATGGCGAACTTGGGCTCCAGCACGGCCAGCTGGAAGATTTCGTTGCGTTTCTTTTCGCCACCCGAGAAGCCTTCGTTGACGCCGCGGTGTAGTAGCTCGTCCTTCAAGTGCAGCACAGCCAGTTTCTGCCGAACCAGCTTAAGGAACTGCATCGAATCCAGCTCGTCTTCGCCGCGCGCCTTGCGCTGCGCATTGAGCGCGGCGCGCAGGAAATAGGTGTTGTTGACGCCGGGGATTTCCACCGGGTACTGGAAGGCCAAGAACAGGCCTGCAGCGGCGCGTTCTTCCGGCGGCAGGTCGAGCAGGTCCTTGCCGTCGAACTGCACGCTGCCTTCGCCGACCTCATAGCCATCGCGCCCGGCCAGCACATTGCCCAGCGTGGACTTGCCGGCGCCGTTGGGTCCCATGATGGCGTGCACCTGGCCGGGCTGGATATCCAGCGACAGGCCCTTGAGGATGTCTTTGCCGGCGATGCTGGCGTGGAGATTTTGAATGTTGAGCATGCTGATGGTCCGTCAGAATTCTTATGTAGCCCCTCTCCCGCCGGGAGAGGGGTTGGGGTGAGGGTCGGCGCGAAGCGGCTCCTGAATTTGGGTGCACGAGGCTTAGCTCGTACCCTCATCCGGCGCTGCGCGCCACCTTCTCCCAAAGGGAGAAGGGAATGAGTGTCAGCCGACGCTGCCTTCCAGCGACACTTCCAGCAGCTTCTTGGCTTCTACGGCGAACTCCATCGGCAGTTCGCGGAAGACCTGCTTGCAGAAGCCGTCGACGATCAGCGACACCGCATCTTCCTGGCTGATGCCACGCGCGCGGCAATAGAACAGCTGGTTGTCGCTGATCTTGGAGGTGGTGGCCTCGTGCTCGACAGTGGCGCCCGGATTCTTCACCTCGATATAGGGGAAGGTATGCGCGCCGCACTGCTTGCCGATCAACAGCGAATCGCACTGGGTGTAGTTGCGCGCGCCATCGGCATTGCGGTCCACCTTGACCAGGCCGCGGTAGGTGTTCTGGCCGCGCCCGGCGCTGATGCCCTTGCTGACGATCTTGCTCTTGGTGCGCTTGCCGATGTGAATCATCTTGGTGCCGGTGTCGGCCTGCTGGCGGTGGTGGGTGAGCGCTACCGAATGGAATTCGCCCACCGAGTCGTCGCCGAGCAGCACGCACGAGGGATACTTCCAGGTGATGGCCGAGCCGGTTTCGACCTGTGTCCAGGTGACCTTGCTGCGCGCACCACGGCATTCGGCACGCTTGGTGACGAAGTTGTAGATGCCGCCAACACCGTTCTCGTCGCCCGGGTACCAGTTCTGCACGGTCGAATACTTGATTTCGGCATCTTCCAGCGTCACCAGCTCCACCACGGCGGCATGCAGCTGGTTTTCATCGCGCATCGGCGCAGTGCAGCCTTCCAGATACGAGACGTAGGCCTTGTCCTCGCACACGATCAAGGTGCGCTCGAACTGGCCGGTATGGCCGGCGTTGATGCGGAAGTAGGTACTCAGCTCCATCGGGCAACGCACACCCGCAGGAATGAACACGAAGCTGCCATCGGAAAATACGGCCGAGTTCAGGGCGGCAAAGTAGTTGTCGCCCACCGGCACCACGCTGCCCAGGTACTGCCTGACGATCTCCGGGTGCTCCTTGATGGCCTCGGACATCGAGCAGAAGATCACGCCCTTTTCGGCCAGCTCCTTGCGGAACGTGGTGCCGACCGAGACCGAATCGAACACCGCATCCACCGCCACGCCCGCCAGCTTGGCCCGCTCGTGCAGCGGCACGCCGAGCTTGTCGTAGGTATCGAGCAGCTCCTTGGGCACCTCGTCCAGCGAGGCGTACTTCGGGCCCTTGGGCGCGGAGTAATAGCTCAGCGCCTGGAAATCGATCGGCGCGATCTGCAGCTTCGCCCACTCCGGCATCGGCATTTTCAGCCAATGGCGGTAGGCCTCCAGACGCCAGTCGGTCATCCACTGCGGCTCGTCTTTCTTGGCCGACAGCGCACGGATGACATCTTCGTCCAGGCCGGGCGGGAGCGAATCGGATTCGATCTCGGTGACGAAGCCGGCGTCGTAGCGCCGGCCCAGCCGTTCGAGGATCTGTGCATTCTGCGGAGGAGCAAGTTCGGTGGCCATCGGGCTGCCTACAGGTCAGGTGGTCGCGACGCGCGCGGCGATGGAACGCCGGCGGCTGTCGCCAGGGAGGGAAAGGGGCTGCAGCATCTGCGCCAGCGTCACGCGGCGCAGGGCATCGCCCACCACGTCGTTGATCAGGCGCCAGTTGGAACGCACCCCGCAGGTATGCGCGATGCCGCACTGGCTGTGGTCCTGGCTGCATTCGGTGATCGCCAGCGGGCCCTCCATTGCCTCGACGATTTCCACCAGGGTGATGTCGCTGGCGGCGCGTGCCAGCCGGTAGCCGCCATGCACGCCGCGCAGACCTTCGACCAGGCCGGCCTGCGACAACGGCTTGAGGATCTTGCTCACGGTCGGCGCTTCAAGCCCGGCCTGCTCGGCCAGCTCGCTGGCACTGAGCACTTGCTCGCTGCGCGCGGCCAACACGGTCAGCACCACGGTGGCGTAATCGGTGAGTTTGGTGACGCGCAACATGGGAAATCGCTGCCATCCTAAAACGGACCGAAATTGTACTCTTTTGGGCGCGGGACGGCCAACTGCCCGGTTCAGCCGCCGGCAAGCCGCAGCTGTTGCGAGCGGTGGCGCGCTTGTGCTTGGCGGTGGGGCGCGCTGCGGTCACAATGAGCGGCCCCATCACCGGATCCTTACATGTCGCGCAAAGTTGCCGCCCGCAAGTCACGTATCCACGGCAATGGCATGTTCGCCCTCGCCGCGCTCCGCAAGGGCGAGCGCATCATCCAGTACAAGGGCCGTCTGCGCACGCATGCCGAGGTGGACGCCGACGACACCGGCGATGTGGAGAGCGGGCACACGTTTCTGTTCACCCTCAGCGACGACTACGTGCTGGACGCCAACTACGAAGGCAACGTGGCGCGCTGGATCAACCACAGCTGCAATCCCAATTGCGAAGCGGTGATCGAAGAGGCAGAAGGCGACGACCGCCGCAAGGACAAGATCTTCATCGAGGCCAAGCGCGCCATCAAGCCGGGCGAAGAGCTCACCTACAACTACGGCATCACCTTGAGCGAACGGCACACGCCGCGGTTGAAGAAGATCTGGGAATGCCGCTGCGGTTCAAAGAACTGTACCGGCACCATGCTGCAGCCCAAGCGCTGACCGGAACTCCTGGGGCGCCGAGGTCGAGGGAATCGCGCCGGGTGCTGGCGCTCGGATCAATGATTGCGATCACCCCGGCTGGGGCGCGCGTGGCGGTGGAGGGTTGTCTAGACCAGGCAAGGTACGAGGCCTACCACGCGCTGGTGTTGTCCGGTGGCTTCCCGACCCCGACACCCAGCGCACCGATGAAACCGCAATCACCTTGCATCCGCGCCTTCGCAGCCGCACACAGGCGGATGGCGGCGGTTTGCGATGAACGAGCGACACCGGCAGGTCGAAGGCTGCGCGGCTAGACAGAACATTCGCTCAGCTGCCGGACACCGCCGCCGGTGGCACCAGCTGTTCGATGTTCTGGTTGAAAGTGACCGCCACCCGGCCGTTCTGGATGGCAACCGATTGCACCTGCACCTCACCCATCAATGCAGCGATAGACGGGTCGATACGATAGATCGGCTCCTTGCGCGCATAGTCCGCCAGCCAGGCGTTCAGCAGCTGGCGCGTGCTGTGATCCAGCCGCGCACCGGCGTTGGCCGGGCGAAAATCGTCGATGCTGGGTTGGTCGAGATAAAACCCTTGCTTGGCAGTGTCGTAGCGCAGTGCACTGGTCAGCGTGACGTGACCGACCGGCGCAGGCGCCGCACCTGCGGTGGCCACCGACAGATCGAAGGCCATCATGAGGCGGTCACCGGGTGGCAGCGATAGCGCGGGGTTGCTGACGGTCATGGCAATCAGCCCGCCCAGGGCGTCGTGGGTTTGCGGAAAACGTCCGCCCAGATACTGCTGCACATCGCTGGCCTGCACGCTGATCTGGTGGCCCTGGATCTGGGGTGCCGCCCACGCGGTCGCGCCTGGCAATGCCAGGGCCAGTGCAAGCAGGGGTCCGGCGAGCAAGCGCAATTTCATCGGGTGACTCCAGCGGCAGATGACACCACCTTATTCGCCGCCGGTGAACCGTGGGTTAGCGCAACACCGGATGCAGCGTGGCCGAGTAGATCTCCCAGCCCTGGCCGCCGGCACGCGGTTGCAACCGGTATGTCCCGACCAGTTGCTGGCTGCCCGATGCAGTGCGCACGACGATGCGTACCGGCACTTCCACCCGTTGCAACGGCTGCTGCGGATCCAGCGGCTGCGCAGGATCGTTGAGGATGCGCATCGAAACGATGCCGCCCATGGCGCGTAGCACGCCGTCATCCGGGACGGGGGGCGGGCGGCCACCGACCCAGAGCGCATCGGCCTGCGCACGCGCAGCGCCGGGCAGGGCGCCCAGATAGCGTTGCACGGTGGAGCCGGCGGCGATCAAGCCGGCCTGTGTCGTCGCATCGATCATGGGCACGGCGGCGGGCGGCGCATTGGCCTTGTGCGCGGCATCGTGGACCGTCGCGGGCGCTACCGGCGTTACCTGTGCCGGGGTGACGGCGCCCGTGTCGGGGGTCGGGGTACGCCCACAACTGCAGCCGCCGATCGCAACGACCACGATGATGATTCCGATCCAGCGCATGGCGCTCCCCTTGGCCGATGCGCGCAGTGTAGCGGTGGGCGGTGCTGCTGCGCTCAAACCCCCGGTTGCACGCGTTGCAGGCGTTCCAGCAGCAATTGCAGTTTGGGCCGTAGCGCGTCCAGCGCGTTGCTTGGGCGTGCGCGTGGGCGTGCGGCCAGGTCTTCGAGGAGTTGCGATCCTACTGTCAGAGCAGCGCACTCATCGCTGCTCAGGTCGCGGCGCAGGTGTAGCTCTTCGACCAAGCGCATCCAGTCCGCGCGGGAGCGCTGCTCGAACTCGATGGCGCAGCGATCCTCACAGGGGCGGCCATCGGTTTCGATCGGCGTGACCGTGATGCGATAGCGTTTTCGGGTCATGGCGGGTCGAGTCATTGCGGGGTAAGGCCACCATAGGCGCAGGCTGCGCTGCGCTCGAGAGCGTGCGCCATGACGCAGTGTTCCAGCCTGCTCAATCGCCTGGCGCAGGTGCATTCCTGCGCAATAGCGGCAATGGATCGTACGCACCGTTGCGTCCATAGACGCCATAGTGCAAATGCGGAGGGGTGCCGCGCGCATTGCCGGTGGTGCCCACCGTGCCGAGCGGCGTGCCGGGCTCGACCACCTGGCCGACCGCCAGCCCCGCAGCCCAGTCGTCCAGATGCGCGTAGTAGTGCCGTTCCATTGCCGGCCCCAGTACCCAGACCTGTTTGCCGCCCAGCCCGCGGTCGCGGATTGCGCTGACCACGCCACGGGTTGCCGCCAGCACCGCCGTGCCACGCGGCGCGAAGATGTCCACCCCGGCATGCGTGCGGTCGCGCCCGCGTGGCGCGCCGAAGGTATCGGCGATCTGGCGTGCACGCACGTCTTGCACCGGCACGCGCAACGAGACCGGCGGCGCCATCTGGGACAGCTCCCAGGTGGCGCGCAGCTGTCCGGCGATCGGTAGCTGCCAGGCCCAGCGTGCGGCGACGACCAGGCTGCACAGCAGTGCGATCGACACCACGAGGTGGCGAACACGGCGCGCCGGGCTGGAGGACGAAGCAGGCAAGGTCACGGAGAGTGTCACTGGCTGGGATGCCCGCCAGGATAGGACGCTGGCGATGAGCGGGAGGTATGGTCGCGGCAGCGTCGCCTATGTCGGCGTGGTCTTGGCCATGTCGCAGCCAGGCATCGCAGCGCTGTCGATGGTGCGTCCGGGCATGCCCGATCAGCCGCAGGCAGCTCTCCAGCAATCGCATCGCAAGCACTTCATGCCGCCGTCGGACATGCGACGGCCACGCTAACGTGGAGGCCTGTGGCCGTTTGCAGGGGGCGAATGTCCGCGACGCCGTTTCGGCATTGCCTCAAGGATTTTCCAGGCGACATGCCCCGCTGGCGTCATCATGAAACAAAAAAAGACGGCCCGAAGGCCGTCTCGATGACACCAAAGATGCGCTCGATCAGAGCGCGGAGTCCTTCAGCTTCTTTGCAACGCGTGCCCGGACCTTGAAGCCGGCCGGCTTGGCAGCAAAGACCTGCTCTTCCTTGGTGAAGGGGTTGATGCCCTTGCGCTTGGGCTTGGCCGGCACGTGGACGCTGGTCAGCTTCAGCATGCCCGGCAGGGTGAAGCTGCCCGCTCCCTTCTTGCTCAGCGATGCATGTGCAGCGCCTTCCAGCGCCGCCAGCACGGCGCGCACTTCCTTCGGAGCCAGCTGGGTGGCTTCGGCAATATGCGCGACCAGGCCGGTCTTGCTCAGCGCTTCCTTGATCGGCTTCGGCGCGGCGGTCTTGCTGGCGGCCTTGGCCGGCTTCGCGGTCTTGGTGGCGGCGACCTTTTTCACTGCCTTCTTGGGGGCAGCCTTCTTAGCGGCGGTTTTTGCCATGAGTTATACGTTCCGTATTCGTTGGTGGTGTTGGGTCTGCCGACCCGGTCGGCAACGCGAAATGTAGGGCAACTGCTGCGCGCCGCCAATAGGCAAACGCTAAAACGACACGAAAAAACCGTGTTTCGACGGGATTCGTTCACCAGCGGTGGAAAACCGGGGCAAACCGGTGTGCGCTGTGCGTAGCGCACGCGTGGCTGCAGGGCATCTGACGCGCAGCAGCAGGCGCTTGCGCAGGCGCGTGCACGGCAGGGTGCGCGCCGCGTTCGGCTGGGCGCGACCAAGCGCACGATCGTGCGGCCGTCGATCATCGCGCACGCGACAGCCGCGTTGCTGCAGGTCGCGCCATGGCGGCGTCTGCTTGCCGTCTGCGATGAAGCGTCAGGCCTGGCAGCACGCCGCGCTCCCAGGAGTGCGGCGCGGCGGCAGTTCCGCCTCGCGTGCACGCTTGCCTAGTCGTTTGCGGCAGACAGGCTGCGGCCGCGTTCGGTGGCCGCCGCGATCGCCTTGCCTGCAAGCGCTTCAAAGCCGCCGGCCTGGAACGTTTCGATGGCCGCCTGCGTGGTGCCATTGGGCGAGGTCACGCGACGTCGCAGCACCTCGGGTGCCTCGCCCGATTCGGTGAGCATGCGCGAGGCACCGAGCAAGGTCTGCAAAACCAGCGTGCGCGCGGTGTCGGCCGGCAGGCCCTGCGCCTGTGCTGCGGCCTCCATCGCCTCGGCCAGCAGAAACACATAGGCCGGCCCGCTGCCGGAGACGGCGGTCACCGCATCCATCTGCGTTTCCTCCTCGATCCACACGGTGACGCCGGCACTCTGTAACAACCGGGTCGCCTGCGCGCGCTGGGCCTGGGAGACGCGCGCACTGGCGTACAGCCCGGTGACGCCGGCACCGAGCAGGGCAGGGGTGTTGGGCATCGCACGAACCACGGCCACATCGCCGCCGCACCAGCGCTGCAGCTGCGTTGCAGTGATGCCGGCCGCGATCGACACCAGCAGCGGCTGTCGGGCTTGGGCAAGATCGGCCAGCTGCGCGCAGACCGCTGGCATGACCTGCGGCTTGACCGCCAGCAGCCAGGTGTCGGCTCCATCCGCGGCCTGGCAAGCGTCTTCCCACGTTTCCACGCCAAAGTCGCGCGACAGCGCCGCGCGCAGTTCGACCACTGGCTCGGCGACCCGGATGCGCGCCGCCGGCACGCCCTGCCGGATCAGCCCGGCGATGAGGCTGCGCGCCATGTTGCCGCCGCCGATGAAGGCGATGGAGCCGGCGTTGGCGGACGATGCAGACGCGGAAGGCAAGGTCATTGGGAACTCCAGTAAGCAACGATGGATGGTGCCGGCGCGCGGCGTGGATCAGGCGGATGCATCGGGCGAAGGCGTGCGTGCACCGAACAGCGCTGTGCCCACCCGCACCATGGTGGCACCGGCCGCGATCGCTTCGGCGAAGTCCGAGCTCATGCCCATCGACAAGGTGTCCACCTGTGCAAAACGCTGCTGCAGCCGTGCGAAGAGCGCCTGCATGCCGACAAAGGCCGCCGCGCGCCGCGCCGCTTCCGGAAACGGCGCCGGGATGGCCATCAATCCGCGCAGGCGCAGTGTGGGCTGCCGTGCGATGGCGTCGGCCAGCGCATCGATCGCCTCCGGCGCGCAGCCGTGTTTGCTGTCCTCATCGTCGATGTTGACCTGGATCAGCACATTCAACGGTGCACGATCGCCGGGGCGATGGCGCGCCAGCAACGAAATGAGCTTGGGGCGGTCCACGGTCTGCACCCAGTCGAAGCACTGGCTGGCCAGCTCGGCTTTGTTGGATTGCAGGTGGCCGATCAGGTGCCATTCCAGCCCAAGTGCGCGGAGCATGGCGATCTTGGCCTCGGCTTCTTGCACGTAGTTTTCGCCGAATGCATGCTGCCCCTGCGCCGCCAAGGCGGCGATGGCCTCGGCCGGCTTGGTCTTGGAGACCGCCAGCAGGCGGACGTCGCTGCGTGCGTGGTCGGTTGCCGCGGCCTGGATGGCATCGAGAATCTGCTGCAGCGACGAAACCGGCACGGGCGACATCCAGGAAAGACGGGTGGCTAGTGTGCCGCCGCCGGTGGCTGGCTTCCAGCACGTAGGGTAGGGCGGCCCCCTGGCCTGGATGCAGGCTAGGGTCATGCCCGAAAAACAACGCCTTCAGCCCTGCGCCGGCCTGCCGGCCCGAACCGGCGCTGACCCGCTTCCCGCGCGCCGCCAGAACGCTATACTGCCGGCAGGGGAGTACCTTCCAATCGCAGCCTAGGGGAAAAGCAGCGCATGGATATCGCTGAACTATTGGCGTTTTCCGTCAAGAACAAGGCGTCGGACCTGCACCTGTCCGCAGGGCTGCCGCCGATGATCCGTGTCGATGGCGATGTGCGTCGTATCAATATTCCGGCGCTGGACCACAAGCAGGTGCATGCGCTGGTGTACGACATCATGTCGGACAAGCAGCGGCGCGACTACGAAGAATTCCTCGAGGTCGATTTCTCCTTCGAGATTCCCTCGCTGGCGCGCTTCCGCGTCAATGCGTTCAACCAGAATCGCGGCGCCGGGGCGGTGTTCCGCACCATTCCCTCCGAAGTGCTGACCCTGGAAGACCTGGGCTGCCCGCCGATCTTCCGCCAGCTGATCGACCAGCCGCAGGGGCTGATCCTGGTCACCGGCCCGACCGGCTCGGGCAAGTCGACCACGCTGGCCGGCATGATCGACTACATCAACAAGAACGAATACGGCCACATCCTCACCGTCGAGGACCCCATCGAATTCGTGCACGTCTCGCAGAAGTGCCTCATCAACCAGCGCGAGGTGCACCGCGACACGCACGGCTTCAACGAGGCGCTGCGCTCGGCGCTGCGCGAAGACCCGGACATCATCCTGGTCGGCGAATTGCGCGACCTGGAAACCATCCGCCTGGCGCTTACCGCGGCAGAGACTGGCCACTTGGTGTTCGGCACCTTGCATACCAGCTCGGCGGCCAAGACCATCGACCGCATCATCGACGTGTTCCCGGCCGGGGAAAAGCCGATGGTGCGCTCGATGCTGTCCGAATCGCTGCGCGCGGTGATTTCGCAGGCGCTGCTGAAGAAGGTCGGCGGCGGGCGCACTGCCGCCTGGGAAATCATGGTCGGTACCCCGGCCATCCGCAACCTGATCCGCGAGGACAAGGTGGCGCAGATGTATTCGGCGATCCAGACCGGCCAGCAATACGGCATGCAGACGCTGGACCAGCACCTGCAGGACCTGGTCAAGCGCAGCCTCATCACGCGCAACCAGGCGCGCGAATATGCCAAGGACAAGCGGATATTTGAGTGATTCGGGAATAGGGAATCGGGAATAGGGAATCGTAAAGGCGGTTCCCGTTACCGGATCCGTTGCCCGGCTTCTCCGATTCTCGATTCCCCATTCCCGGCACCGAGGGCGCACGCCATGAGCAGCATCGACTTCACCTCCTTTCTCAAGCTGATGGCGCATCAGAAGGCGTCGGACCTGTTCATCACCTCCGGCATGCCGCCGGCGATCAAGGTGCATGGCAAGATCAGCCCGATCACCCAGACACCGCTGACCGCGCAGCAGAGCCGCGACCTGGTGCTGAACGTGATGACGCCGGCGCAGCGCGAGGAGTTCGAAAAGACCCACGAGTGCAATTTCGCCATCGGTGTGTCGGGCGTGGGCCGATTCCGTGTGAGCTGCTTCTATCAACGCAACCAGGTCGGCATGGTGCTGCGCCGGATCGAAACGCGCATTCCCACCGTCGAAGAACTGAGCCTGCCGCCGGTCATCAAGACGCTGGCGATGACCAAGCGCGGCATCATCATCTTCGTCGGCGCCACCGGTGCCGGCAAGTCGACCTCGCTGGCGGCGATGATCGGCTACCGCAACCAGAATTCCACCGGGCACATCATCACTATCGAGGACCCGATCGAATTCGTGCACAAGCACGAGGGCTGCATCATCACCCAGCGCGAAGTCGGCATCGACACCGATAGCTGGGAAAACGCGCTGAAAAACACACTGCGCCAGGCGCCGGACGTCATCATGATCGGCGAGGTGCGTACCCGCGAAGGCATGGACCACGCCATCGCCTTCGCCGAAACCGGCCACCTGGTGCTGTGCACGCTGCACGCCAACAACGCCAACCAGGCGATGGACCGCATCATCAACTTCTTCCCGGAGGATCGCCGCAGCCAGTTGTTGATGGACCTGTCGCTCAACCTCAAAGGCGTGGTCGCCCAGCAGCTGATCCCCACCCCGGATGGGCGCAGCCGCCGCGTGGCGATGGAAATCATGCTGGGCACGCCGCTGGTGCAGGACTACATCCGTGATGGTGAGATCCACAAGCTCAAGGAGATCATGAAGGAGTCCACCAACCTGGGCATGCGCACCTTCGATCAGAGCCTGTTCGAGCTGTACCAGGCCGGTGAGATCAGCTACGAAGATGCCTTGCGTTATGCCGATTCGCAGAACGAGGTGCGCCTGCGCATCAAGCTCTCGCAAGGCGGGGATGCCAAGACCCTGGCGCAGGGACTGGACGGGGTGGAGATCGCCGAGGTTCGGTAAGATCGGCCGCAGTCACGCAAGGCGGCCTGCTCGAACCGGGCAGCCGCATCGCGCAGCCCTCCGGCCGGACCCGGAACTGCCCGCGCGGGCAATTCTGCCGCTCCCAATGGGCGCGTTGCAGTTTCGGATGTAACCGCGCCGGCCGATAGTGTCTAAGGACGCTCTGAACAAAGCAGCCTGATCTGCGACAATTGACCGACGACCCAAGCGGACGATTTCGATGCAACTGAGCTTTGGCGACGCGG
>NZ_MDED01000024.1 GCF_002939885.1 Xanthomonas cucurbitae
CCAGTACAACAAGGACCCCAAGCCGTTGAAGTGGACGTTCGCCGATCCCACTCGGCGCATTACAGCCGATTTCTCGGATTCAGTGGACTAGGGTGTGCTGCGCCCCAGGCCAAAAGCGTGCTGGGTCAATGCGGCGGCGTGCGGCGGCGCTTGGCTGTGGTCTTTGCCGGCTTGCCCGGCGTTGCCGCGCCGGCGCTGCATAAGGCATCGAACTCGCTGGCCAGGGCGGCCAGTGTCACCGACCCCAGGCGATGCAGCAGCCGCGCTTCGGCATCGGCCAGCGCATCGGCGATCGCCGCGTTCACCACGCGCTCCACTCGGCACTGCGGGTTGGACTGGTCGGCGCCGATCGCAAACAGATGCGGGCCGCCGACTGCGCGATGCACATCCAGCAGCGTCACCTGCGCCAGATCGCAGGCAATCTGCCAGCCACCGTTGTGGCCCTTGCTCGATTGCACATAACCGGCACTGCGCAGCCCGGCCATGGTTCGGCGCACCACCACCGCATTGGTCGACAACATGCCGGCGATCTGCTCGGAGGTCATCGGCTGCGCGCTTCTGGCCATGTGCAGCAGCACATGCAACATGCGGGAGAGGCGGCTATCGGTGCGCATGCGGTCCTGGGGTGTTCGGCTGGTTCACGGCAACGACCTGCTGTCGTCACTGCACGATTGTGCCGCAGCACCACGGCATTGTCGCAACACGGCGGTGCGCCGCAGGCTCAGCACACCGCCCATTGATCGCGCCCGGCGGTCTTGGCGGCATACAGTGCCAGATCGGCCTGGCCGAGCAGCAGGTCCAGCTCGGTCGTGGTGCCCGCCGTCGCCATTGCCACATTGACGGCACCCATCGAGAACCGTACCGACTGGCTTTTGGGCAGGCCCGGGATCTGGATCGCGGCCACGACATCGCGCAGGCGTGCGAACACCGCCGGCAATTCGTCCGGGCTGCAGCCCGGCAGCACCAGCAGGAATTCTTCCCCGCCCAATCGACCCAGCCGCTCCTGTGCACGCAGCGCCCGTCGGGAGGCGCTGGCCAGCGCCTTGAGCACGGCATCGCCGCTGGCATGGCCGTGCACGTCGTTGATGCGCTTGAAGTGGTCCAGGTCGATCAGGGCCAGCATGCACGGCGTGCGGGCGCGCACGGCATGATCGATCTGCTGCTGCGCTCTGGCGCGGATGGCGCGGCGGTTGGGCAGGCCGGTGAGTTCGTCGCGCATCGCCAGCCGCGACAACTGGCGGCGGTGCCGCGCACCGAATGCCAGGACCACCAGTGCGGCGAGCAGCAGCAGGCAGGTAGCACACAGGGCGATCCACAAGGTGCGCTGGCCAGCTTCGCGCGCCTGCAGTGCCAGCTGCGCGGTCTCGCTGCGGCGGCGCAGTTCGGCGGTTTCCACGCTGCGACGCGCATCGTCGTAGCGTGCCTGCAAGCGCAGCATCACCGTGTCGCGCTGATGGCTCAGGCTCTGCGCGCGAAGCGCATTGGCGCGTTGCAGCTCCTGATACGCCTCGGCATGCCGCCCTTCGGCGGCCAGTGCCTGCGCAATGGCATCGACCAGCTCCACGCGGCCGGACACGGCGAGCGTCGTCTTGTCCGCGCCGCGCGCGGCGGTAATCGCATCGCGCAGGCCGTCGGCCTTCAAGGCGGTCAGCGCCCGCAGCAACACCGCATGGCAGGCCGCCACCCGGCCCACGTTGCCCTGCGCCTGCATCTGCGGCAAGGCCTCACGCGCCATCGCCAGGGCGGCACCGGCATCGCCGGTCTGGATGAGCGCTTCGCTGGCGCTGGTCAATGCGGCGGCGACCCCGGCCTGATCGTCCAACTCGCGGCTGAGGGCCAGCGCGCGCCGGAAATGCAGCAACGCGACTGCCGGCTGCCGCTCTGCCAGCGAGGTGCCGTATTCGTATTCGATCAGGCTGCGCTGGAAGCGCGAAGGATGCCCGTGCAGGCGCGTCAGGGCGCGCTGCAGGTAGTCCTGTGCATCGTTGACGTCGGCCACCCGGCCAGAGACGCGGCTGGCCAGCGCGCCCAACTGGGTCAACGCGTCCAGTTCCAACGCCAGCACCTGTTCGCGCACGGCGCATTGGTAGCTGGCCTGCGCTGCATTCCAGGCTTCATCGCTGCTACCGGAGGCGAGCATGCTCCACATGTCGACCGTTTCGATCTCGCACAGCAGATCGCTGCGCCCCATCGCGCGCGCCTGCCGGCGCAAGGCATCGAGCCGGCCCACCATGTCGCGATTGGGATTGTCGCGCACATCGCTGAGCGCCTGCACGATCTCCAACCACAGTTGCGCCTGCGCGGCGTTGCCGTGCAAATGCGCGCGCAGGCCGCGGGCACGGGCCAGCGCCGCCTGCCGGCCAGCATTGTCCTCCAGCGAGATCAGCACCCGCGCCTGTGCCAGCAGCGCCCAGAACTGCGCATCGCGATTGCCATCGCGATCGGCCTGGTGCAGCACTTGCCGTGACAGCCCCAGCGCCGCCACCGGATCGTCGAGCGCGGCCAGTTCGATGGTCTTCCAGGGTTGTGGCTGCGCCCAGGCCACCATGCCGTGCAGCAGCAACACCGCGCCGGCGAGCAACCGCCAGCTGCCCTGCACCCACCCCCTCACCTGCGCAACCGCGCGCACCGCAGACGCATCGGCGTCGCGCGCATGCGTGCGGACCGGCAGCAGCTGGCGGTTTGCTGGCGCATTGCGGGCACTCCCTGGGTCGGACAGCGGTGATTCCGGCAAGGCCCACAGCACGGCGCTGCGACCTCGATGGCGAATGATTGCAATGATGGCCATCGGTCACGCCAGATCGTGTGAGCGCCCCGCAGCGTATGAGCGCCGCGCAGATGGACGGGGCCGTTATCGGCCTGATCGCGCCGATCTTGAATGGAGCAAACGGCGATCGTCCTGCTCGCTGTGCCACGGCCGTGCGCGTGCGTCGACCGGCAGGCAGGCACACGGTGGCGGCGTAGACTGCCTCCCGGCGACTGTCGCCTGAAACAGGCTGAAAACGCCGTGATACCGCTCCCGTTCCGCTTGCTCGCCCTGGCTGCCGCCGCCGCGCTGTGTGCCTGCGCCAGCCAGGCCCCACGCGGGCCGCAACGCTCACCCGCGGCAGCCAAGGCCGACATCGCGCGGCGCCTGCCGGCCACGCTCCAGGACCGCAGCGGCTGGGCCGAGGCGGTCTACGTGGCGCTGACCTCGCAAGGGCTGGAGACCAGCGCCGTGCACATTTGCGCCGTGCTGGCGGTGACCGAGCAGGAGTCGAGCTACCAGGCCAACCCGGTGGTGCCCAACCTGGGCCGGATCGCGCGTGCGGAAATCGATCGCCGCGCCGGCGCGCACCATGTCCCTGCCTTCATGGTGGATGCGGCGCTGCGCATCGCCTCGCCGGACGGCCGCAGCTACGCCACCCGCATCGCTGCCGCACGCACCGAGCAGGACCTGAGCCGCCTCTTCGAAGACTTCACCGGCAGCGTGCCACTGGGCGCGCGCCTGTTCGACGGCTTCAATCCGGTCCACACCGCCGGGCCGATGCAGGTGAGCATCGCATTCGCACAACAGCATGCCGAGCGTTATCCGTACCCGATCGACGGCGCGATCCGCCAGGAGGTGTTCAGCCGCCGCGGCGGACTGTGGTTCGGCACCCTGCACCTGCTGGGCTACCCGACCAGCGACGGCGCCTTGCTCTACCGGTTTGCCGACTTCAACGCCGGCTGGTATGCCAGCCGCAATGCCGCCTTCCAGGCCGCGCTGAGCAAGGCCAGCGGCATCGCGCTGGCCCTGGATGGCGACCTGCTGGTTCCCGGTGCCGGCCTGGAGGCGCCAGGCGCCACCGAGCGCGCCGTGCGTGCCCTGGGCAGCCAGCTGGCCTTGAGCGATCGCCAGATCCGCCGCGCGCTGGAGGCCGGCACCACCCTGGAGTTCGAACAGACCGCCCTGTACCGGCAGGTGTTCGCACTGGCCCAGCGCGACGCCGGGCAAGCGTTGCCGCGTGCGGTCCTGCCCGGCATCACCCTGGACAGCCCCAAGATCACCCGCCGCCTCACCACCGCGTGGTTTGCGCAACGGGTGGATGCACGCTGGAAACGCTGCATGAGCCGGTAGCCGGCGGCGGCGCAGGCGCCGACGATGGCGGGCGAACCGGCCTCCATGGTGGCGCACCCTGCGACAGCGGCAGGTCAGCACCGCCACCAACCGCTTACGTCGCCACGGCCTGCGCGCGGCATGCACCGGCTCCACCAGCCCGCGCGCGGCGCATTGGCGATGGCGTGGCTGCGCACACGAGGTCTGGCGCAGGCAGACCACGATGGCGACAGGTAGCATCGGGTCTTCGCGCGGCCGGTGGCTGCGCGCTCCCTTCGTGCCGGAGACTCCACCATGCCCACCCCGTTGCCGATGCGGCACCTGTTTGCTGCCATCGCCCTGATCGCCGTGCCCTGCATCGCCGGCGCGCAGACACCTCGCGTGAGCGAGGCCGACTACGCGCGTGCCGAACGCCTGGTCAACTATCTTGCACAGCCGCTGGTCGATCGTGTCGCTACCCGCATCGACTGGCTGGATGCCACCCATGTGGTCTATGTCGATCACGACGCCACCGGCGATCGCCTGCTGCAACTGGACACCGCCACCGGCAAGACTGCGCCGATCTTCAAACAGCCTGCGCTGGTTCGCTCGCTCAACACGCTGCTGAAGACCGGCGACAAGCCGCTCAAGGCCGACAGCTTCGCACCAGCAGTCAAACGCACCGCCGATGGCCGCTACCGCCTCAGCGTGCGCGGCACGGCGGTGGTCTGCGACACGCGGGCGCGCTGCAGCAAGCTGTATGCGAAAGACAATCCGGAACCGGGTGTGCTGTCGCCGGACAAACGCAGCGAAGCATTCATCCGCAACTGGAACCTGTGGGTGCGCGATCTGGCCAGCGGCAGCGAGACCCAGCTCACCCGCGATGGCGTGGAAAACTTCGGCTACGCCACCGACAACGCCGGCTGGCAGCACACCGACAACGCCATCGTTGCGTGGTCGCCGGATTCGCAGAAGATCGCCACTTTCCAGCAGGACCAGCGCAAGACCGGCGACATGTACCTGGTCAGCACCAAGCTGGGGCACCCCGAGTTGCAGTCCTGGAAGTACCCGCTGGCCGGCGACAAGGACGTGACCATGATCGAACGCGTCATCGTCGATGTGCCCACGCGCAATGTGCTGCGCCTGCAACTGCCACCGGATCAGCACCGCTCCACCTTGTGCGACGACGTGAGCTGCTCGCCGGGCCTGTGGGACGATGTGAAATGGGCGCCGGACGGCAAGACGCTGGCCTTTGCCTCCACCTCGCGCTTCCACAAGCAGACCTGGCTGCGCATCGCCGATGTCGCCACCGGGCAGGTACGCACCGCGTTTGAGGAAACCGCCAAGACCTACTACGAAAGCGGCCAGGTCGCCGCCAACTGGGCCTATCTGCCCGGCAGCAACGAGGCGGTGTGGTTCTCCGAGCGCAGCGACTGGGGCCAGCTGTATCTGTACGACCTGGCCACCGGCAAGCCCAAGCATGCCATCACCACCGGCGAAGGCAACGTCACCGAGCTGCTGCGCGTGGACCCGGTGAGCCGCACCGCGTGGTTCATGGCGGTGGGCCGCTCTGCGGGCGTGGACCCGTACTACCAGCAGCTGTGGAAAGTGAGCCTGGATGGCGGCGCGCCGGCGCTGCTGACGCCGGAGGTGGCCGACCACAGCGTGGTGCTGTCACCCGATAGCGCGCGTTTTGTGGACACCTATTCCACCTCGGTTGTCCCGCCGGTCACGCAGCTGCGCGATGCCAGTGACGGACGCACGCTCAGCACGATTGCCACGGCCGACATCAGCCGCCTCAAGGCCGCCGGCTGGGTGCCGCCGGAGCCGATCACGGTCACCGCGCGCGATGGCAAGACCACGCTGTACGGGCTGATGTTCAAGCCGAGCAACTTCGACCCCGCACGCAAGTATCCGGTGATCGACTATGTCTACCCCGGCCCGCAGACCGGCTCGGTGCGCGGGCGCAGCTTCCTGGCCGGCCACGGCGACAACCAATCGTTGGCCGAGCTGGGCTTCATCGTGATCGCCATCGACGGCATGGGCACCCCATGGCGCTCCAAGACCTTCCACGACACCTGGTACGCCAACATGGGCGACAACACGCTGCCCGACCAGGTGGCGGCGGTGAAGGAACTCGGCCAGCGTTATCCATGGTTCGACACCAGCCGCGTCGGTATCTGGGGCCATTCGGGCGGCGGCAACGCCTCCACCGCCGCGATGCTGCGCTACCCCGAGGTGTTCAAGGTGGCCTGGTCGGAAAGCGGCAACCACGACAACCGCGGCTACGAGGACGACTGGGCCGAGAAGTATCACGGCGAACACATCGTCAATAAGGACGGCAGCTCCAACTACGACGACCAGGCCAATGCCACCCACGCCAGCAAGCTCAAGGGCCGGTTGATGCTGGTGCACGGCACGCTGGACGACAACGTGCCGCCCTACCTCACCCTGCTGGTGGCCGATGCGCTCATCAAGGCCAACAAGGATTTCGACATGCTGATGCTGCCCAACGCCAAGCATGGCTATGGCGAGCTCACACCCTACGTCACCCGCCGCCGCTGGGACTACTTCGTGCAACATCTGCTCGGCGCCACTCCGCCGACGCAGTACCAGATGAAGCCGATGCCGGACAGGTAGGTAAGCGCGGCTGACAGCACGTAGCGAGCGCGCGTCAGGGAGGTATGGACGGCGTGCCCAGAACCGGAGTGTACGCAGGGGACATGCCGATTCCGCGCACCGGCCATGCCCATCTAGCGGCTACGCAGTCGTTTTGCCAGCCACTCCTGTTCAACAGCACAGGCAGCGGCAGATAGCGCTGACCACGGTCGGTCTCGATCCAGAAACCGACCTGATGAACAAGTGCATCACTTCGCCGTACTGCCGCCAAGCTGCTTGCTCAGGAACGCCAGCAACCGCGTGTAGTACTCCCGACGATGCGCCTCGGTGTAGAAGCCATGGCCTTCGTTGGCGAAGTACAGCGATTCCACCGGCACGCCGGCGCCCTTCAAGGCGCGTTCCATCGCCTTGGTGTGCTCGATCGGCGCGCGCTCGTCCTTGCCGCCGGCCGCCAGGAACACCGGCACCTTGATCTGCCGTGCCAGCGTCACCGGCGAGCGTGCCGCCAGGGTGTCGCGCGCGCCCAACCAATCCACGGTCCAGTTCTTGGCCCAGCGTGCGTAACGGGCGGTATCGCGCGCCATCATGTCCAGGTCGTACACACCCACATAGCCCGCGGCGCAGCGGTACAGCGCCGGCTCCTTGGCCACGCCCATCAGTGCCGCGTAACCGCCATAACTGGCTCCGTAGAGGCAGATGCGCTGCGCATCGGCAATGCCTTCGGCGATCGCCCACCGCGTGGCATCGGTGACATCGTCCTGCATGCGCCCGCCCCACTCCTTGGCGCCAGCCTGGGTAAACGCATCCCCGTAGTTGGCCGAGCCACGGTAGTTGACGCGCAGCACCGCGTAGCCGGCTGCCGCCAGCAACTGGGTCTCGTCGTCGAACGCCCACTTGTCAAACACGCCAAACGGGCCGCCGTGCGGCATCACGATCAGTGGCAGCGGCTTGCCGGCAGCGGCGTGCAGGGGCTGGGTCAGGTAGCCGTGCAATACCAGGCCATCGCGCGCCTTGAAGCTCACCTGCCTGCTCGGCGGCACCGTATCGGGCGGGAACCATTCGCGGCTGCTGAACACCCGGTCGGCCTTCTTGCTCACCGTGTCGAACAGGTAATAGTCGCCGTTGTTGCGATCGCTCCACACATAGACCAGGGCCAGGCGGCGGTCGCTGGTGGCCGAGGTGATGTAGATCGCATTGCCGTCGAAGGCCTTCTCCAGGCTGCGGTACAACCGCGCAGTAGGCGATGTCTCGTCGAAGAACCGGTTCCGCACCCGATCGCTCATGTAGGACGCACCGATCGGCGTGGTGCCATCCAGGTCGCGCAGGATGCGGTACGGGTCGACGGTGTCGTCGCGTAGCAACGGCGTGGACTTGTCGGTTGCCGGATCCCAGGCCACCAGCGCATCCGGGCCGCTGGCCTGCTCCACCTGCAGATAGGCCAGCGTGCCATCGGCGGAAAAACCCAATGGATACTCGCGGTGCTGACTACTGGCCGAGTCGTTGATCAGCCGCCACGGTGCAGCATCGTTGTCGCGGTAATACAGCTTGCTGACGTTGCTGATGTCCAACCCCCGGGCGAAGCGGATCCGCCCCTGCTGATCGGTCGCAAAACTCGCCCGCCGCACCGGCGAGGTGGCCACGGTACTGCGCCGGCCGGTCTGGATATCCAGCTTGTCGATGCGGATGCTCGGGTCGCCCACGAAGGGAACCGTGGACACCAGGATGGTGCGCGGGTCGTCGCGCAAGGTGTCCAGCATGAAGGTGGCCGGGTCCAGATCCATCTTCAGCTGCGCACCGTTGATGTCGGGATTGGTGCCATAGGGGCTGGCCAGCAGCCGGCTGTTCTTGCCATCGGCATCGATGGCGTGCAGCTGGCCGATCGCCACCGGCTCGTCGCGCGAGCCCAGCCGCTGCGCCATCGACACCACCATGCGCTCGTCGCTGGCCCACCAGAAATCGTCCACCACGCTGTCGGCGCCGCCGGTGATCTTCGCAGTGGCTACCTTGTCCTGCCGGCGCACGATGCCCAGCACGGTGCGGTCTTCCAGCGGCATGGTCAGCGCGAAATACGCGCCCGACGGCGAAATCTTGATGCGTTCGAACTGGTCCCGCTTGAGGTACGGCGCCAGCTCTACCGCTTCCTGCGCCTGTCCCGGCATCGCCGCGACCAACGCAAGCACACACCCCACCACCCGCATCCAATAACGCATATCGCCCCCTGCGATCTGTCCTTGAGGCCGCCATAGTGGCAAAGGCGTCGCGTGGCGTCCATGTCCTGTGCCACGCCGCGTCGGGCCAGTCGCTGCTGCAGCCACGCAGGCCGGAATGCCTGCGGTGACAGCGCGCAGCTGCGATGCACAGCCCGACCAGATGCATGCGGTGCTGTGCGGCATGTCACCGGTCAACGCTCTCGGTCAGCGCGCGGCAGCGCGCCGCTGGCCCGGCAGGCCGATCCGCCGGAACCACGGTTCCAGCGGCACCATCGCCAGCCGTGGCACCGCCGCCGGCAGACTCAGCGCCAAAGCCCAGCATGACCAACGCAGCGGCAGGGCGGCCACCGGATCGCGTCATGCCCCCAAACTTTCGGCACATGGCGTAAATACAACAGCGCTTATATATTTGCGCCATGAGCACACTCACTCCCACACTGGGCACCCTGGTCCGGCACCTGATCGAGTTGCTGGATGGCGATCTCGAAGCGGTGTACGCGGCCTCCGGGCTCGCCTGGCGGCCGCGCTACACGCCGGTGCTGCGCGTGCTGATGCGGCTCGGCCCTGCGTCCATCAAGGTGCTGGCCCAGGAGATCGGCATCACTCACTCCGCTGCCAGCCAGACCGTTGCACAGATGGCCAAGCAGCGCCTGGTCGTCCTCAAACCCGGTGCCGATGCACGCGAACGCATCGTCGTACTCACCGCCAAGGTCCGGCGCCTGGTTCCCGCCCTGCAGCAGCAATGGGCGGCGACCAATGCGGCGGCGGCACAGCTCGATGCCGAGCTGTCCGTGCCGCTGTCGGCCGTGCTTGCCGAAGCCATCGCCGCGTTGCAGCGGCGCTCGTTCGCAACCCGCATCACCGCAGCAACTGATCCAGCCTCCCGCACTTCCGCCCCATGACCGCTGTATCCACAAGGAGTCGCACATGCCTGCAGTGACGCAATCGCCCCCCACCAGCGCAGCACCTGCCACGCACGCACCCCACGCCATCGCGCTGGGCGAACGCGGCATCCTGCGTCCCGGCCGCCTGCGGTGGTTGCGCGCCTGCGGCTGGGCCGTCGTGCTGTTCTTTCTGGTCGCCATTCCCACCGGCGTAGTGACCCGGTCGCTGGGCAGCTTGTGGCCGAAGAGCAACGAGCCGGTGCAGTTTGCGGTCAGCACCTTCGGTGCGCTGGTGGCCTTGGGCATCTACGCGCTGGCGGTACGCCTGGCCGAACAGCGCACTCCTTCCGAAATCGCCGTGCGCCCCATGCTGCCGCAGCTGGCCATCGGCCTGCTGGCCGGTGCGGCGATGTTTTCTGCGGTCATGGGCATCATGGCGCTGTTCGGTCTTTACGATATCCAGGCAACCGGCCCTGCATCGGCATGGACACCGCTGCGCCAGGCGTTGCAGGCCGGCGTCGTGGAAGAACTGATGATGCGCGCGGCAATCCTGCGGCTGCTGTGGCGCGCGTTCGGCCCCTGGACTGCGTTTGCGGTCTCCTCTGCGGTGTTCGGCTTCAGCCATCTGGGCAACCCCAACGCCACGGTGTTGGCGGCGGTCTGCATCGCCCTGGAAGCCGGCGTGATGCTGGGCGCGTTCTATGCGCTCACCGGCCGCATCTGGGTGTCGATCGGGGCGCACACCGCCTGGAATTTCACCCAGGGCTATCTGTTCGGCGCCGCTGTCTCGGGCATCGCCCCGGGCGCGGCCATCGCGCGCAGCACGCCCAACGCCGCCATGCCCGACATGTTCACCGGCGGTGTGTTCGGCCCTGAAGCGTCGCTACCTGCGGCGCTGGTGTGCCTGGCCGTTGGGCTGAGCGTGGTCTGGGTGGCATGGCGTACGGGCAGGTTCGCCGTGCGCTGATCGCGCACTGGCGCATCCACCCACTCGCCTTTATACGCATCGCTCCATCGCACAGCCGCGACAGGACATTCCACTGGCGCGCAGGTCCTGCAGCGATCTGTGCGCCAGTCGTGCACCACATGCCAACCTATGGCAGACCCACGAGCGAACTGCTCGGTACGCATCTTGCCAACCTCCACACACGCCACCCTCTAGGCTGGGTTTTTCGATCCATCGTGACGGCACGCAGCGCATTGCGCCTGCGGTCGCGCGACACGCACGGAGGTGTTTATGGCGTTGATTCATTCCATCCTGATGGGCGCGGTGGCCGGCATGCGCTCGATGACCCCGCTTGCTGCGGTCGCCAATGCCGCACGCAGCGGGAAGCTTCCCCGCGACAACGGTGCCCCCGGCCTACTGGCCAACCCACTGGCCTCGGCCGGCATGCTGGCGCTGGCCAGCGGTGAAATCGCCGGGGACAAGATGAAAAGCGCACCCGACCGCATCGTGTTGCCCGGCATGGTGGCGCGCGTGGCCACCGGCATGCTCGCCGGTGCGGCATTGGCACCACGTCACCAGCGTGGCGTCGCCGCCGTGCTGGGTGCGGCGGCCGCCGTCGGCGCCGCCTACCTCACCTTCAACCTGCGCATGCGGGCGATCGAGCGTTATGGCCAGACCAGCACCGGCGCCGTGGAGGATGCGATTTCGGTGGGCGCTGCTGCATTGATCGTGCGCAGCGCGGCACACGAGTAAGCGTGCGGACTAGCCGCCCTGGTGCGCCTCGCGCCCGTGCGGCGCCAGCAGGTCCAGCACCGGGCCCAGCGGCACGATCCCGGTGGGATTGATCGTGTCGTGGCTCTGGTAGTAGTGGCCCTTGATGTGCTGGAAATCCACCGTCTCGGCGATGCCGGGCAGCTGGTATAGCTCGCGCAGAAAGCCCGACAAGTGCGGGTAATCGGCAATGCGGCGCAGATTGCACTTGAAGTGCCCCACGTACACCGCGTCGAAGCGCACCAGCGTGGTGAACAGGCGCCAGTCGGCTTCGGTCAAGGTGTCGCCACACAGATAGCGTTGCTGGCCCAGGCGTGCCTCAAGCCAATCCAACGACTCAAAAAGTGGGCTTATCGCGTCTTCGTAAGCGCGCTGCGTGGTGGCAAATCCCGCCTTGTACACGCCATTGTTGACGGTGTCGTAGACACGCGCATTGACCGCATCGATCGCTGCCCGCAACGGCGCGGGATAGTAATCGCCCGCGCGCGCGCCGACCGCATCGAACGCGCTGTTGAACATGCGGATGATATCGGCCGATTCGTTGCTCACCACCGTCTTGCGCTCGCGGTCCCACAGCACCGGCACGGTCACCCGCCCGGAGTACTGCGGGTCGGCCTTGAGATAGACCTGGTACAGACGTTGCGCGTGATTGACCGAATCTTCCACCACCCCCGGGCCTGCATCGAAGGTCCAGCCGTGTTCGCCCATCAGCCAGTTCACCACCGACACATCGATCATCGACTGCAGGCCTTTCAGGTGGCGAAAGATCAAGGTGCGATGCGCCCACGGGCAGGCCAGCGACACATACAGGTGATACCGCCCCGCCGCAGCCTGGAATCCGGCCTCCCCATGCGGGCCGGCCGCCCCATCGCGCGTCACCCAGTTGCGGAACTGCGATTGCGAGCGCTCAAAGTGCCCATCGCTGCTGTCGGTGTCATACCAACGGTCTTGCCACTTGCCCTCGACCAGCAGGCCCATGATTTTTCCTTGCAACCGGCACAGGCTCTCCAACGTAGCCGACCGGCGTTGCAGGACATGTGAGCGCTGCCCCCCTCCGGCCGCCAAGGCGCCGCCCACAACGGCAACGCCATGGCAGGTGGACCACGACCGAGGAGCTGGACGGTAGCGAGCGGCAGGACCTCGCCCTGGTGCCCGATTGGCGCGGTGCCGCGCCAATCGGCGAAAATGCGCGAGCGCACTGCGGCGCATCTGGTCACGCGGCCCCCGGCCGGCGGACCGTTGCCCTGCCCTGGTGCCGGACCTCGCAGGCTTCCGTCCGCAGCAGCTGCGCCATTGCCCCTTCCTTGGATCCGTCTTGAACACCACCGCCCCGCCCCCGCCCGCCGCCGACCTGCCACTGACCGACCGCCTGCGCGCCGCGCTGGATGTGCTGGAAGCCATCGATGCCGACCGCAGCGTCCTCGACTCCCTGCCCGAGGCCGACCGCGTGCGCCTGCACCAGGTGGTGGCCCGCGTCTACCACCCCGAGCCCAAGGCGCGCCGCCAGTTGCTCAAGCAGCGCGAACGCGAGCGGCACCAGGAGAAGGTGCGCAAGGCCGAAGCCCTGCTCGAACAACGCGGCATCCGCGCGTTGCGGCGCAAACCGGTGTTCAGCACGCCGAACTACTTCCCGCCACACGCCGCCGGCCTGCACGACGCGCACAACGGCGAGAACGCCGCCGCCGAGGAGCCGACGCATTCGCCCGAGCTGCGCCACTGCTATGTGTGCAAGCAGAAATTCACCCAGCTGCACGATTTCTACGACCAGATGTGCCCCGCCTGCGCCGAGCTGAATTTCTTCAAGCGCACCGAAACCGCCGACCTGCGCGGGCGTGTTGCATTGCTCACCGGCGGCCGGGTCAAGATCGGCTACCAGGCCGGCCTGAAGCTGCTGCGCGCCGGTGCCGAACTCATCGTCACCACCCGCTTCCCGCGCGATTCGGCCGCGCGTTATGCGCAGGAGCCGGACTTTGCGCAGTGGGGCCATCGCCTGCAGGTGTTTGGGCTGGATCTGCGCCACACGCCCAGCGTGGAGGCGTTCTGCAGCCAGTTGCTGGCCACCCGGCTGCGGCTGGACTTCATCATCAACAATGCCTGCCAGACCGTGCGCCGCCCGCCGCAGTTCTATGCGCACATGATGGCCAACGAAACCGCCGCACTGCACGCCCTGCCGGAGACCGTGCAACGACTGGTTGGCCATTACGAAGGCCTGCGCACGCCCGAGCCCTTGCGGAAGGCCTCGGCCGCTGCGCTGCCAGCGGAACACGGCCGCAGCCTTGACGATGCCGATGGCCTCACCCGCGCCGCCGAGCTTTCACAGATTGCCCTGCTGGACGACGAACTGGTGGGGCAGGAGCACCTGTTCCCCGACGGCCGGCTGGACCAGGACCTGCAGCAGGTGGATCTGCGCGGGCGCAATTCCTGGCGCCTGCTGATGGCCGAAGTGCCGTCGGTGGAATTGCTGGAAACGCAACTGGTCAACGCCATCGCGCCGTTCATCATCAATGCGCGCCTGAAGCCGTTGATGCTGCGCACGCCCGAGCGCGACAAGCACATCGTCAACGTCTCGGCGATGGAGGGCCAGTTCTACCGCAACTTCAAGACCACCCGGCACCCGCACACCAACATGGCCAAGGCCGCGTTGAACATGATGACGCGCACCTCGGCGGCCGATTACCAGAACGACGGCATCCACATGAACAGCGTGGACACCGGCTGGGTGACCGACGAGGATCCGGCCGACATCGCTGCGCTCAAGGTGCAGCAGGAACGTTTTCACCCACCGCTGGATATCGTCGATGGCGCCGCGCGCATCGTCGACCCGATCATTCACGGCTTCAATACCGGCGAACACGTCTGGGGGCAATTCCTGAAGGACTACGCGCCCACGGATTGGTAGCCGTCAGCCCCGCGCCGTGCTGGCGGCAGGCACGCCGAGCGCGCTGGAAGGGCGCGCTCCCAGGTGCCCGGCCGGGCCGGCGGCGATAGAAGATATCGATTTGCGAGCGGCGTTTTTTCACGCCAGCATCACATGTACTGGGATGGGGATGCCGCCACTGGGGCGACAGGCGGATCGGGCCGGCTTTCCACCCGCCACAGCGTATGCGAAGGGGCAAGCATGTATCTGATCCGGGCTCACCAGCGCGCCGTGCAGTCGGCGCTGATCGTTGGCTACGTCTTCCTGCTCGGCTGGGCGGGCTGGCTCTTCACGCACCTGCACTGAACACCGGCAGGCGGCCGCGCTGTCGCCGCAGTCGCCAGCCAGCGTCGGGACCTGCCGCGTCTTCCGGTGGCGCCTACGCCCCACCCGAGCGCGGCAGCGGCGCCGGCACGTTCAACACCCCTCCGGCCGCCACATACGCCGCCAGCGCCTGGCCCTGGCTCAACAGATGCCCGTGCATGGTGCGCTCTGCGCCTTCCGCATCGCCGCGCCGCACGCATTCCATCAGTTGCCGATGCTCGGCCAGCGATTGCGCCATCCGCCCGGGAGTGAGTAACTGCCGCCCGCGATGCATCTTGAGGATGCGATGCAGATCGTGGGTGACGCGGATCAGCCACGGATTGCCGGCGTAGTGCTGCACCGTCTCGTGGATCAGATAATTGTTGCGGTAGTACTCGGCCAGATCGCCGGAGGCGGCCGAGGCCTCCATCGCCGCATGCAACTCTTCCAGGCGCTGCACACCGGCTGCGTCGATGCGCTTGACCGCATCGTGTGCACAGCGGCCTTCCAGCATCGCCATCACCGGGAACAGCTGGTTGAGGTCTTCCAGCGTCAGCCGCGTGACCCGGCTGCCGCGGCCGGCGTCCAGCTGCACCAGGCCTTCGGCCGCGAGCAGCTTGAGGCTTTCGCGCAAGGGGGTGCGGCTGATGCCGAGCTCTTCGGCCAGCGCCGGCTCGTCGATCCATTCGCCCGGCGGCAACGCGTAGTCGTAGATCTTCTGGCGCAGGCGCTCGGCCACTTCCTCGTACAGCGGTACGCGCTTTCTGGCGCTGCGCGAATCAGGGGCGAGGGTCATGGTGGGCAGGTCGTCGGCGTTGGAGCAGGGGCGCCCATTCTACCGGGGCACCCCTGGGCCCTGCCCGATACCGCCGGCCTCACAGCCAACCCGGCACCACGAACAGCAGCCACGCCGCCAGCGGCCCCAACACCACCACCAGCCCGCTATAGACCAGGAAGCGGCGGAACAGGCCGTCGCGTTCTTCCTTGGCGGCCGAGGCCACCACCAGCGCACCATTGGTGGAGAACGGGCTGACATCCACGATCGTGGACGACACCGCCAACGCGCAGATCACCCCGGCGGCACCCAGCTGCCCCTGCATCAGGAACGGCACCGCCAGCGGGATGGTGGCACCCAGCACGGCCGCCGACGAGGCGAATGCGGAGACGATGCCGCCCACATAGCAGACCAGCAACGCGCCGAGTAGCGGCATGCCGATGTGCGAGACGCCGGTGCCGATGTAGTCCACCGCGCCGGCTTTTTCCAGCACCGCCACATAGGTCACCACACCGCTAATCAACAGCACCGTGGACCAGCTGATGCCGTCCACCGCGCCCTTCTGCGCATTCGGCGAAATCAGCGCCAGCGCCACGGCGACGGTGATCGACACCAGGCCGACATTGAGGTTGTAGACCAGCGCCGCAACACCCAGGCCGAGCAAGCCGATCAAGGTGATGACCCGGTCGCGGGTGATCGCCACCGCCTCCAGCGCCAGCGGATCGGTGGACAAGGTGCCACCGCCGGCAGCGACCAGCGCGCCATGGCCTTCGATGGCGAAGCGGCGTTGCGAAGCCTGGTCGCCGGTGACCGGCACATACTGCGCATCGGCCAGCGACGTTGCCTGCCGACGCATCAGCGTGAGCCCGCCGAAGGCGCAGAAACAGATGATCGCCATCATCAGGTTGAAGCCCAGGCTGGTGAGGAATACCGCCATTTCGGTGACATCCAGCCCGGCCTTTTCCACCACCTTGTTGGTGATGCCGCCATACACGCTGATTGGCGAGAACCCACCGCCCTGCGCACCATGGATCACCAGCAGGCCCATCATCAGCGGATTGATGCGGTACTGCTTGGCGAAGCGCAGCGCGACCGGGCCGATGATGGCCACCGCCGCCGGCCCCAACGCGCCGAACGCGGTGAGCAGGCCGGTGATGAGGAACATCACCCACGGAATGGCCACGATATGCCCGCGGACCGCGCGGACCGCCCAATGCACCAGCAGATCGATGGTGCCGTTCTTTTGCGCGATGGCAAACAGATAGGTGATGCCGACCAGGGTCAGGAACAGATCGCCAGGAAAGCCGGCCAGCACCTCCTTGCCGTCAAGCCCCACCCATACCCCACCGACGATGAACGCCAGCGCGAAGGCCACCGCGCCCATGTTGATGGGCAGAGCGGTGGCCACGATAAACATCACAACCAAGCCAAGAATCGTTGCAATTTGCGGGGTCATGCGCCCTCCCAGACACTTGATTCGCGTACAGCACGGATGGCCACCCGCCATCCAGGGGGCACGCTATGTGCGCCACCTGCCGGTCCTTCATGCCGCGCGCTCGCACGCGGCGCCGACCCATTCCACGACACCGTGGATGCCGTGGAATTCATCGACCGAGCGCGCCTCGCACCCCGGTACGACCTCGCGCACCATGCGCGCCAATGCGCTGCCCGGGCCGAGTTCGAGAAACACGCGCGCACCGCGTTCGGCCGCCTGCACCAGCACGTCACGCCAACGCACGGTCTGCGCGATCTGTGCCGACAGGCTGTCGACGACCAGCGCAGGCGTGGTGACCGCGCGTGCATCGATACCGGCCAGCACGCGCACGGCTGGCGCGCGTACGGCCACCTTGTTCAATTCGATGGCGAACGCATCGGCTGCCTCGCGCAGCCACGGCGTATGCGCAGGCACGCTGACCGGCAGCAAGGTCGTGCGCGCACCACGTGCCTGCGCGTCATCGCCCAGCGCCTGCAGTGCGGCGCGTGGGCCGCCAAGCACGGCATGGTCGTCGCCATTGAGGATGGCAAGCGCGGCGCCATGGCTGTTGCAGAGCGATTCAAGCGTGGTCAGTGGCAGGCCGACCACCGCCATCAGCCCGGCGTGCGCGGGACTGGCGGCGTCCATCAGGCGCGCGCGGGTGGCGGCCAGCTGCAGGCAGGTGGCGATTTCCATGCTGCCGGCCACGGCGTGCGCGGCGAGTTCGCCCACGCTATAACCCAGCGCCATCAAGGGCGTCGGCAACTGCTGGCGTAGCGCCTGCCACTGCGCCAGCGTGCCTGCGCAGACCAGCGGCTGGGCGATGGCATTGGCATAGCGGCCGGGATCGGCCGCCAGACGCTGGGACGATGTGCCAAGCAGCGCGTCCGCAAGCGCGACGACCTCAGGCGCAGCCGGCGCATCCGCCACCTGCGCGAACATCTCCGGATGCTGGCCGCCTTGGCCGGGGCAGAGGATGGCCAGGCTCATGGAGTTGCTCGGTGAGCTGTGGTCGGACGGTGTCTGCCAGAGCTGCCCTCATCCGCCCTTCGGGCACCTTCTCCCGTAGACGGGAGAAGGACGGCACCCGGCACAGTAGTAGGTGGTGCGATACGACTGCTCGCACGTTCTGCCACGACACGTGCAGTGAGACGGCGCGGATGGGGATCTGGGCTCATGCGCGCTCCTGGCAGTGCAGAAACCACGCACAGGCCAACAGATCGGCACTGCCGCCGGGGCTGAGCCGGCGTTCGACGAAGCCCTTGCTGAGTGCAGCAAGCCGATCGCGCCAGTTTGGCTGCGCCGTACCGCCATCGGCAAGAAAGCCGGATGCCTGCGCCTTGGCATACGCCAGTCCATCGGCGCCACCGCGATGCAACAGATTGAGATCGTCCACCTGTGCGACCAACTGCATCAGGGTATCCACGAGCGCGGCCTCCTGCGTGGCACCGCTGTTCAACCGGGCACGCAAGGTTGGCAACGCCACCTCGCGCAGCAGCGGATAACCCATCGCGGCCTGCTCGCGCACACCGCTGACCGGGTGCTGCGCACGCATGCGCTGGCCGTTGCTGCGCGGATCCAGCGGCGCGGCCAGCACCGCGTCGCGCCAGACCTGCACGCCCTGGCAGATGACTTCAGCAGCGGGGGGCCGCTGCTGTGCAGCGTGCAGGCGCGCGGCCTGCGCGGTGAGCAGGCCAAGGCTGAAGATGGCACCCCGGTGCGTGTTGATGCCGCCGGTAGCGCGCAGCATGGCGGCCTCGGCGACGATCCCCCGTTCGCGCAGCTGCGCGAAGGGCGCGTTGTCGATCCCGGCCTGGGCGATGGCGACGAAATAGCCCCGCAGTGCAAACAGGCTGCGTAGGAAGGTGGACGCGTCCATGTCGGTGTGGCTGCCGCTGTCGAACGGCGTCACCAGGCCGGGCTTGAACGCACATGCCAATTCCTCGTGCAGCGCGCCAACCGCAAGACGGCCGATGCGGTGCGCCAGCGGGCTGGCGTGGGCCTGTGCAGGGGGCGATGAGTCAGGGTGGTCGAAATACCCCCCGTGTTGCGCCTGCGCCCTCATGCCGCGCTGCATACCGGAAACAGGGCGGCCCGCGGCAGCAGGCGGCATCCGTTACTGGACTTCACCAGCAGCTGCTGCGCACTACCGGCGTATTCGCGCCAGTTCACGGCCCTGTCGTCGGGCAGCAACAGCTCACCATCGGCGCGTTGCCCGTGGCGCTGCTCCCAACGCTGTAACAGCGCGACGACGGCCTGCGCCTGTTCAGGTGTTTCGGCTCCCCACAGCAGGTCCAGATCCGATTGCGCATGCACATAGGCCAGGCCGGTCAACGCCTGCCAGGCGAAGCTGCCGAACACGCGCGGTTGCAGGGCCTCGGCCTGGCATTGCCTCAGCAGGGCCTGCAAGGCCGCTTGCGCGGTCTCCGGAGCGTGCGCGAGTACCGCGTCCAGTGCGAGTGGCGCGGTACAGCGCGCAATGTCATCAACGTGCACGGTCAGCGCCAGGCGCTGCTTGTTTTCTGCAGGCGGCAACGGCACGCCCAGGCGCATGGCACCCGATGCTTCGCTGCCGTCACGGCGCGCCACCACGGCCGGCAGGCCGGCGGCAAACCAGTGCTGCAGCCGCGGCTGCGTGCCCGGGGTGAGCGCTTGCCACTGCGCCGCCGCACGCAACCACACCAGGGCGTGGCGGCCGGCCATGTCAGGCTTCGCCCGCCGCCACGGCGGCAGCGACATCGCGTGCCAGGGTGCGGCCACCGCGTTGCGCACCGCGTACCCGGCGCTGGTCGCCATCCACAGGCGCGGCCAATGCCTCGAGCAGCGCCTGCGCCAGATCGCCTTCCCACAGCGAATCCACCGCGCCCATGCGTACGTAGTTCTCCACACCCGGCGCAAACACCGGCGAGCTCTTGCTAAGCGCCTGCAAGGTTTCCAGCGGTTGCTTGGTGACCCGCGCCATCGCGCGCAGATCCATGACGCGCACCTGTGCACTCGGCAAGGCATGGATGCGATCGGCCATCAGGCCAAAGGACAGGAATCCACCGCTGACCGCTTCGCCATACACCAGCGTGACCAGCCGCGCGCCGCGCTGGCGGGCCACCTCCAACGCGCGCGCCAGATGCGCGAAATAGCCGTTGATGCCAAGCAGCTCGTCGCGACGTGCAAGCCGCTGCCCGGCGGTGTCGGCCAGCATCACGATGGGCCGCTGCGGATGTGCGCGGGTGCTGGCCAGCACGGTGGCGGCCAGCATCAGGGCATGGTCAACGCCCACTTCCAGTGTGTTGGCCGTGCCGATCACCGTCACCTCGCCTGCGACGGTGGTGGCGCTGCCGGTGAGCACATCGTCGTTCCGGGTGATGGCATGACCGAGCGGAAACAGCTGGTCGAGCAACTGGCTCAGGTCCATGGCGTGCTCCGGTCGGCGGTGGCGGCAAGGAAGGCGTCGGTGTCCAGCAGTGGCAGGCGCTGCGCATCGGCGATGCCCTGGCGCGTCCAGATTTCCAGGCTGTCGCGGCAATCGCCGTACGCGTCGATACGCGCGGACAAGTGCTGATGCGCGCGCTCCAGCGACTGCAACGCGGCATCGCCGTCGGGTTCTGAGAGTGCATCCAGCGTGCTGGCGGCGGCATCGGCGAAGGCCGCGATGCGGTCGGCCACCAGGGTGCGCGCTTCGCCGAGCAGATAGCGGTGCTTGCCGCCGGTGACGCGCCACACCAGCGCGCGGTCGCGCGCATCGAATTCCTCCACACCACGCACGGTCTCGATCACATCCGGGCCAGACAACGACAGGCGGCCTTCCTCGGACATGAGCACCGCGCTACAGCAGCGCGCCACGATGCCCATGCCACCGAACGCGCCGTTGCCGCTGCCGATCAACGCCAGCACTGCAATGCCGGCGGCGCGCACGGTCAAGGTGGCACGCATGACCTCGGAGATGGCGATCAGGCCGGCATTGGCTTCATGCAGGCGCACGCCGCCGGTATCGAGCAGCAGCAGCACGGCATCCGGGCGCGTGGCCACGGCACGTTCAAGCAGGCCGGTGAGTTTGGCACCGTGCACTTCGCCGACACCACCACCCATGAAGGCGCCTTGTTGCGCGGCGATCAGCACGTTGCGCCCGCGCAGCGTGCCCTGCCCCACGACGACGCCGTCGTCGAAGGCGCCGGGCACGTCCAGTTGCGCCAGATGCGGGCTGACCAGGCGACGGCGCGGGCCGACGAATTCCTGGAAGCTGCCGGCATCCAGGAGCCCATCGATGCGCTCGCGCGCATCGGCTTCGTAGTAGCTGCGGTCGGCCATGGGAATGGTGGTGCTCATCGGCGTCTCCGGATCGCGTAGGTAGGAGCGCACCCGGGCGCGACTGACGCGTGACCGGAGATGCCCGTCGCACTCTGGCGCGCTCCTACAGCGGCGGCTGCGGCGCATCGGCTGGCGACTCTGTGCGTAGGAGCGCACCCGGGCGCGACGGTGGGGTTACCGGGAACGCCTATCGCGCCCGGGTGCGCTCCTACAGGGGCATGCGGGCTCATGCGTCGGCTCCTTGCAGCACGTCGATCGCCTGGTCAAGGCGCAGGCTCACCACCGCCGGGGTGGCACCGACATCGTTGACGCTGATGCGCACATCGCGCAGTGGATGGCGCGCGGCGAAATCGTCCAGCACCGCTTGCCAGATCGTGCCGAAGCCACGCGCGGCGGTGAGGATGTGGATCTCCATCGCGCCATCCAGCGGCACGCGCTCGACCAGCACTTCCAGATTGCCGGAGGCGACCACGCCCACCAGCGCATGCTCCAGCCCGGCGCCTGCACCGCGCTGGCCGTCAAAACGATAGCGAAGGGTTTCCATGCTCGGCCCTACCAGTTGCGAAAACGTTTCGGCGGGTCGTACAGCCCACCAGACCAGCGCACCAGGTCCTTGACCGTGCGCGCGGCCAGCAGGTCACGCGTGGCATCGCGCGGGCGAATGCCCAGGTCGTCCGGACGCTTGATGACGCCGCGGTCGCGCAGGTTCTCCACCATGCGCTTGTCGCGCCCCAGGCCCACCGCGGTGTAGCCGGATACGCCACGGATCGCCTGCTCGCGTTCTTCCGGGGTGCGGCATAGCAGCAGGTTGGCGATGCCTTCTTCGGTCAGCACATGGCTGACGTCGTCGCCGTAGATCATCACCGGCGGCAGTGGCAGGTTTGCCCGCTCGGCCAGCTCCCAGGCATCGAGCCTGTCGACGAAGGCCGGCGCCATGTGCTCGCGGAAGGTTTCCACCATCTGCACCACCAGCTTGCGCCCGCGCGGCATCTCGCCAGGCCGTGCGGCCTCGCGCCCGGCCTTGAGCCAGGCAGCGCTGGCATGCCGGCGGCCGCGTGCGTCCGAGCCCATGTTGGGCGCGCCACCGAAGCCGGCAATGCGGTCGCGCGTGGCAGTGGAGCTATTGCCCTGCAAATCGATCTGCAGCGTCGAACCGATGAACATGTCGCAGGCATACAGGCCGGCGGTCTGCGACAGCGCGCGGTTGGAACGCATGCTGCCGTCGGCACCGGCGAAGAACACATCCGGGCGTGCGGCGATATACGCCTCCATGCCCAGCTCCGAGCCGAACGCGTGCACCGATTCGACGAAGCCCGACTCGATCGCCGGAATCAGCGCCGGGTGTGGATTGAGCGCCCAATGCCGGCAGATCTTGCCCTTCAACCCCAGCGACTCGGCATAGGTGGGCAGCAACAGTTCGATGGCGGCGGTATCGAAGCCGATGCCGTGGTTGAGGCGCTCCACGCCGTACTCGGCGTAGATGCCCTTGATGGCCAGCATCGCCATCAGCACCTGGATTTCGGAGATCTGCGCCGGGTCGCGGGTGAACAGCGGTTCGATGTAATTGGGCTTGGGCGCCTGGGTGACGAAGTCCACCCAGTCGGCAGGGATATCCACGCGCGGCAAGGTGTCCAGGATTTCATTGACCTGTGCAATCACGATGCCGCCCTTGAACGCCGTGGCTTCCACGATCACCGGCGTGTCTTCGGTATTGGGGCCGGTATAGAGATTGCCGTGGCGATCTGCCGCCTGCGCGGTGACCAGCGCAATGCGCGGAGTGAGGTCGATGAAGTAACGGCCGAACAATTCCAGGTAGGTGTGGATGGCACCGATCTCGATGCGCCCTTCGCTCACCAACCCGGCCAGGCGCGCGGCCTGCGGGCCGGAGAACGAGAAATCCAGCCGCTTGGCGATGCCGCGCTCGAACACGTCCAGATGCGCGGCCAGCGACAGCACCGACTGCACCATGTGCAGATCGTGCACGCGGGCCGGGTCCACCTCGGTCAGGCAACGCGCCAGGAAGTCGGCCTGCTTCTGGTTGTTGCCCTCCAGGCACACCCGGTCGCCGGGTTCGATCACCGCCTCCAGCAGCGCCACCACGTCCTCGGCGGCCACCACCCGCCCATGCGGCGCGAGCGCGGCGGCGCGCTGCAGGCGCTGGCGGCGGCTTTCGGCCTGGGTGTTCCACTGTCGGCTCATCGCCTCGCCTCACCGGGCCGAGCCCGTAATGTCGAAGTAATTACATCGTAATTATGAAAATTAGCGCTGTCTAGACGCGTTGCAGCATGGGGGCACTGATGACCACAGTCGGTCCGCTAGGCGACAGCTGGGCGCTTGCGATGCCCATCACGTCGGCCTATCGTTTCCACAGGATTCGATCTATCGAATAAGGATGCGCTCCTACCGTCACCACCCACCTGAGCGGGATGCGCTGGCCGGTAGCGCGCGGATGCGGCCGTTGGAGCATGGCGATCCGCGCCTGCTACTGCTGGCACTGATCGACCAACAACCACGCCACGGCTACGCGTTGATGCGGCAGATCGGCGCGCTGTTCGAAGGCCTATACGCGCCCAGCGCCGGTGCGATCTATCCGGCCCTGGCGCAACTGGAAGCCGACGGATTGGTAGAACCCGATCTGCAACGGGGCCGCAAGCGCTACCAAGTCAACGCTGCCGGGCGCCGCTACGCCAATGAACACCGCGATGCACTGGATGCCGCGCTCGCACGTACCCAGCACCGTGCGCGCGCGTTGATCAAGGCGCAGACACCTGCCCCGATCCGCGAGGCGATCCAGCGCATCAAGCACGGCCTGTTCGCACGGCACGGGCAGTGGAGTGGCGCCGAGACCGCACGCATCGCCGCACTGCTCAACGCCGCCGCCGATGGCATGGAGCAGGGCCAGGCCCGAGCATGAGGCTGCGTGCGCACCCTCATCGGCCGCTGCGCGGCACCGTCTCCCCCATGAAGGAGGACAATGTCCCGAGTGGAGAAGGGATAGCGACTGCATCGGCTGGCTGCTGTACCTGTCACGTCATTGATTTCGACCTTCATCGTGTCCCCATTCCCCAACGCCGCGTATCGAAACGGTACCCACAGGAATCGCACTTCATGGCTGCACATACCAACACCCAACTCCGCCGCGACCCGCGCCTGCGTACCGTGCAGGTGGTGCGCTGCACGTCGATCACCCCGCAGATGCGCCGCATCGTGTTCGGTGGCAGTGAACTGGCTGGTTTCCAGAGCGAGGCACCGGACGATCACGTCAAATTGTTCTTCCCCAATGCCGACGGCGCCTTCGTGCTGCCGACGATGACGGCAGACGGCCCCCGCTACGCCGAAGGCGTCGTCCCCTCGCCCGGCCGCGACTACACCCCGCGCCTGTTCGACCCGCAAACCGGCGAACTCGGCATCGACTTCGTGCTGCATGGCGACGGCGTGGCCTCCAACTGGGCGGCACAGGCGCAGCCGGGCGATGCACTGCGCATCGGCGGCCCACGCGGCTCGTTCCTGGTGGCCGACGATTTCGATCATTACGTGCTGCTCGGCGATGAAACCGCGTTGCCAGCCATCGGCCGTTGGCTGGAGGCGATGCCGGCGGACATGCATGCCGAAGTGTTCATCGAAGTGGCCGATGCCAGCGAACGCCAGGAACTGCTGAGCGCGGCCGATGTGGAGGTGTACTGGCTGGAGCGCAATGGCTTCGACGCGGCCAGCAGCACGCTGCTGGAAGACAGCCTGCGTGATTACGAGCCGCACGACGGCGACACGTTCTACTGGATCGGTGCCGAATCGATGCGCGCCCGTGCCATGCGCAAGTTCATCGAAGAGCACCTGGGCGTGGACCGCGAATGGGTGCGCGCGAAAGGCTACTGGAAGGCAAATCCCACAGCGGAGTAACCCCGCCCGTAGGAGCGCACCCGGGCGCGACGGGCTTTCCCGACAAAACCCAGCCCCGTCGGTACAGCGATCGGTAACGCGTTCGCGGCCGTGGCCGCTCCTACAATCGCTGGCGCGCGCGGGGCCACTCCCGGCGTGCAACATCCCCGTAGGAGCGCACCCGGGCGCGACAAGCTTTCCCGACAAAACCCAACCCCATCGGTACAGCGATCGGTAACGCGTTCGCGGCCGGGGCCGCTCCTACAATCGCTGGCGCGCGCGGGGCCACTCCCGGCGTGCAACATCCCCGTAGGAGCGCACCCGGGCGCGACGGGCTTTCCCGACAAAGCCCAGCCCCATCGGTACAGTGATCGGTAACGCCCTCGCGGCCGGGGCCGCTCCTACAATCGCTGGCGCGCGCGGCCACTCACGGCGTGCAACATCCCCGTAGGAGCGCACCCGGGCGCGACGGGCTTTCCCGACAAAGCCCAGCCCCATCGGTGCAGCGATCGGTAACGCCCTCGCGGCCGGGGCCGCTCCTACAATCGCTGGCGCGCGGGGCAACTCACGGCGTGCAACATCCCCGTAGGAGCGCACCCGGGCGCGACGGGCTTTCCCGACAAAGCCCAGCCCCGTCGGTGCAGCTATCGGTAACGCGTTCGCGGCCGGGGCCGCTCCTGCAATCGCTGGCGCGCGCGGCCACTCACGGCGTGCAACATCCCCGTAGGAGCGCACCCGGGCGCGACGGGCTTTCCCGACAAAACCCAGCCCCTTCGGTGCAGCTATCGGTAACGCGTTCGCGGCCGGGGCCGCTCCTACAGAGAACGCGCTTTGCGCACACAAGCAAAAGCCCGCCGATTGGCGGGCTTCTGGGTTGCGGCATCGGGCAGCTGCGTGCATCGATGCCGCGATCTCCGCGCGAATTACTTCGCAGCAGCCGCCTCACCCGCCTTGGCCTGCAAGGCTTCGGTGGTGATGCGGATCTTCACTTCGTCGCTGACGTTCGGGGCGTACTGGCCCACGCCGAAGTCGCTGCGCTTGATCGTGGTGGTGGCATCGAAGCCAGCCGCCGGCACCTTCTTCATCGGGTGCTCGCCGGCACCGTTGAGGGTGACGTCCAGCACGACCGGCTTGGTCTGATCCTTGATGGTCAGATCGCCGGTGACGGTCAGCTTGTTGTTGCCGGCCGCTTCGACCTTGGTGCTCTTGAAGGTGGCGGTCGGGAACTTGGCCGCGTCGAAGAAGTCACCGCTCTTGAGGTGCTCGTCGAACTTGGCGGTGAAGCTGTTCAAGCCGGACAGCGGCAGGGTCACCTGCACGGTGGACTTGGTCACGTCGGCCGCGTCGTATACCAGGGTGCCGTCGACATTGCCGAAGTGCGCGCTGGGGTTGGAGAAGCCGAAATGGCTCCACTGCGCGATCACGTCGGTGTGGCTCGGGTCCAGGGTGTAAGTGCCCGAAGCCACCTGCACGGCCGGTGCGGTGGAGGCGGCCGATTCGGCAGCAGCCGGTGCCGGCGCAGCAGCAGCGGCGGCGGCCGGCGCGGTGGCGGCCGGGGTTTCGGCCGCTGGGGTGGCGGCGTTGTCGGCCGGCTTGGAGCAGGCGGCAATGGCCAGGGTCAGGGCGAGCGGCAGCAACAGCGTGTGGGTGGTCTTCATTGAAACTCCATGTGATGAGAGACGCGTTGGATCAACGCGGATGGGACGAAACGCAGACGGACGAGGACTGCAGGAAACCTGAAAACGGGCACATCGATGCAACGCAACACTTCTGGCGGACGATCATCGGCCAGACCAGCACGCGGCGCACGCGCGCCACGGCCCCATGTCGGCCGACATCCCACCCCACACCGGCATCATTCGAACCGCGCCGCTTCTTCGAAGCTCAGGCGCGGCAGGCGCGGGAACAATCCCGATGGATCGCCGTAGCCAAGATTGACCAGGAAATTGGATTTGATCGGCGTGCCGGCAAAGAACGCGGCATCCACCTTGGCATTGTCGAAGCCGGACATCGGGCCGGCGTCCAGGCCCAGCGCGCGTGCGGCCAGGATCAGGTAGGCCCCCTGCAGCGAGCTGTTGCGGAATGCCGATTCGGTGCGGCCTTCGCGCGGGCCGTCGAACCAGCTCTTGGCATCGGCATGCGGGAACAGATACGGCAGCTTTTCGTGGAAATCCTCATCGTGCGCGACGATCACCGTCACCGGCGCGGCCAGGGTCTTGTCGGCGTTGCCTTCGGACAATGCTGGCTTGAGCTTGGCCTTGCCTGCGGCGCTGGTCACGAACACGAACCGTGCCGGACTGCCGTTGGCGGCCGTGGGGCCCCACTTCACCAGTTCGTAGAGCTCGCGCAGCAGGTCCTGGCTGACCGGCGTATCGGCGAACGCGTTCTGCGTCCGGGCGGTGCGGAACAGCTGATCCAGTGCGGCGGCATTGAGCGAATCGGACATAGGCACTCCAGAAGAGGGAATGGTGCGACGGTAGGCTGCAGCGTCGGCACCAGTGTGAAGACCCGCAGTGTAGAGTGGTGCGATGGCTGCCACACGCGCTCAATCTGAAACAAATCCATGTCGGATCTGAAACGATGGAGCTGACCTGGGCGCTGAGCGACGGCCGCGCCGGCAATGCGCGCCAGGCCGAGGCGCTGGCCCGTGCGCTGCACCCGGGTGCCTTCCAACCCATGCACCTGCAAGCGCGCGCGCCCTGGCGCTGGGCCGCCCCGCGCCTGTTACCCGCTGCGCACCAGGCATTTGGCGCGGCATTTGTGCGGCAACTGCAGCAACCGCCGGCACTGGCCATCGGATGCGGCCGGCAGGCAGCGCTGGCCACCCGGCTGCTGCGCGCCCGTGGCAGCCGCAGCGTGCAGATCCTGGACCCACGCCTGGACCCGCGCCAGTGGGACCTGCTGGTGGTCCCCGAACATGACGCACTGCACGGCGAAAACGTGCTCACCCTGCTCGGCAGCCTGCACCCGGTGGACGATGCCTGGCTGACGGCCGGGCGGGCCGCACGTCCCGCGCTGGGCGGCCTGCCCGGCCCGCGGCTGGCCCTGCTGGTCGGCGGCCCCACGGCGCAGGTGCCGTGGACGCCACCGGCGCTGGCGGCGCTGTGCGCAGGCTTGAGTGCGCAGCTACGTGCAGTGGGCGGTAGCCTGCTGGTCACCCTCTCCCGCCGCACGCCGACCGACGCCATCGCTCCACTGCGTGCGGTCTGCAGCGGGCTGCCACATCTGCTGTGGTGCGACGAGCGCGATGGCCCCAATCCGTATGCCGGCCTGCTGGGCTGGGCGGACGCGATCGTGGCCACCGCCGACTCGGTCAACCTGCTCTCCGAAGCCTGCGCCACGCGCGTGCCGGTGGCCGCAGCATTCAGCGATCTGGCCAGCGGGCGCGTGCGTACCTATGTGCAGGCACTGCGGCAGCGCCAGCGGCTGCGCGCAGCCGATGCAGTCCTCGACGCGGGCAGCGAGATCCTGCCCGTGCGCGAAACCGAGCGGATCGCCCTGCAGGTACGCGCACACCTTTCGGTATAGGGTCAGAGGCTAAGACCCTTCGCGCCCAGGTGCGCTCCCATCGCAGGTCGCTGCGCTGGTCCGGCCATTGCGGCACGCGGATAATCGACGCATTGCCCATCGATTATCGCCATGCCCAGCTTGCCTGCCCCGACGTTCGCACCGCTCACCGCCCGCGCCCTGCTCTGGGCGGTGCTGGCGATGGGCGCAGTGGTGCTGCTGTCCAACATCCTGGTGCAGTACCCGATCAACGACTGGCTGACCTGGGGCGCGTTCTCGTATCCACTGGCATTTCTGGCCAGCAATCTGGTCAACCGCCGCTTCGGGCCGCAGGCCGCGCGCTCGGTGGCCTGGTGCGGGTTTGCGCTGGCGGTGCTGCTGTCGGTATGGCTGGCAACGCCGCGCATCGCGGCCGCCTCGTGCACGGCGTTCATTGCCGCGCAATTGCTCGACATCACCGTGTTCGACCGGCTGCGTGGCGGCAGCTGGTGGCGGGCGCCAATCGTGGCCACCACCTGCAGCGCCACGCTGGATACCGCACTCTTCTGGGGCATTGCCTTCGCTGGCGCATCGCTGCCCTGGGTGAGCTGGGCCGCAGGCGATCTGGCGGTGAAACTGGGCATGGGCGTATTCCTGCTTGGGCCGTTCCGTGCCTTGCTGTGGCGCAGTGCGCCGCGCGCCCATGCCGACACCTGATGCAGCGGGGCCTGCGTGGCTGCCGACGCATGGCCCTCAGTGATCCTTCGCCGGCATCCGCAACACCGGCCGTCACGGTGATCCGTTCCTGCCGACGCATACGCAACAAGCTGCCCGAGGATCGGACGGGAGAGCCACCGGACCACACTGCACAGCTACAACGCAGCCACGTCCTTGCCGACGGGAAATGCCAGCCCCTGTGCACGCGCCGCGTTGAAGATGACGCTGCGCGCCTGCTGGATGGCCGGCGTGGGTGCGATCAGGCGTGGCCGCCTGTCCAACGTGCAGCCAAGGCCGGCATCCACCAGCATGGCATGCGCCGCATGCAGCGGCGGCGCCAGATCGGCCGGCAACCAGTGCGCCTGCACCAACGCATCGATCAAGCCAGGCGTGGAGCAACTTTCCAGCAAGCCCGGATGCTGGGCCGCGTGTTCCAGCACACCGGCCTGCAACAGGAATTCCAGATCCACCAGGCCACCGGCACCCTGCTTCAGATCCAGCCGCGCGGCGTCGCTGCGATCCAGTTCGGCGCGCATGCGTGCACGCATCTTGCGCACGTCCTCGTGCAGCAGCGCGACATCGCGTACGCGGGTGAGCGTGTCGCGGCGCACCTGTGCAAACGCATCGCACAGCGCGGCATCGCCGGCCACCGCCCGGGCACGCACCAGCGCCTGGTGTTCCCAGGTCCACGCGCGCTCGCGCTGGTACTCGCGGTAACTGGCCAGCGACGATACCAGCGCACCCTTGCCGCCGTCCGGACGCAGCCGCACATCGATGTCGTACAGCCGGCCGGCTCCGGTTTCGGCGGCAAGTAGCGCCATCACCTTCTGCGCGAGCCGCGCGAACCAGCGTCCCGCCTCCAGCGGCCGTTGGCCGTCGGAGTGTTCCGCCTCGCGCGGGTGGTCGTAGAGAAACACCAGATCCAGGTCCGAGCCGAAGCCCAGCTCCAGCCCACCCAGGCTGCCGTAGCCGACGATGGCGAACGTGCCGCCCGGCACCTGCCCGTGCACGGCCACCAGTTCCCTGCGCGCCAGCTGCAGCACCGTCTGCACCACCGCCTCGGCCAGCCAGGCCAGCTGGCGGGTGCTGTCCACCGCCTGCTGGCGGCCGTCGAGCGTGGCCAGCGCAATGCGGAAGCTCAGCGCCAGCCGGCGTTCGTTGAGCTCGCGCAGGGCCGCTTCGGTGTCCTCGATGTGCACGGTGTCGGCGCAGGCGGCCTGCAACGCGCCACGATCGGGCAGCGCACCGCCGATGCGGGTGTCGAGCAGTTCGTCCAGCAGCAGCGGATAGGCCGCCAGGCGCTCGGCCAGCAGCGCGCTGCGCGAGAGCACATCCACCAGCCGCGCAAGCGCGCTGGGCTGTTCGTCGAGCAGCGCCAGATAGCTGGTACGGCGCAAGGTGGCCTGCAGCAGGCCCAGCATGCGCCGGACCGCCGCATCGGGCTGGCTGCCCCGGGTGGCGGCGTGCAGCAACGCCGGCACTACGCGGTCCAGCCGCGCACGCGCGGTATCGGACAGGGCACGCACGCCGGAGGATTGCGCGAAATCGCCCAGCACCTGGTGCGCACTGCCCGGATCGTGCAACCCGATACCCAGCAGCGGCGCCGCATCGCCATCGGGCAGCGCTCGCCAGTAATCGGCCAGCGTATCGGGGGCGGTGGTGCGCACGCGCGGTGCCAGCAGTTCGGCGAACTCGGCGGCCACCTGCGTGCGGTGCGGTACCAGTGCGTCCAGCAATGCCTGCCAATCCGCATAGCCCAGGCCCAGCGCGATGCGCTCGCAGTCCAGCGGCGCCTGCGGCAGGGCGTGGGTCTGTGCATCGCGCAGCATCTGCAGGCGGTTTTCCAGCCGGCGCAGGAACCGGTACGCCTCGGCCAGCGCCACGCCGGTATCGGGTTCGATCTGGCCCGCAGCGACCAGCGCTTTGAGCGCGGGCAACAGGCGACGCTCGCGCAGGGCCGGCTCGCGCCCGGCGCGGATCAACTGCAGCGATTGCACCAGGAATTCGATCTCGCGAATGCCGCCCGGCCCGCGCTTGATGTCGTCCAGCCGGTCATGCCGCGCAACTTCGGCGGCGATGGCGGCCTTCATCTCGCGCAGGCCATCAAGCGCGGTGAAATCCAGATAGCGGCGGTAGACGAAGGGCCGCAAGCTCTCCAGCCAGGCCTCGCCGGCGGCGATATCGCCCGCCACCGCGCGCGCCTTGAGCCAGGCATAGCGCTCCCAATCGCGGCCTTCGCGCTGGAAATACTGGTCCATGCCGGTAAACGACAAGGCCACGCGCCCGGCACTGCCGAACGGACGCAGGCGCAGATCCACGCGGTGACTGAAGCCCTCGGCGGTGGTTTCGTCCAGCAGCCTGGCCAGTTGCTGACCCAGCCGCGCGAAATATTCCTCCGCCGCCAGCGGGCGTGGCCCGTCGGACTGGCCGCCCTGCGGGTAGGCGTACACCAGGTCCACGTCCGACGAAAAATTCAGCTCGCCGCCGCCCAGTTTGCCCAGGCCGAAGACCACCAGCCGCTGCACGCTGCCGTCGTCGGCAATCACCTGCCCATGGCGAGTGGAAAACTGCTGTTCCAGTGCCTGCAGCGCGGTCTGCAGACAGGTTTCGGCCAACACGGTGGCACCGGCCAGGGTGGCGTCCACGCTGTCCAGGCCCAGCACGTCGCGCCAGATCAGCCGGGTGGATGCGGCGGCGCGGTAACGACGCAGCTGCGCCGGCCACTCCTGCGGCTGCGCCGGGTCCAGCACCGGCACCGGCAGTGGCGGTGGATCGGCCTGCGCCAGCCGTGCCAGCAAGGCGGGTTGGCGCGCCAAGGTCTCCAACGCAAAGTCGCTGGCAAGCGCGAGCTGTTCGAGCGGCCGGGCGAGCGCATCGCCAGGCCATGGCTGCCCGGCAGCAGCAGCCTGCTGGACACGGGCCACGGCCCGTTCGATCAGGGCGGTCAGCGCGGGGGAGATGGGGCGGGAGGCAATGGAAGGCGACATGCCGCGATTCTGGCATCCCGGCCACGCAGCGGCACGGTGTTCTACGTGTACGCTCGACCAGCAGTCGCTGCGGCATGCATCACGGTCGGCCATGCCGTGGAGACTGCACCTGCCGCCAGACCCGCTGCGGTCGGCCAGACGTCAGGCAACAAAAAGCCCGCTTGCAGCGAACTGCCAGCGGGCTTTGCTCCCTCCCCCACGTCGGGATGCAAGAGCATAGTGCGCCCCCCAAATACAACTTGCACGCTGCACTGCAAAACAATACCAGACGGTACAGAACCGGGGCTTTGTCACCTGCCGTCGCCGCCTGGCGAGCTGATCGGGAGCAGATCCGGCTGCGCCTGGTACCACTGCGGCGCGCGTAGCAGATGCCATTCCGGAATGTCGTTGCGCAGGCCCACTGCCGCGCTCAACACGCCCCAACGCGCGAGCAGGCTGCCGCTGCGCTGGCGTCCCTGCAACCGCAGGCGCGCATCGACCTGGAAGCGTGCGTTATGCGCCTGCAAGCGATCCAGGATGACGGTCTCGCCCTGCCAATGCACGCGTCCGCTGACCTGTGCCTGGCCGGCGTCCATCAGGCGCAGCATCCAGTCCGGAACCGAACGGTCGCGTGCATATACCGCCATCAAGAATGCCAGGTCGCGCACTTGCACGCGCACGCGCCCATCCACACCGATCGGTTGCCGCCATTGCATGTGGGTGTCGTCCAGCACCACGCGCGCCCACCACCCGTCGCGGCGCTGCCCATCCGGGCCGGTGAAGCCGACATTGCGCAGCTGCACGGTACTGGCATCGAGGCGAAAGGTTTCTTCGCGCAGATCGCCACGCTGCAAGCGCAGATCCGCATCCACATCGCCGCGCATCGCAAGCCCTGCAAATTGCAGGCGCGCCGCACGCGCACCGATACGCAAACCACCCTTGCCGATCCGCCCACCCGGTTCAATCTGTAGATCGCCGCTGAGCACGCCGTTGCCACCATCGAAGCGCAGCTGCTGCTGCGGCAGATAGCGGTTGTACGCCCGTAGATCGGGCACGCGTGCATTGGCAAAGCTTAGATGCGCGCGCGTGGCATCGCGCAGGCTGGTCAGGTTGCGCGCATCGGCACGCGTGCGCAGGTCCAGGCGCAAATCGCGGCCTTGCACGAACGGACGTGCCGGCGCGTCGGTATGCGCAACCGAGAACTGCTGCATCTGCAGCGCCAGTGCCGGCAGCAACTGTCCGGCTGCATCGGCGTCCACACGCAGATCGGCGCTGGCCTGGCCGGCGATTGCATGCCCCATCACACCCACCTGCGCGCGCACGTGCGGCACCTGCAGGCGGCTGCCTGCACCGAGCTGGCCACGGTCGATGCGCAGATCTGCATCGACCAACCCATCGCCTTGCAGGGTGAGCCAATCCACATCGGGAAACAGCGCTGGAATCCAGCTCAGCGAGGCTAGCTGCCAATGCAGACGGGCATGCCCGGAAGTCCGCGGCAACAAGGCGCGCAGGCCGCCCAGCGGCAACTGCCGGCCCTGTACGCGCAGATCCGCATCCAGGGTGAGCCCGGCATCGGCTGGCTCAGGCATGGCGATCGTCAGGCGCATGTCGTCATCGACCTGCAACTGTGCGGTGAGTTCGCCCAGCAAGGCTGCCGGTGCGCGCGTGCCGTCGTGCAACGGTGTGCGCCAGTGCAGTTGGCTGCCGGGTTGCAACGCACCGCGCGCCCAGCGCAGCTCGCCATCTGCACGCCCGTTGCCAGCACGGGGAACGACGCGGTGGCGCCCCTGCGCATTGCGCGTGACATCCAGCGCCGCGGTGTCGCCATGCACGGCCAGCACGGCATCGGTCAGCTGCAGCAACGCCAACCCACGCGCCTGGTCGGGCCTGTGCCGCGCAATGCCGGCTTCCAGGTGGAGTTGTCCGTTGCGCAGCATCTCGCTCTGGCCCCAGCGCACACGCGCCTTGTCGAAACTGGCCCGCGAGGGAAACAGTTCCATCGCACCACCACGCAACTGCTTGAACAACCCCAACTGCAATTGTCCCTGCCCTTCGATGTGCAGTTGGCGCAGCGACAGTGCCTGCACCTGTTCCGCATCGATGCGATCGAACTGTAGCGTCCATGCGGGCGTAGCGGGCGGCTGGGCCGCAGCAGGCAGTTGCTTGGAGGCTTCGCTGCCTGGCGCCGTTGCCGCTGTGGCAGGGCCTGGTGTCCCTGGTGCGGCGACGACGGTGTGGCGAGCCGACTGGGCCGCAGATCTTTGCGGTATTGGATCCGATGCGACGGCAGCCTGCTGCGCGGCGGATGCAGCGCTGGTGGGCGGTGTGTTTCCCGCTGTTGCTGGCGGCGTCGTGGCCTGCAGTGCGGCACGCACGCCCTGCACCTGCAGCTCGGGCACCAGCAGTTGCCGGTGCAGCAGTGGCAACAGCCGGATCTGCCCGCGCATGCGCTGCGCACTGACGTTCCAGCTGTTGTGCGTGGAACGACCCTGCAACTCCACCTGCCACATCATCACTCGACCCGGCCACCAGGTCAGCGCCGGTCCCCAGTGCATGGCGAAGCTCTCCGGCTTGCGATTGAGCGCAGCCGGCCCCAGCGGGGTATTGAGCAGCAGGTTGCCCAACAACAAATAGCTTGCGTACAGCGCGATGACGGCCAGCAATGGCCAGCGCAGTACGCGCGGCAGGGCGCGCCAGCGGGCGCGAGGCGGCAGCGTCATGACGGCAGGCTCCTTGAACACCGCGCACGCGGCGTCACGCAGTGTGGCAAGCAGGCTGTGAGTGCGGTGCGCAGCGCGGCAATCCGACGTACTCCGTTGCCCATGCACACCACGCATTACCCGGCACGCTGCCTCATGCGGGCAGCGTCGTCACTTGCTCCTGGACACCGCAGGCAACAAGCCAGGCTGCGACTCATACCACTCGCGCGCGCCCGCCAGATGCCATTGGCGTTGCTTGCCATCGAGTTCGATGCCGGCACCGAGCACGCCCCAGCGCAGGTAGAGATTGCCGCGCCGCTGTGCATCATCGAGCGCCAGGCGGGCACGCAAGGACAGGCGCTGGTTTTCGGCATGCAGATCGTCGACGGTGAGTTGCTGCTTGCGCCAGCGCACCCGCCCGGTTGCGTCGAGTTGCCCCGAGTCCAGCAAGCCCACCACCCAGCGCGGATAATCGCTGCGCTGTGCGAACACCGACAATAGCGGCGCGGCATCGCGCATGCGCAACGCGGCATCGGCATCCAGCTGGAACGGTGCGCTGGCCTGGATGGTGCCGGCACCAACCTGCAACTCGCCCCACCAGCCGGCATCGGCGCCGTCTTCGCCCACGCGCATGTTGCGCAGGCGCACGCGGCTGCCGCTGAGGTCGAAGACCTTGTTCTTGAAGTCGGCACGCTGCAGCTGCGCCTGCAGCTCGGCATCGCCACGCATCTGCACGCCGGCCAGCGCCAGATGTGCGCCCTGGCCGCGCAACTGCGCATGACCGCTGCCTACCTCACCGGAGGCGTTGAGCGCGACCTCGCCGGTCAGGCTGCCGCGCCCACCGAGCAGGCGCACGGTGTTGCCCGGCAGATAGCGGTTGTAGACGGTCAGCTCGGGCACCTGCGCATCGCTGAAACGCAGCTGCGCCTTCAGCGTGTCGCGCAAGCGCGCCAGCTCGGCGTCGCCGTGCATGGCCAACTGGAGGTCGCGGCCATCCAGCAACACCTGCCGGGGCGCATCGCGCGGGGTGGCCTTGAAGGTGGGAATGCGCACGTCCAGGTGCGCCTGCGGCGTGGCAGCATCGTCGATGTGTCCGCGCGCCGTGGCCACGCCCGCCAGACGCGTATCGAACACCTGCGCCACCGCTTCCACGCGCGGAATCTCCAGGCGGCTGCCACTGGTCAGCCGCCCCTGCGCCATGCGCAGGTCGGCCTCGACCAGCCCACCGCCTTCCAGCTGGAACCAGGGCTTGCGCACGAACAGCTCGGCAATCCAGTTCAGCGATTCGAACTTCCAGCGCCCGCGCACCTGGCCGGATAGACGCGGCAGCACCTGCGCCGGCTGCTCGAACGGCATGCTGCGGCCGGCGATGCGCAGGTCGGCATGCAGTTCACTGCCGGTGTCTTCGTCGCGCGGCAGTCGCGCCTGCACGCGGATGTCCTGCGCCACGTCCAATTGCAGCGCAAGCATGCCGCGATCGGTGGCGCCCACGCCGGCCAGCAGAGGCAGCCGCCACACCGCGCGGCTGCCGGGCTGCAGCGCGCCGTTCGCCAGCGCGATGTCGGCCTCCACCCGCGCGGCCGACGGTCCGCTGCGGATGTCCACGTTCGGCACCCCGGTATCGATCTTCAACGCTACCGTGCTGGCTTTCAGTTGCAGGCGCGCCTGGGTGATGCCGAGCTTGCGCAGGCCGGGCGCGGCATCGCGATAATGGCGTGGAAACTGGAACTGCGCATCCAGCTGCGCATCGTTGAACACCTGCACGCCGTCATAGCTGACCACCGCTTCCTTGAAGCCGGCTTCGGAGGGAAACAGCTCCGATGGCCCGCCCTTGAGCTGCTTCAGAAAACCGACCCTGCCGTGCCCAGTGCCGGCGATCAGCAACTTGCCCAGGCGGGCACTGCGGATGCTGTTGCTGGTGATCGCATCGAAGCGCAGCGTCCAGCCGCGGTTGCCGCGCGGTGGCGGCGGGATAGGGGTGTCCGACGTCTCCACTTCTGCGCTGACATTGGTGGCATGCAGCCACGGCAGGCGTACCTCGCGCCGGAACAAGGCCAGCAATGCGATGCGCGCATGCGCGCGATCGGCGTGGAAGACATACACGGTGCGGTTGGCCTGCCCGCGCATGCGCACGTTCCAGGCCATCACCTCGCCCGGGAACAGCGTCAGTGCCGGGCCGGTCTGCAGGGTGAACTTGTGCGGCTGGCGGTTGGTGCTGGCATCGAACAACGGGGTATTGAGATAGATGTTGCCGGCCAGCAGGTACAGCACGTACAGCGCCAACACCACGACCACTGCAAGACGCCACGGCCGAGGCCAGCGCTGGAAGCGTTCGCGAAGAGAGGGCATGGGCTCGGGCGGCAGGAAAGTCCGCCGCCACTATCACGGGTGGGCCGACGCCGGGGCGTGAATACCGATGCTTGCCGCGCTACCGCACGCCGGCTAGCGGCCTCGACTCATGCGGCCTCGCCGAGGCGCTTCATACGGCGTGTACGCACCGCCATCGCCAGCCGCTCCAGCACCTGCACCGAGGTGGCCCAGTCGATGCAGCCGTCGGTGATGCTCTGGCCATAGGTCAGCTCGCCACCGGGCACCAATTCCTGACGTCCACCCACCAGGTGGCTTTCGACCATGACGCCGACGATACGCGTTTGGCCACCCTCCAGCTGCGCTGCAATGTCCTCGACCACTTTGGGCTGGTTCTCGGGATTCTTGCCGCTGTTGGCGTGGCTGGCGTCGATCATCAGGCGCGCCGGCAGGCCGGAGGCATTGAGCACCTGGCTGGCGGCTGCCACGCTGGCTGCATCGAAGTTGGGCTGCTTGCCGCCGCGCAGGATCACATGGCAATCCGGATTGCCGGCGGTGGCCGCCACGGCCGTCTTGCCGTCCTTGGTCACGGCCAGGAAATGGTGCGGATGCGAGGCCGCGCCCACTGCGTCCACCGCGATCTTGACGTCGCCGCCGGTGCCATTCTTGAAACCCACCGGACACGACAGGCCCGAGGCCATTTCGCGATGCACCTGGCTTTCGGTGGTCCGGGCGCCGATCGCGCCCCAGGCCACCAGGTCGGCGATGTATTGCGGAGAGATGATGTCGAGGAACTCCACGCCGGCCGGCAGGCCCAGGTTGTTGATGTCGCGCAGCAAGCCGCGCGCCACACGTAGCCCCTTGTTGATCTGGAAGCTGCCATCCAGGTCAGGATCGTTGATTAATCCCTTCCAGCCGATGGTGGTGCGCGGCTTTTCGAAGTACACCCGCATCACGATCTCCAACGCATCGCCGAACCGGTCGCGCAACGGGCGCAGGCGGCGGGCATAGTCCATCGCCGCCACTGGGTCGTGGATCGAACACGGCCCGATCACCACCGCCAGGCGGTCGTCGCGCCCGTGCAGGATCTCGTGCAGCGCGGCGCGCGATTGGGTCACGGTCTCGGAGGCGCGCTCGTCGCAGGGCAGCAGCGACAGCAGCTGCGAAGGCGGTGCGAGGGCTTCGATCTTGCGGATACGCAGGTCATCGGTTACAGGCGGCATCACAGTGTCTCGGGTCGGCAGTGCATCGGGGGAGCCAGGCAAAGCGGCAACAAAAAAGCCGCCAGTGTGCGCTGGCGGCTTTTCGGGAATGCTGCTGAAGTGTCCTTCAGGGTGAGCGCACTCCTTCCTCCGCCAGCGGCATCGGAAAGCCGTAGTACCAAAAATAAAACTGGCTGCGGGGTGCGTTCATGGGATGCATTGATACCACGCGTTTTTTTTTGATGCCACTGTTTCATCGGCAACGGAACGTGCAGGCCGACGCACTCTGCGCGCAGCACCGCAGGTGACCAGACGCGTCGGCATTCACACCTGCACAGGACAGATTGCTGCGGAACAACCGATGGATACGGGCAGTTGGCCCGGTGGAGCGGCGGCGTGTCGAGGCAGCGGTCCCGACCCGCGCAGCAGCGACGCTCCGGGCATCCGGGCCTGCCATGGAGAGCATCGAAAGTATCGTTTCATCATTTCTGCTTAGAGAACCGCTTTTTGGAGTCAAAATTGTTCTAAATCAGTTATTTGCAAATCACACATTCTTAATTTATCGTTCCACAAATCGTTTCATGGATGCTCTGCATGCCGCCGTCCGATGCAGTACAACGCCTGGTCGCCACACTGCGCCTCGAAGGCCCGTTGCGCGGTGCCGATCTCGCCACACGGCTGGGTGTGAGCAAGGCAACGCTCTCGCGCCTGGTCGCGGCAGCAGGCAGTGCCGTGCGGCGCTATGGCAACGCGCGCGCCACCCATTACATCGCCACCGGCGAGGTGAGAGGCGAACGTGCCTGGCCGCTCTACCGGATCGACGCTAAGGCCCGCGTCGTGCCGCTCGGCCAGCTGCATGCACTCCATCACGACCACTTCTGCGTGGAGTTGCTGCAGGACAACCCCGTGCTGCTGCGTCCGCCAATGCACCTGGGCGTGTTCGAGTCGCTGCCCTGGTTTCTCGATGACCAACGCCCGCAGGGATTTCTCGGGCGCAACCTGGCCCATCGCATTTCCAAGCCGTTGCGGCTGCCTGAAAATCTCACGCTGTGGTCGTCAAGTGACACGCTCGTTGCGCTGCTATCCGATGGACACGACCAGCTCGGCGATCTGCTGGTTGGCGAGGCTGCGCTGGCACGCGCATTGGCATCGATCGAGCAGCCTGAGTGCATCGAGCCAGAAGCACGCGCAGAAAGCTATCTGCAGCACGCCGATGCCGCACTACGCGGTGAGGACGTCGGTTCATCCGCTGCCGGCGAGCAACCGAAGTTCACTGCCCTGCTGCGCGACAACGCCGTGTATCGCCCGGTGATCGTGAAATTCTCCGACCGGATCGATCAGCCGGCCGGCCGGCGCTGGGCGGATCTGTTGCAGATGGAATCCCTGGCCAACCAGGTGTTGCTTGCCGGTGGCATCCCGGCGGCAACGACACACTGGCTGCAGGCAGGTGAGCGCGTGTTTCTCGAATCCACCCGCTTCGATCGCACACCGACGTTGGGCCGACACGGGTTTGTCTCGTTGATGGCGATCTTCGCTGCGTTCTACGGGCAGTCGGAGGTCGGCACATGGCGTGCGCTTGCGCCGCTGCTCCAGCGCGATGGCTGGCTGAGTGCGGAAGACACCGAGCGTCTTGAGGTGACCAGCTGGTTCGGTGCGCTCATCGGCAATACCGACATGCATCTGGGCAACGCCGCGCTGATGCTTGCCGACACTTTTCCGCTGCGGCTTGCGCCGGTGTACGACATGTTGCCGATGGCGCTACGGCCGGCGTCCAATGGCGAAGTCGTGCCCAGGGACATCCAGATTCCACCGCCCACGGTCGGCCAATTCGCCCAGTGGCGGCGCGCTGCCGCGCTGGCCGAACGGTTCTGGCAGCGATCCAGCGACGACAACGCCCTGAGTGAGCAGATGCGCGGCATCGCTGCGCGCGCATTGGCAAGCCTGCGCCGAACGGCCTCGCGCCTTGCCTGAGCCCTGGCTCGCGACACTGCACCACACGCCGCAGCGTGCGATGCAGCGGCCAGCCTCATTCAGAACGTAAACACATACTCCGCCGCCACTTCGCGGCCGATCGGGTTGAACAGCGTGGTGTTGTAGAAGCCGTAGCCGTAGAAGCGCTCCTTGTGTTCGTAGCCCACTTCGTTGAACACGTTGTTGACGTAGAAATTGACCTTGGCATAGTCGGTGATCCTGTAGCCAGTGCTGAGGTTCCAGTAGATCGCCGGGCCGACGCGGCCAAAATAGCGCTTGCTGGTCTGGCCCAGATTCACGTTGCCGGTATCGGTGACCAGGCACTGATCCGAGGCGCTGGGCTGGTAGCCATCGTCGAAGCGTGCGCAGGTGCCCCAGTTGACCGCACGCATCGAACCGAGCCGGCGGAAGAACACGGTCCAGTCCCAGGCGCCGCCGTTGTCCCAGTGCACGCTGCCGCGCACCCGGCTGCGCACGCGCTCGTCGCGGCGGTTTTCGTCGCTGTCGGTGCGGTAGATCTGCTCGCGGTAGGCAATCAGATTGTTGTAGTCCAGCGACAGCTGTAAGTTGCCCCAGCCGCCCGTGGCCAGGCGGTACCTCAGCGCGGCATCGATACCGGAGGTTTCCATCTGCGCCAGGTTGATCGGGCCGCGTTCGATGGCGGCGATGGTGCCGTCGGCATGACGTGTCACGCGCGAGGTGATGGTATCGCAGTAACCGGCGCCGCCAGGGTTGTTCCAGGCGCCGCCGCTGATGGTGGTGCCGGTACGGCAGCCGGCTTCGGCCGACAGGATCTCGTCGCGGTCCAGATCCTTGATCATGTCCTCCAGCTGGATGCGGTAGTAGTCCACGCTCAACGACAGCCCCTGTGCGATGTCCCACACCACGCCACCGGTGAACGAACGGCCGGTCTCCGAGCGCAGGTCGGGCGTGCCGCGCCGGTTCACATCCACGGTGTAGAAGATGTTGTTGTTCTCGTCGTTGCAGCCGCCGGTCTGGTACGCGCCGGAGGTGATGCAGCGATATTGGTCGATCACCGTCTGGTTGGTGGAGCTGGGTTCGCCCAGCACGTAGTGCATGTCCGGCGCGCGGAAGCTGGTGGCCAGGGTGCTGCGCACCAGCAGGCTCTCCACCGGCCGCCATTCCAGGCCGGCGCTCCAGGTGGTGTCGCTCTGCTGGCCTACCTCGGTCTGGATGGCGGCGGAGGAGCGATAGTTGCTGTAGCGGTCGTAGCGGCCGGCCACATTGGCGCTGAGCGTGGACAGCAGCGGGATCTGGAATTCCAGGCCGGCCGAACTGCGCAGGCGCTCGCCACCACCGCTGTCCACCACATCCACCGGGTAGCATTCGTTGGCGCAGGGGTCGGGCGAGAGTTGATAGCCCTGCTTGGCGACTTCGGCCACGGTGGCGAAGCGGATCGGCCCCGCCCATCCCTGCATCACATCGCCGCTCAAACTGAAAATGGCTTGGTTGACCCAGGAATACGCAGCGTTGTGCGACTTGGCCACCAGGCTGTCGTACTCGTTGGATGCCAGCGGCGCGTACCAGCGCGCTTCGTTGACCGCATAGATCGGGTTGCCATCGGCACCAGTCCCGAGCGGGCTGCCGAGGAAATAATCGGTGGCGCGCGCGGTATCCACGGTGCGGATGTATTCGTCCACGGTGTAGCGCGAACGGCCCACGCTCAGCTCCCAATCAAAGCGGTCGGCCCACACGCCGCGCAGGCCGGCGCCCAGATCCCAGGACTGTTCCTTGTTGTAGTTGGCCAACCGATCCCAGCCACCGGCTTCGCGGCGAGTGAGCTGGCGGATGGCATTCAACTGGCGTCCGGTGTTGGCATCCTGAAATGGACCCAGCAAGACATACGGCGGGTCATAGGTCCAGCGCCCGATGCTGCGGTTGGCCGACACCGTGGCCCAGGCCTCGGTCGCCGCGCCAAACTTCCAGGTGCCATACAGGTACGCCGAATAATCTTCGCTGCCGGTCACCAGGCCCCAATCGCCATAATCGCGCGCCATGCCGCAATAGCTGCCCGAATTGGTGAGTGCGCCGGTATTCTGGTTGTAGCTCAACCGCTGGCCGTCGATGAACTCACCGCCGAAACGCGCGCAGGTGCCCGGCGGCGGCGCGAGGCGCTCGTTGGTGTTGACGTCGACTAGGCTCAGGCCGGTGAACGGGTTGAACCCGTAGCGGCGGTTCTGGCCGGTCCAGTTGGAATAGGACATGTCGTCCGAGTCGTCCATCTTCGGGCGATCGCGCCCGCTCAATGGGTCGCGCCGGGTGGCCTGCAGCGCATAGGTCACGCTCCAGTTATCGCCGGTGCGCCCGCCGGCCCAGGACCCGTCGAAACTATCGCGACCGCCTTCAGTGGCGGTGCCGCCGCGCAAACGGAATTGATCTCCCTGGTAATCGCGCTTGAGGATCACGTTGATGACGCCGGCCACCGCATCCGAACCGTAGATCGCCGACGCGCCGCCGGTGAGGATGTCGATGCGCTCCACCGCGGCGGCGGGAATATTGCTGTAGTTGGAGAAATTGCTTTCACCGCCGTACGGCAGCGGGTAATCGGCCACGCGGCGGCTGTTGACCAACAGCAGCGTGCGGCCCGGCCCCAGGTCGCGCAGGTTGATCGGCGAGGCATTGGGCGTGTGCGAGCCCCACTGCGTGTCCGCTTCCACCGAGCCTTGCTGGTTCATGCTGTTGAGTACGTCGTAGACGGTGGCGAAGCCTTCCTGCTGGATCTGCTGCGCGGAGATGGTGACCACCGGCTGCGCGCCTTCGACCTGCGCGCGCTTGATGCGCGAGCCGGTGACGCTGACAGCATCCAGCGTGGACGTGGCGCGCGATGGATCGGGTTCGACTTGCTGGGCCATGAGCGGCGGTGCACACGCACCGGTCATGGCAAGGGACACGGTAATGGACACGGCAAGACGGTGACTGCGACAGTTCATGAAAGTCCCCCGGGAGAAGCCGGACGCGGCCGGCGTGGCAGTGCACTGCAACGACGTCTGCCAGCGATGCATGCATCGCCGCCCCTTGTCCGATGGCCCCCTGACCACTCGACGCAAACGCCTGCCCAGCGACGCTAAGGCTCCGATGACATCGGTGTCAATACACCTGTACTGGCAGTGATGCCTTTCCTCACATTCAGCCGCCTGGCACTGGCCGCTCGGTGGCTGACACGCGTCGAGCGCACTCGACAATGCAACTGGCCCGCAGCGGGCTTGCCATGCAGGCCACGGCTGCAGCTTTCGTATGTCCGTCGTTCTTCTTGCAGTGCAGTATTTCGCGTCGCGGTGTACCGCTGTGTACAGACGTACAAATAATACAGGGGTAGCACGGATCGTCGTCTGGTTATTTCCTATCAAGGAGCGCTCTGTGGAGATCAAGCAGCCGCAAACAGCAGGACCATCTTCTCCCGCTTCGCCGCACGACGTTGGTACGGACACATCCTCTACAGGGGCCGCCGTGCCGTCTCCTCCATCGCCGATGCAAACGCCGGTCGATCCCCGCTTGTCGGCGCTCACAGCGCGCGGCCATTCGCGCGTGTCCATCCCCAACTCGGAGCATGGCTCCTCGCCGACAGCATCGCATGGGCCTGAACTGCAGACGCATTCACCGGAACTCGCCTCCCGCTCGTCTACTGCCGCTACCTTGGTCACGCGTGCCAACGCTGCGTTGACACGCGGGGTTCAGCGGGCTTACGCCTCGGTATCCGAGGGCGCATCCAATCTTTGGTCGCTGACGGATCTCCGCACCATGCTGCAGATCCATGCAGACGACCCCACATTTCTGGCAGTCCTAAGGGGCGCCGATCCGGAACAACCGACGCCACATACCTTGTCGTCCTGCCGCCAGCAGATACAGGAGCTCGGCCGGCTCATCGAAACTGCAGAGGGGATTGGACCACATCAGCGCAACCAGCTGCTGGGCGACGTCAAAGAGATATTGAACGCCCTGCAGCCGCTCGATCACTCCACACCAGTCGCCTCACGAGTACTGAAGTCGGTTGGCAATCTCATCAATTTCTGGCCAATCGTTGTTCCCAGCCCGCTCATGGGCAATCAGGCCAAAACCCTCGCTTTCACGATGTCCACCGCCACCAAGGGGGTGCTCGCCATGTCAGCCTCGGCGTTACGCCCCAGTGCTGACGGCTTACCCTTTCCGTTCGCCGGAGGTCAGCTAGGCCGAGACGCGAACGAAATGCATCTCTACAACGTGCTAATCAACACGCTGTTCCTCACTACCGAACTTCCGAAGAAATTCGGCGATCCGACGTTGCGCAGAAACGCTGAGACGGTCAGCCAGAATATGGGCTACGCCGCAGGCATCTCGGTGAGCTTCACGGCCATGATGCTGACCCCATTCCTGTGGAACAGCCTCAGCGCGCTCGGCAATAAACTGCTGGACAAGACGGCACGCCTGGGCGCCGCCGCAGCGCAGGCAACGGGCCTGAACAACCAGGCGGAGCAACTGCGTGCCCGTCTGACGCCTGCCCGAATTAACCAAGAAGTACGCTCGCAGCTAGAGGAGATCCGCGAACAGCTGGACGCCTCCTGCGAGACCTTTCAGCTGGCGCGTCGCAGCTTCATCGATCAGGATGGAGGGCGGGAACTCACCAGAACGGTGAATGCGCAATGCACGCATCTGTTGGAAACGCTAGACAGGTGCAGCAAACGGCTTGCGAGCGTATTGCATCTGGATGGCGATCAGATGCCGGGTATTCCGCGCCAAGTAACCAACCACGATGTCTCCTCCAAGGTGGCATTGATGATACTGGCAACCGCAGTGACCGGCTCGACCATCTACCTTATCCAACCGGATCGGTTGGGCACGATCAACCTGCTCAGTGACACCTGCATCGTGACAGCAGTGATGGCACAGTCGGTATGGAACAAACAGGCGACGCGGCAAGACGCAATGGACCGCTTCAAGGCCATGTGCGGTGGCAGCATGGTCATCGCCCTTGCACTGGGCGCAGAAAAATTGTCCAAGGTGCTCACCGACAAAAGCTTGATAGAGTCCTCGCCCAACGCTCAGTTTTACGCCGGTGCCATCATGTCGCTGATGGCGGTAACGATGCCAGGCCCAATCGCACGCGGTGCGGAGCTGGCGATGAACTGGGGCGGACGCCAGCTTGGCCGCATGTTCACCGGCCCGGATGGCGCACAGCTGGCAACCTTTGTTCCCTCTTCTGCCGAAGAACTGCAGCAGATGTCCCAAAACACGTTGGCGTATCTGTTCAGCCTGGAAGATGAGCAGCTGCAGGACTATACGAGGACCGTGGGAGACTCCATCCTTCAAGCAATCCAGGACGCTGGCGAAGCGACACACGCCGGGCCCAGCAGCAACGTGACCCTCACCGAGATCGATGACAGCCAATCCGCCGCGCCCGAGCATGCGCCAGAGGGCGCTGGCAAGACGCGATCCGATTGAGCGCCTCCGCGCCGACGGTGCCTTTGCATAATCCGATTAGGCCCACGGCACGCCGATGCCGTGGCACGCACGTTGATCGCCATTAGGACGCAACCGCTTTGGAACGAAACGCGTAGTTACGAAGCATCTACCAGTGACGAACTCTACCGCGCCCAGTAATTTCGAGGAATTTCCCATGCACATCAAGCAAGCGAACCAGGCGGAGGCAGCCAGCCCGCTGCGCGAGCAAATTCCGCAGGAAACGGCTCCGACATCGCAGCCGACTCCTCATGATGCAGTCCCCCAACGCCAAGTCGATCCACAATTGAGCGGGCTCACCCAGCGCGCAAGCAGGCCCTCTTCGCCAGCAGAACGCCCTGACATCGAGATCGCCGACGCAGACATATCCAGCGTTGATACAGATGGGGAACAGCACCAGCACCCTACGCTGCAATCCAGGTCGCCTGCAGCGCATGCACCCAGTTCGCTGATTCGCAGAGCAACCGCCGGCCTGACCGAGGGGGCGCTGCAGCTCTCCGGGACGCTCAAAAACGCCGCCTCCAGTCTGTGGTCACTGACGGATTTGCGCACCATGCTGCAAATCCATGCGGACGATCCTGCATTCCTGCAAATGGTGCGTCATACCGACCCGGAACACAGCAGGCCGCACAGCCTGGCCGCGTGCCGCGAGCAGATCACGCAGCTGCGCGGCGCCATCGAAGCGGCAACCGGTCTGGAAGCACGCTTCCGTCAGCAATTGCTCGGCGACATCAAAGCCGTGGAAGACGCGCTTCGACCGCTGGAACACGGGACACCTGCGCCCGGGCGGGCGCTGAAGTCGCTGGCCAATCTGGTCAATCTCTGGCCCCTGGTGGTGCCCAGTCCGCTGCTCGCCAACCAGGCCAAGACCTTCGCCTATTCCATTGCCGCAGCAACCAAAGGCGTGATGAGTCTATCGGCATCGGCGCTGCGCCCCACCGCCGACGGGCTTCCGTTCCCGCTGATGGGCGGGCAGTTGGGGCGCGAAGCCAATGAAATGCATTTCTACGCCATCCTGCTCAACGGACTGTTCCTCACCACCGAGCTCCCCAAGAAATTCGGCAACCCGTCCGTGCGACAGCAGGCCGAAGCGGTGGAAAGCAACCTGGGATTTGCTGCAGCCGCATCGACGGCCTGCACAGCGATGGTGCTGACGCCTTTCCTCTGGAACAGCCTCAACGCACTCGGTAATCGAATGCAGCATGGCGTCTCCCACGTGGGCGCGAGTATCGCGGACCGTGTCGGCCTTCAGACGCAGGCTCAGCGGCTGCGCGCGCGCCTGACGCCCGGACAGATCAGCGCGCACCTGCGCACGCAACTCAATGAGATCTGTGCCGCCCTGGAGAATGGCCGCGACGCTTTTCAACAATTACGTCGCGACTTCACCGCCCCGAACCAGGGGCACGAGCTCACCCGCACGCTCAATGCCCAATGCACGCATCTGCTGGAGACGCTCGACCAATGCAGCAAGCGATTGGGCGCCGCGCTGCAAGTCGATCAGGACCAGCCAGCCACCATCCCGCGTCAGGTGGCCAACAGCGATATTGCCTCCAAGTTGGCATTGGCCATGCTAGGGGCCGGAGTGACCGGACTGACCGTCTACCTGATCCAGCCGGATCGGATCGGCACGGTAGACCTGCTGGCCGACTTCGCCGTGGTGACGACCGTGATGATGCAGTCGGCGCTGAACAAGCACGCGACCCGCCAAGACGCGATGGAGCGCTTCAAGGCCATGTGCTCCGGCAGCATGGTCATGGCGCTGGCGCTGGGTGTGGAGAAGCTGTCCAAGACCTTCGCAGACAAGAGTCTGATCGAAGCATCGTCGGCATCGCCCTACTACGCCGGCGCGATCATGTCGCTGATGTCGATGACAATGCCTGGCCCAATGGCGCGTGGCACGGAACTGGCGATGAACTGGGGCGGGCGTCAGGTCATGCGGGTGTTCAAGGGACCCGATGGCACCCCGCTCGCAACCCGCATGCCGTCCTCGCCCGAAGAGCTGATCCAGACCGTACAAGACACAGCGAGATATGTGGAAACGCTGTCGCCGGAAGAGGCGCAGCAGTACGAGCAGATGGTCGGAGAGATTGCGCTCCAAGTGATCGAGGACGCGGGCGCGGGCGCGCAGACCAGGCCCAGCGGCAGCGTCACGATCACCGAGATCACCGACGACGCCCAATTCGCCGCAGGGAACGCATCGCCTGAGCAGGGTGCACCTGCGCAATCGCATCTGCCAACCGATGCGACCGCAACCAGCGCAGTGCGTTCGCCCTGACGTCACGACCAGGTGCAAGGGGCGAGAGTGGGCATCCGCGTCGTGGTGAAGCGCACATACAAAAAAACCCCGCCTTTCGGCGGGGTCATTTTTGATGCAACAGCCAAAGTGGTGTGGATCAGAAATCCATGCCGCCCATGCCGCCCATGCCGCCCATGCCGCCACCGGCCGGCATCGCCGGCTCGTCCTTCTTCGGTGCATCGGCCACCATCGCTTCGGTGGTTATCATCAGGCCGGCGATCGAGGCCGCGTTCTGCAGCGCCGAACGGGTGACCTTGGTCGGGTCCAGGATGCCGAATTCGACCATGTCGCCGAACTCGCCGTTGGCGGCGTTGTAGCCGTAGTTGCCGGTGCCTTCCTTGACCTTGTTCAGGATCACGGACGGCTCTTCGCCGGCATTGGCCACGATTTCGCGCAGCGGGGCTTCCATGGCGCGCAGGGCGATCTGGATGCCGTGGGTCTGGTCTTCGTTGGCACCGGTCAGGTTGCCGACGGCCACCAGCGCACGCACCAGGGCCACGCCGCCGCCCGGGACCACGCCTTCTTCGACGGCTGCACGGGTGGCGTGCAGGGCGTCTTCGACGCGTGCCTTCTTTTCCTTCATTTCGATTTCGGTCGAGGCGCCGACCTTGATGACTGCAACGCCGCCGGCCAACTTGGCCACGCGCTCCTGCAGCTTTTCACGGTCGTAATCGGACGAGGTGTCTTCGATCTGGGTCTTGATCTGGCCGACGCGCGACTCGATCGTGGCCGAATCGCCAGCACCGTCGATGATGGTGGTGTTTTCCTTGGAGACCTGCACCTTCTTGGCGCGGCCCAGGTCCTTGATGGTGGCCTTTTCCAGCGCCAGGCCCACTTCCTCGGAGATCACGGTGCCGCCGGTCAGCACGGCCATGTCTTCCAGCATCGCCTTGCGACGGTCGCCGAAGCCCGGTGCCTTGACGGCCACGACCTTGACGATGCCACGGATGGTGTTGACCACCAGGGTCGCCAGCGCTTCGCCTTCGACTTCTTCAGCCACGATCAGCAGCGGCTTGCCGGCCTTGGCCACGCCTTCCAGCACGGGCAGCAGGTCACGCACGTTGGAGATCTTCTTGTCGTGCAGCAGGATGAACGGGTCGTCCAGGTCGGCCGACTGGCTCTGCTGGTTGTTGATGAAGTACGGGGAGAGGTAGCCGCGATCGAACTGCATGCCCTCGACCACGTCCAGCTCGTTTTCCAGGCCCGAACCTTCTTCAACGGTGATGACGCCTTCCTTGCCGACCTTCTGCATCGCTTCGGCAATGATGTTGCCGATCGACTCGTCCGAGTTGGCCGAGATGGTGCCGACCTGGGCAATCGCCTTGTCGTCGGTGGTGGGCTTGGAGATGTTCTTCAGCTCGACGACGGCGGCCTTGACGGCCTGGTCGATACCGCGCTTGAGGTCCATCGGGTTCATGCCGGCGGCCACGGCCTTGGCGCCTTCGCGGATCAGGGCCTGGGCCAGCACGGTGGCGGTGGTGGTGCCGTCGCCGGCGTTGTCGTTAGTCTTGGAAGCGACTTCCTTGACCATCTGCGCACCCATGTTCTCGAACTTGTCGGCCAGTTCGATTTCCTTGGCGACGGAGACGCCGTCCTTGGTGATGGTCGGCGCGCCGAAGCTCTTCTCGAGCACGACGTTGCGGCCCTTCGGACCCAGGGTGGCCTTCACGGCATTGGCAAGCACGTTGACGCCACGAACCATGCGGGTACGTGCGTCTTCACCGAAACGAATGTCTTTAGCAGCCATTTGTATGTAACTCCGGAAATTGGGAATGGGGAATGGGAAATCGGTCGATCAAGGGCGGAGATCGGGACTGGGTGGGATGGCGAGGGCGTTGGCCGCTCTACCGATTCCCGATTCCCCACTCCCGATTCCCAGCGCATAGCGCCTGATTAATCGATGACGGCCAGGATGTCGTCTTCGCGCAGCACCTTGTACTCGACGCCTTCGGACTTGTAGCTGCTGCCGGCATACTGGCCGTAGATGACCTTGTCGCCCACCTTGACCACCGGGGCGCGCAGGCTGCCGTTGTCCAGGGGCTTGCCGGCGCCGACGGCGACGACTTCACCCTTGGTGGACTTTTCCTTGGCCGAGTCCGGGATCACGATGCCGCCGGCGGAAACTTCGTCGGCTTCGATCGGCTTGACTACAACGCGGTCGTGAAGCGGCTTGATGCTCATAGAGAAAGACCCTCTTAAGTGATTGATTGGCCTGAAAATTGTCGGCAATGTTAGCACTCGCACATGACGACTGCCAGCACAGCGCGCGGAAAAACCCGACAGAGCGGGTGCGGGTCAGAGATTGTGCTGGGCGCGTGCCTTTCAAGGGTGGGGCGCAAAAAAATTTTCACCCGCCAATCGCGTGGCTGTGGCCCTGTGGTGGCCGGACCCATCGCAGGGGGGCGATGGTGCGGACGGCACCGTCGCCGGGCGGGGCGGCGGTCCAGGACGAGCGCCGATGATCCGGGCGACGCTGGCGGTGGCGCCGGCACCGCGATGCGCATTGATACCCTGCCCTTCCAGGCGGCCATAGCCCTGAAAATGGAACCAGGTTCCATCGGCTGTCATCTGCAGGCCCTACAGTCGGGACCGCATTCCCCGACCACAAGGAGCTGTCGATGAGGTTGCCGTTCCGTAGTCTTCCGCTGGCCTGCGCCGTTGCCCTGGCCGTCCCCACCGCCCACGCTGCGGTGTTCATCAACGAACTGCATTACGACGACGCGGGCGCCTCCGGCGACACCGACGAAGGCGTGGAAGTGGTGGCCACCGCTGGCGAGTCGCTGAGCGGCTACCGCATCCAGCTCTACAACGGCAGTGCTCCCGGTGCGGCCACGGTCTACGCCACCACCGCAGTGCCGGCCGGCAGCCTGGTCAGTTGCGGCAGCCAGGTGCGCATTGCCACGGTGGGTTACGCCAGCAACGGCGTGCAGAACGGTCCCAACGACGGCGTGGCGCTGGTCGACCCCAGCGGCCAGCTGGTGCAGTTCCTCAGCTACGAAGGCGCCATCACCGGCAGCGGCGGCGCGGCGGCCGGGGTCACCAGCCAGAACCTGCCGGTCAGCGAGAGCAACAGCACAGCGGTCGGCAGCTCGCTGCAGCTAACCGGCACCGGCAGCAGCGCGGCCAACTTCAGCTGGGCCGGCTCGGCGGCGCAGACCTTCGGCGCCTGCAACCGCGGCCAGACCTTCAACGGCAGTGGCGGTGGCGGCACCACCGGTGCGCCCAGCATCACCAGCACCACCCCGACCCAGGGCGCGACCGGCTTCCCGGCCGCCGGCGATCTGGCGGTGGGCTTCAGCGAGGCGGTCAGCCTGAGCAGCGGCGCCTTTGCGCTGAGCTGCGCCAGCTCCGGCACAGTGGCGCTGAGCTATCCAGCCAGCGGCACCCGCTTCAGCCTGTCCACCGATACCGCCCTGGTCGGTGGCGAGCGCTGCACCCTGGCGATCACCGCCAGCGCCATCCGCGCTGCCGGCGGGCTGAGCCCGGCGGCCAATCAGTCCATCGCCTTCACCGTGGCCACCGCCAGCGGCGGCGCAACCGGCTATTACTCGCGGGTCAATACCGCCAACGCCAGCCAGCTGCGCTGCTCGCTGCACGCCACCATCAAGGGCCATACGGTCTATCCGTACAGCGGCACCAGCACCAACATCTGGACCATCCTGGAGATGGCCGACGAAGACCCCAACAACAGCGGCCGCATCCTGGACGCCTACCGCAACCGCAGCTACGCCAAGGGTAGCGACCGGGCCGGCACCGGCAGCGGGCTCACCTACAACCGCGAGCACACCTGGCCAAACTCGTTGGGCTTCGGCAGCGCCACCGGCGACCGCGGCCTGCCGTATGCGCCCTACACCGACACCCATATGCTGTATCTCACCGACACCACCTTCAACGCCGACCGTGGCAACAAGCCCTATGCCACCTGCACCAGCAGCTGCGGCGAGCGGGTGACCGAGGTCAACGACGGCAGTGGCGGCGGCAGCGGGCGCTACCCGGGCAATTCCAACTGGGTGCGCACACCCGACGGCAACAGCGGCACTTTCGAGGTGTGGGGCCGGCGCAAGGGCGATATGGCGCGCGCGGTGATGTACATGGCGATCCGCTACGAAGGCGGCGTTGATGCGGCCACCGGCCAGTCCGAGCCGGACCTGGAACTCACCGACGATCGCAGCCGGATCGTGCAGACCGCGTCCTCGCCCGCCTACATGGGCCTGCTCTCCACGCTGCTGGCCTGGCACCAGGCCGACCCGCCGGACGATGCCGAGCGCGCCCGCAACCAGGTGATCTTCAGCTTCCAGGGCAACCGCAACCCGTTCGTCGATCATCCCGAATGGGCTACCGCCAGCCTGTTCACTTCGGCAAAGCCGGCCAGTTGCCAGCTGGCCAACTGAGCGAAACCGGCCCGGCGCATGCTGCGTCGGGCCGGCACCGGCGGCCACGGACCGGAAGGCATGGCGACGCGACTGCGCGGCTGCGCGACTGAACTGCCTTGGCCCGAGAGGCACCGGTGGCCATGGCGCGTATCCCGCAACGGCTGCCGTGTAGAGGATCCAGCAGGCGCGCCACTGGCCAGGCATGCCGCCCTCCTGCGGGCGCGCCATGCGCGGTGGCGGCTTGGGCTTCTTGCGCCCGCGAAATGAACGCCCTGTTCCGGAAGGCCGGGTGATCCCCCCGCAGGCGTGGGATTACACTTCCAGGTCCGATGACTGCCTCTTCCCTCCATCTGCTGCTCAGTACCTGCCCGGATGCCGACAGCGCCGACCGCATCGCCCATGCCCTGCTGGACGAACGCCTGGCCGCCTGCGTCACCCAGCTGCCCGGCGCGCAGTCGCTGTATCGCTGGAATGGGGCGATCGAACGCAGCCAGGAAGTGCAGTTGCTCATCAAGACCTGGGAAGACCGCTTGCCGGACGCCATTGCGCGGCTGCAGGCGCTGCATCCGTATGAACTCCCGGAGACGGTGGCGGTCCAAGCCAGCGCCGGTTTGCCGGCCTATCTCGCCTGGGTCCGGTCCGAAACCCGCTAAGGAATTCTCAACTTCCATGAAGTCCCTGTCCCGCTGGATCGCCCGCCGCGTACTGCTGGCCGCCCCCTTGTTTGCCGCGTCACTGGTGCTGGTGGCGCCTGTCGCACAGGCGGTCAGCGAAGCCGACCTGCTGCCGGTGGACCAGGCCTTCGTGCTGCGTGCGCAGGCCGACAACCGCGACAGCATCGCGCTGCAATGGAAGATCGCACCGGGCTATTACCTGTACCGCCACCGCATCAGCGTCAAGTCCGGGCAAGGCTTCAGCGCCGGCGAGTTGGCCCTGCCGGAAGGCGAAAGCAAGCACGACGAGTTCTTCGGCCAGGTGCAGACCTACCGCACGCTGTTGCAGGCCACCCTGGCCGGCAAGGCCGAGCCCGCGCTGCAGACCGCGGTGCTGCAGGTGCAGTACCAGGGCTGCGCCGACGCCGGCGTGTGCTACCCGCCGCAGCGCCGCGAGATCCGCGTCAATCTTCCCCGCACCCAGGACGCCGCCACGCCACGCGACAACCTGGGCGCGCTGGTGCCGCGCAGCGCCGCCGGCCCACGGCTGTTCGGTGCCACCGGCCAGGCCGCCGGCATGGAGGCACTGCCGCTGCCTGCCGAGCAGGCGTTCAACTTCGAGGCCATCGTCGGCGACGGCAACAGTCTGTTGCTGCGCTTCACCCCGGCACCGGGTTACTACCTCTACCGCGACCGTACCTCGCTGGCCGTGGAGGGCAGCGGCGGCGTGCGCCCCGGACTGCCGCGTTGGCCGCAGGGCAAGACCCACCGCGACGAACACTTCGGCGATGTGGTGGTGTATTTCGACCAGGCCGAAGTCACCCTGCCACTGCTGCGCGAGCGCGCCGACCCGGCACGGGTGACCCTGGTGGCCACCTTCCAGGGCTGCCAGACCGACGGCATCTGCTATCCGCCGATGACCCGCCGGGTGGCGCTGGAGCTACCGGCTGGCACGGTGTCGCCGCAAAACCAGGCACAGGCCGCGCCGCTGATGATTTCGCCGCTGGCCGCCGGGCAGACGCCTGCCGGGCCAGCGCCGGCGCGCGCCGCGCAAGGGGCTGCGCATGCGGCTGCCGACGCCTCGGCCGACAATCTGCAACGGACCCAGCCGCCGCAGACCGACCAGGGCCTGCTGGCCATGCTGGCGCTGGCGCTGCTCGGCGGGCTGGTTCTGAACCTGATGCCCTGCGTGCTGCCGATCCTGTCGCTGAAGGTGCTGGGCCTGGCGCATAGCGGCGAGAGCCGCAGCCACGCGCGCAGCCATGCCATCTGGTATTCGCTGGGCGTGCTGGTGTCCTTCGCCGCCATCGGCGGGCTGGTAATCGGACTGCGCGCGGCCGGGCAGGCCGCCGGCTGGGGCTTCCAGCTGCAGCAGCCGTGGTTCGTGGCCGCGCTGGCCTATCTGATGTTCGCGGTCGGCCTGAGCCTGTCGGGCGTGTTCACGCTGGGCAGCAACCTGGGCGGCATCGGCCAGTCACTGGCCGCGCGCAACGGCCCGCTGGGCGATTTCTTCACCGGCGTGCTGGCCTGCGTGGTCGCCAGCCCCTGCATTGCCCCGTTCATGGGCACCGCGCTGGCCTATGCCTTCACCGCGCCGGCGCTGCTGGCGATGCTGGTGTTCCTGGCGCTGGGCCTGGGCCTGGCGCTGCCGTTCCTATTGATCGGCTTCGTGCCCTCGCTGGCGCGGCGCCTGCCCACGCCCGGCGCCTGGATGGAAACGCTCAAGCAGGTGCTGGCGTTCCCGATGTACCTCACCGCGATCTGGCTGCTGTGGGTGCTGGGCAAGCAGCGCGGCGTGGACGCAGTGGCGCTGATGCTGGTGGGCGCCACCTTGCTGGCGCTGGGGCTGTGGTGCTTCGAGCGCAGCCGCTGGAGTAGCCACCGCCCGGGCATGCACCTGGCCGCGGTGATGCTGCTGCTGGCCATCGTGCCGGTGGTCGGCGTCACCCGCCTGCGCCTGCCGGCCGCCACCGCTGCCAGCGAAGGCGTGGTGGCGTTCTCGCCGCAGTTGCTGGACCGCCTGCGCGCCGACAACCGCGTGGTGTTCGTCAACATGACCGCCGACTGGTGCGTGACCTGCAAGGCCAACGAAAAGAACGTGCTGGGCAGCGCCGAATTCCGCGACGCCCTGCGCCGCGTGGATGCGGTCTACATGAAAGGCGACTGGACCAATGTCGACCCCGCCATCAGCACTTTCCTGGACCAGCACCAGGCCGTGGGCGTGCCGCTGTACGTGGTCTACGGCCCCGGCGCCCCGCCAGCGATCCTGCCCACAGTGCTGACCGGCGCGATCACCGAGGATGCGCTGCTGCGCGCGGCGCGCTGAGGCAGCGGTTGGAGTGGGCGCGCGTCCGGCGCGCCGGCGAGCTGTTACGCATGATCTGCACCGCAGGGTGATGGCAGCCTGGATGCTGGCGGGGCTGCGTGCTGGCTGACAGCCAACTGCGATGATGCTGTCTGCGGTGGCGCACCGTCAGTGCCGGTGTCTTCTCGATGCGCCCACGCGTAACACTGGTGTTTCACTACTGCGTCTGCATTTGTCGCACGGATGACTGCACCTGCGATGCCTGCTTTGCGCACGGACAACCCGCGCACCATGCGAAGTGAGTGTCTCGGAAACGCATTCCTCAACATTGCTCGCCACGCCTTTCTGCAATGAGATCCAAGCCTATGCTGTCGTCCCCCTCAGCGAGGTCAGCATGATGCCCCTTACGCCCAAGCACACCACGTTGTGCGCCACGTTCGTTTGTCTTTTCGGCATCGTGATTGCCGACGCAGCACCGGTGACCGCAGCCACCACGACCATGCCGGATAGGTACCTCTGGCTGGAAGATGTCACCGGCACCAAAGCGCTGGACTGGGTGAAACAGCAAGATGCACGCACCGAAAAACAATTGGCTGACACTGCTGATTTCAAACAACTGGAAGCCGGCATCCGGGAGGTCATGGACTCGGATACCAAGATTCCTTATGTGCAGAAGATCGGTGCCGATTTCTACAATTTCTGGCAAGACAAAGACCACAAGCGCGGCATCTGGCGACGGACCACGCCCGCCGAATATCGAAAGCCATCGCCCAAATGGGAAACCGTGCTGGATCTGGATGCGCTCAATCAACACGAGGGCAAGGACTGGACATGGCAGTACGACAAGGTCGATTGCCTGCGCCCGGCCTATCGCCGCTGCCTGATCACGCTGTCGCGCGGCGGGTCCGACGCCGATGTCACCCGCGAGTTCGATCTGATCGACAAGCGCTGGGTGGAAGGCGGTTTTGTGCGCCCGGAGGCCAAGGGGGCACTGTCCTGGGTCGATCAGGATACCGTGTATGTCAGTACCGATTTCGGCGCTGGCAGCACCACCGATTCGGGCTATCCGCGCATCGTCAAACAGTGGAAGCGCGGCACCGCGCTGACGGCAGCCAGCATGGTCTACACCGGCAAGCAAACCGATATCAGGATCAGCGCCTTCCACGATGCGACACCCGGCTTTGAGCGCGACATCGTCGTGCAGGGACTGGGTAGCCGCAAGGATGCCTGGTTCTTGCGCGGGCGCGACGGCACCCTGACCAAGGTAGAGGCCCCCGATTCGGCGACCAAGCAGTTGCACCGCCAATGGCTCACGCTGGAATTGCGCGAGCCCTGGACCGTGGGTGGCACCACCTACCCGGTCGGCGCGCTGCTGGCGACCCGTTTCGACGCGTTCATGGCAGGCAAGCGCGCGTTCGAAATCCTGTTTGCGCCCACCGACACCACCTCGCTCGTCGGCGCCACATGGACACGTTCGCACCTTGTACTCAACGTGCTGGACGACGTAAAAGCACGGCTGAGCGTGCTGACTCCGACTGCAAGCGGCTGGAAGCGCAGCGCGTTCGTCGGTGCGCCCAGCCTGGGCTCGGTCGCGGTCTCACCGCTGGACAGCATCGACAGCGATGCGGTGTGGCTCACCGCCGAGGACAATCTGACTCCCACCACGCTGTCGCTGGCGCAGATTGGCAAGCGACCGCAGCGCATGAAGACGCTGCCGGCGTTTTTCGATGCCAGCCGCTTCGTCATCGAGCAACACTTCGTCACCAGCAAGGACGGTACCCGCGTGCCATATTTTCTGGTGCGCTCCAACGCACTGGCATTCGATGGCAGCGCACCGACCCAGCTCTATGGCTACGGCGGTTTCGAGATCCCGATGCTGCCGTACTACTCCGGCGTCATGGGACGCGCCTGGCTCGAAAAGGGCGGGGTCTTCGCGCTCTCCAACATGCGTGGTGGCGGCGAGTACGGTCCGCGTTGGCACCAGGCCGCGCTCAAACAGAATCGTCACAAGGCGTACGAGGATATGGCGGCGATTGCGCAGGATCTGGTCGCACGCAAGATCACCTCGCCCCGCCACCTGGCTGTGCGCGGCGGCAGCAACGGCGGGCTGATGGCCGGCAACATGCTGACCCAGTATCCGGAGCTGTTCGGGGCGGTGGTGATCGAAGCGCCGCTGCTCGACATGCGGCGCTACAACCACCTGCTGGCTGGCGCGTCGTGGATGGACGAGTACGGCAACCCGGACACCGCAGACTGGTCGTTTATCCAGACGTTCTCGCCTTATCACCTGTTCGACCCGAACAAGAGCTATCCACCCACAATCATCCTGACCTCTACCCGCGACGATCGCGTCCACCCCGGTCACGCTCGCAAGATGGCCGCCAAGATGCTGGATGCGGGTAAGGACGTGACGTTCTACGAAAGCATGGAGGGCGGCCACGCCAACCCCGGCGACAACGCCCAGGCCGCGCATCGCGCTGCGCTGATGTACAGCTTCCTGTGGCGGCACCTTGGCGGCGTGGCTGCCGCTGCCGAACACGACTAGGTCCGGCGACCCACGGCGAGTGCTGCTCGCCGTGGGTCGTCCGCATCGATACGCAGGACATCGACGCGCTGCGTCGCGGCTGAGGCCCCCTGTCTACACCCTTGCCTCGCCTGCATGGGCGAACACTGAACTGCTGTCCAGGGCACAGAACCCCGAGTCGCGGCAATGTGAAGGCTGCTGGCATGCGGGCGGCGGCGAGACCAGTCCGACCGGATACACCGCTTGCCACGCACTGGCGCATTGCACCTGACTCCCTGCAGACGCGAAAGGCAGATGGCGGCAGCCACGCTGGCCAGACCTGTACTGTGCCAATGCCCGCCACCATTGGCAGCGGCTACGATCACCCGACATTTTCAAACAATCGCTTTAAACACGCATAACTTCCGCTATCTGGACAGCATCGCCAGCATCGCGCAGACTTCCGGCTCCGCCCTTCCCCCGGTCCCCATGGCCCATCTGCTGCTGCTGCACGGCCCCAACCTCAACCTGCTCGGCACCCGCGAGCCGGAGGTCTACGGGCGCACCAAGCTGGCGCAGATCGACGCGGCCCTGGTGGACCGCGCGCAGGCGTCCGGGCACAGCCTGACCTGCCTGCAATCCAACGCCGAGCATGTGCTGGTGGAGCGCATCCATGCCGCGCGCGAGGACGGCACCGCCTACGTGCTCATCAACCCGGCCGCCTTCACCCATACCTCGGTGGCGCTGCGCGATGCGCTGCTGGGCGTGGGCCTGCCGTTCGTGGAGATCCACCTGTCCAATCCGCATGCGCGCGAGCCGTTCCGCCACCACAGCTATCTCAGCGACAAGGCCGAGGGCGTGATCTGCGGCTTCGGCGCCGACAGCTACCGGCTGGCACTGGACGCGGTGATCGCGCGCCTGGAGCGCGACGTATGACCCCTGTCTTCCCGACGCCGGCCACCGCGCCGACGGCCTGACCCATTCCGCCGGCACCCGCCGGCACTCTCCACCGATTCACCTCAAGAGGCCCTCATGGATCTCCGCAAAATCAAGAAACTGATCGACCTGCTCGAAGAATCCAATCTCGCCGAAATCGAGATCAAGGAAGGCGAAGAAAGCGTGCGCCTGGCCCGCGTGCCCAAGGGCACCCAGGTGATGAGCGCACCGGTGCAGCAGTACGCCCCCGCGCCGGCCGTGCAGGCACCGGCGGCGGCAAGCATGCCGATGCACTCGCCCACCGAGGCCTCCACCGGTGGCGCCAAGCACGCCGCCGCGCTGCCGGAAGGCCATGTGCTGCGCGCGCCCATGGTCGGCACCTTCTACACCTCGCCGTCGCCGGACAAGCCGGCCTTCGTCAGCGTGGGCCAGGCGGTCAAGGCCGGCGACACCCTGGCGATCATCGAGGCGATGAAGATGTTCAACCCGATCGAAGCCGACGTCTCCGGCACCATCGTCGCCATCCTCGGCGAAACCGGCCAGCCGGTGGAATTCGATCAGCCGTTGTTTGTGATTGGCTGAGGCCGGGAATCGGGAGTGGAGAATCGGGAATCGGCAAAGCGGCCTGATGAACGTCTGGAGGCGTGGCGCGATTCCATGGAGCTTGTGGAAATGATCTATCGATTCACGGAGGTCTTTCCCGAGCATGAACGCTACGGCCTGACGGCACAGCTGCGCCGTGCGGCCGTCAGCATCCCGTCGAATATCGCCGAAGGTGCAGCGCGGCGCTCCACTCCCGATTACGCGCGGTTTCTCTCAATTGCGCGCGGCTCGCTCTCAGAACTGGATACACAAGTCCAGATCGCCGTACGACTGGGCTATAGCAATACCGAAGACGAAGACATCGTCAGCCAGCAGGTGGACCAGGTCTTCGCCAAGCTCACTGCATTGATGAATGCCTTACGCAGACGTGGAGCCGCACCATGATGCCCGCATCTCCCCATTCCCCATTCCCGACTCCCTATTCCCATGCTCGATAAAGTCGTCATCGCCAACCGAGGCGAAATTGCGCTGCGCATCCTGCGCGCGTGTCATACGCTCGGCATCCGCACGGTCGCGGTGCATTCCACGGTCGACCGCAACCTCAAGCACGTGGCCATGGCCGACGAGTCGGTGTGCATCGGCCCGGCCGCCTCCAGCGACAGCTACCTCAACATCCCGGCGCTGATCGCCGCGGCCGAGGTGACCGATGCGCAGGCCATCCATCCCGGTTACGGCTTTTTGTCGGAAAACGCCGACTTTGCCGAGCGCGTGGAAGAATCCGGCTTCATCTTCATCGGCCCCAAGGCCGACACCATCCGCCTGATGGGCGACAAGGTGGAAGCGATCCGCGCGATGAAGGCCGCCGGGGTACCGTGCGTGCCCGGCTCGGGCGGCCCGCTGGGCGATGACATCGTCGCCAACACCAAGGTGGCGCGCGAGATCGGCTACCCGGTCATCATCAAGGCCGCCGGTGGCGGCGGCGGACGCGGCATGCGCGTGGTGCATTCGGAAGCCGCGCTCAAGGCGGCGATCGAAACCACCAAGTCCGAAGCCAAGGCCGCTTTCAGCAACGACCAGGTCTACATGGAAAAGTTCCTGGAGAACCCGCGTCATGTGGAAATCCAGGTGCTGGCCGACGGCCAGGGCGGTGCAATCCATCTGGGCGAACGCGACTGTTCGATGCAGCGCCGCCACCAGAAGGTGGTGGAAGAAGCGCCGGCACCGGGCATCACCGAAGAACTGCGCGCTGAAATCGGCAAGGTCTGCGTGGATGCCTGCATCCGCATCGGCTACCGCGGCGCCGGCACCTTCGAATTCCTGTTCGAGAACGGGCGTTTCTACTTTATCGAAATGAACACCCGCATCCAGGTGGAACACCCGGTCACCGAGCGCATCACCGGCATCGACCTGGTGTGCGAGCAGCTGCGCATCGCCGCCGGCCACAAGCTCAGCATCCAGCAGAGCGACATCGTGCTGCGCGGGCATGCCATCGAGTGCCGCATCAACGCCGAAGACCCGGAAACCTTCATGCCCAATCCGGGCCTGATTACCGCCTTCCACCCGCCGGGCGGCCCGGGCGTGCGCGTGGATACGCATATCTACAGCGGCTACAAGGTGCCGCCGAACTACGATTCGATGATCGGCAAGCTGATCGTGCACGGCCCGGACCGCGAGACCGCCATCGCCCGCATGCGCGTGGCGCTGAGCGAGATGGTGGTGGACGGCATCAAGACCAACATCCCGCTGCAGCAGCGCATCATGCGCGACAAGGGCTTCCAGGCCGGGGGGCAGAACATCCACTACCTGGAGAAGCGCCTGGCCGAACGCAAGAACAAGTCGATTGCGTTGACCTGATCGCACTTGCCATGGCAAGGACGAAGAGCCCGGGAAACCGGGCTTTTTCGTTGCTCCCCGGTGCAGCCCTGCAAGCCAGCGGTCCATGCGTAGGAGCGCACCCGGGCGCGATCGGGCTTTACCGATAGCGCCCGGTCGCGCCCGGGTGCGCTCCTACGGAATCTGCAGGTTCGATCCGCGCTACCGGATACGCTGCGACCGCGACCCTCTCCACACCCGACACGCCGCAGCGTTCAACGCTGCGGCGCAGGCGCCTGCTGGCTGCCCGGCACCGGCACGATGCCGCTGGACGACGACGGATCGACCACGGTCATGGTTTCGGTGGAACCATCCGGCCATACCACCTGGAAGGTGGCGCCGGCCGGCAAGGTGGAGAACGGCATCGCGCTGCTGGCGCGGTACACCGCCGCCACCTGGCTGGCGCCATGCCGGCGCTGCTGTTCGTCGGCCGCCACCGAGGTCGACCTGATCGACAACGGCTGGTAGCGGTGATCGGCGGTGTCGATCATTACGATGCCCACCGCCGCGGCCGAATACGCCACAAACAACGCCACCCATAACCAGAACCTGGCGCCGTACGCCAATCGACGGTAATTCATGACTGCACTCCCGGCTCGGATACCAACACATCGACCATCTCATCCACCCTGTCTGCTCCCTGCTGCGGTACCGCGGCATCGAATACGAACGACACGAAATCCTGGGCGCCCGCGCGCGAGCAGATGCCCGCATTGGCGCAATAACTGGTGACCAGCGTGCTGTCGGCGCTGCAGTCCAGGCCCAGCCGGCACGCGGCCACCTGCCAGGCCAGTTCAGCGAACTGATCGCCGGCCACATAGCCGTCCAGACTGTCGTCGCCACTGGCGCGCGTGCCCATTGCCGGCGCCAATGCCAGATAGGCTTCGGGGTCGCGCGAAGCCAACACGCGCTGTACCAGCGCGCGCTTGTAGGCGACCGTGGCCTGCAGCGGCTCGCCCAGCGCCAGCAAGCCGGCCTCGGCCGCCAGGCTCCCTGCGCGCGCCGCACGTAGACGCTGCTGCGCGACCAGACGCGGGCCCAGCCCATCGCGGGGCGCGAAGCCGGCGCAGCGCTGCGCCACCCGCAGGCGCGCGGCCTGCATGGCCGCCACCCCGGGAGTGGACTGTGCGGCGATCCAATCGGTGTCGGCGGCATAGCCGGCCGGGCTGGCCGCGTACGGTGCGCAATAATCGTAGACCCGGCTCAAGCGCCACCCGGCCTGTGCATCGCCGGCGCGCAGCTGTTGCTGCAATTGCTGCGCGTAGCGGTACAGATCCGGCGGCGCATCCACCGCAGTGCGAGAAGGCAACTGCAAGGCGGTTGCGCGTTCTGCGCGTACAGGCCCCCCCCCCGGCCGCCAGCGTGCCGGCGGCGGCGCATCGACGCCGGTGGCAGGCACCGCCGCGCCGCTGGCGGCCGGCGGCGCACGCACATGCCACCACGCTGCCAGCACCAGCGCGGCGGCAACCGGCAATACCCAAAGATGGCGGGCACGAACAAGCGGCATGACCGGCAACACCCCTGCTGCAGGAACGCCCGCAGCGACGGCGCGGAGTCTAGCACCCGGCCGCGCGCCAGCCCCCCGCGACGCGGACACCACCACGATGCGGTGGGGTTCGCCGGCGGCGCAGCAATGGGCCGCATGCGGTCAAGGGCAGCGTGCGCGAACGCCTGCGCCAGGACCACGGCATTGAGACGTGGACGCCGCTCTGCTCACCCGGTACGGGACAGGTGCCACGCCGCACAGGCTTGGTAGGATGCACGCCTCCCCTTCACCGACCGTCCCGATGCCGTTTCTTGAACTGACCCTGCCCTGCTCCGATACCACCCAGCCCCGTTTCCAGACTGCGCTGGACGATGTTGGCGCGCTGGCGGTGACCCTGCTCGACGCCGATGCCGACACCAGCAACGAGCGCGCCATTCTCGAGCCGGGCGTGGGACAGACGCCGCTGTGGAACACGCTGGTGTTGACCGCACTGTTCGATGGCGACAGCGATGCGCTGGTGCTGCTGGCCGCGCTGGAAGCCTTCGATCCGGGGCTGGACTGGAGCCAGGTCGCCTTCCGCATGGTCCAGGACAGCGATTGGGAACGCGCCTGGATGGATCAGTTCCACCCGATGCAGTTCGGTGCGCGCACCTTCATCGTGCCGTGGAACCACGACCTGCCCGCGGCCGCCGACACGCCGGACGCGGCGGTGGTGCGGCTGGATCCGGGCCTGGCGTTCGGCTCGGGCACGCACCCGACCACCGCACTGTGCCTGCGCTGGCTGGACGGCCTGGCCAGCGAAGGCACGCTACAGGGCAGCAGCGTGCTCGATTTCGGCTGTGGCTCGGGCATTCTCGCCGTGGCCGCACTGAAGCTGGGCGCGGCCACGGCGGTGGGCGTGGACAACGACCCGCAGGCGCTGCTGGCCAGTGCCGACAACGCCGCGCGCAATGCGGTGCAAGCGCAGCTGGCGGTATACCTGCCGCAGGACGAGCCGGTGCAGCGCTATCCGGTGGTGGTCGCCAATATCCTGGCCTCGGCACTGGATGCGCTGGCCCAGACCCTGGCCGCACGCGTGGCGCCCGGTGGCCGGATCGCGCTGTCGGGCATCCTGCACGGCCAGGAAGACGAGCTGCTGCAGCGCTACGCGCCCTGGTTCGAGCAGCTGCGTTGCGAACGCGAGGAAGACTGGATGCGTATCGAAGGCGTGCGCCGCCCCTGAATGGCCAGGCGGTTCAGCGGCGTGGGTGGCTGGCGCGGATCTGCGCCGTGGTCACCGCGTCGTTGACGCTGATCGCGCGCAGGCGGGTCACCGGCTGCCACCCGGCGCGCTGCAACGCCAGGCTTCGCCAGCGCCCGGCAAGGCGGCCGGCGCGCGCCCGCAGCACGCCGTCGGCCAGGAACACCAGCAGCCAGGCACCGGGCGTCCCTGCAGGGGTGCCGACCAGCCCCATGCCCAGGGCCGCGACCGCAGGCAGCAGGCCAATCCCCAGCAGCGTCCATTGCCGGTACCGCACCGCCCATCCGCGCGGCGCCAGCACCGCCCACCAGTGCACGCCATCGGCGATGGCGGTCCAGCATGGCCCCCGGCGCCAGACCTGGTAACACTGCGCACCGGCGAAGCGGTTGATCGCAGGGTCCAGCGGGGAGTCCGACGGCCAGGGCACCGTCGGCGGCCGTCGGCGCAGCCGCTGGGGTTCGGGTTCGCGGGCAGCAGGCTCGACCATGAACGTCCTCCTTGAGTTCGGCGTGATCGCATCGTCATCGCCCAAGCGACAGTATCGCAAACATAAGGCGACATGAAAGACATACGAACTATCGCAACGCGCAACTAGGGCTATATCTCCCGGCCCTGCCTGTCTCCCATCGGTGCCGTGTGAGCAAGCTGTACGAACGAGTACGCGAAGCCCGCAGCTTCACCAAACTGACCCAGGAAGCCCTGGCCGGCGAGCTGGGCGTCACTCGCAGCGCGGTGGCACAGTGGGAAATGGCCGAAGGCACCGCGCCCTCGGTGGAAAACCTGATCGGGCTGGCCAAGCGCAGCGGCATGGCCTTCGAATACCTGGCCACCGGCCGCGGCGAGCGGGTGTACGGGCCGCCGGTGTCGGCCATTGCCGAAGAACCGGCCCAATACCGCCGCCTGGACGATCAACAACGCGTGCTGCTGGCCCGCTTCGACACCCTGGCACCGCGGCAACGCAACGGGCTGCTGGATCTGTTGCAGGCAGACGGGAAGACGCGCCGGCGGCGCTGAGATCGGGAATCGGGAATCGGGAATTGGAGTTCGGAGTTCGGAGTTCGGAGCGAGCGTGTTCGGCTCCCGATGGGTCCATGGTTGAATAGCCCTTTCCGCTGCACTGCGACCGATGTCCGACACTCCGCCACCGCGCCGCCCCCTGGCCACGTTCCTGCGTGCCACGCCCATCGCCCCGGTGCTGGTCCCGAGGCCGCCAGTGGCCCCACCCGTCGAGCCGCCGGAGTCAACCTTGCCGGCGGCCGGGCTGATGCCAGCGGCCGTCCCGGAGCCGCCAGCGCTGGTGCCGGGTATCGGCCAACCGGACTGTGCGCCCCCCGGCGCGCTCCTAGGCGCCGCCGTGATGCCCGCCTCGGCCTCACCCGAGCACGCCGCCGGCCCTCACGACGCCGCGTCGTCCGTGCCCATGCCCCTGCCCGAACTGCCCGTTGCCCCCGCTCAGGACGCAACGCCGCAGGAAGCCGGTGCCGCACCAACGCCCACCGACCCCCAGGCACCTGCCACTACCGCACCGTTCCTGCCCTTGCCCGGGCCTGTTGCCCCCAGGTTTGCGCGGCGTGGCTCCTCGCGTCCGCCGCTGCGTGCCAGCGGGCGTCAGTGGGCCGTGCTGCTGGGGTTGGTGGGCTTACTGGGCCTACAGATGGTGGTGGCCGACCGCGCGCGCTTGGCCGGCGATGCGCGCTGGCGTCCGCTGGCGGGCGCGGCCTGCGCGATGCTGCGGTGCACGCTGCCGGCCTGGCGTGAGCCGGCCGCGCTGACCCTGCTCAACCGCGAGGTGCGCCCGCACCCCGGTCTGCCCGGGGTGCTGCAGATCCAGGCCAGTTTTCGCAACGATGCCCGCTGGGCACAGGCCTGGCCATGGATGCAACTGTCGCTGTCCGATGTCGATGGGCGGGTGATCGGCACGCGCATGCTGACGCCGCAAGACTATCTGGGCCAGGTGCCGGCCGGGCAGGACACGCTTGCACCGGGCCAGGCGGTGCACGTCGCGTTCGCCGTGCGTGAACCGGCCGCAAGCACCGCGGCCTTCAGGTTCGACTTCCGCTAGCGGACCCGGACCTGCGCGGGTGGCCACACGGGCGTGGCGAGCGATGAGGGCACGCGCTAGACTCACTCCCCCTCGCCGGCCACGCGACCCGGCTTCGTGACACTGGGAACTTTCCTTGAACGCAGCCTCCTCCCGTCCTGACAGCAGTCGTGGCGCCCCGAAGTCGCCCCTGCGCGAACACGTGGCGCAGTCCGTGCGCCGTTACCTGCGCGACCTGGATGGCAGCGACGCCGACGACGTCTACGACATCGTGCTGCGCGAGATGGAGATCCCGTTGTTCGTGGAGGTCCTCAACCACTGCGAAGGCAACCAGAGCCGCGCGGCGGCGATGCTGGGCATCCACCGCGCGACGTTGCGCAAGAAGCTGAAAGAGTACGGGCTGACGTAGGCCGGGAATCGGGAATCGGGAATCGGGAATCGTAAGAGCATGCCGCGGCGAGACGTGGCGTGCATCGGGTTCCCACTGCGATGGACGAGTCGACCAGCTCAACGTTGCGGTCGGCAAGACGCCGCTGTTGCCCGAGCAGTGGAGTGTGGATCTAGAGCTGCACATCGCCCTTGCTGCAATGCAAATGCTCACGCCCAGCCATAGCGGATCAGATGGAAGAACACCGGGGCGGCAAAGCACACCGAGTCCAGCCGATCGAGTACGCCGCCGTGGCCTTCGATCATATGGCCCCAATCCTTGATGCCGCGATCGCGTTTGATCGCCGACATCACCAACCCACCGAAAAAGCCCATCAGATTGGCCACCAACGCCAGCCCGAATGCATGCCAGGGCGCGAACGGGGTGATCCACCACAGCGCCATGCCGAGCAGGCTGGCCGACAGCACGCCGCCGATGAAACCTTCCACGGTCTTGGACGGCGATAGCTTCGGTGCGATCAGGTGCCGGCCGGCCAGCTTGCCCCACACGTACTGCAACACGTCGGAGGACTGCACCACGATCACCAGGAACGCGATCAGCAGCAGGTTGCGCCCGGCATAGCCGGGGATCTCCAGGTTCAACAGGGCCGGTACGTGCGAGATGCAGAACACGCAGATCATCAGGCCCCATTGCACCTTGGCGGTGCGCTCCAGATAGCGCGTGGTGTCGCCGCCGATGGTGGCCAGGATCGGCAGCACCAGGAACGCGTAGACCGGAATCAGCAGCGTGTACATGCCGTACCAGCCGGTCCACACCAGCCCGTACTGCCAGGGCAGCACGATGTAGAACGCCGCCAGCAGCGCGTAGTAATCGCCACGCCGGGTAGGCGTGAGGGTGATGAACTCGCGCAGCGCAAACAGCGACACCAGCGCAAACAGCCCGATCACCCCGGCACGGCCGAACACGAAGGCAATGCCCACCACCGCCGCCATCACCCACCAGGCGCGGATGCGCGCCACCAGGTTGTCCAGCACCGCGCTGGGGGTTGCGCGTGCGCGCCAGCGCAGGGTTTCGGAAATCAGCGTGGCAATCACCAGCACCAACGCAATGCCGGTGAACAACCATAGCGTCTGCTGATGCATCGACGACTGCTGCAACTGCCCGCTGTACAGAGACAGGCTCATGCGCGCGCCTCCAGCTGGTCCGGCGACAACGCCAGCAGCGCCTCGCGCGCCCGCGCCAGAAACGCGTGCTTGTCTTCGTCGGCCTCCAGCCGCAACGGTGCACCAAAGGTGGTGGTGCACAGCAGCGGCAGCGGCAGCCACTTGCCCTTGGGCATCACCCGCTTGAGGTTGTCGATCCACACCGGCACGAACTCCAGTTCCGGCCGTTGCCGCGCCAGGTGAGACAACCCGCTCTTGAACGGCAGCACGCCTTCGTCGGGATTGCGGGTGCCCTCGGGAAACAGGATCAGCGAATCGCCGGCATTCACGGCATCGCATAGACAGTCGATCGGGTCGCGGGTGCGCCGCGTCGCATCGCGCTCGATCAGCACGCCATTGAACACCGCATGGATCAGATAGCGCCGCAGCGCAGTGCGTTGCCAGTAATCGGCCGCAGCCACCGGACGCACTTCACGGCGCAGGCTGGCCGGCAACGACGACCAGATCAGCACGAAATCGCCGTGGCTGGCATGGTTGCCGTAATACACACGGCGCTCGTTGGAGGGCGCGCAGCCACGCCACAACGCACGTGCACCGGTGAGCGTGCGGATGGCGCCGCTGCAGGCGCGTGCGATCAAGCGGGCAATCATGTCTGCTCCAATGTGCGCACGAGCGTGCGCCGCCGTAACACCACCGTCAGCAACGCACCGGCGATCAACACCGCCAACGCGCCGACCAGCACCCAGGCCGCACGGTGCGGCTGGCCCATCCACTGCGCCGGCATGGCCTGCAACGCCTCGTGCTGGCCGGGTCCTTGCGCGCTGCTCATCGGAAGATCCTCAAGGCCAATGCCGCCGCAAACAGCAGCAGTTGTCCCATCACGCTTGCCAGCTGCCAGCGCAGCAGGCGGCGCATGCCGTTCCAGCGCGCTGCCCAATCGCGGGGGGATGGCCGTGCCGCCACCAGGCCAACGGCGTGCAGTGCCGCATCCAGCTGCTGCGCGGCGTCCTGCTCACTGCCGCCAACGTGCCCGAGATGCGCAATCGTGCCCTCCAGCAGGTCTGCATCCAGGCCCACCCGAAACGCCCAGTAGCGCTGCACCACGCCGGCCATGGCGCTCAATGCATAGCTGACCTGGATCAACGGCGGCGCGTCGGCCACGCCGAGCAGGGCGATCGCCGCCGCCAGCAGCACCAGCGAAAAGCGATCCAGCGCTGCGCCCTGGCGCAGCACGGCGCGCATGGTGGACAGCGTCATCGGGGAGGTGGTCATTGTGGTCTCCGTTCGGGCGTAAGGTCGTCGCTGTCATGGCCGCCGCATGCCGCCACGATGGCCGCGCGATGGGCATGCCCAAGCACGATCCTCCGGCGCACCGCGCGCAGCTGCGCAATGGCCGCATCCACGTCGCGGGCGCGGCCACTGCGCACCAACCAGCTTGCAACGCTGGCCGCACTGCGCGAATAGCCCAGCGCGCAACACACCAGCACCGCCCCCTGGGTGCGGGCGGCGTCGATGGCATCGGCGGCGGCCGCCAGGCGGGCCGGCGGCGGCGCCACCAGATCCAGCATCGCAATGACCTGGTCGTGCGGGCGTGCCGCGTGCAGCGACAGTTCGGCGCTGAGATCCACCACGGCAGCAAACCCGGCGCGCTGTGCGGGCAGCGGAATGCGGCCCAGCCAGACGTCATCGCAGACCACGCGCGGGAGCGGGTCGCGGCGCGTCCACGCCCGCGCATTGCACCAGGCGGCCAGCAGATACGGCGCGAACAGCCAGCGCGCGGCCAGGCTCAGGCGCCCGTCGCTGCGTTTTTGAAAACCGAGCGGGCCAAGCGCTGCGTAGTTCAGCGCGACCAGACCCAGCGACAGGCTCAGCCACAGTGCCCACCACCCGGCGCCGCCGATCGCTATCGCCAGCGCCGTGCTGATGAGCGCGCCCGTCAGGTACGCCGCAGCCAGCTCCCAACGACGTGCCTGCCGCGCCGGCCGCGCCTGTGCGAAGGGCGCGGCAATGCGCTCCGGCCACAGCCACACGCATAGCCAGCCCGCCGCCAGCCCGGTGGGAATGTCCAGGAAATGATGCTGATACGTGGTCAGCACCGACACCCCGATCAGCGCGAACCAGCCGTGCAACAGCCAGCGCCACACACCGGGCAACTGCTGCACATAGCGCACCCACAACACCACCAGCAGCACGATGTGCAGCGATGGCGCCTGGTTGAAGGGTTTATCGAAGCCCAGCAACACCGCGAACAACCAACCGAAGACGCCGTCGGTGTCCGGCCGCACGAAGCTGTAGCGCAACGGCCACAGCAAAAAGCAGGCCACGCAGACCAGCTGTGCACTGAGCAGGCGCAGCGCGTGCGTATCCAGTTCGCGCCGGGTGCGGCAGACGAAGAACGAGGCGGCATAAAACAGATCGATCGACCAGTACGGCACGATGGTCCACGGCCAGAACGGCATGCCGTGTTCCCAGTCGAACACCACCGAAGGCACGCCGCCCGCGCGCCCGGCCAGGGTATTGGCCAGGCCGTAGCTGAGGAAGAAGAACGGCCCCAGCACTGCCAGCCACAGCGCGGCACGGCCGGTGGGGCGCGCGCCTGGCGTCATGCCGGTATCCGCTGCGCCAGCGACACGGTGAAGATGCCGAATGCATCGATGCGCTGGTCCAGCTTGGCAAACCCGGCCGCTTCCACCAGCCCATCCATCTCCTGCTGGCTGCGCCGGCGCATCACCCACGCCACGCCATCGCGATGGCTGGTGAGCGCGCGCGCGATGAACTCCAGCTGCGGATGCCAGGGCTGGCCGGTGTAGAGCAGATAGCCACCCGGCGGCACTGCGGTGGCCAGGCCGGCGAGCGAACGCGCCACCTGGTCGTTGTCGGCAAACAGCTCGTACAGGCCCGACACCACCGCCAGGGTCGGCGCCGGCTGCACTGCCGCCAATGCCGCCGGGTCGAAGGCATCGCCTTGTTCGAAGCGGGCGATATCGTCCGCGCCCAGCGTGCGGATCAAGGCACTGCCCTGGGTCACGTTGAGCGGGCTGAAGTCGCGCAGCACGATCGCATCGGCACGTTGCGCGCCGCTGCCCAGCGCTTCCAGCACGTAGCGGCCATGGCCGGCAGCCACGTCCAGCACGCGCACCGGCTGGCCTGTTTGGCGCAGGCGGCTGGCCGCATCGCGCAGCAACTCGCCCAGGTGCGCGCCACGGATGCGAATGCCGCGCCAGCCGATCGTATCGAGATAATTGCGGTCGATCAGGCGCCCGAGCGGGCCGCGTCCACGCGCCTGGTTGCGATAGATGTAATCCAGCGTGCTGCCGGAGTCGAAACCGGTCTGCAGGCCGAGCGCGATGCCCTCGGACAGCGTTCCTCCCAGGCGCAGACCCGCCCGCACGCCGCGCCAGCGCAGATCCTGCAGGCTGTTGCGTTGCGGCGGCCAGGCCAGCCGCTCGGCTTCATCGAAACTGGGCCCGGCACGGTCCGCATCGCGCAGGTCGGCGCGTACCGGCGGCTGTTCAAAGCGTGCCTGCACGAACGCGCGGATCGGCGCGATCGCCAACGCGCGGTCGCGCTCGCCCAGGGTGTCGTGGAAGAACCCGGGCAACCAGTGCCGCTGCTTGATCGGCGAGCGTAGGTTTTCGTAGAAGCGGTCCTGCGGGCTGCGATGCACCACCAAGTCCGCGCCGGAGACCAGCAACTGGGTCGGCACGGTGATCGCCTGCGCATCGGCCACCACGCGATCTGCGGCCGCGTACAGGCCCAGCAGCACGCGCACCGAGATCGGGCGGGTGATCAACGGATCGCTGCGGTAGCTTTCCGCGCGCTGCGCGTCATGCGTCAACCACTGCGGCTTGACGTAGCTGTTGACGAAGAAATTACCGCGCAGCGCATGCATCAGCGTCAGCCCTGCGCGTGCGAATGGCACGTACAGCTTGACCTTGAACGCCGGCGAGGCCAGCACCAACGCGCGCAAGGGCGGTGCGTAGTCGTGCACCCAGGTCGCCGCGACCACCGCGCCCACGCTTTGTGCAATCACTGCGATGTCTTGCACCGCAATACCATGCGCGCTACCGAGATGGGCGATGAAACTGTCCAGGTCGCGCACCAGCGCCTCGAAGCCCGGCGCATCGCCGCGCGCGCCCGGCGAGCGCCCATTGCCCCGCGCATCCCAGGCGAAGAACTGCGCATCGGGCAGATCCAGCTCCTCGGCCAAATGCATCACTCGGCCGGAATGCTCATGCCCGCGATGCAGCAGCACCACCGCCTTGGGCGCGGCGCCTGCCGCCGCTGCCGGCCAATGCCGATAAAACAGCCAGGCACCATCGAAACTGGCGAACTGCCGCTCTACAACCTCACGCATGGAATCATCCTGAAAAACAACAGTGGTGGTGCAGCGGTCGCGCCGATGATGGTGCGGGCGGAGAGTTTCTGGGCCAGCGCGGCCCGCTCAGCCGGCCGGCGCCTGCGCCAGCCCGGCATGCACCCGCCGCCCTACCGTGGCCAGGCAGGCAACGCACAGCGCCATGGCAACCCAGGTGACGCCACGCGGCCCCAGCAGGCCACAGGCCAGGCCCAGCCCCACCACGCCAATGACGAAGGCACGGTCGCTCTTGCCCATCGGCCCGTCGTAGCGGCGGCTGGCACCGACCATCAGCCCGAGCACGCCGGCGTATTCGGTCAGCGCGGCCAGCAGTGCGAACAGCCACAGCCAGTGCGCGCCCACGCCCGGCACACCAAGCAGGCTCAGGTACAGCGCCGCATCGGCCAGCACGTCGCACAGTTCGTTGAGGTAGGCGCCCAGCCGCGATTGCTGGCCGAACTCGCGCGCCAGCATGCCGTCGATGGCATTGAGGCCCATGCGCAGCAGCATCCACACCGGCAGCAGCAGATACAGCCAGGGCCAGTGGGCGCCGGCGCGGTAGACCACCGCAGCCACCAGCAGCGACACCGCTGCCGCGGTGAGCGTCACCTGGTTGGCGGTGATGCCGCCGCGGTAGAGCGCGCCCACCATGGGCCGCAGCAGCGCCTGGAAGCGTCCCTTCAATGCATAGATCGAGGCCATACGGGGGTGTTGAGTCCATTCGGGCGCTGACGCAGCCTACAATATCGGCTGCCCCGCTTCGACATCCCCCACCGATGGCCACTGATTTGCTGCCCGTGCGCCGGGCCCTGCTCTCCGTTTCCGACAAGACCGGCCTGCTCGACCTGGCCCGCGCGCTGGCGGCGCGCAACGTCGCGCTGCTGTCCACCGGCGGCACCGCCAAGGCGATCCGCGAGGCCGGCCTGCCGGTCACCGACGTGGCCGATCTCACCGGCTTTCCAGAAATGATGGACGGCCGCGTCAAGACTTTGCACCCGCTGGTGCACGGCGGCCTGCTGGGCCGTGCCGGCATCGATGAAGCCGTGATGGCCGAGCACGGCATCGTGCCGATCGACCTGCTGGTGCTGAACCTGTATCCGTTCGAGTCGGTCACGATGCAGGCCGATTGCACCCTGGCCGATGCGGTGGAAAACATCGACATCGGCGGCCCGGCGATGCTGCGCAGCGCGGCCAAGAACTTCGCGCGCGTGGCCGTGGCCACCGATCCGGCGCAATACGCCGACCTGCTGGCCGAGCTGGACGCCAACGACGGCCAGCTCTCGGCCGCCAAGCGCTTTGCGCTGTCGGTGGCCGCGTTCAACCGCGTGGCGCAGTACGACGCGACGATCAGCAACTATCTCTCGGCGGTGGCGGACAGCGCCGAAACCGTGCCCACGCGCAGCCCGTTCCCGGCGCAGATCAACTCCAACTTCATCAAGGTCATGGACCTGCGCTACGGCGAGAACCCGCATCAGTCCGGCGCGTTCTACCGCGATCTGTATCCGGTGCCGGGCACGCTGGCCACCTTCCAGCAGCTGCAGGGCAAGGAACTGAGTTACAACAACCTGGCCGATGCCGATGCGGCGTGGGAATGCGTGCGCCAGTTCGACGCGCCGGCCTGCGTGATCGTCAAGCACGCCAATCCCTGCGGCGTGGCCGTGGGCGCGGCCTGCGGCGATGCCTACGAGCTGGCCTATGCCACCGACCCCACCAGCGCCTTCGGCGGCATCCTGGCCTTCAACAAGACCCTCGACGCAGCGACGGCGAAAGCCATTCTGGATCGCCAGTTCGTCGAGGTGCTGATCGCGCCCGACTACGAGGCCGGCGCGCTGGAATACGCCACCAAGAAAGCCAACGTGCGCGTGCTCAAGATTCCGCACGGTAATGGCCTCAACAACTACGACACCAAGCGGATCGGCTCGGGCCTGTTGATGCAATCGGCCGACAACCGCGGCATGTCGCTGGGCGAGTTGAGCGTGGTCACCCAGCGCGCGCCCAGCGAGGCGGAACTGGGCGATCTGCTGTTCGCCTGGCGCGTGGCCAAGTACGTCAAGTCCAACGCGATCGTCTACGCCAAGGACAGCCGCACCATTGGCGTGGGCGCCGGGCAGATGAGCCGCGTGGTCAGCGCCAAGATCGCCGCGCTCAAGGCCGAGGAAGCCAAGCTCACGGTGGCCGGCTCGGTGATGGCCTCGGACGCGTTCTTCCCGTTCCGCGATGGTATCGACGCTGCGGCTGCGGCTGGCATCAAGGCAGTGATCCAGCCCGGCGGCTCGATGCGCGATGGCGAAGTGATCGCCGCTGCCGATGAACACGGCATCGCGATGGTGTTCACCGGCGTGCGGCATTTCCGGCACTGACGTGTCGGGAATGGAGAATCGGGAATCGGGAATCGCAAGAGCGGCTCTCCAGATGCCGCTCCACACCGTACGGCCTGCAGGATCAAAGACTTTGCTATTCCCCATTCCCTATTCCCCATTCCCGGCACTCAAATGAAAATTCTCGTCATCGGCTCCGGCGGCCGTGAACATGCCCTGGCCTGGAAGATCGCGCAGTCCCCGCGCGTGAGCGAGGTGCTGGTGGCACCCGGTAATGCCGGCACTGCCACGGAAGCCAAATGCCGCAATGTCGCGATCAAGGTCGACGACCTGGACGGCCTGCTCGCCTTGGCGCAACGCGAAGATGTCGCGCTCACCGTGGTCGGGCCGGAAGTACCGCTGGTGCTGGGCGTGGTCGATCGCTTCCATGCCGCTGGCCTGCGCATCTTCGGGCCCACCGCCAAGGCCGCGCAGCTGGAAGGCAGCAAGGCCTTTGCCAAGGACTTTCTCGCCCGCCACGGCATTCCCACCGCGTATTACGCCGTGCATACCGACGTGGACGCGGCACTAGCCTACGTGCGCGAGAAAGGCGCGCCCATCGTGGTCAAGGCCGATGGTCTTGCTGCCGGCAAGGGCGTGATCGTGGCGATGACCCTGGCCGAGGCCGAAGACGCGGTGCGCGACATGCTCTCGGGCAATGCCTTTGGCGATGCCGGCGCGCGCGTGGTGATCGAGGAATTCCTCGATGGCGAAGAAGCCAGCTTCATTTCCATGGTCGATGGCAGCCACGCCTTGCCGATGGCCACCAGCCAGGACCACAAGCGCGTCGGCGATGGCGACACCGGCCCCAACACCGGTGGCATGGGCGCCTACTCACCGGCGCCGGTAGTGACGCCGCAGGTGCATGCACGGGTGATGCGCGAGGTGGTCGAGCCCACCGTGCAGGGCATGATTGCCGACGGCGTGCCGTTCACCGGGTTTCTCTACGCCGGGCTGATGATCAATGCGCACGGCGCGCCAAAGGTGATCGAATTCAACGTGCGCTTCGGCGACCCGGAGACCCAGCCGGTGATGCTGCGCCTGCAGTCAGACCTGGTGGATCTGGTCGAAGCGGCCATCGACGGCACGCTCGACCGCACGCAAGCGCAGTGGGATCCGCGCCCATCGCTAGGCGTGGTCATCGCCGCCAAACCCTATCCGGGCACGCCGGTCACCGGCGAAGTCATCCAGGGCCTGGACGCAGTGCCTGGCAGCGCCAAGGTCTTCCACGCCGGCACCGCGCTCGACGCCGACGGCCAGGTACTCAGCGCCGGGGGCCGCGTGCTATGCGTAGCCGCGCTCGGCGACAGCGTGCAGGACGCGCAACGCACCGCCTATGCCGGCCTACAACCGATCCATTGGCCCAACGCCTTTCATCGCAGCGACATCGGCTGGCGTGCAATTGCGCGCGAGCGTGGCCAATAAGTTGGGAAGCGTTCCACTGAAAGAAATTCGGATCTGGCTGATCGGCAGTCAGCTGACAGCGACTGGCAAGCCACTACACGTTGTCCAAGTGCCTCGAATACACCACGCTGCACCTGCTTTCATAACGACTGATTACGCGCGGAGTCCGCAGCATGAAGATTGAGTCAATCAGGCTAAGGAACTTCAAAGCATTTCGCGACGTGCACTTGAAGGACATGCCCTCGTTCCTCGTCGTCGTTGGCGCCAATGGATCAGGCAAGAGTACGTTGTTCGATGTATTCGGCTTCCTCCATGACTGCCTCAAAGGCAACGTTCGGCAAGCGTTGGACAAGCGTTGGACAAGCGGGGGCGTTTCCGAGAAGTTCTCAGCCGCGGGTGTGATCCCACCACCGATTCCATCTTGATCGAACTTCAGTACCGGATGGAAATAACCGGTGTCGAGCGATTGGTCACCTACTCAATCGAGATTGGCGAAGACAACGGAATCCCCATAGTACAGAGGGAACTATTGCGCTACAAACGCGGACGTTATGGCAGTCCCTATCATTTCTTGAATTTCTCCAAAGGTGAAGGCTATGCCATCACCAACGAAGAAGACTTCAAGAAAACCGATGAAGAACTGGACAGGGAAAGTCAGAAAGTCGCCGCTGACACGCTTGCAATCAAGGGCCTTGGCCAATTCGAACGTTTCAAAGCTGCCAACGCTTTTCGGCAATCCTGATTAGCCCCATTCCTCAGCCGGTAGTTGCAGGATTTGCGACGGGTCGGCTGGACAATGGCCCCACTTGAAGGCAACGGAGGTGGGG
>NZ_MDED01000025.1 GCF_002939885.1 Xanthomonas cucurbitae
GGCCGTCCAGCAGGCGTTGCCGGATCCGGATGCGTTGACTGCCTCGAACGGCCAGCGCTACTACCGCGACATCGAAGGCCGGTGGACCAGCCACGGCACTTCGCCCGATGCCAACCGGGTGCTGGAGCTGGAGACCACGCGCGCCATGCTGCAGCCGGCGCTCGCCGAGCAGGCCCAGGCGATTGCCGCCATCCAGCAGACCCCGCCATCGCCGCAGGACGTGCAGCGCGAGCAGACGCTGTACCAGTACCGCATCGTGGGCACGGAACTGCAGCCGCAATGGCGCGAAGCGATCGAGCTGGCAACCCAGCGCACCCGCGAAGCGCAAGGACTCGCAGGCGATGGCGCCATGCAGCTGCAGCGCGGGCCAGGCGGTCAGTACGGCGCCGACAGCCCGATCGCCCATCTGCAGCGCGGTGCCGATGGCGTGGAGCGCATTGCAGCAGTCACCAGCACCGACGACATCCGTCAGGCGCTGCAGGAGCTGCAGGCTCGCCAGCAGCTGGACGCACCGGTGCAGCAACTGGCCTCCGCGCCGCCTTCATCTGAAGGCTCCACAGATCCGGACACGTCCGGGTCGCCGCCCTCCAACCAGCAGGCGCTCAACGTGCCGGCCCCAGGCCAGGCCACCAGCGCCGCGCAGGAGAACCAGCAGCGGCAGCAGGAGGGACGGCAGGCGCAAGACCAGCAGTTGGCGCAGGCGCACGCGCTGCAGGAACAGGCCTCACGTGAGGACCGGACGCAGGCGAACCAGTCGCTGCAGGCGCATGCGGCACTGGAAGCACGGCAACAAGCGCTGCGACTGGAGCAACAAGAACGCCAGGCACAGGACACCCAGCAGCGCGAGGAGGAGCAGGAGCAGCGGCAGGCACACGACATCGAGCAGCACCAACAAGCACAGCAGCAGAGTGAGCAACAGACACGCCAAGCACTGGATGCTCAACACAACGAACAACAGCGCCTACAGTTGCAGGAAGCGCAGCTGGCAGAGCAGCCACCGGTGCAGGGCCAGGATGCTCCGGGGCGCAAACAAGCAGCCGAGCGCACCACCGATGCTATTGTCCATGCGCCACCAACTCTCCACGCCCAGGGCACTGCCCAACGCGAGGCAGAACAGCGCCCTGCTCAAGACCACGATGCACACCGGCCGCAGATCCAGACCCAACCGCATGCCGCCCAACCTGAGCAGGCACAGCCAGCTGAAGTGGCGCGGCAAATGCAGCACACGGCGGACCAGCTGACACAAGAAGAGCGCGCGCACCAGTCCGAGCAGCACGCAGTGATCGCGCAAGCGCCTGCGGCAAATCGGCACCAGGCGATGGAAACGCGCGACCAACAGGCCGTAGCGCCGCCAGCGGCCGCACGCGACGCCACGCCAGCACCAGGCGCGGACCTGCCTGCCGATGCACGCACTGCCCAGTTGATAGAGGCACCGGAGATGCGATCGTTCGCCGCACCGGTTGTGGCTGAGCGTATTGATGGGGAAAGGGCGCTCACGCCACAGCCCCCGGTACCGAATGCGCCTGCAGCGCCACCCACAGCGGCCCTCGTCACCGATGCAGCCAGACAGTCCCATGGCGCGCCCACTCCAGAGCCTCCCGCCGATCCCTCAGAACACGCCGCCCCATCGAACCGGCCCACGTCGGCATCGGATGCGCAGAAGCAGGCCCCAGAGCAAGCCAAACCCGCCAACGTTGCGGCTGCAGATCCCAATTCATGGGCAGAAATAGCGCGTTCTGCACGCGCGCTCCGCATCCAGGCCGAACAGGATCTCGATATAGAAAACCGCATCGCAGATGCACGGCAAGCGCGCATAGCGCGCGGTGAGCCGCCGTTTACCGAGCGGGAACTGCGCGATGGATACGACCCCGATGGTCCCTCGGCAATGAGACGACCACCGAACACCTTGGCAGGCACCGCCTCGCAGCAGGGTCTTTTTGCAACACCGGCGCAAACCGACGTTGAGCAGGACGATCGACCGCCGCCCAAGCGCAAGAGCATCACCGGTGATCCGGACGTGGATGATCTGGTGTACGCGCTGGACTCCAAGAACGATCTGGCCATCGAACAAGCCTTGAAGCGCGCCGGCAATAGCGCCCACAGCGCGGCGTTGGCACAGCAAGGTCATGAGCATCTGGACGCCAAGGCTCAGCAGGAAGCCCAGGAACAGGTGACGACGCGCCAAGCGCTGGGGATGGACGTCGCACCAGAGGTGCAGACCAGTCGCGGCCCGGTGATGGTGCTGACGCTGCCGCAGTTCGCCAACGGGCCGATGATGCAAGGCTCAGGCCCGCCCGGTGATGGCGGGGGGGGCGACGGAGGCGGAGGCGGAGGCGGAGGCGGAAGTGGCGGTGGTGGTGGTGGCGGATAGCCAGAACGCAACAAACGCATTGAACCTACAGGAGAGCACGATGGACATCCAGAACACCTCGACGCTGCCGGACAGCGGTGAATCGCACCAGGCGATGAAGGACTCGATCAAGGCCATGACGACAGTCATCGCGGCGATGCAGCGGCGAGAGCAAACCCTAGAGGATCTCGTCCGTCATCAAATGCAGCTTCTGCAGGCGGCAGTGAACAGCGCCGATCAACGCGTCACCCGGGTGGTGGAGAGCGCGCTTCCCCGGCTAACGCAGTTGAGCAACCAGGCATTGACGCAAACGCTGGAACCAGGGGCCGAGCGATTCAACACGAAGATGGTCCAAGCGGAAAGGACGCTTGAGCAGGCGACGGCGCGCTATGCACGGGCACAGCAATCGCTGGAAACCACCGCCACCCGGCGCAGCTGGGCCGGCCTCGGCGCGTTGTTGGTCGGCACGCTCCTGTGTTTGGTTGCAGTCGGCTACGCCGTCCAGGGCGCCCGACCAGTACTGGCAGAGGCTTCGCAGCGCCGTGCGGAGATCGCCTTTCTGGACCGTGTGGCACGCGCGGACCTATTGCCCTGCGGCGAGGACAGGCTCTGCGTCACGCTCGACAAGGCAGGGCCGCGCTACGGCAAGAGTAAGCAGTATCGCGTTGTGGCCTTGCGCCAACCGCCTGCGCAATGAAAGCCGAACCGCCACGCGGCAGCTCGGCTTCACGGCCTACAGGGCGTTTAGCCGATCGCGGGTGACCGCTGCGTACTGATCGGTCATCTCGATGCCGACCGCTTCAAGGCCCTCCAGTTGGGCAGCGACCAGCGTGGTGCCGCTGCCGCAAGCCTTGAGCGCTTGCTACCTATCATTTGGTGCTGTAGAGACTTTTGAGGGGTAAGGGTTCAAGCCCCTTCTTGCTACACATCGACTTGCAAATCTGATAGCACTGAGCAATTTTATCCTTCGGAAGTGAGCTGTCACGATGGTCCAAGAACGCAACAGCGTGGCCATCCTCATCCTGAACACCCGTGCCGGACCGCTCGATGTCACCCCAGTCTTGCTGGTTCTCATCTTCAGAATCGACAGCTTTTGCTCGGGTACTGCCGTTGAGAGCAACGGAGCATGCAGCTGAAAAAAGCGTTGCATGTTCTTGAAACTCCTCGTAAGCCTCTTCCTGCTCAGCTAACCGAAAATCGTTCGCCATAAAATCTACCTCGTGTGCAGTAATTTCCCCCCCAATTTTCCTGAACAAAAAAAAACAGCCACTTGATTCTCGTCAAGTGGCTGTTTTGTTTGGTGGGCCGTCAAGGATTCGAACCTTGGACCTATTGATTAAGAGTCAACTGCTCTACCAACTGAGCTAACGGCCCTGAAACTGGTCGCACATTGTATGCGCGTTTTTGCTTCGTTGCAACACCCCGCGAAGCATCGGGTCGAACTGTCCTGCACTGCCTGATTCAGTGGGGTGGCTGAGGGGACTCGAACCCCCGACATCTGGAATCACAATCCAGTACTCTAACCAGCTGAGCTACAGCCACCACTGAAAACCTGCTTCCTACCGTACCGCCGATGGCGCGCCCGACAGGACTCGAACCTGTAACCGCCGGCTTAGAAGGCCGGTGCTCTATCCGGTTGAGCTACGGGCGCCCGGACCGAACTTCGCATTCCCACGCCGCCAAGAGCTCGGAATGGTCGGGGTAGAGGGATTCGAACCCCCGACATCCTGCTCCCAAAGCAGGCGCGCTACCAGACTGCGCTATACCCCGGCGGGACCTTCCAATCCCGAAGGGCTGGAAAGGTCGGCTATTTTGGGAACGATTTGCGCCGCTGTCAATCACCACGCGTCAATTGGCGCATCCGGTATCCTGGGGACTGAACTCTGCCTGCTCACGCGCCCCGGCGTGGAGCACCCCACCTTTATGGAGAAAACGCATGCGTAGCGGCAATCCCGCCCTTCGGGAATCCACCTTCCTCGACCTCGGCTCCGGCTCGGTGGTCACCCGCGACGGCGAGGCGATGACCCTCAATGGAACCGTCAACAAGACCGGCCTGCTGCTGTTGATGGCCGTCGCTACTGCGGCCTTCGCCTGGTCGCAATCGATCGGCGCCGATGGCAACCCGCTGCCGGCGGCGCGCGTGTACATGATCGCCGGCGCGATCGGCGGGCTGGTGCTCGGGCTGGCCACCAGCTTCAAGCCGACCTGGGCACCGGTCAGCGCACCGCTGTACGCATTGGTGGAAGGCTTCTTCCTGGGCTCGATCTCGGCGGTATACGAGGCGCGTTTCGACGGCATCGTGTTCCAGGCGGTGCTGCTGACCTTCGGCACCCTGTTCGCGCTGTTGTTTGCCTACCGCAGCGGCATGATCAAGGCCACCGAGAACTTCAAGCTGGGCGTGGTGGCCGCGACCGGCGGCATCGCACTGGTCTACCTGGCCACCGTCGTGCTGGGCCTGTTCGGGGTGCGCATCCCCTTCATCCACGATTCGGGCCTGATCGGCATCGGCTTCAGCCTGTTCGTGGTGGTGGTGGCTGCACTGAATCTGGTGCTGGACTTCGACTTCATCGAAAGCGGCGTGGAACAGGGCGCACCCAAATACATGGAGTGGTACGGCGCGTTCGGGCTGATGGTGACGCTGGTGTGGCTGTACCTGGAGTTCCTGCGCCTGCTGTCGAAGCTGCAGTCGCGCAATTGAGCGGGGAATCGGGAATCGGGATTGGGGAATCGTGAGAGCGGTTTCCTGCAACTGGTGAGCAGCCGCGGCTTCTCGGCAACGTCCGAGCAAAACAAAAGGCGCCTAGGCGCCTTTTGTTTTGTGCGATCTTCCGGCGCGCTCAGAGGCGGCTGGCGATGGCCTTGGCAAAGCCCATGGTGTTGCCGCTGCCGCCCAGGTCGGGGGTCAGCGAATCCTTGGCTTCCAGGGTGGCCACGATGGCCTCGCGCAGGCGCTCGGCATTCTCGGGCTGGCCGATATGGTCCAGCATCTGCGCGGCGCCCAGCAGCAATGCACACGGGTTGGCCTTGCCCTGCCCTGCGATGTCCGGCGCGGAGCCATGCACGGCTTCGAAGATCGCCGCATCGACGCCGATGTTGGCGCCCGGGGCCAGGCCCAGGCCACCAACCAGGCCTGCGCACAGGTCCGAGAGGATGTCGCCGAACAGGTTGGTGGTGACGATGATGTCGAACTGTTCCGGGCGCATCACCAGCTGCATGCAGGTGTTGTCGACGATCATTTCCTGGAATTCGATGTCCGGGTACTGCGCGGCGACATCACGGGCGACCTTCAGGAACAGGCCCGAGGTGGACTTGATGATGTTGGCTTTGTGCACCGCGGTGACCTTCTTGCGGCCGGTGGCACGCGCCAGGTCGAAGGCGTAGCGCACGATGCGCTCGGAGCCCTTGCGGGTGATCCGGGTGCCGGAGAACGCGGTCTCGCCATCCTCGGACACGGTCTGGCCTTCGCTCAGATAGGCGCCTTCGGTGTTCTCGCGCACGGTGATGAGGTCCACGCCATCGGCAAAGCGCGACTTGGTGTTCGGGAACGACTTGGCCGGACGCACGTTGGCGTACAGGTCGAACTTGCGACGCATGGCCACGTTGATCGAGCTGAAGCCCTCGCCAACCGGCGTGGTCAGCGGGCTCTTCAGGGCGACCTTGTTCTTGGTGATCGAAGCCAGGGTGGACTCGGGCAGCAGATCGCCGTGCTTTTCCAGCGCGACCAGGCCGGCATCGGCGTACTCGTAGGTCAGGCCAGCCTGCAGCGCGTCGAGCACGAACAGCGTGGCATCCATGATCTCCGGGCCGATACCGTCGCCGCGGATGACCGTGATTGTCTGCGTCATAACGTTGGGTTTCCGAACTTGAAGGGGGGAGCGCCAGCCGGGAGCCCGGCTCACCGGCGCAAGGAGGTTTCACAGGCAATTATGCCCGATGCCGGTGAAGGCGCCCAAACCGACCTTGGTCTAAGGGCAACCATCCAACGACTGCGTGGTCAGGAAGCCGGTGCTCGGAATCGGCATGTATCCGTCCTCCGTGCGCTGCGGTTGCTCCCTGCCGTCCACACTGACTGACGACTGCCCGCGATGTTTTCGCAGCCATCCAAGAGCCGCCGGCGCCCGAACGTAACGCGCCGCCTCATCGGGCGGCGCATGTCTTGCTCGCTTTTACGAATCCCGAATCCCCACTCCCGCGCCTCAGCACCACACTCAGTCGTGCGCGTGCTGGGCCGGCGGCGGTGCGCCGCCTTCGAGCTGGTCGAGAAAATCCACCGCGCGGCGCAGGTGCGGGATCACGATGGAGCCGCCGACCACCAGGCCAACCGAGAAGGTCTCGAAAAATTCCTCCCGGGTCACCCCCGCTTCCTTGCACTGGGCGACGTGGTAGCTGATGCAGTCATCGCAGCGCAGCACCACCGAGGCAACCAGGCCGAGCAGCTCCTTGGTCTTCACGTCCAGCGCGCCGGCCTGGTAGGTCTGGGTGTCGAGCGCGAAGAAGCGACGCACCACCTGGTTGGGCTCGGCCAGGATGCGCCGGTTCATGCGCTGGCGGAATTGCGTGAACTCGCGCAGGCGGTCGGCGCTGCCGTCGTCGGAACCACTCATGCCTGACCGCCCGTGCCAGTGAACAGCGGTTCCAGCTTGCCGGCGCGATGCATGGCCATCATGTCGTCGTAGCCACCCACATGCACGTCGCCGACGAAGATCTGCGGCACGCTGGTACGCCGCGCCAGCGCGACCATCTTCTCGCGCTCGGCCGGGTCCAGGTCGATCCGCACCTCGGTCCAGGTCTGGCCCTTGCTCTTGAGGAAATTCTTGGCCGCCACGCAGTACGGGCAGATGGCGGTGGAATACAAGGTGATGGGCGGGCCGGCGGCCGCGTCCTGCCGGGGATGTTCTTGGCTCACGGGAAACTCCGTGGTTGGTCTGAGGTCTGACACATGGTAACGGGCGACTGGAATTTCCACCTCGTCACCACAACACTGTGGATTAATTGCCGATTCACGCCGCCGCGCCGTGCTGCCCGCATGCTCCGCACATCACCTGGGAGTTCCTCTTGCGCCTGCTTCCGCTTGCTACCGCCCTGACACTGGCCATTGCCACGGGCGTGGCCCCTGCGCAGGAGAACCGCCTGCCCGACATCGGCTCATCGGCCGGCGAGTTGCTGACGCCGGCGCGACAGGCCGAGTACGGCAGGATGATGCTGGCTGAGCTGCGCAGCTACGACTACGTGCTGGACGACCCGCTGATCGGCGATTGGCTGCAAACCATGGGCACCCGCCTGGGTGCTAACAGCGCCCAGCCGCAGCAGCCGTTTACCTTCTTCATGCTGCGCGACCGCCAGATCAACGCATTCGCCACGCTGGGCGGCTATATCGCGGTCAACGCCGGGCTGGTCCTGATCGCCGACCGCGAGGACGAGGTGGCTGCGGTGCTGTCGCACGAAATCGCCCACGTCACCCAGCAGCACGTGCTGCGCGGGGTGGAGCGCGCGCAACGCGACCAGATCCCGATCCTGCTCGGCATGCTGGCCGCGGTGGTGGCGGCGCAACAGGCCGGCGGCAATTCCAGGGGTGATGCCACCATGGCCACCATCACCAGCGCGATGGGGCTGATGCAGCAGCGCCAGATCGACTTCACCCGCTCCAACGAGTTCGAGGCCGACCGGCTGGGCATCCGCACCCTGGCACGCAGCGGCTACGACGTGGACGCGATGGCCGGATTCTTCGAACGCATGTCGGTGGCCATGCGCGCCAACGAGGGCGGCTACAGCGCGCCGGACTTCCTGCAGACCCACCCGGTCACCACCACCCGCATCAGCGAAGCCAAGGCACGCGCCGAGCAGATGAAGAAGAACACCGTGGTGCTGACCACCTCGGTGCCGGGTGGGACGCGTCAGGAACGTGTGGACCCGGCCGACCCGTCGTTGTCGGAACCCTTGAGCCGCAACGGCAACGCGCTGCTGCCCTACGCGCTGCGGTTGCCGGTGGACGCGCTCGGCCGTGGCGGCGACCAGCAAGGCTTCGATTGGGCCAAGGAGCGTCTGCGCGTGCTCACGGCCAGTACGCCGGATGCGGCCATCCGCGAATACGAGAACCTGCGCCGCAGCGCCAAGCAGGGGCTGAGCGAGGCGCAGCGTTACGGGCTGGCGCTGGCGCGGCTGCGCAACAGCGGCGGCCGCCCGAGCGAGCCGGTGGCCGAACTGGCCAGCCTGCTGGAGGCGCATCCGGACAATCTGTGGCTGGCGCTGGGCCTGAGCGAGGCGCAAGCCCGCGTCGGCCAGCGCGATGTGGCCAATGCCCGTTTCGACACCTTGCTGAAACACTTGCCGAACAACCGCGCGGTGGCGCTGACCTACGCCGGGGCGCTCAATGCGCAGGCCAGCAAGGACGCGGGCCAACGCGCACGGCAGGTGCTTGAACCATTACTGCATCGCCGCAGCGACGATCCGCTGCTGCAGCAGACCTATGCCCGCGCCTGCGAACTCGCCGGCGACCCTCTGCGCGCCAGCGAAGCCTACGCCGAGTCGGCGTATTTGAACGGCCATCCGGAGCAAGCCCTGATCCAGCTGGAAGCACTCAAGAAGAAGGAACTCGACTACGTGACACGGGCGCGCGTGGACGCGCGCATCGCCGCCATCACCCCGACCGTGCTGGAACTGCGCCGCCAGGGAATTCGCGATCCCGATCTGTCCACACAATGACACTTGGGCGGGAATCGGGAATCGGGAATCGGGAATCGGCTAAAAGCATGCAGGTCCAGCCTGGGCGTGTCGCCCATTGCCGGTTCAGTCTGTTTTGAAGACCTGCCGGCTGGCAGAAGCCGGTGCCGGCCATGTCACATTAGAGTCACAAAACCGTAGTCTACTGGCGATCACCAAAGCCAGACGGTAAGCCCCGCGTGCAAAAACGCATTCTGATCGTCGATGACGAACCCGCGATTCGCGACATGGTGGCGTTCGCGCTGCGCAAAGGCGAGTTCGAGCCCATCCATGCCGGCGACGCGCGCGAGGCGCAGACCGCCATCGCCGACCGGGTGCCGGATCTGATCCTGCTGGACTGGATGCTGCCCGGCACCAGCGGCCTGGACCTGGCACGGCGCTGGCGCAAGGAGCAGCTGACGCGCGAGATTCCGATCATCATGCTGACCGCGCGCGGCGAAGAGAACGACCGCGTCGGCGGGCTGGAAGCCGGCGTGGATGACTACGTGGTCAAGCCGTTCTCCGCCCGTGAGTTGCTGGCACGCATCCGTGCAGTGATGCGGCGCACCCGCGAGGACGACGAAGACGGCAGCGTGGCCGTGGGCCGCCTGCGGATCGATGGCGCCGCGCACCGCGTGTTCGCCGGCGATGCACCGGTGCCGATCGGCCCGACCGAATACCGCCTGCTGCATTTCTTCATGACCCACCCCGAGCGGGTGTATACGCGCACCCAGCTGCTGGACCATGTCTGGGGCGGCAGCGTGTACGTGGAAGAGCGCACCATCGACGTGCACATCCGCCGCCTGCGCAAGACGCTGGAACCGTTTGGCCTGGAAAACATGGTGCAGACCGTGCGTGGATCGGGCTATCGTTTTTCGTCGGCGACCTGATCGGCGCCGCACAGCCGCCTGGCCGCCGCATGGGCCGGGCAGCTACCTACCTGACGCTTCGTGGTAACGCCTTCCATGCCCCAACATATCCGTTCCGCCTGGCTCAAGACGCTTGGCACTCTCGCGCTGTTGCTGGGCGCTGCCGTGGTGGTGGGCGTGCTGATCGAGCATGTGTGGATGGCGCTGACCTTCACCGCACTGGGCGTGCTGGGGTGGCATTACTGGCGGCTGCGCCAGGTGCTGCGCCGGCTCACCGCGCGCCAGCGTGCCGAGCCTGCGGTCGGCATCGGCGCCTGGAACGAACTGGACCGCCTGCTGTACCGCAGCCAGGCCGAAATGCGCGGGCGCAAACGGCGCCTGATCGACATGCTGCGGACCTACCGCGCCGCCGCGCAGGCACTGCCGGATGCGGTGGTGGTGGTGGACCGCAACAACCAGCGCGTGCAGTGGTTCAACAAGGCCGCCGGCGGCCTGCTCGGCCTGCAGCATCCTGGTGACATGGGCGTGTCGGTGGTGGAACGCCTGCAACCGCTGCCGTTGGCGCACTGGCTGGCGGCCGGGCGCAATGCCGAGCCGATGCTGGATGCGGCCTCGCCGGTGGACCCGGACCTGCGCCTGAACCTGCGCCTGATTCCGTATTCGGACGACTACTGGCTGCTGGTGGCGCGCGATGTCAGCAAGCTGCTGCGCCTGGAACAGGTGCGCCGCGACTTCGTGGCCAATGTCTCGCACGAGTTGCGCACGCCGTTGACGGTGGTACACGGCTACCTGGACATGCTCGACCCGGAAGACTTCCCGGACTCGGGCCCGATGCTGGCGGAGATGCGCAAGCAGTCGCAGCGCATGGCACAGCTGGTGGAAGACCTGCTGACCCTGTCGCGGCTGGAATCGCAGGAAGAACTCGGCGAAGAACACGTGGCGATGGCGCCGATGCTGTCCACCCTGCGCCGCGAGGCCGAGGCGCACAGCCAGGGCCGGCACACGGTGGAAGTGATCGACGAGGCCGGCGTGGATCTGCTCGGTTCCAACAAGGAATTGCATAGCGCGTTCTCCAACCTGGTGACCAATGCGGTGCGCTATACGCCCGGCGGCGGCACGGTCACGATCCGCTTCGTGCGCGAAGGCGACGGCGCGGCGCTGGCAGTGCGCGACACCGGCTACGGCATCCCCGCCTCGCATCTACCGCGCATCACCGAGCGTTTTTATCGCGTGTCCAGCAGCCGCTCGCGCGAGAGCGGCGGCACCGGGCTGGGGCTGTCGATCGTCAAGCACATCCTGGGCCTGCACCAGGCGCGGCTGGACATCGAAAGCGAGGTGGGACGCGGCAGCGAGTTCTCGTGCCATTTCGTGGCCGCCCGTGTCGTGCAACGCGAACCGTCCCTGCCACTGTCACGCTCGGCGTGATATGTAAGCGGTGCAGGCCGCAGCGCGGCGCGATGCACCGGTGCCATCCGTGTCGCATCGCCTGCGTCGCGGCCCATGCGCCGCACACCACGCACACCACTTCGCCTTGATGACCGACTCCATGGGCCACGCCAAAGAACTGCACGACGTCACACCCGGCGACGACATCGCCACCGATCCGCTGCGGGATCCGGCGCTGTACATCAACCGCGAGCTGTCGCAGCTGGATTTCAATTTCCGGGTATTGGCGCAGGCACTGGACGACCAGGTGCCGCTACTGGAACGGCTGCGCTTCCTGTGCATCTCCTGCACCAACCTGGACGAATTCTTCGAGATCCGCGCCGCCACCGTGCGGCACGCGCAGGAATTCGGCTTGCCGCCGGCACCGGACGGTTTGAGCCCTACCGCCATCCTCAATGCCGTGCACGACCGCGCGGCCAAGTTGGTGGAGCAGCAGTACCACGCCTGGAACGAGGTGCTGCGCCCGGCGATGGAAGAAGCCGGTGTGGCCGTACTCGGTCGCTCGACGTGGACGGCGCGGCAGAAGCGCTGGCTGCGCGCCTACTTCCGCAACGAGATCATGCCGGTGCTCTCGCCACTGGGGCTGGATCCGGCGCATCCGTTCCCGAAGATCCTCAACAAGACCCTGAACATCGTGGTGGTACTGGAGGGCCAGGATGCGTTCGGACGCGCCGGCCACCTGGCCATTGTGCGTGCGCCGCGTTCGTTGCCGCGCATCATCCAGCTGCCGGCCAGCCTGTCGCCGGACGGTGCGCAGAGTTTTGTGTTCCTGTCCTCGGTGCTGTCGGAGTTCGTGGACGAGCTGTTCCCGGGCATGCAGGTCAAGGGCTCCTACCAGTTCCGCGTCACCCGCAATTCCGAATTGGTGGTGGACGAAGAAGAGGTCGAAAATCTGGCGCTCGCCTTGCGCGACGAGCTGGTTACCCGCGGCTACCGGCCGGCGGTGCGCCTGGAAATCGCGCACGACTGCCCGGCGCCGATCATGCGCACCCTGCTGCAGAACTTCGGTCTGAACGAGAACGCGGTGTACCGCATCGTCGGGCCGGTCAATCTCAGCCGCGTCACCCAGGTCTACGATCTGGTGCAGCGCCCCGAACTCAAGTACCCCGCGTTCAATCCGCGCACCTTGCGCGACAGCGAAGGCATCTTCGAGATCGTCGGCAAGGGCGATGTCCTGCTGCACCACCCCTTCGATGCGTTCACCGCGGTGCTGGATGTCATCCGCCAGGCGGCAGTCGATCCGAACGTGCTGGCGATCAAGCAGACGCTGTACCGCACCGGCAAGGATTCGTTGATCGTCGATGCGCTGATCCTGGCCGCGCGCAACGGCAAGGACGTCACCGTGGTGGTGGAACTGCGCGCGCGTTTCGACGAGGAAGCCAACCTGGGGCTGGCCGACAAGTTGCAGGAAGCCGGCGTGCAGGTGGTGTACGGCGTGGTCGGCTACAAGACCCATGCCAAGATGCTGCTGATCGTGCGCCGCGAAGGACGCAAGCTCAAACGCTATGTGCATCTGGGCACCGGCAACTACCACAGCGGCACCGCGCGGCTCTACACCGACATCAGCCTGATTACCGCCGATGCGGAGATCGGCAACGACGTACACATGCTGTTCCAGCAACTGTCCGGGCTGGCCCCGCGCATGAAACTGGACCAGCTGCTGCAATCGCCCTTCACCCTGCATGCCGGCGTACTGAAACGCATCGACCGCGAAACCCGACTGGCCCGCAAGGGCCGCCCGGGCCGCATCATTGCCAAGATGAACGCTCTCAACGAACCGCAGGTGGTGCGCGCCCTGTACACCGCCTCGCAGGCCGGCGTGCAGATCGACCTGATTATTCGCGGCGCCTGCACGCTGCGGCCGGGCGTGCCGGGCGTGTCCGACAATATCCGCGTGCGCTCGATCGTGGGGCGCTTCCTGGAACACAGCCGCGTGTATTGGTTCGGCAACGACGGGGCGGCCGAGCTGTATTGCGCCAGCGCCGACTGGCTGGAACGCAACCTGCTGCGCCGGGTGGAAACCTGCTTCCCGATCCTGGACCCGGACCTGGCCCGGCGCGTGTATCGCGAAGTGCTGCAGAACTACCTGGACGACAACGTCAGCGCGTGGGAGCTGGACGCCGAGGGCGTGTACCACAAGCGCACGCCCGCACCCGGTGAACCGGCCCATTCGGCGCAGGTGACCTTGCTCGATCGGATCTGAGAACGCCACGCCCGTGGCCTCTCACGTGGGCAACAGCCCATCGGCTACCATGCGGCCATGCCAATGCCCTCCCCCACGATCCCGCCCCTGCGCGATGGCGATATGCTCGCCGCCGTCGATCTAGGCTCCAATAGTTTCCACATGGTTATCGCGCGCTACCTGATGGGTCAGCTGCGCGTGGTGGACCGCCTGCGGGAGACGGTGCGCATGGCCGACGGTCTGGATGGCAAGGGCGGTCTCTCCAATGAAGCACGGCAGCGCGCACTGGAATGCCTGGCGCGGTTTGGGCAACGCATCCGCGATGTGCCGTCGCTGCGCGTGCGTGCATTGGCTACCAACACGGTGCGCCAGCTGCGATCGCCGCAGACCTTTCTGATGCCGGCTGAAACCGCACTTGGGCACGCGATCGAAGTGGTCAGCGGTCGCGAGGAGGCACGCCTGATCTATCTCGGCGTGACCCATGCGCAACCGCCCAAGCCCGACCAGCGCCGCCTGGTGATCGACATCGGCGGCGGCTCCACGGAATTCATCATCGGCCAAGGGTTCCAGACCCTGGAACGCGAAAGCCTGCAGGCCGGCTGCATCGCCAGCACGCGGCGGTTCTTTCCCGGCGGCAAGCTGTCCAGGAAGAAGTGGAAGGATGCACTGACCGAGATCGGCGCCGAGTTCCAGCAGTTCGCCGGCCAATACAAGACGCTGGGCTGGCATGAAGCGATCGGCTCGTCCGGCACGCACAAGGCCATCGGCGAGATCTGCGCGGCGATGAAACTCACCAAGGGCGCGATCACCGCTCAGGCGCTGCCGGCGCTGCGCGAGGAACTGCTCAAGGCCAAGCGCATCGAGGACATCCAGCTGCCCGGGCTGGCCGCCGAACGCCGGCCGATCATCGCCGGCGGCATCCTGGTACTCGAAGCGGCCTTCCAGGCGCTGGGGCTGGAGAAGCTGATGGTGAGCAAGGCGGCGATGCGCGAAGGCATCCTGTACGACATGCTCGGCCGCGGTGGCCAGAACGACCCGCGCGACAGTTCGGTGGCTTCGCTGGTGCAGCGCTACGGCATCGACGAAGTGCAGGCCCAACGCGTGGAGGCTACTGCCACCCGGCTGTTCGACCAGGTGTGCGACTCCTGGCAGCTGGATGGCGACGACGCGCAGGTGCTGCGCCAGGCCGCGCGCCTGCACGAACTGGGGCTGATGATCGCCCATAGCCAGTACCATATCCACGGCAGCTACATCCTGGAGCACTCGGACATCGCCGGCTTCTCGCGGCAGGAGCAGCAGGTGCTGGCCGCCTTGGTGCGCACGCATCGGCGCAATGTCTCCCGGACCGCCTTCGATGCCCTGCCCGATCGCCTGCTACTGCCGACCCGCCGCAAGGCCGCGCTGCTGCGGCTGGCGGTGCTGCTGCACCGCGCGCACGAGGCAGACCCGATTCCAACCCTGGAACTCACCGCCGAAGACACACGGCTGTCGTTGATCCTGTCGCAGAGCTGGATCGATTCACGCCCACTGCTGCGTGCCGACCTGATCGGCGAGATCGAAGGCATGGCCGGGCTGGGCATCGTGTTCAAGCCGTTTGTGGCCTGAGGCGGGAATCGGGAATGGGGAATTGTCGATCACCGGCTTCTGATGTAGATCGCTGACAGGCGACCATACGCTAAACGCAAGCAGCGCTTTTGCCTTTGCGATTCCCGATTCCCGATTCCTCTGTCACCGCCACGTCTTGTCTGCGCAACATCAATGCCATCGCCCTCCCGGAAGCTAGCCAAAACGGGAGAACGGGCATGCGCTACGCGATCGTTACCGAAACCTACCCCCCCGAAGTCAATGGCGTAGCACTGACCGTGCATGGCCTGGAAACCGGGCTGCGCGCGCGCGGACATCAGGTGGACGTGGTGCGCCCACGCCAGGGCGGCGATTCGCCCCAGACCGCCGATGCCTTGCTGGTGCGTGGCGCGGCGCTGCCGCGCTATCCGGGGCTGAAATTCGGGTTGCCGGCCATGCAACGGCTGCTGGGCCACTGGCGAGCGACGCAGCCGGATGCGATCTACATCGCCACCGAAGGCCCGCTGGGCTGGTCGGCGATGCGCGCCGCGCGCCGGCTGGGCATTCCGGTGGCCAGCGGCTTCCATACCCGCTTCGACCAATACCTGCCGGACTACGGCGCGGCCTGGCTGCAAGGCACCGCGCTGCGCTGGATGCGCCGCTTCCACAACCAGGCCGAAGTCACCCTGGTGCCGACCCACGAGCTGCAGCAAACCCTGCGCGATGACGGCTTCCAGCACGTCCAGGTGCTGGCGCGCGCCGTGGACAGCCAACAGTTCGATCCGGCCCGGCGCGATCCGGCGCTGCGTGCGCAGTGGGGCATCGAAGGCGAAGGCTTTGCCGCGATCTACGTCGGGCGAATCGCCAACGAAAAGAACCTGCCGTTGGCCATCCACGCATTTCGCACGCTGCAACGGATCCGTCCCAAGGCACGCTTCGTGTGGGTCGGCGATGGTCCGGCACGCGAAAAAATCGCCCACGAGAATCCCGACTTCATCTTCTGCGGCGTCCAGCGTGGTCAGTCCCTGGCCCGCCACTTCGCCAGCGGCGATCTGTTCCTGTTTCCCAGCCACAGCGAGACCTTCGGCAACGTGACGCTGGAAGCAATGGCCAGTGGCGTGGCGACGGTCGCCTTCGACTACGGTGCCGCGCGCCAATACCTGCGTAGCGGCCAGACCGGTGCGGCGGTGGACACCGATGCGGCGTTCATCCAGGCAGCAGTCGCGCTGACCGAGGACGACGCCCTGCGCCAGCGCATGGGCACGGCGGCCGCGCAGGCGATGAAGAAACTGCATCCGGACAACGTGGTGTCCGACTTCGAAGCGCTGTTGCTGGGGATCACTGCCGTACGGGGGCGTCATGTCGTCGACGCGGCTTGAGCTGTTGCGTGGCCGCGAGGCACGCTGGTGCCGGCGTGCCAACCATTGGTGCCGCCGCTACCCGGTACGGCGCACGTTCGCCATCATCAGCCGGCTGGGCGACGGCGTGTTCTGGTACAGCCTGATGGGGCTACTGGTGCTGCTGGACGGCATGGACGGCGTGCGTGCCTCCGCCCACATGGCCGCTACCGGCGTGCTGGCGCTGACGCTGTACAAGGCACTCAAGCGCTGGACGCGTCGGCCACGCCCGTACGCGGCCGACGGGCGCATCCGCGCCTGGGTGGCACCGCTGGACGAGTTCAGTTTTCCGTCCGGCCACACCCTGCACGCGGTGTCCTTCAGCATCGTCGCGCTGGCGTACTACCCCTGGCTGGCGCCGCTGCTGGTGCCGTTCTCTGCCGGCGTGGCGCTGTCGCGCGTGGTGCTGGGGCTGCACTACCCCAGCGATGTACTCGCCGCCACGGCGATCGGCGTGCTACTGGCCAGCCTGTCGCTGTGGGAGCTGCCGGCGCTGATTGGGTAGCGGTTGTTTCCCTTCTCCCACCGGGACGTTGTCCTCCTTACAATGGCGCGATGACAACCCTGTTCATTTCCGACCTGCATCTGGATCCGGCACGGCCGGCGATCACCGAACTGTTCCTGGCGTTCCTGCGCACGCAAGTTCCCGGCAGCGATGCGCTGTACATCCTTGGCGATCTGTTCGAAGCCTGGATCGGCGACGACACTCCATCCACGGCCGCCGACGCGGTCGCCATCGCACTGCATGCGGTGGCCGATGCCGGTGTACCGGTGTTCTTCATGCCGGGCAACCGCGACTTCCTGGTCGGCGAACACTATGCGCAGCGCGCGGGTTTTCGCATCCTGCCCGACCCCACGGTGATCGACCTATACGGGCACACCACCTTGCTGATGCATGGCGACCTGCTGTGCACCGACGACACCGCGTACCAGGCCTTCCGCGCGCAAACGCGCGACCCGGTGTTTCAGGCGCAATTCCTGTCGCAACCGCTGGCCGCGCGTGTGGCATTCGCGCAGCAGGCGCGTGCGGCCAGCCAGGCCCGCTATGCCGAACTCCAGCAAGGCGATCAGGCGCAACTGGAAACCGTCACCGACGTCTCGCCGGCCGAGGTGGAGACCACCTTCGTGCGTTACGGCGTGGATCGCCTGATCCATGGGCATACCCACCGCCCCGCCATCCATACCGTGCAGGCCGGCGGGCGGATTTGCACACGTATCGTGCTGGGCGACTGGTACGCACAGGGTTCGGTGCTGCGCGTGGATGCCGACGGCGTTGTGCTGGAACAGTTGCCGCTGTGATGCACCGCCGATGCGTTGCCAGCGGCCGATATTGAAGACGCTGGTATTGGAGCGCAGGTCTTATTGCAGGCTGCGCGCGCGCTCGGCGTAATCGACGAAACCGGCGTTGACCACGTCGTACCACAGCACCTTGCCATCGGCCTGCACGCGGAAGCGATCGCGCACCGGGCTGGTCTGCGGATCGCCCGGGCAGCCATTGCCGTGGCGTTCGTGGACGGCGAATTCGAAGGCATCGGCAGCAGGCGTCTGGCCGGCTTCGGTGAGGATGCTGATGCAGTTGTCCGGATACGCGTGATCGCGCTGCAACTGCGCTTCGAGCACGTGCAGCGCACGGGCCTCGGCATCGTTGCCGGTCACTGCTGCCGGTGCGGCCACGGCAGGTTTTGGCGTGGCGGCGGCGGGCTCGGCCGGTTGCTGCCGGCAGCCGACAATTGCCAGCGCCACTAGGCACGCGATGGCAAGACGCAAGGATGTGGACATGAGGACTCCGCTCGACAGGACATCGCCGGCTGGTGCCGGCGGTGTCTGTAGTCTGCGCGATCAGCGTGCGCGGGAGTAGCGCTCCGTCCCGGCACCTGACGATGCTGGACGGGAGCGATTCAAGAAAACACTCAGCGGAAACCGGCGATGGCAGCCTTGGTGTTGACCAGCACGCGCTGATTGTCGGCGGTGCTGGCATTGCCCATCGGCACGCCGTTGTAGCTGATGTTGGGGTTGGACCAGTAGTTCAGTCGCGGGCAACCACTGGTACAGTCGTAGGCCATGATGGTGCGCCAGCTGTTGCCGTAGCGATACCCATGGCCATAGGCATACGGTGAGGTGCTCGGGTCACTGGCGGCGTCGTGACGCGCGCTTTGCAGGTGGCCGATTTCATGCGCGAAACTGTAGTAGCCGGTCGCGCAATCCCAGTATACCGAGGCGAATGCACTGGCCGCATTCGATCCGATGCCCGAGGCCAGGCCGCAGTAACTGCTGTTGTCCAGCACGATCACGCCCACGTCGGCGGTGTAGGTATTGCGGCTGGTGTGGATGCTGTCCATGTAACCATCGTTGGTCACCCGGAAGCGTTGCAGGTCGGTGCTGAAGTTGCCGGTTTCGCCATAGCTGGTGGTCTCGTAGCGCGCCAGCTGCAAGGTGATGCCGACGTTGCTGTTGATGTAGCCCTGGTTGGCTTCGGCCACCGCCAGCTGCACCAATGACTGCATGTTGCCGCCGTAGGCAGTGACCGCCTTGTTGGTGGCCACGACCAGCACGCGGATGGTGGCCGGGCTGCCGGATGAGGCGGCCGCGGTGGTGACGCGTCCGTCGCCGGGCATGTCGAACCTGGGCAGCAGGCTGTATTCGGCCGGATGCTCCTGCGGCATGCGCTGCTCATCGACCTGTACCAGCACATGGCGGCCATCGGCCAGCGGACGCAGGCGATACAGCTTGCCGGCATGGCGGATGGTGCCGGTCACGGTGTCGCCGCTGCGCACCAGGATGACCGAATTGAGCGGGTCTACCCCCGACAGCGTGCGCGCCCGAGTGCCGGCACGCGGGCCGAGATTGCCGTACCAGACGCTGTCACCGCCCTCCAGCGCCTCCACCTTGGCCTGTGTGGCGGTGACGGTCTGGCCGTCCAGCTGCAGCTCCAGCAGTTTTTCCCCGGCGGTCACCGCAGCTGCATCGAGCTGGACCACCTGCGCATTGGCAGTGGACGGTGCGCTCAGCAGGCGTTGCAGCGAGGGTTCGGTCGTGGTGGCGGCGCTGCGGCTGAGCGCCGGCCCGGTTTGATACAGCGGCGTGCCGGCAGCAGCAGCCGAACCAGCCAGGCACATGGCAATCAGACCCACCGTGGTGCACATCGACTTCGACTTCATCGTCTTTCTCTCCTAAGACATGGAAGTTACGGATGTGAAACACCGGGCCCCTGTTCCCGGGACGCCATTAAGGCGCCCGAGAATGTACAGATTGCAAGTTGTTACAACAGAAAATTACATTTTTGTGATGACATGCGGCAGCTGGATGCGATTCCAGCGGCGATGGGACAGGAACCAGCGCACAGTCCAGCCCTGCAGTGCACCGCTTGCTCCCGCACGCAACGCAACAGGTCCGACGTGGCACCGCCGCGCAGGTGCAGTCTCACGCCGGCACCTAGCCGGCCTGCTCCACCAGGCTGGCCAGTTCGTCCTCGTCAAACCCGGCGAGCAGCCTGGCCTGGATGTTGAACGGCCCATGCAGATAACCACCGGCATACTCGCGCAGCAGCGCCTTGAAGCGCGCACGCGGCTCGATGCCCGCCTGCTCGCAATACCAGCGATACCAGCGCGAACCCGCTGCCACATGCGCCACTTCCTCGCGCAGGATGGTCTCCAGCACCTCGGCGGTGGCGGTATCGCCCAGCGAGCGCAGCTTGACGATCATCGCCGGCGTCACATCCAGGCCGCGCGCTTCCAGCACACGCGGTACCAGCGCCATCCGCGCCAGCCCATCGTGTGCGGTTTTCTCGCACATTTCCCACAGGCCGTTATGCGCGGCAAAGTCGCCATAATCATGACCGTGTGCCTGCAGGCGCGCGCGCAGCAGCATGAAATGCCGCGATTCGTCGTCGGCCACCACCACCCAATCGGCGTAGAAGGCATCGGGCAGGCCGCGGAAGCGATACACCGCGTCCCAGGCCAGGTCGATGGCGTTGAGCTCGATGTGCGCGATGGCATGGATGAAGGCCGCCCGCCCATCTGCAGTGCCCAGCCCACGCCGCGGCAGTTCACGCGGATGCACCAGCACCGGGGTCGGCGGGCGACCCGGCATGCGGATCGGCAATGGTGCGGGGGCCGCGGGATCGATCGTCAATTGGCCCGCACGACAGGCCGCTGCGTACTGCTGCGTCAACGCGACTTTATGCAGCGGATCGGCAGCGCCCAGGCACGCGTACGCGGCGTCGAACAGATCCGTCATCACCGTCCCTGCCGAAGCGATTGCTGACCCGGTGCTGCCGCACGCACCTGCTCGCAGGCGTTCGCCTTGATCCGCAACTCGCAGGCGACGATGGCCACCGGGCCGACGCGCACCGCCATCTCAGGCGCGGCGACGCTTCTTGGCATCGTCCGAGCGCAGCTGCTGGATGCGTTCGAAGTAGCCCGACTCGATGCCGGTGATGTATTCGCCGTTGAAGCACGAGGAATCGAACTGCTTGATGTCCGGGTTGCCTTCGCGCACCGCCACTTCCAGGTCTTCCAGATCCTGGTAGATCAGCCAGTCGCAGCCCAGGAATTCCTGGATCTCCTGCTCGCTGCGGCCATGCGCAATCAATTCTTCGGCAGCCGGCATGTCGATGCCGTAGATGTTGGGGTAGCGCACCGGCGGCGCGGCCGAAGCCAGATACACCTTGCGTGCACCGGCGTCGCGCGCCATCTGCACGATCTGCCGGCTGGTGGTGCCGCGCACGATGGAATCGTCCACCAGCAGCACCACGCGGTTACGGAATTCCAGGTGAATCGGGTTGAGCTTGCGGCGCACCGATTTCTGCCGCTCGCCCTGCCCCGGCATGATGAAGGTGCGGCCCACGTAGCGATTCTTGACGAAGCCTTCACGGTACTTCACGCCGAGCACGTTGGACATTTCCAGGGCCACGTCGCGCGAGGTGTCTGGAATCGGAATGATGGTGTCGATGTCGTGATCCGGGCGCAGGCGCAGGATCTTTTCGCCCAGCTTCAGGCCCATGCGCATGCGCGCCTTGTGCACCGAGATGTTGTCGATCATCGAATCGGGACGCGCGAAATACACGTATTCGAAAATGCACGGCGCATGGTCGGTGGGCGCGGCGCAGATTTCCGAGAACAGCTCGCCGCGCGCAGTGATGACCAGCGCCTCACCCGGGCGCACGTCGCGCACGCGTTGATAGCCAAGGATGTCCAGCGCGGCCGATTCGGAGGACACGATGTATTCGGTGCCTTCGGCGTGGTCACGCTTGCCCAGCACCAGCGGGCGGATGCCGTGCGGGTCGCGGAACGCCACCAGGCCCAGGCCCAGCACCACGCTGACCACCGCATAGCCGCCCTTGCAGCGGCGGTGCACGCCGGCGACCGCGCGGATTGCCGCTTCGGGGGTGAGCATGCGCTGCGCGTCCAGCTCGTAGGCGAACACGTTCAGCAGCACTTCGCTGTCCGAATCGGTGTTGATGTTGCGGCGGTCGGCTTCGAACACCTGCTGGCGCAGGGCCTCGGTGTTGATGAGGTTGCCGTTGTGCGCCAGCGCGATGCCATACGGCGAATTGACGTAGAACGGCTGCGCTTCATCCATGCCTTCCGAACCGGCGGTCGGGTAGCGGCAATGCGCGATGCCGACACGGCCTTCCAGCACCGCCATCTTCTTTTCATCGAAGACATCGCGCACCAGGCCGTTGGCCTTCTGCACACGCAGGCGCGTGCCATCGGCGGTGGCGATGCCTGCGGCGTCCTGCCCACGATGCTGCAGGACGGTCAGGCCGTCATACAGCTGCCCGGCGACGTTCTGGTTGCCGACAATACCGACGATGCCACACATGGTGCGTGTTCTCCGCTTCGGCTTGCGCCGTTACTGTGAAGGTGGCCGTACCTGGCCCTTGGACTCGACCCGAGCCGGGTCGCTTTCTCCGCCGCGAACCTGCGCCGGATCGATATTGGCGGGCATCGCCTGCGCCGGATCGCGTCCGTCGCTGGCGGGTTTGCCAGGTTTGCCGAGCGCACTCTTGATGCTGTCACCCAGCCCGGACCCCGAAAGCGCCTTGCCCAGGTCGGTAGTATCGCCTGCCGAGGGCAACTTCCCCAACTCCGATGGCAGCTCGCCGAGTTCCATGGACGGCATCTCCATCGATGGCATCCGCCAGGCAGGCAACTGCGCCCGCATCCATCCCGCGCCGGGCGACAGCAGCGGCACCAGCACCGACTGGCGCCAGGACGGCTCGCGGGGCAGCGGCGTGAAGCCCATCAGCAAGACCAGCACGCAGGCCAGAAAGCCGCCGCGCACCACGCCTAGGCCGAATCCGAGCAGACGATCGGTCCCCCCAAGCCTGACTGCATCCACCCCGGCCCGGACCACCATGCCGATCACCGCCACGCTGACCAGCACGCCGACGAACACCATCGCGTAACCACCGAACGATTCGGTGGCCGAGGGGTGCTTGCCACCGGCCAGCCAGTGCGCCGCCGCACCGCCGAACTGAAACGTGGCCCAACCCGCCAGCAGCCACGACAAGGTGCCCACCACGATGGCAACAAAGCCGCGCAGCAGGCCCAGCAGGGCCGACACCAGGATGATGACGCCCAACACCATGTCGATCATCGGCGGGAACTCCACACGGCATGCGCGCCGCTTGTACAGCGTGGCTGGGTCTTCATGGCTGTCCCCTTCCTGGGCGTGAGGCTGTCGAACGATTCGGTGAAGCCGATAACGGCCGCGTCTGCCATGCATGCAGTAGACGCCCTGCCACCTCGCAGTGCTGCCGCAATCGCCTGACGGCGACGCGGCGCAGTGCGCTGGGGTCTCACGGGTGCGGACGCACCATGCCGGAAATGCCGACCTTGGCCGCCACCTGCGCGCGCAGCTGCTCGGCCTCCCCGCGGTTGGCCACCGGGCCGACGCGCACGCGGTTAAGCGCGCCCTTGTCGGTACGCACCTGTTCGACGAAGGCGCTGAAGCCGGCCGCACGCACACGGTCGCGCAGCGCGTTGGCATCGTCGGCACGACCGAAGGCACCCAGCTGCACCGCAAACCCGACGCCGCTGGCAGCCGGCGCTGCCGGGACCATGGGGGCGGACGCAGCGGGCTTGGCCGGCTCCGACTTGGCCGGTTCAGGCGTGGCCGGCGTGGTCCTGGCAACCTCGGGCTTGGCCGGTACCGGCTTCGGCACCTCGGCCGGCTTGGGCGTGGCGGCGACCGGCTTGGCTGGCTCCGGTGGCAGGCTTTCGGTCTTGGTGGCGGCGGGCGCCGCGGCGGCGGTGACGCTGCTGGCCGGCTTGGGCGCTGGCGTCGGCGTCGGGACCGGCGGCGGAGCGGTGGCGCCCACATCCAGCGTCACCACCTGGGCGTTGACGTCGCTGCGCACCTTCACCGCCTGCAGCCGGGCCGATTCGGCCTGGGCCTGATCGGCGTACGGGCCCACGCGCACGCGCCAGGCCGGACGGCCGCTGATCTGGGTCTTTTCGCTGAACGCCGGCAATTGTGCCTGCTTGAGCCGGGCGATCACCGCATCGGCATCGGCGCTGGTGGCATAGGCGCCGAAGTTGACCGCGTAGTTGCCGGCCGCCACTTCCGGTGTGGACGGCGTGCTGGACGGCGTGGCCAGATCCGCTGCATCGGGGTTGTCCTGCATCGCTGCCGGAACACTGGGGGCACCGGCCATTCCCAGCGCGCCACCGGCCGGGGCATTGCCCGGCGTCACTAGCGGCAGCTCGCGGGTTTCGAATTCGCCCTTGCCGGGCGCGGCAGGCGCCTCGAGCGGCACATCGGCCACGCCGCTGGACGGCGCAGGGCCCTTGACCAGCATCGGCAGGAAGATCACGGCGAGCGCCACCAGAACGATGGCGCCAATCAGTCGCTGTTTCAGAGCAGTGTCCACAGAAGAGAGCTAGGGGCGGCGTGGCGGGGTGCCGCAGCGATTATAAGGCCCGCGCCCGCCTGCCGGCCCTAACCGGCTGAACGAAGTGCGCCCAGCGCGTCGGCAACGGTGTGGAACGCGCCAAACACCAGGACACGATCGCCGGCCTGGGCGGTGGCCAGCACCGCCTGCAGCGCGCCAGCAACGTCGGCGTGACAGGGTGCCTGTGCGGCGGCGGTGTCGTGCAGGCGGTGCTGCAGGGCCTGGGCCGACTGACCACGCGTGCCGTCCAACCCTGTCAGCACCCAGTGATCGACCTGCGCCGCCAAGGCCTCCACCACACCCCGCGCGTCCTTGTCGGCCAGCGCGGCGTAGATCGCGCAGGTGGTGCCGGCGACCGGCTGCGCGGCGAGCGCCTGGGCCAGCGCGCGCGCCGCCTGCGGGTTGTGCCCCACATCCAGCAACACCTCCACGCCGGCGACCTCCAGGCGCTGCAAACGCCCCGCCACCTGTGCCGCGACAATCCCCTGCGCCCACGCCGCCTGCGGTACCTCCACCGGCAATGCCTGCAGTGCGGCGATCGCGGCAGCGGCATTGGCCAACTGCACCGGTGCCTGCAGCGCGGGCATCGGCAGTTCCAGGCGCACCGCCACATCGCGCCAGCGCCAGTGCTGCGCATCGACGGATTCATGGAAATAGTCGCTGCCGGCACGGATCGCATTGGCGCCCAGCAGGTAGGCGCGGCGCAGCACGCTCGATGGCGGGTCGATCTCGCCCAGCACCACCGGCTTCCAGGCGCGGATGATGCCGGCCTTCTCGGCACCGATTGCCTCGCGGTCCTCGCCCAACCACTCGGTGTGGTCGATGTCCACGGTGGTGATGACCGCCACATCCGACTCGACGATGTTGACCGCATCCAGCCGCCCGCCCAGGCCGATTTCCAGCACTGCCAGATCCAGCGCGGCGCCCTGGAACAGCCACAAGGCTGCCAGCGTGCCGAATTCAAAATACGTCAGTGCGGTGTCGCCACGCGCCGCCTCGACTGCGGCGAACGCGTCAACCAACTGCGCGTCGCTGGCCTCGTTGCCATCGACACGCACGCGCTCGTTGTAGCGCAGCAAATGCGGCGAGGTATAGGCGCCGACCTTCCAACCGGCAGCGCGCCCGATCGCCTCGATGAAGGCCACCGTCGAACCCTTGCCGTTGGTGCCGCCCACCACGATGACGTGCCTGGCCGGCGCCTGCAGCTGCAAACGCGCCGCTACCTCGTGCACGCGTTCCAGCCCCATGGCAATCGCGCTGGGATGCTGCTGCTCGATGTAGGCCAGCCAATCGGAAAGTGTGGTCGGGATAGTCACGGGGTTACCAGCTGTTTCGCAGCGCGCATTATCGCGCTTGCGCTGCCGCGGTGGCCTGTGGATGCGAGTGGTCATCTCAGCATCCGGTCAGGTATCACGCGGCGACGCCCTACCGGGCGCGTTGACGCCAGCTCGCCCTACAACGCGCGATGTTTGGCTTCACCAAAGAACGGTGTGTGATGCGCACAGTCGTTGAGGCGCACCACTTCCAGGTGATCGACGTCCTCGCCTTCGAGCAGGTTCAGCGTGGTCGGGGCCTGGCGGAAGGTCCACAGCCTGGACAACGGCAGGCCCAGAATCTTGCACAGGATCACGCGATTGACGGCGTCGTGCGCGACCACCAGCAGGGTGTCGTCGGCACCCAGGCCGTCGGCAGCGCGCGCCAGGCCGCGCCAACTGCGGTCCAGTACCTGGCGCAACGACTCGCCGCCCGGCATCAGCACGGTATCGGGTTCCTCGCGCCATGCGCGCAGACGCGCCGGATCCTTGTCGTTGATTTCGCTTGCGAGCAACCCTTCCCATTCGCCGTGGGCAATTTCCTGCAGGTCGGCATCGGTCTGCAGCAATCCTTCGCGCGCACTGCCAAGCGCGAACTTGGCAGTGGCCTGCGCGCGCGACAGCGGCGAGGCGACCGCGCGGGTGATCTGCAGCGAATGCAAGCGTTCGCCCAGCGCGCGTGCCTGGCCTTCGCCCACCGGCGACAGCGCAATATCGATCTGGCCCTGGTAACGGCCTTCGGCGTTCCACGGCGTCTCGCCGTGACGAGCAAGCAGGATGCGCATGCGCTGAGAATTCCTTGGGGGGAGGGGCCGGCTCGCGGCAGCGAAACCGGACCGCATCATAACCGCTCCCCGCCCCCGGCCCGGCGGCCTCAGCGCACGCCCAGCTCCTTCAGCAGCTGCGGCGCAGGCGCCACCTCTGTCATGATCCAGCGCAGGTAACGGCTGTCCACCGCAATCATGCGGGTCATGGCCGGGTCGAAGATCCAGTTGCTGCTCACCGATTCCCAGTTGCCGTCGAACGCCAGGCCGACCAGCTTGCCGTGCGCGTCCATCACCGGCGAGCCGGAATTGCCGCCGGTGATATCCAGGTCCGACAGGAAGTTGACCGGCACCGAACCCAGCCGCTTGTCGTCCAGGCCGGCATAGCGTTTGGCCTTGATCGCCTCCAGCAACGGCTTGGGCGAGTCGAACGGGTCGGCGCCGGTGTCCTTGGCCGCCACGCCTTCCAGCGTGGTGAATGGCGTATAGGCCATGCCGTCCCTGGGCGCGTAGCCCTTGACGTTGCCGAAGGTGATGCGCAGCGACAGGTTGGCATCCGGGTAGACCGCCTCGCCCTTGCTCTTCTTGTAGTCGGCCAGGGCCTGCAGATAGAGCGGCCGCGCCTTGAGCACTTCGCCGGTTTCAAGCTTGTCCTCGCGCTCGATCTGCAGCAGCGCCGGCATCACCGCCACTGCATAGCGGATCGCCGGATCGGTGCTGGCCTCGAACGCGGCGCGGTCGGCGGCCAACCATTTCAGGCGCGCTTCGGTGCTGCCCAGGGTGGTGCCATCCAGCTTGGCCAGCGCCGACTGCACGGCGGCCGCGTCACCGCCGCCTAGCCACTGGTCCAGCGCCGCAAGGCGTTGTGCCGGCGCAAGCGCGATGTACTGGCTGAGCCAATAGTGCTGCAGCTGCCGGTCCATGGCCGGCACATAGCGGCGCTCCATCTGCTTCATCGCGCCTTCGATGGCCGGCAGGTCGCGGTCCTGATATCCCGATTCGCGCTCGGCATTGGGCTTGGCGCGCTCCAGGGCCAACCGGTACAGCTTCACCGCCGCACCCACGGTTCCGGTGGTATCGAACTGGCGCAGCACGAAGTCGCGGTGCTGGGTGGCCTGGTCGCGCTTGGCCAGCGCGACCAGGGTGTCGTGCGCCTTGAGCGCGGCGCGACCGTTGGCGCCCTGGCGCTTGAGCCAGGCCAGCACGGCGGCTTCATCGGCCTGCTTGCGCCTGCGCGCCGATTCGCTTGAACCCTTCCAGCTGACCGTCGAAATTCTTGGCGGCATTGTTGAGGCCAGCAACAGTGCTGGCGTACTTCACCTGGATGTCCGGGTTCTGCTTGCCGGCCTGCTCGATCAGCGCGATGACATCCTTCAGGTGGCGACCGACCACCGGGTAGGTCCAGCTGGCGGTATTGTCAAATTCGGCCGCCAGTGCGTACCGGTTGGTCCGGCCCGGATAGCCGGCCACCATCACGAAGTCGCCCGCGCCCAGCGGCTGGTCGGCGAACTTCAGGAAGTGTCTGGGCTGGTAGGGCACGTTGTCCTTGGCATAGGCGGCCGGCTTGCCATCCTTGCCGACATAGGCGCGGTAGAACGAGAAGTCGCCGGTGTGGCGCGGCCACATCCAGTTGTCGACGTCGCCGCCGAACTTGCCCACGCTGGCCGGCGGCGCGTAGGCCAGGCGCACGTCCTTGATCTCCAGGTTCTTGAACAACCGATAGGTGTTGCCGCCGGCAAAGCTGAAAAACTGTCAGCGATAGCCGGGTTGCGCTTCGCATTGGGCGATCTGCTGCTTGCTGAAATCCTCCAGCGCCAGGGTGCGCTTGAGCGAATCATCGCCGGCCGTGGCCATGGCCGCCTTGGCAGCGGTGGTCACATCGGTGATGGCGTCCAGCACGTAGATGCGTGCGGTGGGACCGGCACTGAGTTCGTCACCTGGCCTGGCTGCGGTGAATCCATCCTTGATGAGGTTCTTCTGCGCGGTGGAATTGAGCTGGATCGCGCCGTAGGCGCAATGATGATTGGTCACCACCAGACCCTGCGGCGACACGAAGCTGGCGGTGCAGTCACCCAGCGCCACCACCGCGCCCATCGGGTCGCCGGTGAGATCGGCCAGTTGCTGCGCCGACAGTTGCAGGCCGGCCTGCTTCAACGGCCCGGCGATATCGGGCAGTTGCTGCGGCACCCACATCCCCTCGCCTGCCTGGGCGGAAGACGCGATGGCGAGTGTGGACAACATCAAAACGGCAGGCAGGTGTGGGCGCATCGCAAGAACCCTCGAAAACCTAAGAGTTATAGTGTAACGCCTGCAGTTGCAGCTGAAAGCATGACCAATGGCAGGGGCCGTCTGCGCGCCACGATCGCGCGCCGCCGCAGCGCCAGCTCAGGCACGCCCCAGCGCCGGATCGCTGCGACTGGGCCGCCCGGTTTCCAGATGGCCGGCCAGGCGTCGGCGGAAGGCCGCACCCGGCTGCTCGATCACCAGGTCGTACCAGTGATCGCTTGCCGCCAGCGGCAGGCGAATGCGCTGCCGCTGGCCCGCAGCGAGCCGCAGCGGCCGCGGAGTCGGGTCGCCATGATCCAGCGCACGCAGTTGCAGCGCACAGGCCTGTTGCCCGGCATTGCCGATCTCCAGCACCAGCGCATCGCCGTCCTGCCGCGCTTCCACCCAGGGGGTGGCCTGCTGCGCGGCATCGGGGGGCAGCTCGCCGGCGAACTCGCGCAGGAACCCATTGGGCCCATGCACGCGCAGCGCGTACGTCCCTTCGTGCAGCGCACCTGGCGGGATGTCATCGAGCTGCGTGCCCGGCAACACGGTGTAATACCAGGGGCCACCGCTGGCCGCGCTGGTGTAGACGTTGAACGCCGCCGCAGCGGCGCCGCTGTTGACGAACTGCAACTGCAGCGCGTTGCCATCGAGTACGCGTGCATGCACCTGCAATGCATACGGCAATGCGCGCGCGGGGCGTTGGCCCGGCTCCTGCCGTGGCATGCTGGGGTTGCTTGGCGGCACCGGTAGCGGCTTGTTGCGCAACGCAGCGGTCCGCGCGCGGTAGTCGTGGATCGATGGCAACGCGCTCAGTGCCGAATCGTCCGGCTTGCGGAAATCGAACACACTGGTCAGGTCACCGCTGACCGCACGCCGCCAGGGGCTGATATTGGGCTCGGCCACGCCGAAGCGGCGCTCCAGCAATCGCAGCACCGAGGTGTGGTCGAACACCTGCGAATTGACCCAACCACCGCGTGTAAACGGGGAGATCACCAGCATCGGCACGCGGATGCCCAGGCCCACCGGCACGCCGTTGTAGGCTTCACCACGCACATCGACATTGCTGCGCCCCATGCGCGCATCCAGCGCCGGCAACGGTGCCGGTACGTGATCGAAGAAGCCGTCGTTCTCGTCGTAGTTGATAATCAACGCAGTCTTGGCCCAGACCTGCGGATTGGAGGTCAATGCGTCGATCAGCCGCGCCACCAGCGATTCACCATAGGCGGGCGGCGCTTCGGGATGTTCGCAGTACGCGGTGGGCGGAATGACCCACGACACCTGCGGCAAGCGGTTGGCCTGCACGTCGGCGCTGATTGCGGCAACCAGATGCTCGGCCTGCGTGGTGGCCGCGTTGTCCGCGGTGGAGCCTGGCACGCAGGCGCGCGCACGCCGATAACGCTCATCGGCGGGATCGAGTCCACGGTAGTGGGAAAAATACGCTAGCGAGTTGCAGCCGAAGTTGTCGTATTCCTGATACACGCGCCAATCGATGCCGGCTGCCTGCAGCCGCTGTGCATACGTGGTCCAGCCCATTGCCGCGTAACCGGGCTTGTCGCGCGCCATGTCGGCGGTCCAGTTGCCGTCATCGGCATTGTCGGCCACCTGCGCGCGCAGATCGCCCACGCTCAAGCCGCTGGTGCCGGTGAACAGGTACATGCGATTGGGATTGGTCGGCCCATGCATCGAACAGAAATACCCATCGCAAATGGTGAAGGCGTCGGCGAGCGCGTGGTAGTACGGGATGTCCTGACGCTGGAAATAGCCCATCGCCAGCTCGCCCTTGTACGGCACCCAGGCATCGTAGTCGGCCCAGCGTGCCGGGTCCTGCCCATGACCGGCCTTCCAGGAGTGATCCAGGCTTTTAATCAACGGCGCACTGGTGTTTTGCGAATCGAACGCAAACGGCAACAACCGCCGTCCATCGGCGGCGGGCTGGCTCCAGACCGGGTTGCCGTCGCGCAACTGCAGCGCGTGCGGATCGCCGAAGCCGCGCACGCCGCGCAGTGCGCCGAAATAATGATCGAAGGAGCGGTTTTCCTGCATCAGGATCACCACATGTTCGATGTCGCGCAACGTGCCGGTGCGCGCATTGGCCGGCAACGCCAGCGCGCGGCCGATCGATGACGGCAAGGCTCCTGCGGCGGTGAGCGCGGCAACCCGCTTGAGGAAATCGCGGCGCGAAGATGATGAGGTCATGACCGAAGCCTTGCAGAAGTCGATACGACGCAGCGCGTGAAGCGATGCGTGCAGGACACGTATAGCCGCCGACCACGACAGTTTTGCGACAGCGGCCGTCATCAATGTTTCATGAGCCATTGACACCCTGCGTCGCGAAACGCCGGTCTTGCACCGCGCGTCCGCCCTCAGCCGTGCTTGAACAGGATTCCCCCATGACTTCCGCTCGTCGTTTTGATGTCACTGCGTTGGCGCTGGCCCTGGCCGCGCTGCTTCCCGTCGTGGCGTACGCCGCCGCCCCGGTCGCTGCCGACGTTGCAGATGCCCCGGCCGCGGTGGTCGATGCCGCAGGCAACGCCACCGACCTGGATGCGATCAACGTGGTGTCGCAAGGCAGCACGCGCCAGGTGCAGCGCATCAGCCAACAGGACATCGAACAACTGACTCCAGGCAGCAGCCCCTTCAAGGCAGTGGAAGAATTGCCGGGCGTGCAGTTTCAATCCGCCGATCCGTTCGGCACCTACGAGTGGTCCGCGCAGGTCACCTTGCACGGCTTCGACCAGAGCCGCCTGGGCTATACACTCGACGGCATTCCGCTGGGCAACATGAGTTACGGCGTCACCAACGGCCTGCACATCACCCGCGCCATCATTTCCGAAAACCTCGGCTCGGTGGAGATCGCCCAGGGCGCCGGTGCGCTGGGCACCGCCTCCAACACCAATCTCGGCGGCACCATGCAGTTCTACTCGGCCGATCCGCAGACCACGCCCGGTGCGCGGCTGGTGCAGACGGTGGGCAGCGATGCAACGCGCCGCACCTTCGTGCGCGCCGACACCGGCGACCGCAATGGATTGTCGGCGTACCTGTCCTACGCCAATGCCAGCACCGACAAGTGGAAGGGCTTCGGCGACCAACAATCCGAACAGGCCAACCTCAAGACCGTCTACCAGTGGGGTGACGGCAATCGCCTGAGCCTGTTGCTGGATACCTCGCGGCGCAAGGAGTACGACTACATGGACCTGTCGTTGACCAGCCAGCGTGTGCTGGGCTGGGATTTCGATTATCTGCAGCCGGATTGGGCCACCGCCGTGCGGATGGCTCGCGCCTACCAGACTACCGGCGCCACCAGCGGCGTGGCCAATGGCTATCCGCAATCGCTGGCCGGCCTACCCAACGACTACAGCTGGCTGGATGCCAGCTACTACGCCGGCGGCGGCCTGCGTCGCGACAATCTGGCCGGGCTGTCGGGTACCTTCGTGTTCGGCGGCGCCACCCTGGATACCACCGGGTACTACCACGGCAATCGGGGCGAGGGGCAGTGGGTGACGCCGTACGTGGTGACCTCGGCGCAGATTCCGCTATCCATGCGTACCACCGATTACGGCCTGGATCGTTTCGGCGGCACCAGCGCATTGAAGTGGTCATGGGGCAATCACGATCTGGAAGCCGGCATGTGGGTAGAAAATGCCCGCACCACGCAGAGCCGCAACTATTTTGCGCTTGGTAACGAGGGCTATACCTCGCTGTACAACGTGTACGACGCACAGACCCCGTTCCGCCGCGACTTCCTGCAGCGCTACACCACCCAGACCCGCATGCTGTACCTGCAGGACACCGTGCGTCTGCTCGATGATCGATTCACGTTGAATTACGGCGCAAAGGCACTCGACACCACCACCCGTGCGCAATCGCTGTTGCCAACCACCGCACTGGCGCAAGGCCGCATCAGCGCCGAGGACAACTTCCTGCCGCAGGTGGGCGTGAATTACAAACTCGACGAGCAGCAAGACATCTACGCGTCCTACAGCAAGAACATCGCTGCGTTCGGTTTCACGCCGTTCGCCACCTCGCAGGCCGCGTTCGACCGCAGCCGCTCCACGCTGGAGCCGGAACAATCGCAGACCGTGCAGGTGGGCTACCGCGTGCAGGACGCGCAGTTCCAGCTTTCGGCCGATGCCTACTTCACCAAGTTTTCCAATCGTCTGCTGACCACCTCGCCGTGCAGCGCGGTGCAGACCTGCGCGGCGATCCTGAGCAACGTCGGCGCCGTGCATAGCGCCGGTGCCGACCTGGCGCTGATGTGGCGCCCGGTCGAAGGCCTGAGCTGGTTGAACTCGCTGTCGTGGAATCGCTCGCGCTACCAGGACAACTACCTCAACAACGGCGTGGTTGCCACCGCTGGCAAGGACGTGGTCGGCATCCCGGCACTGATGTTCTCCTCCAGCGCCAGCTACCAGGTCGGCAACCTGCGCCTGGACCTGGACGGCAAGTACGTGGACAAGCGCTACATCACCTTCCTCAACGACTCGCAGGTTCCCTCGTACTGGCTGTTCAACGCCGGTGCGCGCTACGACTTCGGCCGCGTGGGTCCGGCACAGGATGTGGGCCTGGCGCTCAATGTCACCAACCTCACCGACAAGCGCTACTTCGCCAGCACCGGCACCAACGGCTATGTCGCTTCCGATCCGGATGGCTACAACCAGACCATGGTGGTCGGCGCACCGCGGCAGACCTTCCTGAGCCTGGATGTGAAGTTCTGAGCATCTGCAGGTCGTCCCCCTCATCCGGCGCTGCGCGCCACCTTCTCCCGCATGCGGGAGAAGGGTGAAGGCGGTGGTGACCTCCATCCGGCGCTGCGCGCCACCTTCTCCCGCGTGCGGGAGAAGGGTGAAGGCGGTGGCGACCTCCATCCGGCACTGCGCACCACCCTTCTCCCGCATGCGGGGGAAGGTGCCCGAAGGGCGGATGGGGGCAGCGCGCGAAGTCGCCCCCTGTCCGGCGCGTGCGCCCGCACGTACACCGCCTGCTCCGTCGCCCGGCAGGCGCCGGATCGACGTGGGCGACCGTCCTGCACTGCCGCATGGCGGATGCGGCATCGGGCATATAATTGCGGACTTATTTCACTTAGCAGGCCTCGCCATATGGCGCAGACGATGAAGGCGCTGGTCAAGCGCGATGCGGCAAAAGGAATCTGGATGGAGCAGGTACCGGTTCCCACCCCCGGCCCCAACGAGGTGCTGATTAAGCTGGAAAAGACCGCCATCTGCGGCACCGATCTGCACATCTACCTGTGGGACGAATGGAGCCAGCGCACCATCACCCCCGGCCTGACCATCGGCCATGAATTCGTCGGCCGCGTGGCCGAGCTCGGTTCGGCGGTGACCGGTTATCAGGTGGGTCAACGCGTCTCGGCCGAAGGCCACATCGTCTGCGGCCACTGCCGCAATTGCCGCGGCGGCCGGCCGCACCTGTGCCCCAATACGGTGGGCATCGGCGTCAACGTCAACGGCGCCTTTGCCGAATACATGGTGATGCCGGCGAGTAACCTGTGGCCGATCCCGGACCAGATTCCCTCCGAACTGGCCGCATTCTTCGACCCGTACGGCAATGCCGCGCATTGCGCGCTGGAGTTCGACGTCATCGGCGAGGACGTGCTGATTACCGGCGCCGGTCCGATCGGCATCATTGCCGCCGGCATCTGCAAGCACATCGGTGCGCGCAACGTGGTGGTCACCGACGTCAACGATTTCCGTCTCAAGCTGGCCGCCGACATGGGCGCCACCCGCGTGGTCAACGTGTCCAACACCTCGTTGAAGGAGGTGATGAAGGACCTGCACATGGAAGGCTTCGACGTGGGCCTGGAAATGAGCGGCAACCCGCGCGCCTTCAACGACATGCTCGACTGCATGTACCACGGCGGCAAGATCGCCATGCTCGGCATCATGCCGCGCGGCGCCGGTTGCGACTGGGACAAGATCATCTTCAAGGGTCTTACCGTGCAGGGCATCTACGGCCGCAAGATGTACGAGACCTGGTACAAGATGACCCAGCTGGTGTTGTCGGGTTTCCCGCTGCAGAAGGTGCTCACCCACCAGATGCCGATCGACGATTTCCAGAAGGGCTTCGAGCTGATGGAAGAAGGCAAGGCCGGCAAGGTGGTCCTGAGCTGGAACTGATCCGTCCACACGCAGAAGGCGCCCCAGGGCGCCTTCTGCGTGTGCGCTGGGCGCCGCCTTCGACCTTGGCGTCACTCGTCCATGGCCTGGGCGACACGTATCGCATTGCCGCCGTGCACGCCGCATCTGACCGCTGGCAACGCCAGCAGCCAGTGCTGGCCGGCGCACCTCACGGCCAGGCGACCGTGGCGGTCGCCACCAGATGGTTCTGCGAATTCTGCGGCCCAAAACCGAATTCGGCCGCTTCGCTGGTGTCGTAATAGCCCACGCTCAGCCCCAGCGGCCCGAACGTCTTGCCCACGTTCACGCCAAAGTCGTTGTAGTCGTGATCCACCTTGCGCAATGCCGAGGTGTAGATGCTGTGTCCGGCATGCGCGCCGATGGTGAAGTCATGTGGCAGCGCCCAGCGGGCATCTACTGCGTAGTAATAACCATCGGTCCCTGACCCATACAGATCGTTGGTATAGGCAAGCGTCAGGCTGTAGGTCTTGAGGAAGGTGGTCTTGGTAATCAACTCGGCGTAGTCAGACGCGCGCGCACCCAGGTATTGGTAGCGGTTCACCAACACGTCCACATTCCAGCGACTGCCAAGGTTGGTGTTGTAGCCGACGAAGCCGTCCACTTCCCAGTTCGGATCGCTGGTGGTGGAATCCACATTGGATCCCCAGGCGCCCATGTACAGGCCACTGGGCAGCGTATAGGTCAGCCCGGCCTGGAAGGCAGGGCCTTCGTTGGTCTGGGAAATGCCGCGGAACAGGTAATCGCTGGTGACCGCGAAGGTGCCGCTGAGCACGGGCGCCGGCGGACCGTCGTCCTGGGCCAGTACCGGCGGCGCGACACCGCACAACAGCAACGACAGACAGCAGGCAAGCGGGAACGGCGTCATGGGCATCTCCTGGAGCGCAGAGAAGTCGAACAGAGCGAAGCGAGGTCTGCAGTACCTACTTAAACGAACCATCGCTGCACTGCAACATACATTGCGTGATCGCTTGATCCAGCGCGCATTTTGTTCCCGATCCAGTGCAGATCGACTCGCCATGTCATCGACTGGGCGCGCGGAATCTTGACCTGCGCGTCGTGGCTACCATGGGCACCACGAATCGCTCCCTCCTGCCCCGTTGTCCGCGCCCGCTCACTGCCCGCGCGACCCGGCCATTGCTCAGGCCGGAAAGACACCATAGTGCCGCGCCGCCAGCCGCAGCTGCTGGCCCGGCTGGAAGCCCCCGGCCGAGGCAGGCAGTTCCACTTCCACCTCGTTACCGGCCGGCTGCAGCCTGGCGCGCAGCCGCAGCCGTGGGCCGCTGCGCTGCGACCAGGCCACCGTGGCCGGCCAGCCGGCGTCATCGGGCACCAGATCCTCGGGCCGCACATAGACGTCCACGGGCCCGGCAGCCAGCGCGGCATTGGCTGCCGGCAAGGCGTGGCCGGCCACCTGGATCTGCCCCTGTTCCAGTATGCCGGGAATGCGGTTCACCGCCCCCACGAAGGAATACACGAACGGCGAGGCCGGCGTGTCGTAGATCACCGCCGGGGTGTCGAGCTGTTCGATACGCCCACGGTTGAGGATGGCGACCCGGTCGGCCAGCTCCAGCGCCTCTTCCTGGTCGTGGGTCACGAACACCGTGGTCAGGCCGGTGCGCTCGTGCAACGCACGCAGCCAGCGCCGCAGGTCGCGGCGCACCTGCGCATCCAGCGCACCGAATGGCTCGTCCAGCAACAGCACGCGCGGCTCGATCGCCAGGGCGCGCGCCAATGCGACCCGCTGCCGCTGGCCACCGGACAACTGGGTGGGATAGCGCTGCTCCAGCCCCTGCAGCTGCACCAGCACCAGCAGTTCTTCCACCCGCGCACGGATCCGCGCTTGGTCCCAGCGGGCGTTGCCGCGCCGCACGCGCAGCCCGAAGGCGATGTTCTCGAACACGTCCATGTGCTTGAACAACGCGTAGTGCTGGAATACGAAGCCGACCCTGCGCGATTGCACGCTCATGCGGGTGGCGTCCTCGTCGCCGAACAGCACCTGCCCGCCATCGGCGTGCTCTAGCCCGGCCATGATCCGCAGCAGGGTGGTCTTGCCCGACCCGGACGGCCCCAGCAACGCCAGCAGCTCGCCCTGACGCACGTCCAGGCTGATGTCGTCCAGTGCGGTGAAACTCTCGAACTGCTTGCGCAGGCGGTGGATACGGATGCCCATGGTGACCTCAGTGGCGGTGGTTGGCGGCCAGCGAATCGCCGTGCCGCCATTCCAGGTACGTCTTCAGCGCCAGCGTCAGCAGCGCGGTCAATGCCAGCAGCGAGGCGCAGGCGAATGCCGCGCTGTAGGCGTATTCGTTGTAGAGGATTTCCACGTGCAGCGGCAGCGTATTGGTGCGCCCGCGGATATGCCCGGACACCACCGACACCGCGCCGAACTCGCCCATCGCCCGCGCCGCGCACAGCAGCACCCCATACAACAGGCCCCAGCGGATATTGGGCAGCGTCACCCGCCAGAACATCTGCCAGCCGTTGGCGCCCAGGCTCAGCGCGGCCAGTTCCTCGTCGCTGCCCTGCTGCTCCATCAGCGGCATCAGCTCGCGTGCGATGAACGGAAAGGTGACGAAGGTCGTCGCCAACACGATGCCCGGCAGCGCGAACACGATCCGCGGCAACTGGATCAAGGTCTCGCCCAGCACCGGCAATTGCAGCCGCCAGCCTTCGTCGATCAACGGCCACGCCCAGCCGCTGCGGCCGAAGATCAGCACGAAGATCAACCCCGCCACCACCGGCGACACCGAAAACGGCAGGTCGATCAGGCTGACCAGCAGGCGCTTGCCGCGGAACTGGTGCTTGCTCACCGCCCACGCGGCCGCCACGCCGAACACCAGGTTCAACGGCAGCACGAAGGCGGTGACCAGCAGCGTCAGCTTGATTGCCGACAGCGCATCCGGGTCGACCACCGCGCGCAGGAAGGTCTCCCAGCCGCCGCGCAGTGCTTCGGCAAACACCAGCACCAGCGGCAGCAGCAGGAACGCCAGCAGAAATGCCACTGCGCCCAGGATCATCAGCCACTGCACCCAGCGCGGCTCGTTGGTGGCCGAATCGGTGATGCGGCGCGCCTGCTCGGTCATCGCACGGGTCTGCGGCATCGAGGGCAACGAGGAAACAGCATCCGTCATGCCGGCCTCGGTTGATAGCGCAACAGGCGTGCCTGCAACGTGTTGACCACCAGCAGGATCACCAGCGACAGCAACAGCATCGCTGCGGCGATCGCGGTGGCGCCGGCGTAGTCGAATTCTTCCAGCCGGATGGTAATCAGCAGCGGCGCGATCTCGGTGGCGTTGGGCAGGTTGCCGGCGATGAAGATCACCGACCCGTACTCGCCCACCCCGCGCGCGAAGGCCAGTGCGAAGCCGGTCAGCACAGCCGGCCACAGCCCCGGCAGCACCACCCGCCGCACCGTCTGCCAGCGCGAGGCGCCCAGCGTGGCGGCGGCGGCTTCCACTTCACGATCGCTTTCGGCCAGCACCGGCTGCACCACCCGCACCACGAACGGCAGGCCCACGAACACCAGCGCCAGCACGATCCCCAGCTGGGTATAGGCCACCTTGATGCCGGCCGCTTCCAGCCAACGCCCGATCCAGCCGTTGCCGCCATACAGCGCGGTCAACGCGATGCCGGCCACCGCAGTAGGCAGCGCGAACGGCAAATCGATCACCGCATCGAGCAAGCGCTTGCCCGGGAAGCGGTAGCGCACGAAGACCCAGGCCACCCAGGTGCCCATCACCGCGTTGAACGCACCGGCCACCAGCGCGGTGCCGAAGCTCACCTGCAACGCCGACAGCACGCGTGGCTGGCTCCACACCTGCCACAGGCCATCCCACCCCAGCCCGCTGGTCTTGATGAAGATACCCAGCAGCGGAATCAGCACGATCAGGCCGAGCCAGGTCAGGGTGATGCCCAGGCTCAGACCCAACCCCGGCATCACGCGTCGGCGCGATGGCGACACCGGGCGGGATGCAACCGATGCCTGCATGGCTATTTCTTGGCCTGGATCTGGTCGAACAGGCCGCCGTCGGCGAAGTGCTCCTGCTGCGCCTTGTCCCAGGACCCGAATGCCTGCTGGATGGTCACCAGCTTGATGTCAGGGAAGCGAGCCATATCTGCCGGGTCGGCAAACTCCGGATGACGCGGGCGATAGAAATGTCTGGTCGCCAGTTTCTGGCCTTCCGGCGCATACAGATAACGCAGGTAGGCCTCGGCCACCTCGCGCGTGCCATGCCGGTCGACATTCTTGTCCACCAGCGCCACCGACGGCTCGGCCAGGATCGACAGCTTGGGCACCACGATCTCGAACTTGTCCTTGCCCAGTTCCTCGCGCGCCAGCAGCGCCTCGTTTTCCCAGGCCAGCAGCACGTCGCCGATGCCGCGCTGGACGAAGGTGGTGGTAGCCCCGCGCGCACCGGTATCGAGCACCGGCACGTTGCGGAACAGCGCCTGCATATAGCGCAGGATGCGCTCGCGGTCGCCCTTGAAAATGTGGTCGGCATACGCCCAGGCGGCCAGATAATTCCAGCGCGCGCCACCGGAGGTCTTCGGGTTGGGCGTCACCACCGCGACCCCCGAACGCAGCAGGTCGGGCCAGTCCTGGATGTTCTTCGGGTTGCCCTTGCGCACCAGGAACACGATGGTGGAAGTGTACGGCGCGCTATTGTCCGGCAGCCGTTGTTCCCAATTGCTGTCGATCAGCTTGGCCTTCTGCGCGATCGCATCCACGTCGTAGGCCAGCGCCAGGGTCACCACATCCGCCTCGATGCCATCGATGACCGCGCGCGCCTGCTTGCCGGACCCGCCGTGCGAGGTCTCCACGGTGACCGTGTCCTGCGGGTGCTGGTGTTTCCACTGCGCCGCGAACGCGGTGTTGAAGTCGCGGTAGAACTCGCGGGTGGGGTCGTAGCTCACATTGAGCAGCCCGATGTCGCGTGCGCCCGCCGGGCCGGCCAGGGCCAGCAGAATGCAGACGAGGGAAACAAGACGGAAGCGGGGGTGTGTCACAACGATCTCCTGGCCGGGGGCACGGCTGAACAGCAAGCATGCCATGCTGCGCAGCGTCACGCGGACGGTGAAATAACATCCGCACTGCTGCTTATGCCGATTCTGCATGACGTAGTGGTATGGCATGGTGATCGTTAAGATTGCGCTTCTTCCCTGCCACTGCGACCGCCATGACCCGTCCGCCTGCCGCGCTCACCGCCCACTACGCCGCCGAGCTGGACACCATCCAGTCGCAGGGCCTGTTCAAGTCCGAGCGCATCATCACCGGCCCGCAGTCGGCACGGATCACGCTGGCCGATGGCCGCAGCGTGCTGAACTTCTGCGCCAACAACTATCTTGGCCTGGCCGACCACCCAGACATCATCCAGGCCGCCAAGGATGCGCTGGACAGCCACGGCTTCGGCATGGCCTCGGTGCGCTTCATCTGCGGCACGCAGGACCTGCACAAGCAGCTCGAACGCACCATCGCCACGTTCTTCGGCACCGAGGACACCATCCTCTATGCCGCCTGCTTTGACGCCAACGGCGGCCTGTTCGAACCGCTGCTCGGTGAGCACGACGCCATCATTTCCGACGCACTCAACCACGCCTCCATCATCGACGGCGTGCGCCTGTGCAAGGCCAGGCGCTTCCGCTACGCCAACTGCGACATGGCCGACCTGGAAGCACAGCTGCAGGCCGCCGATGCAGCCGGTTGCAAGACCAAGCTCATCACCAGCGACGGCGTGTTCTCCATGGACGGCTTCATCGCCCCGCTGGACCAGATCACCGCCCTGGCCCGCAAGTACAACGCGCTGGTGCATATCGACGAATGCCACGCCACCGGCTTCCTGGGCGCCACCGGCCGCGGCTCGGCCGAGGTCAAGGGCGTGCTGGACCAGATCGACATCTTCACCGGCACGCTGGGCAAGGCCATGGGCGGCGCACTGGGCGGCTTCACCACCGCCAGGCGCGAAGTGATCGAACTGCTGCGCCAGCGCTCGCGCCCCTATCTGTTCTCCAATTCGCTGCCGCCGCATGTGGTGGCTGCCGGCATCAAGGCCTTCGAGATGCTGGACGCGGCCGGCGAGTTGCGCTCGCAGTTGGTGAAGAACACCCGCTACTTCCGCGAACGCATGACCGCAGCCGGCTTCGACCTCAAGCCCGGCGTGCACCCGATCAGCCCGGTGATGCTCTACGACGCGCCGCTGGCGCAAAAATTTGCCGAGCGCCTGCTGGAAGAAGGCATCTACGCCATCGGTTTCTTCTTCCCGGTGGTGCCCAAGGGGCAGGCGCGCATCCGCACCCAGATCAGTGCTGCGCACACCCGCGCGCAGCTGGATCAGGCCATCGACGCCTTCATCAAGATCGGCCGCGAACTGCACGTCATCAAGACCTGAGCATGCGGACAGTGCTTCGCCAACGGCTCCTGCTCGCGGCGCGCACCGATGCGCAGGCGCAGTGGCTGGACGGCAGCTGGGAAACCCGCTGCCTGCATTGCCGTCGCCGTCTGCGCATCGGTGTCGATGGCGAGCCGCTGGGGCATACCACGCTCGAACACATCGTGCCGCAGGCCTGGTTCGGTCGCCGCGCCGCAGCCGGTTTATGCCTACGGGTGGGCGACGACCCCAACGACGCGCGCAATCTGGCGCTGGCCTGTGCCGGCTGCAATCACGCCAAGGGCCGCCGCCATGACGCCAATGGCGCCGGCGACGCACGCGCGGTGGAAGTGGTCAGCGCCTTGCTCAGCGCCCGCCTGGCACGCTGGCGCGACCCGGCGTCAGCGCCAGGACTTCCGCCGCACTGAGCAACCGCCAGGCGCCCTTGGCCAACTCCCCCATCGGCAGTGGCCCGATCGCCACGCGCACCAGCCGCAGCACGCCGATGTCCACGGCCGCCAGCAACCGGCGGATCTGCCGGTTACGGCCTTCGTCCAGCACGATTTCCAGCCAGGCATTGCGCTCGCCTTCGCGCAGCACGCCGACCTGCCTGGCGCGCAATAGAGCGCCATCGCCGTCCGGATCCGGGTCGATCACCCCCGCGCGCAACTGCGCCAGCTGCCCGGCATCCGGGCGGCAGTCGATCTGTACGTGATAGGTCTTGTCCGGCCCGCTGGCGGGGTCGGTCACCGCCGCCGCCCATTGCGGGTCGTTACTGAACAGCAACAGACCTTCGCTGGCCTTGTCCAGACGCCCGACCGGGGCGATCCACGGCAGGCCGGCGCCATCGAAACAGCGGTACACGGTGTCCCTGCCCTGCTCGTCGCGCACCGTGGTAACCACCCCGCGCGGCTTGTTGAGCATCAGATACACCCGCGACGGCCCGGCCAGCGGTTGGCCATCGATGCGGATGGCCGCCTGGCGATCGGTGCGGATCGGGAATTCGGGGTCGCCGACCACCCGTCCATCGACGCTGACCCGCCCATCGGCGATCCAACGTGTCGCCTCGGTCCGCGAGCATACGCCCAGCTTGGACAGCACCCGCGCCAACCCATGCCGCGGCGCGGAGCTGCCCTGCGCGGCGGTGGACGCACGCTCGGCACGCGGCGGCAAGGCCGGGCCATGCGTACGAGGCCGGGACGTGGCCGGCGGGGGCCGCCGGGTCATGCTGTCCCGACCGCGTGGCTTACTTGTTCTCGACCGGCTTGGCGTCGGCCGCAGGCGCTGCGGGTGCGACCGCAGGCGCGGGCGCGCCGGGAGCCGGACGCGCCTTGACCACGCGCACGCCACGCGCCTTCATCCAGGCGTCGAATTCTTCGGCGGTCATGCGCTTGCCGTTCTGGCTCATGTCGAAGCGCCACGGGGTGTTGTCGAAGGCGGTGGTGGCCTTGTAGGCCGCCGGATCGTTCGGGTTGACGGTGCCGCCCGGCGGAATCACCTTGGCCACGTCCTGGCAGCCTTCCACGCGCAGGCGCAGCAACACGCGGTCCACCGATTGCTCGCCGCCAGACGGCTGGGCCAGCACGCCAGTCGGCATGCCCAGTTGCACGCTGCGGGTGTAGAACTCGGCAGCCGCCGGCGCAATCACGGTCGCGGGCAACGGCAGCGGCTGGGACACCGCGCTGCCGGCGCAGTTCGGAGCGGCGTAGGCGGCGGGAATCAAAGCGAAACAGAGCAGTCCTGCCGTAGCGGTACGCAGCATCGTGAGTTCTTCCAGTCAAAGTGTGGTGTCGACGCGGCGAGTGTAGGCAGCGATGAACGCTGTTTCAACCGGAACCGTGCCGGGAGGGCAACACAGACAGATTGGCTGCCCGTGTGCACAAGGATTCGGAGGTGTTTCGGATCGCACATAGACAAAACCCGGCGCGAGGCCGGGTTTTGTGTGCAGCAAAGCTAGCGGTCCAATCAGTTCTGGACGTTCAGCTCGGTACGACGGTTCTTCGCACGGCCTTCCGGATTGTCCGAACCATCCGGGTTGGCGTTCGGAGCAATCGGACGGCTCTCGCCGTAGCCGATCGGGCCGACCAGACGCGACGCATCGACGCCGTTCTTGGTCAGGTAGTCATACACGGTGGTCGCACGACGCTCGGACAGCTTCTGGTTGTACGCGTCGGTACCCTTCGAGTCGGTGTGACCGGCAACCTCGACCTTCAGGTCGGGGTAACGCTTCAGGATCTCGGTCGCTTCGCTCAGGATCGACACGGCATCCGGACGCAGGGTCGACTTGTTGAAGTCGAAGTTCACGCCCTTCAGGTCGATCGACACCGGCACCGGGCAGCCGTCCGGACCGATGGTCTGGCCAGGCTGCGAAGCCGGGCACTTGTCGTCGCAGTTGTTGACGCCGTCGCCGTCGTCATCCAGGTCGGCGCAGCTCGGAGCAACCGGAGCCGGAGCCGGCGGCGGTGCGGTGGCCGGAGCCGGTCCCAGCGGAATCACGACGCCGACCGAAGCCAGCACGTCGCCGAACCAGTCTTCCCGCGGAGCAGCAATGCTCTGGTCGTCGAAGTCGGCGCGGTAGGCCAGTTCGGCACGCACGGCAACGCGCTTGTCGAAGGTGGTCTGCAGACCGACGCCAGCCTTGGCGGCGAAGTTGCCGTCCTTACGCTGACCCGGCGACACTGCGGTGCCGCTGTTGAATTCTTCTTCCGAACGCTGATAGCCCAGGCCGAACAGCAGGTACGGGTTCCAGCCGCGGCCTTCTTGCACGAAGTGGCGACGCAGGTCGAACGAGATGCCGTACTGGCTCCAGTTCTGGTCCTGGTTGGCGTCGAAGTTCGGGTTCTGGTAGTTCAGCTCACCATCGAGCGACCAGTTCGGGCTGACAAACTTGCCCAGGCCCAGGGTGACGAACGGTGCATCGTTGGTCAGACGATCGTTGTCCTGGAAGTTGAAGCCAGCGCCACCGGTCAGGTACCAACGGTCATCGAACTCCTGCGCGGACGCAGCCTGGGCAACCGCCAGACCGCCGAGCAACGCGGCAGTGAGAATTTTCTTGTTCATTTATACAGCTCCTTCTTTGGGAGATAAAACCGATAGAGGCGGTGTTCTTGGTAAAGATGCTCGTCACATCCAGAGCCATCGGGGCGCAGATTAAGCCGGCCTCGGTGAAGATCGCGTTAACGGTCATATAACATGTGAAAGCAATCGCCAGCCCATGCGACGCTTGCGGATATTACGTATACAGCTTGATGAAGAAAAGGACCGAGTCCCCAGTTCACGCATTTACCCCCTCTGAATGGCAGCCCAATCGGATACCCGCCGTGGGGATGGTGCCAGCTCCGCGGCGACCGGCGCTTGCTATTGCTTCACCACATTGGTGAACGCCAGGCCGCTTCAGACATGAATCAGCGCGCCGGTGGTTGCAGCGGACTTACCGCACAACGCACCCTGAACCTCCCCACCAGGAGTGTCCCGATGAAAGCTGTCGTCCTCACCCGCCACCTCCCGATCGATGACCCCGACTCGTTGCTGGACATGGAGCTCGCCGCGCCGCAGCCGCCCTCGGGCCATGACCTGCTGGTCCGCGTGGAGGCGGTCTCGGTCAACCCGGTCGACACCAAGGTGCGCGCCCCCAAGCCCCAGCCGCTGCAGGCACCGAAGATCCTGGGCTACGACGCGGCGGGGGTGATCGAGGCGGTCGGTCCGGAGGTCACCGCCTTCGCGGTGGGCGACGAGGTCTATTACGCCGGCGACATCGGGCGCCCCGGCAGCAACGCGCAATACCAGCTGGTGGATGCGCGCATCGCCGGCTGCAAGCCCACCTCGCTGAGCTTTGCCCAGGCCGCGGCGCTGCCGTTGACCACGCTCACCGCGTGGGAATTGCTGTTCCAGCGCATGCCGTTCACCTTCGATGGCGCGCGCAATCGCGGCAGGCCGTTGTTGATCGTCGGTGGCGCCGGCGGTGTGGGGTCGATCGCGATCCAGCTGGCCCGGCATGCCGGCTTTACGGTGATCGCCACCGCCTCGCGCCCGGAAAGCATTGAATGGGTGCGGCAGATGGGCGCGCACCACGTCATCGACCATCATCAACCGCTGCAGCCGCAACTACAGGCGCTTGGGCTACAGACAGTGGACGCGGCACTCAACCTGGCCGATACCGACCGCTACTGGCAACAGTTGGGCGAGGTGCTGGCACCGCAGGGGCATGTGGGCCTGATCGTTGAACCGAGCGGCCCGCTGGCGATTGGCGACCCGTACAAATCCAAGTGCATCGGCATCCATTGGGAGCTGATGTTCGCGCGCGCACGTTATGCCACCGACGACATGGTCGAACAGCACCGCATCCTCAACCGCGTGGCGAGCCTGATCGATGCCGGCGAGCTGCGCACGACGCATACCGACACCTTGTCCCCCATCAATGCCGACACCCTGCGCGAGGCACATCGACGGCTGGAAAGCGGCAGCACCATCGGCAAGCTGACGTTGGCCGGCTGGTAACTACAGCGGGCGTCGCGCTGCCAGCTACGCCGCACTCGGCGCCCAGCCGGGTGCATCGTTGGTCCTGGCCGAGCGCGGCGCCCCCCCACAGGCATTGCGCACAACCAGGGTGGCGCGCAGTCGCCGGCATCGTCACGCTCCTGCAGCGTCGGCACTGCCGCAGGCGGCACGGGCGCCGACACCCCGGGACTTGCCGCCACGTTCGTTTGCCGGCATCGTGCGCACTCCGTACGCCAGCGTATCCATATCATGTCGCCCGCCACCGGCCCTTCGCCCTCGCCCTTCCCGCACCTGTTCACGCCGCTCGATCTGGGCTTCACCCAACTGCGCAACCGCGTCCTGATGGGATCGATGCACACCGGACTGGAAGATCGTGCGCGCGATTTCCCCAAGCTGGCGGCGTATTTCGCCGAGCGTGCGGCCGGCGGGGTTGGCCTGATCGTCACCGGCGGGTTCTCCCCGAACGTGGTGGGCTGGCTCAAGCCGTTCGGCGGCAAGCTGTCCTGGCCCTGGGAAGTGCGCCCGCACCGCCAGGTCACCCGCGCCGTGCACGCCCATGGCGCCAAGATCTGCCTGCAGCTGCTGCACGCCGGGCGCTATGCCTATCACCCGCTGTCGGTGGCGCCATCCCGGCTACAGGCACCGATCAATCCGTTCACCCCGCGCGCCCTGTCTGCAGCAGCAGTGGACCGCCAGATCGCCGCGTATGCGCGTTCGGCGCGGCTGGCGCGCGAGGCCGGCTACGACGGCGTGGAGGTGATGGGTTCGGAAGGCTATCTGATCAACACATTCACCGCGGCACGCACCAACCAGCGCAGCGATGCCTGGGGCGGCGATGCGACCAGGCGGATGCGCTTTGCGGTGGAGATCGTGCGCCGCATCCGCGAAGCCTGCGGGCCGGACTTCATCATCATCTACCGGCTGTCGCTGGTGGATCTGGTCGAAGACGGCAACCAGTGGCAGGACATCCTGGCCCAGGCCCGGGCGATCGAAGCCGCCGGCGCCACCCTCATCAATTCCGGCATCGGCTGGCATGAGGCGCGCATCCCGACCATTGCCACCTCGGTACCGCGCGCCGCGTTCGCTGGCGTGACCGCCAAGCTCAAGCCGCACCTGCGCATTCCGGTGGTGGCCAGCAACCGCATCAACATGCCGGAAGTGGCCGAGCGCATCCTCGCCGACGGTGCGGCGGACATGGTGTCGCTGGCGCGGCCGTTGCTGGCCGACCCGCAGTGGGCCAACAAGGCCGCTACCGGGCAATCGCACACCATCAATACGTGCATCGCCTGCAACCAGGCCTGCCTGGATCATGTGTTCGAGAACAAGCTGGCCACCTGCCTGGTCAATCCGCGTGCGGCTCACGAAACCGAGCTGGTCTACACCCCCACCACCACGCCCAGGCGCATTGCGGTGGTCGGCGCCGGTCCGGCCGGCCTTGCCTGCGCCACCGTGGCGGCCGAGCGTGGCCACCAGGTGACCTTGTTCGATACCAGCAGTGCGATCGGCGGGCAGTTCAACATCGCCAGGCGCATCCCCGGCAAGGAAGAATTCAACGAGACGCTGCGCTACTTCAGCCACCGTATCGAGGCGACCGGCGTGCAGCTGCGCCTGAACACCCATGTGCAGGCGACCGACCTCACTGCGTTCGACGAGGTGGTGCTGGCCACCGGCATCGAACCGCGCAAGGTCGACTTCCCGGGTGCCGACCACCCGATGGTGGTCAGCTATCTGGATGTGGTGCTGGGCCGCCATGTGCCCGCCGACAAGGTCGCCATCATCGGGGCCGGTGGCATTGGCTTTGATGTCGGCGAATTTCTGGTGCACGAAGGCGAGTCGGTGTCGCTGGACCCGGCGCGCTGGATGGCCGAATGGGGCGTGGACCCGAGCTTCGAAACCCGCGGCGCGCTGGCCAAACCGCAGCCCGAGCGCCCCGCCCGCCAGGTCTGGTTGCTGCAACGTAGCGCCGGGAGGCCCGGTGCGCGGCTGGGCAAGACCACCGGCTGGATCCACCGCGCCACGCTCAAGGCCAAGGGCGTGAAGATGCTCGGTGGCGTGGAATACCTGGGAGTGGACGATGCCGGCCTGCAGATCCGCGTGGAAGGGACCGAGCAATTGCTCGCTGTCGGCACGGTGGTGATCTGCGCCGGCCAGGAACCGCGCCGCGAGCTGCTGGCCGCCTTGCAGGCGCTTGGCAAGCAGCCGCACCTCATCGGCGGTGCGGATGTGGCTGCCGAGCTGGATGCCAAACGCGCAATCAACCAGGCAAGCCGGCTGGCGGCGAGGCTGTAGCAGCGACGTCGCACCCCACCGCCACCGTGCCGACTCGGCGGGTGAGTGGCGTGGTGAAGCGTGTCCATTCAGCCAGGATTGCGTGACCGCCATCTACCTTGCGCCCACTTTCGACCCGCCGGACCTGGCGGGCAGCTTCGGCAGCAACGTCCTTTTGCCGAAGACCGGGCGGCCCGTGACAGGTCGCCTCCCCATGACGCCAAGCCCTTCGCATGCGCGTGTCCAGTGTCGGATGCCCTGCGGATCGGCCCATACGGAGCAAGGAGTCCCATGAAACTGGCTTGGATACTTTGGCTGTCGCAGTTATTGCCGCAGCCCGCTGCAGATTCGTTGTGCCTGAGTACTACCGTCTATCTGGAAGCGCGCGACCAGACCCTGCGCGGCCAGCAGGCCGTTGCCGAAGTGGCGCTGCGGCGCCTGGACAGCGGACTATGGGGCGACTCGATGTGCCAGGTCGTCACTGCGCGCAAGCAGTTCGCACCGACCATCGTCTCCCCGGGCACGCAACTCAAGAACGACGATGCCTGGAACAAGGCCTTGGGCGTGGCCCTGGCCGCAGAGCGCAACTGGGCACTGCCAGTCGGTCAACGCAAGGAAATCGTGCCGGGTGCGAGCCATTTCGCGGCAAGCGCGATTGCCAGCCCCAGCTGGCGCAACGCCTACCAGGTGGCCACCATCGGCGACCACACGTTCTATCGCGTGCAGACGCTGCGCCCCCGCACCGCTTCGTAGGCCGCGCGGCGCCAACCCGGCATCAGCCAGCAGGACACACCTGCGTGGCACCTCGCCCAACCGCTGCGCACAATGCCCCGATGGCGTGGCCCTGCACCCATGTGGCCAACGGCGTGCTTCACGCGCGGCGGCGGCATCGTCGGCAAGCGCATCACCGCGCCGGCGCCTTACGGTTCACTGCGCAACCCGGCTAAGCTTGCGGTTTCGACCGTCTCTGGAATCCACGATGAAACTCTTCACCAAGCCGGGTGCCTGTTCGCTCGCAGATCACATCGTCCTACGCTGGTCCGGGTTGCCGTTCGAGCTGGTGGTGCTGGACGCAGCCAGCATGAAGTCGCCCGAGTATCTGCAGCTCAATCCGGCAGGTGCCGTGCCATTGCTGCTGGTCGACGATTGGGCGCTGACGCAGAACGCCGCCATCCTGAATTACATCGCCGACGTTGCGCCGCTGACCGGCCTGGGCGGCGATGGCAGCGCGCGCAGCCGCGCCGAGATCAATCGCTGGATCGCGTTTTCCAATGCCGACGTCCACCCGACTTTCAAGCCGATCTTCGGCAGCACTGCCTACCTGCAGGATCAGGCCTTGATCGCGCGCAGCCAGGACGATGCGCGCAGCAAGTTGCGCACGCTCTACGCGCGTGCCGATGCACATCTGCAAACGCGCCAATGGCTGGCCGGTGACAGCCATACCGGCGCCGATGCCTATCTGTTCGTGACCTTGCGCTGGGCGCGCAAGGTCGGCGTGGACCTGAGTGGACTGACGGCACTGGATGCCTTCTTCCAGCGCATGCAGGCCGATGCCGACGTGCAGGCCGCACTGAAGGCCGAAGGCCTGGAATAAGCGATAGCGCGGCCCTGGCGCGCGGCGGCGCACTGATTCGCTGGGTCGCCGCGCGCTGCACCGCCCGCAGCACCACCGCCACGCACAGCAGAGCCGCCGTCATCGCAGGCATGCGGACATAAAAACGCCGGGCAATGCCCGGCGTTTTTGACTTGCACCACACGGATGATTCAGCCCAGCAGATGCGACACGCCGCTGCGCTCTTCTTCCAGTTCGGCCAGGGTCTTGTCGATGTACTTCTGGCTGAAGTCGTCGATCGGCAGGTCCTTGACCAGGGTGTACTGGCCGTTCTCGGTGGTGACCGGGAAGCCGAAGATCACGCCTTCCGGAATGCCGTAGGAGCCGTCGGACGGCACGCCCATGGTCACCCACTTGCCGTTGCTGCCCAGCACCCAGTCACGCACGTGGTCGATGGCGGCATTGGCGGCCGACGCAGCCGAGGACAGCCCGCGCGCTTCGATGATCGCCGCGCCGCGCTTGCCCACGGTCGGGATGAAGGTGTTGGCGTTCCATTCCTGGTCGTTGATCGCATCGCCAATGGACGCGCCATCGGCGGTGGCGAAACGGTAGTCCGGATACATGGTCGGGCTGTGGTTGCCCCACACCACCAGCTTCTCGATGCCGCCGACCGGCTTGCCGAGCTTGAGCGAGAGCTGGCTCAGGGCGCGATTGTGGTCCAGGCGCAGCATGGCGGTGAAGTTCTTCGGGTTCAGATCCGGCGCCGACTTCATGGCGATGTAGGCATTGGTGTTGGCCGGGTTACCGACCACCAGCACCTTGACGTCGCGCTTGGCCACCTTGTTCAACGCCGCGCCCTGCGCGGTGAAGATCTTGGCGTTTTCCAGCAGCAGGTCCTTGCGCTCCATGCCCGGGCCGCGCGGACGCGCGCCGACCAGCAGGGCCACGTCGATATCCTTGAACGCCACTTCGGCGTCGTCGGTACCGACCATGCCGGCCAGCAGCGGGAACGCGCAGTCTTCCAGCTCCATCATCACGCCCTTGAGCGCGGCCTGGGCCTTCTCGTTGGACAGTTCCAGCAATTGCAGGATCACCGGCTGATCCTTGCCCAGCATTTCGCCCGAGGCGATGCGGAACAGCAGGGCATAGCCGATCTGGCCGGCAGCGCCGGTCACGGCAACACGAACAGGTGCTTTCATGGGGTGTTTCCTCTGCTAAGAAGCGTTGGTGGGGGTGGCGCGCTGGCGGGGCCGCAAGGCGTGGCGGCGCGCATTGACACGCAAACGGCCGCACAAGGCGGCCGTTCGATGGGGGCTGCGATCAGGCGGCGAGGATCTTGTTCCACTCCGCGACACGGTCGGCCTTGGCGGCCAGCACGGCGTCGGTATCGCCTTCGATGGTCAGCGTGTTGATGGTGTCGCCCTGGGCAACGCTGTCCACCACGTCCAGGCCCTGGGTGACCTTGCCGAACACGGTGTGCTTGCCGTCCAGCCACGGGGTGGCGGTGTGGGTGATGAAGAACTGGCTGCCATTGGTGTTGGGGCCGGCGTTGGCCATGGACAGCACGCCGCGCTCGTGACCGACACCATTGTTGGCCTCGTCTTCGAAGCGGTAGCCCGGGCCGCCGCGGCCGGAACCTTCCGGGCAACCGCCCTGGATCATGAAGTCAGCGATCACGCGGTGGAAGCTCAGGCCGTTGTAGAAGCCGCGCTTGGCCAGGTTGACGAAGTTGGCAACCGTCAGCGGCGCTTTCTCCGGGTACAGCTCGACGACGATGGGGCCGCGGGAGGTATCGAAAGTGGCGATCAGGGACATGGAAATCCTTGCAGGTTCTGGGGAATCAACAGCCCATTAGGATACACCCGCGCACGCGCCCGGCTGCGCGGCTACGACCATGGTCCAAGCGTCTCGCCCGCCTCGTCGTCGCCTGTCTTCACGCTGCCTGAATGGGCGATCCGGGACGGCATTGGGCACTCCGCCACGGCAGTGCCACGAAACCGCTATAATATTCGGCTTACCTCATCTCATAGACTGGCGCCAGACAGGGGCCTTTTCCGCATGTCCATTGAAAAACTCCGCAATATCGCCATCGTCGCGCACGTCGACCACGGCAAGACTACCCTCGTCGACTGCCTGCTGAAGCAGTCCGGCACCCTGTCCGAACGCACCGTCCTCGCTGAGCGCGTGATGGACAGCAACGATCAGGAAAAGGAACGTGGCATCACGATCCTGGCCAAGAACACCGCCATCACCTGGCAGGGCAACCGCATCAACATCGTCGACACCCCTGGACACGCCGACTTCGGTGGCGAAGTCGAGCGCGTGCTGTCGATGGTGGATTCGGTGCTGATCCTGGTCGACGCGATGGACGGCCCGATGCCGCAGACCCGCTTCGTGACCCAGAAAGCCTTCGCGATGGGCTTCAAGCCGATCGTGGTGGTCAACAAGATCGACCGCCCGGGCGCACGCCCGGACTGGGTGATCGACCAGGTGTTCGACCTGTTCGACAAGCTCGGCGCCACCGACGAGCAGCTGGACTTCCCGATCGTCTACACCTCGGCGTTAAACGGCTACGCCAGCCTGGATTCGAGCGTGCGCGACGGCGACATGACCCCGCTGTACGAAGCGATCATGCAGCACGTCTCGGCACCGGACGTCGATCCGGACGGCCCGTTCCAGATGCGCATCAGCCAGCTGGACTACAACAACTTCGTCGGCGTGATCGGCATCGGCCGCATCCAGCGCGGCGTGCTGAAGAAGAACATGCCGGTCAGCGTGATCGACCGTGAAGGCAAGAAGCGCCAGGGCAAGGTGCTGCAGGTGCTGGGCTTCCTGGGCCTGGAGCGCATCGAGCAGGACACCGCCGAAGCCGGCGACATCGTCGCCATCTCCGGCGTGGCCGAGCTGACCATTTCCGACACCGTGTGCGCCCTCGACACCCCGGAAGCGCTGCCGGCGCTGACCGTGGACGAACCCACCATCTCGATGACCTTCCAGGTCAACAACTCGCCGTTCGCCGGCAATAAGGACCTGTCTGGCGGCAAGTTCCTGACCAGCCGCCAGCTGCGCGACCGTCTGGACCGCGAGAAGGTGCACAACGTGGCACTGAAGGTCGAGGAAGGCTCCGACGCCGACAAGTTCCTGGTCTCCGGCCGTGGCGAACTGCATCTGTCGGTGCTGATCGAAAACATGCGCCGTGAAGGCTACGAGCTGGCCGTGTCGCGCCCGGAAGTCATCATCAAGGAAATCGACGGCAAGCAGATGGAGCCGATCGAACAGCTGGTGGTGGACATCGAAGAACAGCACCAGGGCGGCGTGATGGAAAAGCTGGGCACCCGCAAGGGCCAGCTGAAGAACATGGAGCCGGATGGCAAGGGCCGCGTGCGCCTGGACTACATGATCCCGGCGCGTGGCCTGATCGGCTTCCAGAACGAGTTCCGCACCCTGACCCAGGGCTCGGGCCTGCTGTTCCATGTGTTCGACCATTACGGCCCGAAGGAACAGGGCGCCATCGCCAAGCGCCAGAACGGCGTGATGATTGCCAATGCACCGGGCGCAACCCCGGCCTATGCACTGGGGCCGCTGGAAGAGCGTGGCCGCCTGTTCGCCGCCGAAGGCGACAACGTGTACGAAGGCCAGCTGATCGGTATCCACTCCAAGGATAACGATCTGACCGTCAACGCGATCAAGACCAAGCCGCTGACCAACATGCGCGCCTCGGGCAAGGACGATGCGATCAAGCTGACCCCGGCGATCAAGTACACGCTGGAACAGGCACTGGACTTCATCGAGGACGACGAGCTGGTGGAAGTCACCCCGAAGGAAATCCGCCTGCGCAAGAAGTTCCTGACCGAAAGCGACCGTAAGCGCGCGGGCCGTTCCGGCTAAGCCCCGGCGTCCACGCTCATGCAGCGCAAGCCCTACAGCCCGGATCCGCGTGCGCATCCGGGCCTACACGCGATCGCCTTGCTGGAGGCGACCAAGGGCGTGCTTGCACTGTTGGCGGCGACGGGCCTGGAAATTCTGGGCCCGCTCCCGCTGCAGCATGCGGTGCGTACGTTGATCCACCGGTTCAATCTGGATCCCGACCACGGCGCCCTGCCGTCGTTGCTCAAGACCATCAGCCCCGATGCGGTGCATCTGGCCGCTGCCGCCATGCTGGGCTACGGCCTGCTGCATGTGGTGGAAGCCTGGGGCCTGTGGCGCGCCAAGGCCTGGGCCTCGTTGCTGGGCTGCCTGTCGGCGGCCATCTATCTACCCTTCGATATCTACGCCATCGTCCGCCATCCCGGCTGGACGGCCTGGGCGGTGCTGGCGGTCAATCTGATCGTGGTCGGCGTGCTGGCACGCGACCTGGTCCGGCGTCGCCGCTGATCCCCCCTGCCCGTCCATCTGGACGTGGCCATCCGTTGTCACCCCGCTCCTGCGCCGTTAGCCTGCGCAGACTTCCCGGGAGCCAGCGCCGATGCGATCCACCACCTTGTCCTTTGCCTTGCTGCTGGCGCTGTGCGGCTGTGCGCATGCCGACGCGCCGACACGCCATGGGCCCGCCACCGCCGCCGGCGCCGAACCGCTCGATCTGGTCGAGGCCGATGTGGCCGGCCTGCAGGCACGCATGCAGGCCGGCACTACCACCAGCCTCGAACTGACCCGCGCCTACCTGCAACGCATCGCCAGCATCGACCGCGCCGGCCCGCAGCTCAACGCGGTGATCGAACGCAATCCACAGGCCGAGGCCGACGCGCGCGCATTGGATGCAGAACGCCGCGCCGGGCACACCCGCGGGCCACTGCATGGCATCCCGGTGCTGCTCAAGGACAACATCGATGCCGTGCCCATGGTCAACAGCGCCGGCTCGCTGGCGCTGGCCGATTTCAAACCCACGCGCGATGCCTTTCTGGTGCAGCGCCTGCGCGCGGCCGGCGCAGTGATCCTGGGCAAGACCAACCTGAGCGAGTGGGCCAACTTCCGCTCCACCCAGTCCAGCTCCGGCTGGAGTGCCCGTGGCGGGCTGACCCGCAATCCCTACGCGCTCGACCGCAACCCGTGTGGCTCCAGCGCTGGCACCGGTGCGGCAATCGCTGCCAGCCTGGCCACGGTGGGGATCGGCACCGAAACCGACGGCAGCATCACCTGCCCGGCCTCGGTCAACGGCCTGGTGGGGCTCAAGCCGACGGTGGGCCTGGTCAGCCGCGACGGCATCATCCCGATTTCGGCCAGCCAGGACACCGCCGGGCCGATGACGCGCAGCGTGGCCGATGCCGCCGCCGTGTTGCAGGCGATCGCCGCGCCCGATCCGCAGGACCCGGCCACCGGCACGGCGCCCGCCACGCGCGTCGACTATCCCGCGCACCTGAAAGCCGACGGCCTGCGCGGCGCGCGCCTGGGTCTGTTGCGCAATCGGCTACGCGAAGACCCCGCCATCGCCGCCACGCTGGACCGCGCCGTGCAGACGCTGCGTGCGGCCGGCGCCACCGTGATCGAAACCCGCCTGGCCACCGATGGCAAGTGGGATACCGATGAGCAGACGGTCTTGTTGGTCGAATTCAAGGCGGGCCTGAACGCGTATCTGCGCAGCCACAACGCACCGGTGGCGAACCTGGAACAACTGATTGCCTTCAATCGCAACCATGCGCAGCGCCAGATGCCGTACTTCGGGCAGGAGCTGTTCGAACAAGCGCAGGCCGCACGCGGTCTCGACGATCCGGGCTATCTGAGCGCGCGCGCCAACGCCAGACGGCTGGCCGGGCCGGAAGGCATCGATGCGACGCTGCTGGCAGATCGTCTGGATGCCTTGATCGTCCCGACCACCGGCCCCGCCTGGGTCACCACGCTCGGCAAGGGGGATACCTTTCCCGGTGCCGGCTATGGCGCCGCTGCAGTGGCCGGCTATCCAAGCCTGAGCGTGCCGATGGGCCAGACCCGAGGCCTGCCGCTGGGTTTGTTGTTCATGGGCACCGCATGGAGCGAGCCACGCCTGATCGAGCTGGCGTACGCGTACGAACAACGTAGCCATGCGCGCTTCGCACCCGGCTACGCGCCGAGTGCGCGCGCTGCACCGGATGCGGCGCCAGCCCCGCCCAAGCGTGATGAATCAGCTGGCAAGCGGTAGCCGACGACCGGCTGACATCCGGCATTGCCCGTAGCGCGTGCAGGCGCCGATGGTGCCTGCACGCACGTCGGCACCGTCGCCGGCGCGGCGTACAGCGACACCGGCCGTACACCTTCGACTCCCACAGCAGGCAGAAGGCAGCAGTCGACGCACTACACCAGCGCCGCCGGCTCGCCGTCTTCGGCGCCCGGCGAACGCACGCCATCCGGCGCGATCGGCGCGGCGGCGCGCGAGGCCGGCTGTTCCTGCGCGGCGATCTCGGCGCGCATCCTGGGCAGCGCATACGGATGCTCGCGGGTCAGGAAGTCGATCATCCGCTCGCGCACCAGGCAACGCAGATCGAAGGCGTCGCCGGAATTGCGCGCACTCACCAGCAGGCGGACCTGGATGGTGTTGTCGCTGGTATCGGTGATCTGCGTGACGCACACGCGCCCATCCCACAGCGTCTCGCTCCGGCAGATGCGCTCCAGCTCCGCGCGCACTGCCGCAATCGGCGTACGGTAATCCAGCCACAGGAACGCGGTGCCCAGCAGATCCGCACTGGCGCGTGTCCAGTTCTGGAACGGATTTTCGATGAACCAGGTGAGCGGCACCACCATGCGTCGTTCGTCCCAGATCCGCACCACCACATACGAGCTGCCGATCTCCTCGATGCGGCCCCACTCGCCTTCCACGATCACCACGTCATCCAGTCGGATCGGCTGGGTCAACGCGATCTGCAGACCGGCAATCAGGTTACCGAACACCGGCTTGGCCGCGATGCCCGCCACCAGGCCAATGATGCCGGCCGAGGCCAGCAGGGTCTTGCCGATCTGGCGCACCTGCTCAAACCCCAGCAGCACCACCGAGAGACCGAGCAGGATCACCGCACCCATCACTACCCGGCTCAGCACCCGGGTCTGGGTCTGGATGCGACGGGCGGTGAGATTGTCCGACACCTCGATCGGGTTGCTGCGCAGGATTGCCGCTTCGCCAGCGGCCACCGCGCGTACCAGCAACCACGTCACGCAGCCGACGATGCCCACATGCAGCAGGTGCTGCACCGCTGCCAACGCCTTGCCGGTCAGCGGCGTGGCCTCGGTGGCAATCCCCAGGAACAGCAATGGCAGGATGAAGGCCGCAGGCAAGGCAACCACGCGAATGATGCGCGCGCGCCGGTAATCGCGGCCCTGCATGCGGCGGAACAACCACAGCATCAGCGACCAGATGACGGCACCGGCCAGCAGCGCGGCACCCAAGGGAATTGCGTATTCGCGGATGACGTTCCAATCGGCAGTCAAACCGTTCCTCCTGTGGGGGGAAAGAGGGATGGCTGCAAGAGCATGCCGCAAGCGGCATGAGCATCACGTCATGCACACGGCCCGGTCAGCTCCCCAGCGGCTGCGATGCGGCCTGTTGCTGCTTGCGCACGATCGCCATCGCGATCTCCAGCGACTGCTCGTAGTTCAATCGCGGATCCACGCTGGAGCGGTAGGCGCGTTCCAGATCGCGCTCGGTCAGCTCGCGCGCACCACCGGTGCACTCGGTGACATCCTCGCCGGTGAGCTCCAGATGCACGCCACCCAGTCGCGTACCGGCGGCCGCATGCAGGTCTAAGGAGGTTTCCACCTCGCTGCGGATATTGTCGAAACGCCGGGTTTTATAGCCGTTGCCGGTACTTTCGGTATTGCCGTGCATCGCATCGCAGACCCACAGTACCCGGCGCCCGTCACGCTTGACCGCATCCAGCAGCGGCGGCAACTTCTCGGCGATCTGCGCCGCGCCCATGCGGTGGATGAAACTCAACCGCCCGGGTTCGTCTTCCGGATTGAGCACATCGATCAGCCGCAGCAATTGGTCCGGCTGCACCGACGGGCCGACCTTGATCGCGATCGGGTTACGCACACCGCGCAGGTACTCCACATGTGCGCCGTCCAGCGCCGCCGTGCGCATGCCGATCCACGGGTAGTGCGTACTGAGGTTGAACCAGCCCCACTGGCGCGGCACCTGCCGGGTCAACCCTTCCTCGTAGGGCAGCAGCAATGCCTCGTGCGAGGTGTAGAAATCGATCCGGTTGAGGTTGTACACCTCCGCCCCGGATAGGGTTTCCATGAAGCGCACGGCATCGCCGATCGAGGACACCATCTTCTGGTAGTCCGCCGCCAACGGCGAATAGCCCACCCAGTCCAGATTCCAGTACTCCGGGTGATGCAGGTCGGCAAAGCCGCCATCGATCAGGGCGCGCACGAAATTCATCGTCATCGCCGAGCGCGAATGCGCGGTAATCATGCGGCGCGGATCGGGCACGCGCGCGGCCTGCGTAAACGCCGGCGCATTGATGACATCGCCGCGATAACTCGGCAGGCTCACCCCGTCGCGGGTCTCGGTGTCGGCCGAACGCGGCTTGGCGTACTGCCCGGCAAAGCGTCCGACCCGCACCACCGGCAGGCGCAGGCCATGCACCAGCACCAGGCTCATCTGCAGCAGCACCTTCAGGCGGTTGGAGATGGTGCCCGATTCGCAATCGCTGAAATTCTCCGCGCAATCGCCGCCCTGCAGCAGGAAGCGCTTGCCTTCCTGCGCCTCGGCCAGCTGACGCTTGAGCGCAAAGATCTCCCACGAGGTCACCAGCGGCGGCAGCTGCCGCAGCTCGTCCACGGCCGCCTGCAAGGCATCCGGGTCCGGATAGACCGGCAACTGCAATGCCGGTCGATCGCGCCAGCTGGCGGGCGCCCACGACGAGGTTGCAGAATCGGAAACGGTAGCGGGCGTGGAAGGATTCATCGACAAAGCTCCTGGACAGCCCGTGATGGTCGCAGAGCAGGCGCGCCACGCAAAGCGTTCCCTGCCATGAGCAAGGCCCGCCGTGGTCGATCATCCCCATGCCAGCAGCGGACGCGACTGAATGGCGAACAACGCGCAGCGGCAAGCATGACTTCCGGCCTAGGCCAGCACCCGCCGGCAGGCGGAGTGTTATGCAATAACACCTTCCCGCCCACCCAGTGCTGCGACTTGCCATGACCCCTCGCCTTCTCACCGCCGCAATCGTCTCCATCCTGTTGTCGTCCGCCACCGGCGCGGTACTGGCCGCCGATGCCTTCCCCCAGCAGACCACCGAGCTGGACACCGTCAATGTCACCGCCAAGCTCGAAGCGGCGCGCAACGCCTTGTCGCCGGACATCGGCAGCAGTCAGTTCGTCATCACCGCCGACGACATCGACCGTCTGCCACTAGGCGCCTCCACGCCACTCAACCAGGTGCTGCTGCAGGCACCGGGCGTGGTGCAGGATTCGTATGGCGGCATCCATGTCCGTGGCGACCATGCCAACCTGCAGTACCGCATCAACGGCGTGATGCTGCCCGAGTCCATCTCCGGCTTCGGCCAGAGCCTGGAACCGCGCATCATCAAGAACCTCAAGCTGCTCAATGGCGCACTGCCGGCGCAGTTCGGCGACCGCACCGCCGCCGTGGTCGACATCACCACCAAAAATGGCGCCGAACTGGGCAATGGCGGCAGCGTTGGCATCACCGGCGGTTCCTACGACACGGTCAACCCGAATGCATCGCTCTGGGGCAGCAGTGGGCGCTGGAGCTGGTTTGTCACCGGCGACTACGAGCAGAACACGCACGGCCTGGAGAACCCGACCGATACCCGCTCGCCGGAGCACGACAAGACCCATCAAGGCAAAGGCTTTGCCGACCTGAGCTATCTGGTTAACGAGGACACCCGCCTCAGCCTGCTGGTCGGCTATGCCAACAACCGCTTCCAGATTCCCAACAATCCCGAGCAGACCCCAACGTTCGATTACCTGGGCACGACCGACTTCGACTCATCCCGTCTGAGGGAAAACCAGCGCGAGAACACCCGGTTTGGCACCTTGGCACTCCAGGGCACGCTCGGCGAAACCAACTATCAACTCTCCGCCGGCCAGCGCTACAGCAGCGTGGCCTTCTCGCCCGATGTCGCTGGAGATCTGATCTTCAATGGCGTCGCTTCACAGGTGAACCGCAGCAATCGCGCAAACACCGTGCAAGCCGACTTCTCCACCCCCTGGGGCGGTTCGCACACCTTGCGTTATGGCCTGTACGGCAATTTCGAACACGCCATCGCCAGCAACGACTCCTTTGCTTTCCCGGCCGATGCCGATGGCAACCAGAGCAGCAACGTGCCGCTGTTCATTCCGGACGGCAGCCGCTTCCATGCCAGTACCTATGCACTCTATCTGCAGGACGAGTGGAAGATCGGCGACGACTGGATCGTCAACTACGGCGTACGCGGTGACCGTTATAAGGCCTTCGGCGCCACAGAAGGCCAGCTCAGCCCACGCCTGGGTGTGGTCTGGAAAGCCAGCGAGAGCACCACTGTGCACGCCGGCTATGCGCGCTATTTCACCCCCCCGGCCAGCGAGCTGATCTCCACCAGCGATATCGCCTTGTACGACGGCACCACCAACCAGCAATCCACCGGCGGCGGCCCCACCACGCCGCTGAGCGAGCGCAGCAACTACTACGATCTGGGCATCTCGCAAATGGTGGGCGATCACCTGACGCTGGGTCTGGATACCTATTATCGCACCGCCGACCGCTTGCAGGACGAAGGCCAGTTCGGCGCCGCCTACGTCTACTCCACCTTCAACTATCGCCAGGGCCGCATCCGCGGCACCGAGTTCAGCGCCGACTACAGCAACGGCCCGGTCACCGCCTATTTCAACCTGGCCTACAGCAAGGCGATGGGCAAGCAGGTCATGACCAGCTTGTACAACTTCGATCCAGATGCCTTGGCGTATGCATCCACCAACTGGATCCACCTGGACCACGACCAGAAACTGACCTCCTCCGGCGGCATTACCTACGCCATTGGTGACAGCAGCAGGGTGGGCGCGAACTACCTGTATGGCAGTGGCCTGCGCACCGATACCGACACCGTGCCCAATGGCGGCGAGCTGCCCTCGTACTTCCAGCTCAATCTGAGCGCGGGACATGACTTCGCACTCAGCAGCACGCATCCACTGCACGCCCAGCTTGCCGTGCTCAATGCACTGGATCGCAGCTATCAACTGCGCGACGGCGGCGGCATCGGGGTGTTCGCGCCGCAATGGGCGCCGCGCCGCGGGGTCTATCTGAGCCTGCAACAGGACTTCTGACCACAACCGCAACCTCGCGGATGGAGCCGGCTGCCCCGGCTCCATCCGACTGCTGCACCAGCTGCGCACATCACCCTGATCGGCCCCTCAAGCGCCGCCGCGCCAGGCACCACCACGATGCACCACCCGCTAGTGATGCACTGAAGTGCGACGTGCCTTGAAACCGGCGTACAGCGCCCACAACGCCAGCATCACGAACCACACCATGCTCCACATCGGCATGCTCAGGCCCAGGAAGCGCCAGTCGATGTTGCCGCAGTCACCGGTGCCGGTCAGCACCGTGCGGAACACCTCGAACGGCCCCATCGTCTCGCTCAGAAAACTCAGCGGCGGGCCACACGAGGACATCATGTCCTTGGGCCGGATCTGCACCCAGACATGCCGCGCGGCGATGCCCATGCCCACGCCGGCAGCGATGAAGCTCAACACGCCATAGACCTTGCGCCCGCCTGCGGCACGCGGCCCGTGCAGGGCACCGAGCAGGAACAACACTGCCAGCGCCGCAAACGCGATTCGCTGGAAAATGCACAGCGGGCAAGGCTCCAGCCCCAGATGCAGCTGCACGTAGATCGCGTAAGCCAGCAGTCCCGCACAGGCCAGAAAGCCCAGTAGAAACTGCGCCCGAAACCCCCAACGCAATGGATTCATCGTGACTGCTTGCCTAGGATCGAAGCCCGATTATCAATCATCGCCGCGGCCCTGACCACGCATGCCCTGCCCTGCTCCATCGCACACCGCGAGGCGCCCTGCATTCCCGCGGCAGCGCATCGCCAGGCGATGGACTCCACGGCCATCGAGCAGGCATCAACGCAACCACGCCGGCAAGGAACCCTGGTATGGCAACGCCACCGCTCTGGAGTCGGCCGGTGCCCAAGCAGGCAGTGGCCAGGACACGTCCAATACCCCGCACCGCCGGCCCGAATCGATACCGCACATAACAAAAAGCCCGGCAATGCCGGGCTTTTCGAGAATCTTGATAGAGCGACCCGATTACTCGGCCACTTCCTCAGCCACGACCGGGCGGTCGACCAGCTCGACATACGCCATCGGCGCATTGTCGCCAGCGCGGAAGCCGGCCTTCAGGATGCGCAGGTAGCCGCCGGGACGGGTCGCGTAACGCGGGCCCAGTTCAACGAACAGCTTGCCCACCGCTTCCTTGTCGCGCAGACGCGCGAACGCCAGACGACGATTGGCTACGCCATCGATCTTGCCGATGGTGATCAGCGGCTCGGCGACGCGACGCAGTTCCTTGGCCTTCGGCAAGGTGGTCTTGATCAGCTCGTGCTTGAACAGCGAAGCAGCCATATTGCGGAACATGGCTTCGCGGTGCGCACTGGTGCGGTTGAACTTACGACCGGATTTCTGGTGACGCATGAGTATGATTTCCTAAGGAATGTTGAGACTGCTTCAGAGACGTTGTCGCCATCCTGGCGCTGTTGAATGGACTGCGGCTGGTCCGAACCGGCCGTCCTTCGACCGGATGTCACCGCGGGCTTCGGCCCGTCGATGAGAAAAACGGCATGGGCGCCCGAAGACGCCCATGCGATGACACATTAACCAAGCATGCCATGCTGGGCGACACCGGCCGGCGGCCAGTTCTCCAGCTTCATGCCCAGTGCAAGGCCGCGCTGTGCCAGCACTTCCTTGATTTCGGTGAGCGACTTCTTGCCCAGATTCGGGGTCTTAAGCAACTCCACTTCGGTCTTCTGGATCAGATCACCGATGTAGTAGATGCTCTCGGCCTTCAGGCAGTTAGCCGAACGCACGGTCAGCTCGAGGTCGTCGATCGGGCGCAGCAGCACCGGATCCACGCCGCTGGCAGCCGGCTTGGCCGCACCACGATCGCGGTGGGTGAAGTCGCCGAACACCGACAGCTGATCGCTGAGGATGTCGGCGGCAGTGCGCACGGCTTCCTCGGCATCGATCGTGCCGTTGGTCTCGATATCGATGACCAGCTTGTCGAGGTCGGTACGCTGTTCGACGCGCGCAGCTTCCACGGCATAGGCAACGCGACGCACCGGCGAGAACGACGCATCCAGCATCAGACGACCGATGGTGCGGGTCTCTTCATCCGGACGACGACGCGCAGCCGCCGGCTGGTAGCCGAAACCACGCTCGATCTTCAGGCGCATGTTCAACGCGGTGTCCTTGGTCAGGTGGCAGATCACGTGGTCGCCGTTGATGATCTCAACGTTGTGATCGGTCCTGATGTCGGCCGCAGTGACCGTGCCCGGACCCTGCTTGGACAACGACAGCGTCGCGCTGTCGCCACTGTGCATGCGAATGGCCACGTCTTTCAGGTTGAGCAGGACGTCCAGCACGTCTTCCTGCAAACCCTCGACCGTGGTGTACTCGTGCAGCACGCCGTCGATCTCGACCTCGGTGATCGCAAAACCGGGGATCGACGACAACAGCACACGACGCAGGGCATTGCCCAGCGTGTGCCCGTAACCGCGCTCCAAGGGTTCGATCACGACCTTGGCACGGTTGTCGGTAAGACGTTCGATCTGCGGACCACGGGGGCGCAGAACCTGGTTGGCGGTAACCGTCATGTTGCGGGGTCTCCTGCGAACCTCCGGCAGTGCCGGAGGCTCTCCAATGTGAATTACTTCGAATACAACTCGACGATCAGCGCTTCGTTGATATCCGAAGGCAGGTCAGCGCGATCCGGAACGGCCTTGAACACGCCGCTGAACTTCTTCGAATCGACTTCAACCCACGACGGCGTCATGTCGTGCTGCTCAGCCACGGTCAGGGCTTCCTGCACGCAGAGCTGCTTCTGTGCTTTTTCCGACAGCGTGATCGCATCGCCAGCCTTGATCTGGTACGAGGCCAGATTCACCGACTTGCCATTGACCAGCACGCCACGGTGCGACACCAGCTGGCGCGCGGCCGGACGGGTGACGGCAAAGCCCATGCGGTAGCACACGTTGTCCAGACGGGTTTCCAGCAACTGCAGCAGGTTCTCGCCGGTATTGCCCTTCTTGGTCGAGGCCTTCTTGTAGTAGTTGCGGAACTGACGCTCGAGCAGACCGTAGATACGCTTGACCTTCTGCTTCTCACGAAGCTGGGTTGCGTAATCAGACAGCTTGCCCTTACGGGCAGTCGCGCCGTGCTGGCCGGGCTTTTGCTCCAGCTTGCACTTGGAGTCCAGCGCACGCGCCGGGCTTTTGAGGGAAAGGTCGGCGCCTTCGCGGCGGGCGAGCTTACAGGTAGGACCGATATAACGAGCCATTTCTTATCGCTCCCTTTAGACGCGACGCTTCTTCGGCGGACGGCACCCGTTGTGCGGGATTGGCGTCACGTCGATGATGTTGGTGATCTTGTAGCCCACGTTGTTCAACGAACGCACGGCCGACTCACGGCCCGGACCCGGACCCTTGATACGCACTTCCAGCGACTTCACGCCGTAGTCGAGCGCAGCGCGGCCAGCCTTTTCGGCGGCAACCTGAGCAGCGAACGGGGTCGACTTGCGCGAACCACGGAAACCGGCGCCGCCGGACGTAGCCCACGACAGCGCATTGCCCTGGCGATCGGTGATGGTGACGATGGTGTTGTTGAACGAAGCGTGGACGTGCGCAACGCCGTCAGTGATGACGCGCTTGATCTTCTTCTTCGTTTTCTTTTCTGCTGGCTTGGCCATGATCTATCCCTTACTTCCTGATCGCCTTGCGCGGACCCTTGCGGGTGCGGGCGTTGGTACGGGTGCGCTGACCACGCAGCGGGAGACCACGGCGATGACGCAGACCGCGATAGCAGCCCAGGTCCATCAGTCGCTTGATCGCGACACCGATTTCGCGGCGCAGGTCGCCTTCGACGACATACTTGCCGACTTCGGCGCGCAGGCGCTCGATTTCGGGTTCGGACAGATCACGAATCTTCGTGGTCGAGGTAACGCCTGCGGATTCGCAGAGCTTCCTCGAACGGGTACGGCCGATGCCGTAGATGCTTTGCAACCCGACCCAGACGTGCTTCTGGGCTGGCAGGTTGACGCCTGCAATACGCGCCATGACGCGATTCTCCAACTGAGTGATGGCCCGACGGCGCCCAGGCGCCATCCGGCAGGATGGATCAAAGTGAAATCGGAATTGTAGCAAGGCCTCGGATTGCTTTGAAGCCCGTGAAACCAGAGGTTCCATGGACCCGGCGTGGGGAGTGTGCCCTCGCTCCGGCGCCGGACGGTGTTGATCCGGAAAAACACTCCGAATCGCCTGTACTACTCCCGCACAGGACCACCCCGTCTCACCCGCACGCGAGACGTCGCGCGAGCCGCCCTTCTGATCGGAAGATCGTGGCCCGGGAACCAGGCCGTCTTCACGTAATGAAAATCTAGTGTACCACTTAACCGCGCGCAAGACCGCCGCGTGACCCACCCTTCAGGTTGGCTTTCTTCAGCAAGCTCTCATACTTGTGCGACATCAGATGCGCCTGGATCTGCGCAATGAAGTCCATCACCACCACCACCGCGATCAACAGCGACGTGCCACCGAAGTGGAAGGAGGTACCGAGCTGCGTGCGCATGATTTCCGGCAACAGGCAGACGATCACCAGGTACAGCGAACCGGCTGCGGTCAGGCGCGTCAGCACGCCATCCACGTAGTCGGCGGTCGCCTTGCCCGGACGGATGCCGGGAATCAACGCGCCAGACTTCTTGAGGTTGTCAGCGGTTTCCTGCGAGTTGAACACCAGCGCGGTGTAGAAGAACGCAAAACCAATAATCAGCGCGGCGAACACCAGCATGTGCACCGGCTCACCGGGCCCGAGCGCATTGGCGATCTTCTGCAGCCACGAACCCACACCACCCGAAGCCGCCTGGCCAGACCACATCGACAGCGTAGCGGGAAAAGCCAGAATGCTGGAGGCGAAGATCGGCGGAATCACGCCGGCCATATTGAGCTTGAGCGGCAGGAACGAGGTCTGGTTCATGTACGCATTGCGACCGCCCTGGCGGCGCGCGTAGTTGACCGTGATACGTCGCTGCCCACGCTCGACGAACACCACGAACAGCGTAAACGCCAGGATGGTGATGACGATCAGCAACAGCGAAATGAAGCTCAGGTTGCCTTCGCGGAACGCTTCGACGGTCTGGATCGCCGCCGACGGAAGACCTGCAACGATGCCGGCGAAGATGATCAACGACACACCGTTGCCGATGCCACGCTCGGTAACCTGCTCACCCACCCACATCAGGAAGATGGTACCCGCCGTCAGGGCGATCACTGCGGTCAGCACGAAACCCATGCCCGGTGCATACACCACCGGAGCGCCGCCCGGCGCGGTCTGGTTCTGCAGCGCAAGCGCGATACTGCCGCCCTGCACCACCGCCAGCAATACAGCACCGATGCGCGAATACTGGGTGATCTTGCGTCGACCGGACTCGCCTTCCTTCTGCATCGCCTTGAGGGCGGGAAAGATATGCGTGGCCAACTGGATCACGATCGATGCCGAGATGTACGGCATCACGTTCAACGCAAAAATACTGAAACGGTGCAAGGCGCCGCCCGAGAACATGTTGAACATGTCCACGATGCCGCCGCCCTGCGCCTGCATCAACGAAAGCATGGCATCGGGATTGACGCCCGGCACCGGCACGTAGCAGCCAATGCGATAGACGATCAATGCCCCGAGGACGAACAGTAGCCGCTGGCGAAGTTCCGTGAACTTGCCGAGCCCGCCACCGAGGTTACCAATGCCAGCCTGCGCCATCTGCCGATTACTCCTCTACGCTGCCGCCGGCAGCTTCGATTGCCGCCTTGGCGCCTGCGGTTGCCGCAACGCCCTTCAGCACGAACTTCTTGCTCAGCTCGCCCTTCAGCACGACCTTCGCCTTCTTGGCGCGGCTCGGGACCAGATTGGCCGCACGCAGCGCTGCGAAATCGACGGTGCCGGCGTCCAGCTTGTCCAACTGGTAGGACAACACTTCAGCGGTGTCGCGCGCCATCTTGGAGCGGAAACCGATCTTGGGCAGACGGCGCTGCATCGGGGTCTGGCCGCCTTCGAAGCCGGCCTTGATCTTGCCGCCACCCTTACGGGCGAACGAACCCTTGTGACCGCGACCAGCGGTCTTGCCGAGACCCGAACCGATACCACGGCCGACGCGGGTGCGCTCGGTGCGTGCGCCATCGGCGGGCTTGAGGTCATTAAGACGCAGAGTCATTGGATTACTCCTCAACCTTGACGAGATAGTGAACCGTATTGATCAGGCCACGCACCTGCGGGCTGTCCTTCAGTTCACGCACATCGTTGAGCTTATTCAGGCCCAACGCACGCACCGACAGGCGGTGACGCGACTGGGTTCCACGCAGGCCACGCACCAGGCGCACCTTCACGGTCTTGCTGGTGTCCTTAGCCATGGTTGAGCTCCTCCACCTTCTTGCCGCGCTTGGCCGCAACGCGGGCCGGCGACTGCACTTCCGACAGACCCTTCAGGGTGGCACGGACCAGGTTGATCGGATTGCGCGAACCAACAGCCTTGGCCAGCACGTTCTTCACGCCAACTGCCTCGAGCACGGCGCGCATCGCACCGCCGGCAATGACGCCGGTACCTTCGGAAGCCGGCTGCATGTACACGCGTGCGGCGCCGTGGCCGGACTTGACCGCATGCCACAAGGTGCCGTTGTTCAGATCCACAGTAGCCAGGTTCTTGCGCGCCTGCTCCATCGACTTCTGGATGGCGACCGGCACTTCGCGCGCCTTGCCATAACCGAAACCGACCTTGCCCAGACCATCGCCGACCACGGTCAGCGCGGTAAAGGTGAACTGGCGACCGCCCTTGACCGTCTTGCTGACGCGATTGACCGCGACCAGCTTTTCGATCATGCCATCGTCGACTTTCTCTTCGCGGTTACGGTCGCGATCACGACCCCGCGGTGCACGTTCTTCTGCCATCTTGATTCCTTGATTGATTGAGTATGTACGGCTCGAAGCCGCTTATGGTTGTGGAGTGACACGGTGTTCCCGATACCGCTGCAAAAGAACGGGTCGGTCCGGCTTCTACCCTGCCGGCGGAACGCAAGGGCGGCATGAGGCCACCCTTGCAGCAGGACTTAGAACTGCAGGCCGCCTTCGCGAGCTGCATCGGCCAGCGCCTTGATGCGGCCATGGTAGCGGTAACCCGAGCGGTCGAATGCGACCTTCTCGATACCCGCCGCCTTGGCGCGCTCGGCGATCAGCTTGCCGACCTTGACGGCCGCATCGCTGTTCTTGCCGTTCTTCAGCCCATCCTTGACGTCGGCCTGCAGGGTATTCGCCGCAGCGATCACCTTGGAACCGTCGGCAGTGAAGACCTGCGCATACAGATGCTGACCGGTGCGCAGCACCGACAGACGCGCGACGCCCAGCTCGCGGATGTGTGCACGGGTCGACTTGGCGCGACGCAGGCGGGCGATGTTCTTGTTGATGCTCATGATATTTATCCTACGAAAGCTGAAGGAAAACAGGCTTGTACATTGAGAAGTCCGGCCATGGATGGCCGGGCTCCTCGCAGAGGGACCTGCCTTACGCCTTCTTGGCTTCCTTGCGAATGATGACTTCACCGGCGTACTTCACACCCTTGCCCTTATAGGGCTCCGGCGGACGGAAACCGCGGATCTTGGCGGCGACCTCGCCAACGCGCTGCTTGTCGGTGCCCTGGACCACGATTTCGGTCTGGCTCGGGGTCGACAGCGTGATGCCTTCCGGCGCCACGAACACCAGCGGGTGCGAGAAACCGAGCGCCAGGCTCAGGTCCTTGCCCTGCATGGCAGCACGGTAACCGACGCCAACCAGCTCGAGCTTGCGCTCGAAGCCTTCGGACACGCCCTTGACCATATTGGCCAGGATGGCGCGCACGGTGCCGGTGATGGCCATCTGCGAAGGATCGTTGGCCGACAGGGTGGCAACGTCACCATCGACGGCGACTTCCACGCCGTTCGGCTTGGCCAGGGTCAACGTGCCCTTCGGGCCCTTGACGCTGACCAGGGTGGGCTGGACGTTGAGCTCAACACCCTTCGGAAGGGACACAGGCTTCTTGGCTACACGGGACATGTTCGACTCCTTCCCTTAGGCCACGAAGCACAGGACTTCACCACCAACGCCGGCTTCGCGAGCCTGTGCGTCAGTCATGATGCCTTTCGACGTGGAGATGATGGCGATACCCAGGCCACCCAGGACCTTGGGCAGCTCGGTCTTGCCGCGGTACTGACGCAGACCCGAGCGCGAGAAACGCTTCAGGGTCTCGATGACCGGACGGCCTTCGAAATACTTCAGCACGATTTCCAGCTCCGACTTGTTGTTTTCGGTGGCCGTAACGCGCAGGTCAGTGATGTAACCCTCGTCCTTCAGGACCTGGGCGATCGCTACCTTGATCTTGGACGACGGCAATTTCACCGTCTGCTTACCAACCGCGGCCGCATTCTTGATGCGAACCAGCAGGTCGGCGATGGGATCAGTCATGCTCATATGAGTACCTTTGAGTGCACCGATATCCGCTTTCGCGAAAATCTTGTGTTTTCCTGGGGATGGGCCAGGACCCTTGACGCCATGCCAGGCCCGTACGGGCAAGACAGAAGCGGAAGTATACGACAAAAGAGCCCGACTTACGCCGGACTCCCCTGTTGGACAGGACAAACCTGCCCGGACCAGCCGCGAGCGGCCGGAGTGCTGTTACCAGCTTGCCTTGCGCAGGCCGGGAACGTCGCCGTTCATCGTGGCCTTGCGGAGCATGTTGCGACCCAGGCCGAACTTGCGGTAGACACCGCGCGGACGACCGGACAGCTCGCAACGGTTGCGGTGGCGGCTCGGCGACGAATCGCGCGGCAGCTTCTGCAACTTGGTCGATGCATCGATCTTCTCTTCGTAGGACGCATCCTGGCTGGAGAGGATCTTCTTCAGCGCATCACGCTTGCCGGCGAATTTCTTCGCCAGCTTTGCACGCTTGATGTCGCGGTGGATCATGGAGGTCTTAGCCATGTCTCTAACCCTTAATTACGGAACGGAAACTTGAACGCTGCCAGCAGCGCCTTCGCTTCCGCATCCGTCTTGGCGGTGGTGGTGATGGCGATATCCATACCGCGGATCGCGTCGACGGCGTCGAAGTCGATTTCCGGGAAGATAATCTGCTCCTTCACACCCATGTTGAAGTTGCCACGACCGTCGAAGGAACGACCGGAAACACCACGGAAGTCGCGCACGCGCGGCAGCGAGATGTTGATCAAGCGATCCAGGAATTCGTACATCTTGGCGCGACGCAAGGTGGTCTTGCAGCCGATCGGCCAACCGTCGCGAATCTTGAACGATGCGACCGAAACGCGCGACTTGGTGACCACCGGCTTCTGGCCAGAGATCTTGGACATGTCGGCGACCGCATTTTCCAGAATCTTCTTGTTGGTAGCGGCCTCGCCCACGCCCATGTTGAGCGTGACCTTGACCAGCTTCGGCACTTCCATCGGATTGGTGTAGCCGAATTCCTTCATCAGGGCCGGCACCACGTTTTCCTTGTAAAACTTTTCGAGACGCGTATTCATGATCTCATTCCTCAGGCGTCGAGCGCCTCACCGCTGGAGCGGAACACACGCAATTTGCGTCCATCCTCCAGCACCTTGAAGCCAACGCGCTCGCCCTTGCCCGTTGCCGGGTTGACGATATTGACGTTGGAGATATGGATCGACGCTTCACGCTCGACCACGCCGCCGGCGACACCCGCCTGCGGGTTCGGCTTGGTGTGGCGCTTGATGACGTTGGCGTTGGAGACGATCACGCGATCGCCGTCCACACGCACCACTTCACCCTGCTTACCTTTGTCCTTGCCGGTGTTGATGACGACCTGGTCGCCCTTCTTGATACGGTTAGCCATGTGTATGTCCTCCGCTCACAGCACTTCGGGAGCGAGCGAGACGATCTTCATGAACTTCTCGGAACGCAGCTCGCGCGTCACCGGCCCGAAGATGCGGGTCCCGATCGGCTCCTGCTTGTTGTTCAACAGCACAGCGGCATTGCCATCGAAGCGGATCAGCGAACCGTCGGGACGGCGCACACCCTTGCGGGTACGCACCACGACGGCGTCGTAGACTTCGCCCTTCTTGACCTTGCCACGCGGGATGGCGTCCTTGACGGTCACCTTGATGATGTCGCCAATATGTGCGTAACGGCGCTTGGAGCCGCCCAGCACCTTGATGCACATCACTTCCTTGGCACCGGAATTGTCGGCGACATCGAGGTAGCTCTGCATCTGGATCATGATTCAGATCTCCCTTATTCGGCCGAACGGGTGACGATTTCGACCACCCGCCAGTTCTTGGTCTTGGACATCGGAGCAATCTCGGTCACCCGCACGACATCGCCTTCATTGCAGGCGTTGTCGGCGTCGTGCGCGTGCAGCTTGGTCGAGCGCTTGATGTACTTGCCGTACAGCGCATGCTTGACCTGGCGCTCCACCAACACGGTGACCGTCTTGTCCATCTTATTGCTGACGACACGGCCTTCGACCGTGCGCAGCGTTTGCTTTTCGTTGTTGTCGCTCATCGCGGCCGTCCTTACTGGGTGCTGCCGAGCAGGTGCTTGACGCGAGCAATCTCGCGGCGCACCCGGCGGGTTTCGTGGGTCTTCGGCAGCTGGCCGGTGACCTGCTGCATACGGAGCGAGAACTGCTCCTTACGCAGATCGATCAGGTGGGCCTTCAGTTCGTCAGCCGACTTTTCGCGGAGTTGTTTGATATCCATCAGCGCACCGTCCGGGTCACGAAAGTGGTGGTCACCGAGAGCTTGGCAGCGGCAAGGCGGAACGCCTCGCGTGCGGTCTCTTCGGGGATCCCCTCGATTTCATAGATCATGCGGCCCGGCTGAATCTGCGCGACCCAGTACTCCACATTGCCCTTACCGGAGCCCATGCGGACTTCGATCGGCTTCTTGGTGATCGGCTTGTCGGGGAACACACGGATCCACATCTTGCCGCCCTTCTTGACGTGGCGGCTGATCGTGCGGCGTGCTGCTTCAATCTGGCGCGCGGTCAGCTGACCGTGCGCCGTGGCCTTGAGGCCGTATTCGCCGAAGCTGACGGCGTTTCCGCTCCATGCCAGGCCGTCGTTACGGCCCTTGTGCATCTTGCGATATTTGGTTCGCTTGGGTTGCAACATTGCCGTTACCTCGCTTCACGAGCCGGGCGCGACGGGCGGTCACCACGGTCGCCGCGATCATTACGATCGTTGCGCGGGCTGTCGTCCTGCTTTTCCTGGCCAACCTGGGAGAAGTCGAAGACCTCGCCCTTATAGATCCAGACCTTGATGCCGATGATGCCGTAGGTCGTGGACGCCTCGGCAAAACCGTAATCAATGTCGGCACGGAGCGTGTGCAGCGGCACGCGGCCTTCGCGGTACCACTCCGAACGGGCGATTTCTGCACCGTTGAGGCGGCCACCGACGTTGACCTTGATGCCCAGCGCGCCCACGCGCATCGCGTTACCAACCGAGCGCTTCATTGCGCGGCGGAACATGATGCGACGCTCAAGCTGCTGCGCGATCGACTCGGCAACCAGCTGCGCGTCCAGCTCGGGCTTGCGCACTTCGGTGACGTTGATGTGCGCCGGAACGCCCATCAGCTCGCTCACTTCCTTACGCAGCTTCTCGATGTCCTCGCCACGCTTGCCGATCACCACGCCCGGACGGGCGGTGTGAATGGTCACGCGGGCGGTTTTGGCAGGGCGCTCGATCAAGATCTTGCTGATGCCTGCCTGCGCGAGTTTCTTGCGCAGCATTTCACGCACTTTCAGGTCGGCAGCCAGGTAACCGGCGAACTCGGCCTTGTTTGCGTACCACTTGGAATTCCAGTCCTTGGCGATGCCCAGGCGAATTCCAGTCGGATGAACTTTATGACCCATGGTCTTTTCCTTTCCGCTTACTTGGCGGCGCCCACAACCACAGTGATGTGGCTGGTGCGCTTGAGGATGCGGGTACCGCGGCCTTTCGCCCGCGCCATGAAACGCTTCAGGGAGGGACCCTCATCAACCATGATGGTCTTGACCTTCAGCTCGTCGACATCCGCGCCCTGATTGTTCTCGGCATTGGCAATCGCCGACTCCACAACCTTTTTGATCAGGTGCGCAGCCTTTTTATCCGAGAACTTCAGCAGATTGACCGCACGTTCGGCGGACAAACCACGCACCTGGTCGGCGACCAGGCGGGCCTTCTGCGGGGAGATGCGCGCGGTGCGCAGGATTGCTTTCGCTTCCATCGTCATCTCTCCTTACCTGCTCGACTTCTTGTCGCCACCGTGACCCTTGAAGGTCCGGGTGACGGCAAATTCGCCGAGCTTGTGGCCGACCATATTCTCGTTGACGAGCACCGGAATGTGGTTCTTGCCGTTATGCACGGCGATGGTGATGCCTACCATTTGCGGCAGGATCATCGAACGGCGCGACCAGGTCTTGATCGGCTTCTTGCTACCCGTAGCAGACTCCACCTTCTTGGCAAGGTGGTGATCGACGAACGGGCCCTTCTTGAGTGAACGTGCCATGGTCGATTAGCCCCTACGATCGCGGACGATGAACTGCTGGGTGCGCTTGTTCTTGCGCGTCTTGTAACCCTTGGTCGGAACACCCCACGGGGTGACCGGATGGGGATTACCCTGGCCAGCCTTGGCCTCACCACCACCGTGCGGGTGATCGACCGGGTTCATGGCCGCACCGCGAACGGTCGGGCGAACACCGCGCCAACGCTTGGCGCCGGCCTTGCCCAGCTTCTCGAGGTTGTGCTCGTCGTTGCCGACTTCGCCGATGGTGGCGCGGCACTCGACCGGCACCTTGCGCATTTCGCCCGAGCGCAGGCGCAGCGTGGCGTAGATGCCTTCGCGAGCGACCAGCTGGACGGCTGCACCGGCAGCACGTGCGATCTGAGCGCCCTTACCCGGCTTCAGCTCGATACCGTGAACCGTCGTACCGACCGGGATGTTGCGCAGCGGCAGCGTGTTGCCGGTCTTGATCGGTGCATTGGCACCGGCAATGACCTGGTCGCCTGCCTTCAGGCCCTTGGGGGCGATGATGTAGCGGCGCTCGCCGTCGACGTAGCACAGCAGGGCGATATGGGCGGTACGGTTCGGATCGTATTCGATCCGCTCCACACGCGCCGGAATGCCTTCCTTGTTGCGCTTGAAGTCGATGATGCGGTAGTGCTGCTTGTGGCCACCACCGACGTGACGCACGGTGATGCGGCCATGGTGGTTACGACCACCGGACTTGCTCTGCGAGTCGAGCAGCGCCGCATGCGGTGCGCCCTTGTGCAGATCGGGAGTAACCACGCGCACGGCGGAACGACGGCCGGGAGAGGTGGGTTTGAACTTCATCAATGGCATGGGATGGACCTCAGGCCTTGGCCGTTACGTCGATGGACTGACCATCGACCAGGCGGACGTACGCCTTGCGCCAATTGCCACGGCTGCCAGCACGGTTACGGAAGGACTTACTCTTGCCCTTGACGTTGACCACGTTGACGGCCTTGACCTTGACGTCGAACAGCTGCTCGACCGCGGCCTTTACATCGGCCTTGGTGGCTTCGTTCGAAACTTCGAAGACATACTGGTTGGAGATTTCCTGCAGGCGCGCGGTCTTTTCGGAGACTCGCGGAGCACGCAGCACGCTGAAGATTTTTTCGTTGCTGCTCATGCCAGCCACTCCTCGACCTTCTTGACCGCATCGGCGGTGATCACGACCGTATCGGCCCCGACCAGAGCGACCGGATCCAGACCCTGCACGTCACGCACCTGCACATACGGCAGATTGCGAGCGGACAGATACAGGTGCTCAGAGGCTTCTTCGGTGACGATCAGCGGGCGCTTGCCCACATCCAGCCCCTTCAGCTTCTCGATCAGACCCTTGGTCTTGGTCGCTTCGAGATCGAACGCATCGACGATCATCAGACGACCCTGACGGTTCAACTCGGAGAAGATCGCGCAGATGGCCGCGCGGTACATCTTGCGGTTGACCTTCTGCTCGAAGCTGCGCGGCTTGGCCGCGAAGGTCACACCACCGCCGACGAAGATCGGAGCCGTCAGCGCGCCATGACGCGCACCGCCGCCCTTCTGCTTCTTCGACTTCTTGGTCGTGCCCGCAACTTCCGAACGCGTCTTCTGTGCCTTGGTACCGGCGCGACCGGCGTTGCGATAAGCGACGACGACCTGGTGAACCAGATCCTCGCTGAATTCGCGACCGAACACGGCATCGGAGACCGAGACCTTGTTATTGCTACCCGTGATAACGAGTTCCATCGTCATCTCTCCTTATGCCTTGCTCGCCGGACGGACGATCACGTCGCCACCAGCTGCGCCAGGCACGGCGCCGCGGATAGCAATCAGACCACGCTCGACGTCGACCTTGACCACTTCCAGGTTCTGCGTGCTTTGCTGCACGGCGCCCATGTGGCCCGACATCTTCTTACCCGGGAAAACGCGACCCGGCGTCTGGCGCTGACCCAGCGAACCCGGCGCGCGATGCGACAGCGAGTTACCGTGGGTTGCGTCGCCCATACGGAAGTTGTAGCGCTTGATGGTGCCCTGGAAACCCTTACCCTTGGTGACGCCCTGGACGTCGACCTTCTGGCCGACCTCGAAGATGTCCGCCTTGATTTCGCCACCGACGGCGAAATCGCCGAGCTGGGCATCTTCAACGCGGAATTCCCACAGGCCGCGACCCGCTTCCACCTTCGCCTTGGCGAAGTGGCCTGCAGCCGGCTTGTTGACCAGCGCGGCACGACGGGCGCCAACGGTAATCTGCACGGCGCTGTAGCCGTCGGTTTCGACGGTCTTGATCTGCGCGATGCGGTTCGGAGTTGCTTCGATCAGCGTAACCGGCACCGAGCGGCCATCTTCAGTGAAGACGCGGCTCATGCCAGCCTTGCGGCCCACGAAGCCCAACGAATATTTCTTCGTCATGGTCGTAGTCCTCAGGTCAACTTGATCTGTACATCGACGCCAGCCGCGAGTTCGAGCTTCATCAGCGCGTCCACGGTCTTGTCGTTGGGGTCGACGATATCGAGCACACGCTTGTGCGTGCGGGTTTCGTATTGGTCACGCGCATCCTTGTCGGCATGCGGGGATACGAGGATGGTGTAACGTTCGATCTTGGTCGGCAGCGGGATCGGGCCACGCACTTGCGCGCCGGTCCGCTTGGCCGTTTCGACGATCTCGCTGGCCGAACGGTCGATCAAACGATGATCGAACGCCTTCAACCGAATCCGGATCTTTTGTTCCGACATGACGGAAGCTTCCTTCGTTAAAAGAGCGACGGGCAAGGCCTCTGGGATACCTGCCCCGATATTCCTGACGTTGATGAAATCGCCGCAATCCTGTCAGCGAGGGCATTTCCTCCGCCCAAAAACTGAGGCAGCCCGGTAAACCGGCCTGCCCAGACGGAAAAGTATAATGCGCAACTAAAGCACGGTCAACAACGCGTGAGTTGTTGAGTGCCCCATGCAACGCGACCTTCCCGGTCTGGCGAACACGAGCGGCATCCTGCCGTTCTTTTCGCTGTAACTCTGCGCCCTACCCAGGGACACCGAGCCGCGCATTATAGCGAGGTGTTTTCACTCGCGCAAGCGCGCTTCGATCAAAATCCAGCGACACCCGTTCAACCCACAAAAAAGGGCCGGCTTACGCCGACCCTTTCCGCTGCGCCGGCAACCGAAGTTCCCGGACTGCAGGCACGTCTTACTTGACGATCTTGGCAACCACGCCGGCGCCGACGGTGCGGCCGCCTTCGCGGATGGCGAAACGCAGACCTTCGTCCATCGCGACCGGGTTGATCAGGGTCACGACCATCTTCACGTTGTCGCCCGGCATCACCAT